>NZ_SPOZ01000010.1 GCF_004569635.1 Streptococcus sp. LYSM12
GTAGTGGGGAAACCTTGTTCTATGTCGGTTGTGGATCCTTTTAAAAGAGAAAAATTCCTGTATCATCTGATGATAAACATGTTTAAACAATCCCATTTATAAACCAATTCAACAGAATTCCCCCAGAAATACCGATGTAACATAACTACTGGAAATTTATTATAATAGTGATAAACAGTTTACAGGTCTATTCTTTGAATTTATGGCACAGGAAAAAATGTCTTTCCTATCTCAAACAGCAATCAAAACCTTATTCTTCTCTTTTAACAGGGTCTTGGATGCACTGAGAAACGCCAAATTGGGATTGGAGAATACAATCTCGCCACTATCATTTGCTGGAACCTTAAAAAGAGTTTTTTAAACAAATGAACTATAAAGAGAGAGGTCAGGACAATGATGTTCTGACCTCTTAAAGTTCTATTGATATAAACAGGTTTATATCTATCAAAAGTTAGGGGAATAACCTAATCCAGTGGATTAGATTATCCCGAGATTGAAAGCTTAAAAGATAGAAGCTAGGATATTAGATAACCTCAATCCTAGAAATAAAAGAGTGAGAATAATCGAGACTTCAACATCACGATTAAATCTCACTCCTTAGTGGTCGCTTTCATCAACCCACTACAGTTGACTATCTGTCTGGAAAACGAGCATCTCCAAATTAGATGTTCCTGTTTTATCTAAATGCTATAGTATGCAACAGTCTTATTCTTCTCGCTTGCGTTTTAACCTTAAGCCAGTTGCTCCTAAAAGCATGCCAAGACCAAGTGTTAGCGCTTCTACAGACTGTGTCTTTTCACCTGTCGCTGGCAATGACTTACTACTTCCAGTTGGACGAACACTTCGTTTATCAACTCCTGGAATACCTGACACATGGCTATCTGGTTTCTTAGGACCTGGAGCTGGTTGTGGTGCTGGATTTTTCTCATATGGCACCGGTGTATCTACTCCTGGATCATTTGGATTGGTAATCGTTGGTGGTACATAGCCTTTGGTTGGATCTGTTGGATCAACCGGCTTCAATGGATTGCCTGCAGGATCTTTTGGAGTGTAGCCTGGAATGTACGGTAAAGGTGGATTATCCTCTGGTTCCAATGGGGTATCATCATATGGGACTGGTGGACGATTGCCTGGATTGTCTACTCCTGGGATATATGGCAAGTAGCTGCCATATTCTCTGTAGATGTAGGTCACATGGGTTGTTCCCTCTACTACTGTTCCCGTTTCATGATCGCCCTCTTTCACCTTGGCGAAGAAGTAGCGTTTTCCGTCTTTTTCGATAGTGACTGGCTTGTTGTCTGTGGTGTCATATGGGGTATTGACATCACTTTCTGGCGTATCCACTCTGTCGCTTGCGATGCTCTCACCCTTTTCATTCACATAGCGAACAACAACTGTTCCCTTTGGTGCTGGATCTTTCTCATATGGCACCGGCGTATCTGTACCTGGATCATTTGGATTGGTAATTGATGGCGGTACGTAGCCTTTGCTTGGATCTGTTGGATCAGCTGGCTTCAATGGATTGCCCGCAGGATCCTTTGGAGTATAGCCTGGAATGTATGGTAAAGGTGGATTATCCTCTGGTTCCAATGGGGTGTCATCATATGGGACTGGTGGACGGTCACCTGGATTGTCTACTCCTGGGATATACGGCAAGTAGCTGCCATATTCTCTGTAGATATAGGTCACGTGGGTTGGTCCCTCTACCACTGTTCCTGTTTCATGATCGCCCTCTTTCACCTTGGCGAAGAAGTAGCGTTTGCCGTCTTTTTCGATAACAGTAGGCTTGTTGTCTGTGGTGTCGTATGGGGTATTAACATCACTTTCTGGCGTATCCACTCTGTCGCTTGCGATGCTCTCACCCTTTTCATTCACATAGCGAACAACGACTGTTCCCTTCTCACTTCTGGTGCTGGATCTTTCTCATATGGCACCGGTGTATCCACTCCTGGATCATTTGGATTGGTAATCGTTGGTGGTACGTAGCCTTTGCTTGGATCTGTTGGATCAACTGGCGTCAATGGATTGCCCGCAGGATCCTTTGGAGTGTAGCCTGGAATGTATGGTAAAGGTGGATTGTCCTCTGGTTCCAATGGGGTGTCATCATATGGGACTGGTGGACGGTCACCTGGATTGTCTACTCCTGGGATATATGGCAAGTAGCTGCCATATTCTCTGTAGATATAGGTCACGTGGGTTGGTCCCTCTACCACTGTTCCCGTTTCATGATCGCCCTCTTTCACCTTGGCGAAGAAGTAGCGTTTTCCGTCTTTTTCGATAACAGTAGGCTTGTTGTCTGTGGTGTCATATGGGGTATTGACATCACTTTCTGGCGTATCCACTCTGTCGCTTGCGATGCTCTCACCCTTTTCATTCACATAGCGAACAACGACCGTTCCTTTCTTCACTTCTGGGGCTGGATCTTTCTCATATGGCACCGGCGTATCTGTACCTGGATCATTTGGATTGGTAATCGTTGGTGGTACATAGCCTTTGCTTGGATCTGTTGGATCAACTGGTTTCAATGGGTTGCCTGCAGGATCCTTTGGAGTGTAGCCTGGAATATACGGTAAAGGTGGATTATCCTCTGGTTCCAATGGGGTATCATCATATGGGACTGGTGGACGATCGCCTGGAGTATCCACTCCTGGGATATACGGCAAGTAGCTGCCATATTCTCTGTAGATGTAAGTCACATGGGTTGGACCCTCTACCACTGTTCCCGTTTCATGATCGCCCTCTTTCACCTTGGCGAAGAAGTAGCGTTTGCCGTCTTTTTCGATAACAGTAGGCTTGTTATCTGTGGTGTCGTATGGGGTACCTACATATGAAGATGGTGTATCTTCTTGTGGCTCTTTAATTTCCGTGCCATCAATAGTGACGTACTTGATAACCACATCACCTTTTGATTTTTCTTTGTACACATAAGTCACTTCTGTTGTGCCTTCTACTACTTTTCCTATTTCAGCACCTGATGTTGTTAAGCGACCATTCTGATCAACGTTTCCTACTGCATAATTTCCAGCCGGCACCAACTCATATATTTTGCCATTTTTTTCAACTGTCAGTGGACGATTATCTTCATGAGTGTTGTAATCTGTTCCTGTTGAAGCTTGATCCATATCTTTAACAGATTCTTTAATCTCTGTTCCATTTAGATCAACATATTTAACGATAACATCGCCTTTTACAATTTCATAAATATATGTTACTAACTTGTCCTTATTGGCTTCTGTCACACCTGTTGGTGCATCAGAATCTGATTTATGCTCAACGAAGCGGTAAGTAGCGCCATTAAATACGATTGTATTTGGCTTATAGGTGTCAGTTGTTGTATCGTAACTTGTAGCGATAGGTTCTTTTTGAGAAACTATTTGCGGATCTTTTATAGGGTTTCCTTGTTTATCGTAGTAATTGACTGAAACTGTACCTTGTTTACGATAATAATAGACTGTTTCTTTCATTCCCGGTGTTAATGGGTTCAAAAGCGAAAAAATAACTCTCTTCACTTTGACATTTGGATCAGCAGGGGCGGTAGCTATCTGGAAGCTTGTTCCTTGTTCCTTATTTCCAATTTTTGATTCTTGGCCTGGTGATAGAACTTCACTAGTAAATAGTACTCGCCATTCCCCTTCTGGATGTTCTATTTGGGAAACAAATGTTGGCACACCGTCTTTCAAAATAGTCCACGCTAAAATCTGTATAACAACATCACCTTGTTCATTAATAATAGTATGTACACGACTATTTGGTCCCTTTGGATCATTATCCCTATAGATCCTTTGTCCACCTACCGTAAATGGTCGTCTTATTGCACCATCTTGTGGTTCTCCCGAAACATATTCATAACCTTCAATCTCACGTTTATGTGAACCTTCGAACAAATCTCCTTCTTTACCGGTAATTTCATATTTAGCTAACAACTTGTTAGTTCCTTCTTCTTTATACTGAACAACATTTGTCACTAAACGTGGAACCTCAAAATCCTGACGATGGGCATTTCTGACCGCAAATTTATCGGAAGCCAATAATTCATATTTACCGGCAACATATGTCGCTGGACTTAAGGCATAAGAACGGAAAACGACTAAATCTCTTGAAATAGCAAAATCAGACTCCACAGTAGCATAGCTAGCTTCCATCCAGAACTGAGCATTACCTTGTTTAGTAGTTATTGATGGGAGTTGCAGTCTAAATTGTTTAACATTATCACCATTGTTACTAGTAACAGGTACTTCTTCTTTAGTCAATACCAGTCTTGAATACTCTTTTTGCGTATCCTTATCCACAACACGAATGACTACATCTCTATTCTCACTAGCTGTTCTTAGTGTAGACAATGTAATATAGTAATTTCCGAATTGTCCATCTTCATTAAAGGATGACTTATATGGTCCATCTGGCTTGAACGGTATAAGATCAATAATACCTATCGTTTGATATCCAGGCGTTGGATCTGGATTAAAACCAACAAGTCTGTCGGCTGGGTATTCAGACGGTGTAATTCTTGCGCCATTTTCATCATCCATGTTCGGGGTTACTAAAGCATCAACTTCTTTATCCACTAGCTTACCAGTAATTTCTGGTGCTGTTTCTGGAGATACTGTGGGTGTAATCACTTCTTTTTCAATCGTTTTTCCTGTAAAACCTTGTAAAGAAGTGTTATTTGCAACATCTTTTTTTAGTTCTCCTGGTACTAAATGACTAGTTGCTGTTTCTGAGGAAGCTTCTGACGATGAACGGATCCCCCTATTCACATCACTATCCCCAATTTTTTTGACTTTTATCTCAATTACATTGTCTTGTTTTTCAATAATTTCTTTTGATACTGTTTTCAGTTGTCCATCAGCCAGGTCGTAGCCTTTCGGTAATTGGTTAACTGTTTCATAAATAGTTGCCTTTGCAATTTCATCGTAAGTATCAATAGGGAACAAATGGACAGTGTTTGCTACAATTTCCCCTGTTTGTTCTTCAATATACACTACTTCATATTTTATAGAAGCTCGTCTTTGAGAAACAATAAGGTTATGCTCTTCAGCATTAACAAATACTGTATCTGAAATCTCCTCTGCACCTAGCTTATTTTCCGAAACAGTTACATCCGAAGTAACTATTCCCAATGAAGATTCCGGCTGCTCTGGCTCTTCTGCCTGAACTGTATCAATACCAGTTGACAAGATAGCACCCAAGAAAACGCTTGCCAAACCAAAATGATATTTCCGAAGTGCAAAACGTTGCTTCATTGAATACCAGTCAAACTTCTTTCTTTTGTCCTTTTTCAAAAGCAAGTACTCCTTTATTTTTTATACATAAACGTAAACAATTTTCTTTAAAAGAAATTATCGAAATCTATGCTACAAAACGATTATACCCCCCCCCCGACTTTGTCAACTTATTTGATGCTAATGATAGAGAACATTTTAAGCCTTTTTTCTTTCCGAATCATTATACCTATTTTAAGCATAAGAAAAGAACCTCCTTAATAGGAATAGCCTCTATCTTTTTTGCTATTCACTTATAAGTGGTTCTTTTCAATCGGCTAAGAAATGTATCGCGAATAGTAGCCCTACTTTCTTTATCCAATATAGCCGTTTCGTTTATTTTTAGTACGAGGCAACGAGTCGCAGGCAGGTAATACTGGAGTACTGCAAGACGAGTCAACGAAGTAATAAAAATAGAAACGAAATGACTATACTATTTATTTTTTACGAGTTTACGCATATTCTTTGATACAAGGAGAGAAACACCTAAGCCATCAACTGTGTAGATTTACAGCAAATAGCGAAGTAAGGGCAGTAGAACTGCGAGTGTTACCAATACAACAACTATCAAATAAAACAGGGATTGTTTGCTCTTTTCTTTCTCACTCTTTTCATAACGAGCCTCACTGATTCGCTCATAAATATCGTTCTCCAATAGCTCATTTCTTTTTGGCATACGCTAACCTCCATTCTCAATCTTTAGCTCAACAAATCTCGATAACTCTCGACTAATTCTTGACCACTTTCATTTCGTTGCCTCTTGACTAAATCCTTTAAATACGATTGCGCTCGTAACCAGTTGGCTAATTTTTCTGGCTCTTCTGAAGAGAAAGTAGCTTCTCTTAACACAAAACTAGGATTGTGCAGAGTATTTTTAAAACCTGCAATCAATAGATTATGCTCAAATGCTTGTCTCACTGCTGATAAAATTTCACTGCCGTGATTAATATCTAAATAAATATCACATATCTGTAACAGTTTTTCTACCTGTCGCGGCGCTACATTGGGATAGAGAGTTACATGAGGTACATCACCATAGCTTGTCAATCTCTGAGACATTTCTGTCAATGCAGCGATATGAAAGCGAAAATCATGTAGCTGAGAAACCAGCGTCTCCAGTCCCTCTAACTGATCTGAATTTGTCAAAATAAGAATATCCTTTTGATTGTGATTTTCCGATTGACTTGGATAAATATAACCTAAATAACTAACTTTTTGTTGCTCCTCTAACGAAAGCAGTTGAAGCAGTTTATCATAACTGTCTTTATCCTGCACGATAATCTTCTTGGTTCGTTTCGCAGATCCTGATAAAATTAATCGCATATTTCCAGGAACGTGATCGCCAATTTTTTCTTGCCAAAATAGAATATCCTCTCCCTCTTCATTCAAGTAATACGAGATAACAAATGGAGTAGAAAGAGAATTATACCAAATTGCAGAGGTATCTAGACCTGCCTCCTTGAAATAAAATAGGAAGAAATCAGAGCGGCTTTCAAAGGTATAGACTTTTCCTTTCCAATAGAGAAAAATCAAGCCCATTTGGAGATTCTCAACAACTACTTCCTGCCCAGATACTCGGTAATACTTTTTGTAAATGACCTGTTCTTCCTCATTCATGTAACTTTTTGCATATAACCAACCGTATTGATTATAATGGTCTGTCCGATACACTTTTTGTGTGTTCGTTAACCAATCGACATCTTTCACAAGTCGCAGATGCTTTGGTTCATGGTAGTAGATATTTGCTTTCTTTTCACTAAAATTCCAGATTTCACCCTGCGTATTGGTTCCTGTAATCTGCCAAAAATCCGGCACCACAACTTGATTAAAATAGCGCGGGGACGTACTACCTTCTTCCATTCCACAAAAGAAAGAGTAGGGGGAGGTTATCCCTTCTGGCAAACAACCATCATCATTTACTACGACTCCAAGACCAGTAAAACCTGCTGTTTTGAGAGAATAATATAAGTCACGTGTCGCTGGATTCAACCAATCAAATAAGGCTATCATCACTCATCTCCTTTACAAACTGTGTCCATCTTTCTTCCAAACGCTGGTGCAAGAAAGACTCTGCTACTTTATACGAGGCAGCCTGGGCCTGCTCTTGATTCATTTCACTGTAATACCGGCAAATCTTTTCTGCAAAGGCTAGTGACATTTTCTGACTATCATCTGGCTCTTGGCGTTTGATTAAATATCCATTTTTACCATTTTCAACAAAGGTTTGATTACCATAAGGAACATCCAGTCCTATCAGGGGCAAACCTGATCCTACCGCTTCCATCAAGGTTAAACCAAATCCCTCACTTGTAGAAGCAGTCAGATATAGTTCATAGTCTTTATAAATTTCTGATAGATTCTGGTGACCTTTCAGTTGAATATAGTCCTCAGCTTGGTAATCTTGAATTAACTGCATTAGTTTATGGCGTTCACCACCTTCTCCATAAATATCAAAGGTGAGCTCCGGTAAGCTTTTACGAGCTAATATCACTGCCTGAACAAGCCAATCAATATGTTTTTCACTCGCCAAGCGAGATCCTGTTATCAACGCATACCGCTTTCTGGTCCTTTCTGGCTGACGCAGCACTTCCAGACTTCCAACTGGAATCACATAAATTTTAGGGCTATACGATGTATAGGTCCGGAATTGTTGCGCCAGGACTTCTTTTTGACCTTGCGTTGATACGATAAAAGCATCGATTTTATCTGCATTGGTAAACTGATATTCATAATAGTTATTCCAAAGAATATGCTGTTCATTCGTTCCTGCAACACTGAAATGTTCTGCATGAATGACCACACCTAATTTTGCAGCACCACGGTGTTGCAATACTGCTTGACCAATACCAGTCGAGCGATCAAGAAGCAGAATATCCTTTGATGTTAGTTCCAATTTTTCGAGCATGGTAGCAATTAAATCTTCTTTCGACTGGCAAATGCGGTCTTTGAAGCAGAACATACTTGTGTTCCCTTGCTGGATTTCCTCATAGGCCACGCTGCCATCTTCATTGAAAAAACTACGTTGATATAGTTGAGGAGTATCGTCTTTCGGCGTATAATATTCACTAAAAATTTTAGTGTAACTATAATAATCTTTCCGAAGTAACTTTCCTTTGGCTACATATTCCACTCGTTGAACATATTGATGTTCTTCGCCACAAACAGCCGCATTCACATATAAATCCTGACCTTCAAAATAGTAGCGAATTAACTGGTGACCTGTCTCTATCTTTTTAATTGGTCGGCTAAATGTTGCCTCCAACTGATCACGTGTATAGGTCGTCGGAGCCACTTTTATATCTGTGAAAAAACCATACAACCAGATAATCTCCTCATCTTGAAAACCAATATTGTTGGTAAAATGTTGGAGATTCTCAGATTGAAACATATCTGTAAAAATAAACTTAGCTGGGATACCTAATTCTCTAAGGACTGTGGCGCGATAAGCCTGTGCATATTCTACGCCACTACTGGCCCAGCCAATTCCCAAATTGATATTGTAAACTGTCATACTTTCTCTCTTATACAAAATAAATTGAATAGCCGTCTTTACTATTTCTTTCTATACTGCTCAACATTACATTCCTTACAATCAGATGTTTTACATCCATCCTCATTTGGTCATAAGAAGCCAGAGATTCTCGGTAATATTCTGTGATAGAATCACGCTGACCAAGTTGGCGCATAACGACAAAATTCTTTAATTGTTGCAAGTTGTCAACTTGTTCAATCCAACAAGTGTCAATCGCACGTAATACTGATAGGCGTAAAAATTCAGAAAACTGTTCATCTGTTTTCAACATTTGTTGCTTGTTTTGCACTTCTTCTTGATACAGGTTCCACAGGTAGGCTTTTAAGTTTTGTGGGTGTGACAAATCATCCTCTGAAAAGTGCTGTGGCTGATAGCTATAATTTTCCAAAATATACCGACGAAACTCATCTAATGTTACCTGTGGATGTTGGCGCAGATAGTCTTCCATAGCTTCTTCAAAAATACGATCAACTTGAGTGCTGAGTAATCGATCTTCATAAATCAATTCATCTCGTAGGGCATAAATTTTATTTCGTTGAACACGCAAACTCTCATCAAATCGTACCGTTGATTCACGCGCAGTCACAGCTTTATCCTCACTTTTGATCTGTGCGAGCCGGATGATTCTCTGATATCTGCGACTTTTCAACGGTTTGCCATAATTCGAACGCTCTGCATGATTCTGCTTATCAAAATAGTTATTAACCCACTTTCCACCATGCTGAATCAGCAATTCATCCTCCAAGGATACAAAAAATTGACTGAGACCAGGATCTCCTTGCCGGCCTGCTCGACCACGTAATTGCCAATCGATTCGGCTATTTGGCATTCGCTCTGTTCCAACTACAGCCAGTCCTCCCAACTCCGCAACTCCCTCTCCTAGCTTAATGTCAGTCCCACGGCCAGCTAAGGAAGTCGCTACTGTCACCGTTCCCTTACGACCTGCCTCTTTGATAATGAGGGCTTCTTTCGCTGTATTTTTCGCAGTCAATACACTATGAGGGATTCCCTCTTGTAGTAGCATACGCGAGTAAATTTCTGCGATATCAACTGTACCTGAAATCAATAAGATGGGCTGCCCTTTTGCATGCAATTCCTTGACATAAGCTAGTGTAGCATGAAGTTTTTCTGGTAAAGTGACATAAACTTTGTCCGGATAGTCAATCCGTTTTATGGGGGTATTTGTTGGAATAACCATGACAGAAACACGATAAGTAGAAATCAATTCATCTTCTGCCAACTTTCCAGTTCCAGTCATTCCAGCTAGTCTTGGAAACATATTGAACAAACTTTGATAAGTGACCGAGGCCATCGAGCGTGCATCTTTCGTTTTTTTAACACCTTCTTTTGTTTCGATCGCTTGGTGAATTCCGGATTGCAAACGGGTTCCTTTTAAAATCCGCCCTGTGCGATTATCTAAAAGTTGTACCTCATCATTCATTATCACATAATCCACGTCTTTTTGATAGAGATGTTGGGCACGAAGCGCTAAATTGATATGCCGGTTGAGTTCAAAATACCGCTCTTCATAGAGGTCTGTAATATCAAAAAATTCTTCTGCATATCGGCTTCCTTTTTCGGTTAAGTAAACCACTTTTTCTTCTTGATTTACATGATACTCTTCCTCTTTTTGAAGCGTCAGAACAAATTGATTTGATACATCATAGAGATTTGATTGGACACGAGGAGAACCAGAAATAATCAAGGGCGTTTGCGCGCTATCTAACAAAACAGCATCTGCTTCATCTACAATCACATAATGAAATGGTCGCAAAAACTTATCTTTTTTATCGGCTGCTAAATTCTCAGCTAAGTAATCAAAACCAAGAGCCGTACTTGTCGTATAAGTGATGTCGGCATCGTAGACAGCACGTTTTTCTTCAATGCTTACTTCCTCATCTTCTTCGAATACACCAATTCCGACACTCAAGCCCATAAAACGATAGACATGCCCCATTTCCTCTGCATCACGACGCGCCAAATATTCGTTTGTTGTGACCAACATAGCCCCTTTGCCTAGTAAAGCATTGAGATAAAGAGGAAGCGTCGCTGTCAGGGTCTTTCCTTCACCCGTTTTCATCTCTGCAATATAGCCTTGATGCAAGGCTAATCCACCTAATACTTGGACATCAAATGGGAACATTCCTAAAATCCGCTTATCTGCTTCCCGCATCACTGCAAAGGCTTCTACCGTTAAGCTATCTAAGCTTTCTCCATTCTGCAGGCGCAGGCGAAATTCCTGCGTCTTTGCAGCCAATTCATCATCCGATAAGCGACTCATACTCGGAGCAAGCCCATTGATTTTATTTAGAATTCGTCTTAATTCTCGTAGTTTCACCCGATTGATGAATGAATTTTTCTCTTTAATTGACACGTTCATTTCCTCATTATACTAATTGAATCAAGGGTTTTACAAACTGAAGTTCTTCTGGCAGCTGCTTTTCTGTATACTGCTTTTGTAAGGGAGAGTCACATTTCATCTCTGCGTCTTGTTCTTCTTGGTATAAGCGCATTTCTTTAAAACAGAGTTGGGTGCAGCCAGCGCTAAAAATAGAAATGGTATACGAAAAAGTATCTGGCGGACAGACAAACTGTTCTATTCCCTGCCTCAACACTTCAAAGGAAATCTTTTCATTTTGACGATTAAAAAAATCAATCTGGGCAAACATCCGTCCTGCTGGCTCTGTTGTTATACTTCGCTCCAAAAAATATGTCTGATTCGGGATTAGCAACGGTAAATCCGGACTACGTCGGTTTCCTTGATAGTTTGTCTTAGACAAAAATCGAACAATAGGCTTCCCTGAAGCTAGGCGTGGATTTTGAAATAAGACCGATTCACCCGAAAAATCAAGTGAGGAGCCATACAAATAAGCCGAGCCACTATATACTTCTTGCCAACGAATAACAGCTAGTAAACTTTTTGTCATGAATAGTTCCTTCCATATCCTTTTTCTAGTAAGTTCACATATTGCTTCATAAACCACTTATTAATGGCACTACTATTGTCATTATGTCGACCTTCGTAGCCTTTCGTGTAAATATGAGCCTGTTTATCCGACAGGTGCTCAATGAGGCGATGAGCAGCCTCTCCATCATAATCATCATTTTCCATGTAGGCAATTGCAAAATTGGTGTGAGGAAAATCAGACTGAGAAAATGTATCCCAAAATTTTTGATTCAGCTGTTCAATATGCTCTTCTTGAACACCACCAGTAACATTTAACAAGACATCCGCACTGGTTTCAAATTCATCTGGTCGTTTTAATTTCATCCCTGCTGCTGTATCTCCAACATTTGTAAAGGGTTTTCCAACGATGACTCCATAGGGATTAAAGTGAGAAGCATAGTAGAGCGCCCCAAACGTCCCCATTGATAGTCCAGAGAGAATCAAATCGGAAGAAGAGAATCCTAAATAGTCTAACGATTCCTGAATAACCGTTTTTATAGCCGTCTCCAAATTCTCTGTACCGCTATAAAAACCACCACCCTCCAAACGAGGATCTCCAATCAGCATAAAAGGAGCCTTGAGCGATTTCATAATCCCAAACCCTTCAAAGCCCTCGGCTGGCCGAAAACCAGAAAAGTAGACATTCATCGGAGGCTTCAGATCACCCGGATTGAAGTAATAGATAAATTCCTGACGCTTTTCATCATGGTAGCGTTCGCCTCCTAGTACAAAACGTCCCAAGCCAATTCTTGAATACCGCCAGTGTAGGGGACCAAAACTTAGTTTCCCACTTCCCTGAGCGTATACTGTCACAGCATAAAAACCAATCTCCTCATTGGGGACTAAAATATAGGGTTCTTCTAAGTCCTTTTCACTCAGTAAAATAGGATCCATCATATCATAGATACTTCCCTGTCGCATGGGAGTTAATTCTAAGCGAATGTGATTGTCTCCGAATACCTTGATGTATTCCAACCATAATTCCAAGGCAACTGGAAAGCTACTCAGATTGTAACGAAAGGAAAACAGTGGCTCAAAGTCCTCGCCAAAATCCCCCTCAAAACTAACAGACACATGTCCCTCATACGTTAGTTTCCCTGTAAACATTGGATTAACATCAATTTCAGGTAGCTTTAGTTTAGCTCCGTATTGGCCACTAAACAAGGTCAAATGGAGAAAACGAATGATTTCCTCTTGCGTTCCAGACACCTTTAATTCACGCAATACTTTTCGTCTAAAGATACCATATGGCTGTTCGCTTTTTAAGTTCAAGCCAGAAAGATGATAGAGTCCGTAAGCCTCAACCAGGTTCATCAAAGGCTCTAAGTCAGATTCTTTCGTTTCATCTGTGATGAAAACTGCATCAAAATGTAGACGAACCTTGGGAGGCTCTTCTCCTTCTTCCACTGCTGGGAGTTTGGCTAGGGCTAATTTTTTCTGTTCTTCTAAAAAGTGTGGAATTTCTTCCGACCGGCTAAATAGCCACTCTACATCTTCTGGAAACTGTTCCACTTCTTCAGCCCAATCAACTTGTCCAATTTGTAAAATCTTCATATTACGATTAGTCCTTTTCTAGTAGCTCTTTCCATTGTGCTAAGATACGCCCACTTGTATAGTCTGCCATTTTTTGAATCGCATAGACCAAGGAAGCGTTCCAATTAGACAATCCATCAAAATAATAGTGAATAGCTGCTTGCAAGTCGTTAGGACCCTCTAACACCCAACCATTTTTCTTGTGACTGACGTAATCCGTTTCTACACGATGAATTTGTGGAATTCCTGCACTGATACTTGCAATTTGTGTATAAAGATCAGGTTCCTCTCCCAAATCTAGTACCAACCGAGCCGTATCTAAGGCTTCAATAATTTGATTTTCATTACTAAAACAGTCAAACTCGATCCGACTTAGCTCAAGTTCTTGATCTTCATCTAAATGATTTTCTCCTGCATCTTCGACTAAGGTGAAAAAATGCTCCTGCTCAAATAGGCTTTCAATCTGACGGCATACCCAGTCTTTTAATTGAGATAGAGAAAACTGGTGATTAAAGGTTACCACCTTTAATTCGATTAATGGGTTTTGATCCATCATGTCTAAGAGTGACAAGAGATTAGCCTCTAACAAATCTTGACCAATAGTATCGATATAAAAATAGATGGTTAATTCCTTGACCATTTGGCTATGCCCCAAGCGCAATCGTGTATCAAATGGTGAAATCCGTGTAAGAGCTTTTTCTTCTTTTTGTATGATTTGCAACGATTCAAGCAAACGCTTTTCTTCTTTTTCAGTATCCACAACCAATAAATCAGCAGCTTGGACAACTGATGACAATAAGGGGAGATTGCTAACATCATAGCGGTCTGCAAAGAAAGAAAAGACTTTCTTTTGTTCACTAAAACTTTTCAGAAGCAATTCATTATGCTGAGTATGGCTGGCGATAATGACGACGTCACTTGAAGTCATTTGTTTCTGTTTTAAAGCAGCTAAACGCTCAGATAATAACTCTTCCCAGTTCTGATACAGATATTTTTGAAATGTGTGATCTGAAAACAAATTGATTTCAATATCGGAACGTTCATCTGATAGATGCTCTCTCACTTGCCAGACACCATTTTGATTGAGATAATCTTGATGGCTCTTGCTCCCATCCTCCTGATGATACAAAATACTGGATAAAAAGCCTCGATCATCAAAGAAATACTGTTTATCAGAACGCCCTTCTTTTTGAAAATCAACAGATAAAAGATTCCCATTTTCAGCAAAATGAATGTAGGCTACTACTGTCTCAGCTTTTTTAGCTACAACAGCAAATGGACTGTACAAAAAGCGCGTTCCTTTAGGCCACTGTAATTTCTTAAAAGAAATTGGCTTGACTGATTGCGCTGAAATATTCTGCACATCATCAAAAAATGACCAATAATCTACTCCTAGCAAATCCTGCTTGTGCAAAAAATAACGTAGCTGTGGCTGATAGTTCAAAATCAGTAAGGAAGAAGGCTCCTGTGTATTTTGAAACATCTTGAGTTGATTTACAGTATCATCAAAGGTCATCCGCTCAAAAACTCGAAACCACAGGGGGGTATTATCGTACCATGGACGCTGTTGATTATACCAAGCCGGAATAAAATAAAACATAAGTTGCTCCTAAATTAGATTCTTGTATTTTTTCCAATTTTGTAACATATTGACCTGCTCAATAACCCCTAATAATAAACTAGAGATAATAAAGACATTACTGATAAGCAGTGTCAAATTAACATTCTCTGCTGTACCACTTTGTAACACAATTACAAGTAAGGGCATACCACCTATCAATACCACAAAACATGCCCCAAATTGTGCTAAAATATTGATTTTCCGTTGGATATACTTTCTTGTCTGTTCACCTGGTCGAATTTTTTCAATATAGTCACCATTATTCCGCATATTTTTAGCAATATCATAGGAGTCATAATTATAATAAGAGAAACCAATGGCTAAAACATACAACAGGACGATATAAAAGAGAACACCTGGTAATTTCGATATTCCAATATTCGTTGCTAGAAAGAGTAAGGTTGGACTATCTGGAAAGATAATCAATAAACCACTAATCACATAAGGTGGCAACAACATCATCGTCATTCCATACATGAATGGCATAGCTCCAGCTGGTGTAATGCGAATAGGGAGATAGCTTCCTTTATTATATGCATTGTTAACTCCTACTCGTCTAATGGAAATTCGATACTCTGCCCTGTAAAAAATGACCGTTACTACGACGAGAATAAACCAGCAAAGGGCAAAAAACAGCACATTCAATCCAATGGTACCTGTTAGTCCGTTTGCCAAATACTTGCTGATATTTTCTACAAAGGAAAGAATCATATTCACCAAAATAATGACAGTCATTCCCCCTAAGCCCTTGCGGCTATTCACTGAACCCAGCCAGGTTAAAACAAAGGATCCTGTAATTAAAAGAAAGATTGTGATTGCTCGTGCCCAAACAAGACCAGTCGCTCCTAAATCCTGAAAAAGGGAAAACTGTGCATTATTAGTCAAGCCAAAGGCTTGAATCCCTCCAATGACAATGGTAAGCAACATACGATAGCGGTGCAACTGAACACTTGTGATTTGTTTAAATATTCCAAATACAGTGAAAAAGCGCCAAATGATCATGGCAGTCATCCATGGACTCAATCCCAGTGTAAACACTGTTATACTACTAAAATTAGCTCCTGTTACAGAGGCTAGGTTATTGATTAAATCAATATTTGCCACCTGCTTCAAGGTTTCTTGATTACTTGAGAGAGTTGTAATCGGCAACATCCTCCCTGCCATATAAATGAATATAATGATTAAGGTCCAAACGATTTTAGGAAAAATGAGCGCACGCCGCCATTTTTTTTTGATTTCTACCAACATGTTTTTTAGATCCTATGTAATTAACTTTTAAAATAGTATAGTCTTTTCGTTTGCTTTTAGTACTAGGCAAGGAGCTGCAAGCTGTACTAGAGTACGGCAAAGCGAGTGAACGAAGGAATAAAAGATAAACGAAATGACTATAACTGCCTTCATGTTCTTTGCTTTCTATTATAACGTATAACGCGGAAATAGCCATTCTGTAAGAATGGCTTTTTCCATTTAGTTTACTTATTCTTCATCAGTTGCTTTTTTCTTCTTGGCGAAAAGTGCTCCTAAGAAGAGACCTGCTCCAAGAATACCAGCTGTTGATGAGTTCCTTTCTCCTGTATTCGGCAAGCGATTGACCTCATATCCACTTGCAGATTCTGATTCAGAGAGGGATTCTGATACGGACTCTGAAATAGATTCAGAAATGGACTCGGATACTGACTCACTTACTGATTCAGAGATTGATTCAGAAACAGATTCACTCACTGATTCAGAAATGGATTCTGAGACAGATTCAGATACAGACTCGCTTACTGACTCTGAAATAGATTCAGATACAGACTCGCTTACTGATTCTGAGATTGATTCTGAAACGGACTCACTCACCGATTCGGAAACAGACTCGCTCACGGACTCTGATACGGATTCAGATACGGACTCGCTCACGGACTCTGAAATAGATTCAGACACAGACTCGCTTACGGACTCTGAAATAGATTCTGATACGGACTCGCTTACTGATTCAGAAACAGATTCTGAGACGGACTCACTCACTGATTCGGAGACAGATTCTGATACAGACTCGCTCACGGACTCTGATACTGATTCTGATACAGACTCGCTCACTGATTCTGAAACGGATTCTGAGACGGACTCACTTACTGATTCAGAAATGGATTCGGATACTGACTCACTCACTGATTCTGAAATAGATTCTGACACAGACTCACTTACTGATTCTGAGATTGATTCTGACACAGACTCACTTACTGACTCTGAAATAGATTCTGACACAGACTCACTCACTGACTCTGATACTGATTCGCTTACGGACTCACTTACTGATTCAGAAATGGATTCGGATACTGACTCACTCACTGATTCTGAAATAGATTCTGACACAGACTCACTCACTGACTCTGATACTGATTCGCTTACGGACTCACTTACTGATTCAGAAATGGATTCGGATACTGACTCACTCACTGATTCGGAGACAGATTCAGATACGGACTCACTTACTGACTCTGAAATAGATTCTGATACAGACTCACTTACTGACTCTGAAATGGATTCTGATACAGACTCACTTACTGATTCAGAAATGGATTCTGATACAGACTCGCTCACTGATTCAGATACGGACTCGCTTACTGATTCTGATACGGACTCGCTTACTGACTCTGAAATAGATTCTGAAACGGACTCACTCACCGATTCGGAAACAGATTCTGAGACGGACTCACTCACTGATTCGGAGATAGATTCAGAAACGGATTCACTCACGGACTCTGATACTGATTCAGATACTGACTCGCTCACTGATTCTGAGACAGATTCAGATACAGACTCGCTTACTGATTCTGAAACAGATTCAGATACTGACTCGCTTACTGATTCTGAGATTGATTCAGACACGGACTCACTTACTGATTCTGAGATTGATTCAGACACAGACTCACTTACGGACTCTGAAATAGATTCAGATACAGACTCGCTTACTGACTCTGATACTGATTCTGAGACGGACTCACTTACTGATTCAGAAATGGATTCTGAGACAGATTCACTCACTGATTCAGAGATTGATTCTGAAACTGATTCACTTACTGACTCTGAAATAGATTCGGAAACAGATTCGCTCACTGATTCAGAAATGGATTCTGAAACGGATTCGCTCACGGACTCTGATACTGATTCTGAGACGGACTCGCTTACTGACTCTGATACTGATTCTGAGACGGACTCGCTTACTGACTCTGATACTGATTCTGAGACGGACTCGCTTACTGACTCTGAAATAGATTCAGACACAGACTCACTCACTGATTCGGAGACAGATTCTGAAATGGATTCGCTCACTGATTCTGAAACAGACTCAGAAACTGATTCACTCACTGACTCTGATACAGATTCTGAAACGGACTCACTTACTGATTCAGAAATGGATTCTGATACAGACTCGCTCACGGACTCAGATACAGATTCTGAGACGGACTCGCTTACTGATTCTGAGATGGATTCAGAAACGGACTCGCTTACTGATTCTGAGATTGATTCAGACACAGACTCGCTTACGGACTCTGAAATAGATTCTGATACGGACTCACTCACCGATTCGGAAACAGATTCTGAAACAGATTCACTCACTGATTCTGAAATAGATTCAGACACAGACTCACTCACTGATTCGGAGACAGATTCTGAAACGGACTCGCTTACTGATTCTGAGATTGATTCAGAAACAGATTCACTCACTGACTCTGAAATAGATTCAGATACGGACTCACTCACTGATTCTGAGATTGATTCTGACACAGACTCACTTACTGATTCAGAAATGGATTCGGATACTGACTCACTCACTGATTCTGAAATAGATTCAGATACGGATTCACTTACTGATTCAGAAATGGATTCTGATACGGACTCACTTACTGATTCAGAGATTGATTCAGACACGGACTCGCTTACTGATTCTGAGATTGATTCAGAAACAGATTCACTCACGGACTCTGAAATAGATTCAGATACGGACTCACTCACTGATTCGGAGACAGATTCTGAGACGGACTCGCTCACTGATTCTGAAATGGATTCTGAGACGGATTCGCTCACGGACTCTGATACTGATTCGGAGACGGACTCGCTTACTGACTCTGATACTGATTCGGAGACGGACTCGCTTACTGACTCTGAAATAGATTCTGACACAGATTCACTTACTGATTCTGAAATGGATTCGGAGACGGACTCGCTTACTGACTCTGATACTGATTCAGATACTGACTCACTTACTGATTCAGATACGGATTCGCTTACTGATTCCGAGATTGATTCAGAAACAGATTCACTCACGGACTCTGAAATAGATTCAGATACTGACTCACTTACTGATTCAGAGATTGATTCAGAAACAGATTCACTCACGGACTCTGAAATAGATTCAGATACGGACTCACTCACTGATTCGGAAACAGATTCTGAGACGGACTCGCTCACTGATTCTGAAATGGATTCTGAGACGGATTCGCTCACGGACTCTGATACTGATTCGGAGACGGACTCGCTTACGGACTCTGATACTGATTCAGAGACGGACTCGCTTACTGACTCTGAAATAGATTCTGACACAGATTCACTTACTGATTCTGAAATGGATTCTGAAACGGACTCACTCACCGATTCGGAAACAGATTCTGACACAGACTCACTCACTGACTCTGATACGGATTCGCTTACGGACTCACTTACTGATTCAGACACGGACTCACTTACTGACTCTGAAATAGATTCGGATACTGACTCACTTACTGATTCTGAAATAGATTCTGATACAGACTCGCTTACGGACTCACTTACTGATTCAGACACGGACTCACTTACTGATTCAGAGATTGATTCAGACACGGACTCGCTCACGGACTCTGATATAGATTCTGAGACGGACTCACTTACTGACTCTGAAATAGATTCTGAGACGGACTCACTTACTGACTCTGAAATAGATTCTGATACAGACTCACTCACGGACTCTGAAATAGATTCAGACACAGACTCGCTTACTGATTCTGAGATTGATTCAGACACGGACTCGCTTACTGATTCGGAAATAGATTCTGATACAGACTCGCTCACTGACTCTGAAATAGATTCTGAAACAGACTCACTTACTGACTCTGAAATAGATTCTGAGACGGACTCACTCACTGATTCGGAGACAGATTCTGAGACGGACTCGCTTACTGATTCTGAAATAGATTCGGAGACAGACTCACTTACTGACTCTGAAATAGATTCTGAAACGGATTCGCTTACTGATTCTGAAATAGATTCTGAGACGGACTCACTCACTGATTCGGAAATAGATTCTGATACAGACTCGCTTACTGACTCTGAAATAGATTCTGACACAGACTCGCTCACTGACTCTGAAATAGATTCTGACACAGACTCACTTACTGACTCTGAAATAGATTCTGATACAGACTCACTCACGGACTCAGAGATTGATTCTGAAACAGATTCAGATACTGACTCGCTTACTGATTCTGAGATTGATTCAGACACGGACTCACTTACTGATTCTGAAATGGATTCTGACACAGACTCACTTACTGATTCTGAAATAGATTCAGATACTGACTCGCTTACGGACTCTGAAATAGATTCTGATACAGACTCACTCACCGATTCGGAAACAGATTCTGATACGGACTCACTCACTGATTCGGAGACAGATTCAGATACTGACTCGCTTACTGATTCTGATACAGACTCGCTCACGGACTCTGATACGGATTCAGATACGGACTCGCTTACGGACTCTGAGATAGATTCAGATACGGATTCGCTTACTGACTCTGATACAGATTCAGACACTGACTCGCTTACTGATTCTGAAACAGATTCAGATACTGACTCGCTTACTGATTCAGAGATTGATTCAGAAACTGACTCACTTACTGATTCAGAGATTGATTCAGACACTGACTCACTCACCGATTCGGAAACAGATTCTGAGACGGACTCTGATACAGACTCAGAAACTGATTCACTCACTGACTCTGAGATTGATTCAGACACAGATTCACTCACGGACTCTGAAATAGATTCAGATACGGACTCGCTCACTGATTCGGAGACAGATTCAGATACGGATTCGCTTACTGACTCTGATACAGACTCAGAAACTGATTCACTCACGGACTCTGAGATTGATTCAGATACGGACTCGCTTACTGATTCTGAGATTGATTCAGACACGGACTCGCTTACTGATTCGGAAATAGATTCTGATACAGACTCGCTCACTGACTCTGAAATAGATTCTGACACAGACTCACTTACTGACTCTGAAATAGATTCAGATACAGACTCGCTCACTGATTCTGAAATAGATTCTGAGACGGACTCACTCACTGATTCGGAGACAGATTCTGAGACGGACTCGCTTACGGACTCTGAAATAGATTCTGACACAGACTCGCTCACGGACTCTGAAATAGATTCTGACACAGACTCACTTACTGACTCTGAAATAGATTCTGATACAGACTCACTCACGGACTCTGAGATTGATTCTGAGACGGACTCACTCACGGACTCTGAAATAGATTCTGACACAGACTCGCTCACGGACTCTGAAATAGATTCTGACACAGACTCACTTACTGACTCTGAAATAGATTCTGATACAGACTCACTCACGGACTCCGAAATAGATTCGGAAACAGATTCGCTCACTGATTCAGAAATGGATTCTGAAACGGACTCACTCACTGACTCTGAAATGGATTCTGACACAGACTCACTCACTGATTCTGAAATAGATTCTGAGACGGACTCACTTACTGACTCTGAAATAGATTCTGAGACGGACTCACTTACTGATTCAGAAATGGATTCGGATACTGACTCTGATACTGATTCTGAAATAGATTCAGATACGGACTCGCTCACTGATTCTGAAATAGATTCAGACACAGACTCACTCACTGATTCAGAAATTGATTCAGACACAGACTCACTTACTGATTCGGAGACAGATTCAGATACGGACTCGCTTACGGACTCTGATACTGATTCAGATACAGATTCACTTAATGATTCAGAAACAGATTCACTCACGGACTCTGAAACAGATTCAGATACAGACTCACTTACTGATTCTGAGATTGATTCTGAAACGGACTCGCTTACTGATTCTGAGATTGATTCAGAAACTGATTCACTCACGGACTCTGAAATAGATTCTGAGACGGACTCACTCACTGACTCTGAGATTGATTCTGAGACGGACTCGCTTACTGATTCTGAGATTGATTCAGACACAGATTCACTTACGGACTCTGATACTGATTCTGAGACGGACTCGCTCACTGATTCGGAGACAGATTCAGATACGGATTCGCTTACGGACTCGGATACAGACTCAGAAACTGATTCACTCACTGATTCGGAGACAGATTCAGATACAGACTCGCTTACTGATTCGGAGACAGATTCAGATACGGATTCGCTTACGGACTCTGATACAGACTCAGAAACTGATTCACTCACTGATTCGGAGACAGATTCAGATACAGACTCGCTTACTGATTCGGAGACAGATTCAGATACGGATTCGCTTACGGACTCTGATACAGACTCAGAAACTGATTCACTCACTGATTCGGAGACAGATTCAGATACAGACTCGCTTACTGATTCGGAGATTGATTCAGAAACAGATTCACTCACGGACTCTGAAATAGATTCAGATACGGACTCGCTTACTGATTCTGAGATTGATTCAGACACGGACTCACTTACTGATTCTGAGATTGATTCTGAAACAGATTCAGATACAGACTCACTTACTGACTCTGAAATGGATTCGCTCACTGATTCGGATACAGACTCAGAAACTGATTCACTCACGGACTCTGAAATAGATTCTGACACAGACTCGCTCACGGACTCTGAAATAGATTCTGACACAGACTCACTTACGGACTCTGAAATAGATTCTGAAACGGATTCGCTCACTGATTCTGAAATAGATTCTGAGACGGACTCACTTACTGATTCAGAGATTGATTCAGAAATGGATTCACTCACGGACTCCGAAATAGATTCTGAAACGGATTCGCTCACGGACTCTGAAACAGATTCAGACATGGATTCGGAGACGGACTCGCTTACTGACTCTGAAATAGATTCGGAGACGGACTCACTTACTGATTCAGAGATTGATTCAGAAATGGATTCACTCACGGACTCCGAAATAGATTCTGAAACGGATTCGCTCACGGACTCTGAAACAGATTCAGAAATGGATTCTGATACGGACTCGCTTACTGACTCTGAAATAGATTCGGAGACGGACTCACTCACTGATTCAGAGATTGATTCAGACACTGACTCGCTTACTGATTCAGAGATTGATTCAGAAATAGATTCACTCACGGACTCTGAAATGGATTCTGACACAGACTCGCTTACTGACTCTGAAATAGATTCTGAAACGGACTCACTTACTGACTCTGATACTGATTCGGAAACAGATTCACTCACTGACTGAGAATGGGAAGTCGATTTAGAGGTCGATTCACTCATTGACTGAGAATGAGAGGTCGATTTAGAGGTCGATTCACTCACTGACTGAGAATGAGAAGTTGATTTAGAAGTCGATTCACTCACTGACTGAGAATGAGAGGTGGACTGAGAAGTCGATTCACTCACTGACTGGGAATGAGAGGTCGATTTAGAGGTCGATTCACTCACTGACTGAGAATGAGAAGTTGATTTAGAAGTCGATTCACTCACTGACTGAGAATGAGAGGTGGACTGAGAAGTCGATTCACTCACTGACTGAGAATGAGAGGTGGACTGAGAAGTCGATTCACTCACTGACTGAGAATGAGAGGTCGATTTAGAGGTCGATTCACTCACTGACTGAGAATGAGAGGTCGATTTAGAGGTCGATTCACTCACTGACTGAGAATGAGAAGTTGATTTAGAAGTCGATTCACTCACTGACTGAGAATGAGAGGTCGATTTAGAGGTCGATTCGCTCACTGATTGAGAATGAGAAGTCGATTTAGAGGTCGACTCACTCACTGACTGAGAATGAGAGGTCGATTTAGAGGTCGATTCACTCACTGACTGAGAATGAGAGGTCGATTTAGAGGTCGATTCGCTCACTGACTGAGAATGGGAAGTCGATTTAGAGGTCGATTCACTCACTGACTGAGAATGAGAGGTAGACTGAGAGGTCGATTCACTCATTGACTGAGAATGGGAGGTCGACTGAGAGGTCGATTCACTCACTGACTGAGAATGGGAGGTGGACTTAACAGTTGATTCACTCACGGACTCGGAGCTGGACAGAGACATTGACTGTGATTCGCTAATGGACTCCGATTGAGAGATTGAGTCACTCGGGATTGATTTGGCATTTACTCCATTGATATTATAACCAGATACTGCAGTTGTAACACCTCCAGAAGTGACATAAGTTTGGCCCTTGCCACCATAGCGTCCTCCTGTTTGAATAGACCCTGAGTCCATCATTAGTTGTTGCTTAGAAGTTGCCCCTACAATACTAATGCGTAAAGTTGCTAAATCATTGACCGTTCCAGCATAATTTGTTGTGAAAGTAAACGTGTGTCTTCTTACTCCCTCAGCATTCTGAGATACGTATTCTTTTCCTGTTCCACGAGTACGTGAAGACCCTACATTTTGTGCAGTACGAGCATCGACTGGTACTGTACTACGACCATCAATCTTGACATTTGTCGGTTGACTCAGATTTGGATCTGCAGAAGTGTCAATATAGAGACCCGTATAACCTCCTTTTGTGGTCCAATCCTTTGTTTTCAAGACTTCGCTTGCATCATACACCACTGTCCAAGTGATTGTTTTTGTTGCTGAGTCATAGACTGCCGTAATGCTTTTCATTGTGTTGGCATATCTATTATTACCACCACTCCACTGGTAACTGTGGGATCTGTCTGAAAAGTCGCTGATAGTAAATGTAGTCTTCGTACCATTCGTTACTGAACGAAATCCTCTGCCAAGCAAACCTAATTCTTCAAAGGTTTTTCCGTTTTCAGCCGGACGTGGCATAATAGAGGTTAATCGGATACGTTTCGAACCATCACTGGCTGTTGTCTCAGCGTAGGTTAAGCCATTGCTTGCAGTAATAGAGTCGCCAGTTCTTGTACCAGAAGCCATGACCTTTTCAGAAACTCGTTTCTGAATTGAGCTATCTGTCGCAGCAATGACACTCTGCATCATATTTATTTGTTCGAGTGATGCAGCAGAACTGCTCACAATACCTTGGGCTTGAAGTAAGAGAGCATAGGCTGCTGCCAAATCATTCAATTCCAGACTCTCAGCTGTATCAAGTGTTCGTTTTAAATCATTAATCGCTGTTGTTAAATTTGAAGCTGCTTCTTCTTTTTTGCTCGTTACATCTGTTATATTCGTTTTATCTTCAGTCTTCTCATCAGCTTTTGGCGAAGCAGATGCTTCTATCTTGTCAGCAACCTCTGACTCACTTGTTGCTGCCTCACTTGCTGATAGAGAGCCACTAAGTGAACTTGAAGTGGACTCAGAAAGCGATTCACTAGCTGAGGACGATTCGCTTACTGACTCAGAAAACGATTCACTAATCGATTCTGAAAGAGATTCACTCGCAAGCCTTGAAGTAGACTCGCTAACTGATTGTGACTCACTCGTTGACTGTGAAAGGGACTCCGAATCTCTCACTGACTGTTGATCTTCTTCTGCTACTGCTTTATCATCAGTAGTTTCAGCTATGGTTGCCGAAGGACTTGTCAAAGCAACTTCATCTGTCCCCACGAGAGTTGAAGTCGTCGTCTCAGTTGCAATTACTGTTTCTTCTGCATAAACCTCATCCATCAGGCTTACACCACCGGCTACGGCTCCCAGAGCTGCTGCACCTTTTAAAATTGTTGCTGCAGAGATAGCGCTAGAAGATAGGTCGTCTACTCTGACTGTCTTTTCAACTGAAGCACCACGTATCAAGCGAATAAGACCAATCTGAGACATCACGGTACGAACCCAGTGCTTCCCTGACTTGTGCATTTTTACACGTGTCTTACGGGACGACTCGCCATAACCGTTTCTATTGAATTTATTACTCATGCAAACTTCCTTTGTTAAGATTTTAGATTTTTGACGCTAAGAGCGTATTTGAGCATTGTACCACCCCCCCCCGGAATTGCAAGCATTTCCTCTTATTTTCTCTATATTTTTTTGAAATTACACTATTTTTCTCTCTTTTTCTCTTTTTTTCTCTTTATTTTTATAGTCTTTTAATTTAGAGTATGGCAAAGCGAGGTAACGAAGTAATAAAAGATAAACGAAAGGACTATACAACATAAAAACCTCAAAAATATATTATTTTTGAGGTGAATGATTCTATAAACTATACTGTCTACTATTAAATTAGAAGAAACTCATTTCTGCCATTTTTCCAAAATCATTAATTTCTGTAAACATTTCTGATACTCTTGCATCTTTCCTGCTTGCAAAAAACTGTCTTTGTGCAACTTCAATCTCCAGCGATAAGCATGTAACTCAACTACAATATCGAAATCAAGCATAGAAAGTAAGGTTATGCGTTCTTCAATACTTTTTAGCGGATAAACTGCCGCCAAATCAACCGTCTTTGTTACACTATTTGATCGTTTTCGATGATAGTAAAGCGCTGTATTGGAATAGACAATCCTATCTGCCATCAGATAAATCTTCCAAGTCGTTAAATCATCTTCTACTTTTTCATCTTCCGGATAAATGATATTATCAAAGAGTTTCGCCTTGTAAAGCTTGCACCAGGGAACTGTAAAACACTGACTAAACGCAAACTTCCCTTCATATTGAAGAGCGAACCACTCTTTTGGACAGTACACTTTCTGATAGTAATCATCGGCTGTCAAGTGAAAACGAAAAGTCTGGCTCTCATCATCAAACTCAGTAAAATTCGCAATC
This sequence comes from Streptococcus sp. LYSM12, assembly GCF_004569635.1. GTDB lineage: Bacteria > Bacillota > Bacilli > Lactobacillales > Streptococcaceae > Streptococcus. The sequence continues at coordinate 26,853 of NZ_SPOZ01000010.1, forward strand.
GCAATATCACTATCTGTTTCTTTTAAAGATTGATATAGACGCTCAATATGATCGAGCTCCAACCAGTCATCATTATCCACAAACAAAACGTAATCACCGGTAATAAGCGGAAGAGCTGTATTTCGCGTAGCACCGACCCCTCCCCCGCCTAATTTTTTATGAATCACGCGGATTCTAGCATCTATCTTGCGATAAGCTTCACAGATACTGGCAGATGTATCTGTTGAGCCATCGTTAATCAAGAGAATTTCTAAATGCCGGTAGGTTTGGTTGATAATGCTATCTAAACAGGTTTTTAAATAAGGTCCGGCATTAAAAATCGGAACAATCACAGTAATTTTTTCCACCCTACTTCTCCTTTTGGTAGTGCTCAATCAAGTCTAATTTCGCAGTCAAATCCTGGTACAGATGAATTTGACCTGCTCTCAAGCTATCTGCTTGGCATTTTTTTAAACGTTTGATATAAGAATCCACATGCTCTCGTACATCGTAGCCCAGGGTCACTAATAGCGCAATCCGCTCCTCGGCATTGCCAATCATACTGCGAATATCATCGAGCATTCCATTTCGCGACAAGCCCTCACTGCGCTGTGAGTAATAATAAGCACCTTGATTGATAAAAGCAATTTTTCTTGCTTTCAAGTACAATTTATAAATGGTGGCATCATCTTCTCTTAAGCGCCCAATTGGAAATACAATTCCATCAAATAATTCTCGTTTAAACAACTTCAATGGCGAAAAAGTAAAGGTCAAATAGAGATTATTTTTCGCTGTGTTTTCTTGGTTTAACCATTCTTCCACTGTGTAAGTCTGCTCAAAATACATCTCTTTTGTGATAGAAAATAGAAAACTTTGTCGCTCCTCGTTGAAAGAATTAAAATTACAAATTGAAATATCTGCCTCGTTCTTTTCCAAAGCCGTATGCAGATTCTCCAGATAATCCACTTCCACAAAGTCATCAGAATCAACAAAGGTAATATAACGTCCTCGCGCCAGTTCAAGCCCACGATTTCGTGCTGCTGAAGGACCCGCATTTTCTTGATGAATGACACGAATTCGACTATCTGTACGAGCATATTCTTCACAAATCAAAGCACTGTTGTCTGTAGAGCCGTCATTAATCAATAATAATTCAAAATCTACATAGGTCTGCTTTACTAACGAATCCAAGCATCTCTTTAAATAGCGCTCCACATTGTAAACAGGTACAATGATACTAATGGTTTCACCGGCTGTCACTATTGCCTCCTCTTCTTTAGCTGGCTCAATGCCCACAGTTGCTACAATTTGACGCTCATAGGCTTCATCTTGTGCAAATTCAATTTCTTCATCCCAATTAAACTCTGCTGTGTGCTTATGTTTTAGCTTAATCTTATGCTTTGCTTTCATCTGATACCATTCATATTCTGAATCAATATGTCCAAGATCAATTGCTTGATACCCACGCTCCATCAAGTCATAAGCCAGTACTTTAGCAGTAGGTCCTAGCATCAGAATCACTAATTTGCCTTCTACATGCTCCAACATTCCTTCCATGATTTCATCGTAGTGATCAAAGGCATTTTTTGAAGGACAAACAATCCGAGAAATAGAATTTGCATTTGCAAACAAATCATTTCCTACGCCTGAGCGAGAAGTTTCTCCCTCTACTAACAAGATATCACGTCCTTGCCACAAATTTCGAATAGCTGCAAAATAGGTCACTGAAAGAGACTTATCTTCTAAGTCAATATAAGGACGGGACAAAAAAGTAGACCCATACCAATCAGACTGGCATTCCTCTTGATAAAAGTTTTCGTATTTCTCAAAATGCGATTTCCAGAAAAACTGCGCATTCTGATTATAGCGCTCAATTTTTTGAAAAACATCCGGCAAACAAACCAATAAATCCTCGCTACTTGGTCGTTGTAAAATCAGTTTTAAAGCCACAGCCAACTGTTCATCGTAGTCCTGATAAGGAATGCTTTCTCCATTGATAATATCAATCTCTCCATCACCAAACCGTACAACTGAAGATCGATGCTGCTCAATAAAACGTAAACTCTCTAAAATCGGAAGGACTTGAATCTCCGATAACTCTCTTTTCCTACTCACACAACACCTCAAATACTGAATTAACTAATAATCTTCGGGTAAAATACCCTTGACGAAGCAAACGGTTGAAAGAACGGACATTTGCAACCATTTGCTGGTACTCACTCTCGTTCATCCCTTGGATTTTTTCTACAACCTCATGTAAGGTGTCTACGACAAAACCTAATTTATTTTTTTCAATAAGGTCTTGATTCGCAATCCCCCTTTGGACAAATACAGGAATTCCAGCAGTCAAAAAAGTCCCTAATTTATGCGGGCAATATAACTGCTGGTAATCTTTATCATGATCATCCATCCAGACCAAGCCGAAACCACCTTTTGATAATTCCAATAATAACTGATCATCTGGTATATAGGAACGATGAACAACTTGATTAGGTAAATCATCTCCCTTTCGAGCATACAAGTGCAGGGGAAGCTCGTATTCCCATTCTTTCACAAAACTGAATCGCTCCGGATCTCCTGGAAAATGAATGATTTTATCAAACTTTGCTGGGAAAGAGGTGACACTCGTTGGATGATCCCACATGCCTTGAATAATCGTCTTTTCAACCTTTAAACCATACTGGCGTAGCTGATCAATCATCGCCTGACTCGGTGAGATAATCAAATCAGCCTGATTATAGTACTGAATGGTTCGGTCCATCAAATAGAAGTTCCCTGCAAACATCAACGGCACTACATCATGGATGAAGAGAATGACTTTGATATTGTACATTTTTAATTTTTCCATGACTTTTTCATCAAAAGCCGTTGTATTCCAAGTCGGCGTCTGGAAAATCACGACATCGCCTTGATGAAGTCCGGCCACAATCCCGTCTAAGCGCTTATTGAGCTCACTAGGGCTATCCGTAGCCATTTGATAGCAATAAATTCCCAATTCTCGATAGCCGAGAGATTGGGCAATATCTGTTACCATATTTTGCGCAAATGAGGCTGTACCGGCTAGCCCATTGATATTTGTAATATAAACTCTCATATCACTTCCCATATTTCTCTAATAATTTCAAACGAAACTCTAGCTCCTTGTAACGTGTCATATTTCCTGCTTTTAACTCACTATCACGGTTTAACTGTGCCCGCCATTTATAGGCTGCTACTTCTCTTGATACATCAAAGCCAAGCAGGCTCAAGACTTCCAAGCGTTCTGCAACTGGTTGTGTCGAAAAAACAGTTGAAAGGTTGGTCGTTTGGGTCATACTTCCTGTATTGACACGATAGAGATAGCTTGAACGATGCATGTAGGCAATCTTATCGGCCATTAGATAGGTTTTCCATGTTGTCTTATCATCTTCACCAAATCCATCTGTTGGATAGCGAATCGTTTCAAAAAGTGATGTTTTATATAACTTACACCAGGGAACTGTAAAGCAGAGGCTCAGATTGTGTGGATGTCCATACTGGAAAGCAAACCATTCCTCTGGTCTATAGACTGCTTCATAGTAATCCTTATCTGTAATATGGAGATTGTAATGGCCTGTTTCCTCAACATACTGTGTAAAATTAGTAATAGCAATATCACTATCCGTACGACGGAGCAGGTCATACAAATCTTCGATATGGTTGGGGTCAATCCAATCATCACTATCGACAAAAACAAGATAGTCTCCTGTCACCATATCCAAAGCACTGTTTCGAGCCGCTCCCAGCCCCTCATTTTGCTTCTTGTGAAGTACACGAATCCGACGATCTTGTACACACAGTTGCTCGATAAGTAAACCTGTGCCGTCTGTTGAGCCATCATTGATAACGACTATCTCCAGCTGGCTATATGTCTGCTTCATAATGCTTTCTATACACATCTTGAGATACTTTTCCCCATTATATACAGGAACTACTACACTAATTTTTTCCATATTTTTTCCACCTTATTCATTGACCTACATTCCATATTCGTTCACAAAAACTTTTTTCTATGCTACAAGTATAGTATAGGACATTCGATAAATCACTTACATTATACTGCTAAACAATACTGCTTGCAATATCTTACATTTAGATTACAACTTACAACTGATATATAGATGCTTCCTAGTCTAATCACTCCTATCTCACCCAAACAAACTATCCATTATTAGTTCTAAATCACTTCGTTCATCTCGTTTTTTGATACCATCTTTGACGGCTAATACATAGTCTGTAATAATCCCATCAACATCAGAGTTAACGAAAGTGTTTATTGATTCGTCTGTATTGACAGTCCATACAACAACTTTTTTTCCCTTTGCTTTTAGGAGGTCTACTTTGTCCGATGTAGCTTCACGCTCTTCCATAATGAGGTAGTCTCCTAACAAATGTTCAATCTGTCCAAGAGCAAAATAATAAAGGTAACCTGACTGGATTTCTGGATAGGTTGTTTCAATATATTCAATAAGCTGATAGTCAAGTGACAGTAAGACAGCCTTGTCTTCAATATGTTCTGCTTTGATAAGAGAAACCATGTCATCGACCATTTTAGTATCGGCTGTTTTGCCCTTTAATTCCATAAAGAGACCTATTTTACCCTTAGCAGCCTCTATTACTTCTTCAATGGTCGGTATTGGCTGTGCAACTTTGCTTGGATCAAAATGATTTTTGACAGTCAATGTCTTTATCTCCGCTAAGGTCATTTCTGAGGAGGTACGTGACTCACCAGAAACCCTTTGAAAATCCCCATCATGGTTTAAAACATAGGAGCCATCTTTCGTGCGTTGAATGTCAATTTCTGTCCAAGAAACACCTTCCTTTGCTGCTTCCTCAATCCCTTCAATAGTATTTTCTGCCCCTAAGTCGCCACCTCCACGATGTGCAATGATTGCAATATTCTGTTTCTTTTGATTAAAAATATCTTCAAAAAAGTAGGTAAAAAAGAATGAAGAAGAGAGATTAAAGGCCAGTAAGAGAACCAAAGTAATTGCAATGCCCACTTTACTACGCCATTTGATTTTGTGAGGGACGTTTTTTTCCCAAGCACTAGCTTTAACAGGTATTTTCAACTGAATAGGTTGGCCCTCTTTTTGATGATAGTCATAAAAAAGAGTCGTAACGTTCAGAATAATGACTGGTGTCAATAGAAATGTTGAAAAAGCAATGACTTGTCCCAAAGATATGAGAATAAAAAAGAGTAAAAAACGAAAATCATGCTGATGATCAGCTAATCGAAGCAGAATGAATATGAGAAGACCAAAGATGATACTGGCAGGTATGTAGATAGTTGCAATCCATTTGAGCAATCCTAAACTGAAGTCTTTTAAAAATTGCTTTCCATATTTTCGAGTCAATTTCACAGACTGTTTTAAGGCATCAAAGGTCCTACTGCCCATGATGAGAATATAGTGAAAAACAAAAATAAAGCGATAACTAATATATGTTAACATGAGCAGGACAACACTATAGGAAACTATATAAACAGGGTTTCCGTAAATCACTGAAGTAATAAAGTTGGGAATCTGAAAATCTTTCATTGGAGATACAGTAATTCCTATCCCAAGCAGCAGAAAAATCAAGGAAATGTAAATCATCATTATCAGACCAGCAGGACTTAAAAATTGTTTAAGAGATTTTAAACCGACCCAAATCATATGCCGAGCAGTCATTTCAATCCTACCTTCTCGAATCAAGGCACTAATCAAAATAAAGCTATTCACATCTAATCCTATTAAAACAATCATCATCACTAGCGTTACAAGCATTAAACCCAGTCCATTAAAGCTCAGTAAAAAAGATACAAAATCACCACTTGATAAAACTGTTCGTCCAGATTGAGCTAGAAGATAATCTAGGATAATCCTATAGATAGGATAGAAGAAAAGGCTTAAGAGACCCTTTGTTAATAATTGGTATTTGATAAATAACCAGGTAGTTCTCCCCCTATAAGCAAGGGAGCTTGAAGCGTTCATAGTTGACATATTGATGATTCTCCTTAATTCTCCTTAAAGTGTTTTCTTTCCAATCTATATAGTCAGTATAGTTTATCATAAAGAAGTAATGAATTTCAATAAAATGATTAGCTACTAACATCAAGACAGGTCAAATCCGGTTAGAATTTTCTATATAAGCATCTATCATCGCTCACTTAATTACTCTATGATTGTAGCAAATGCGATACCTATCCTCTCTTGAGAAATCTGTCACTGGCAACTAAAGGGTCTGCTATAAGACAGAACAGTTGGTTTCAGTAATGAAGTTTATAAACATATCCATTATAGCAAACGGTCGTATCCCCTCTAAAATGACGAACTTTGAAATTCCTGCTTGACAGACAGGCCCTAGTGAAAAACTGACTATCTCTTCAAAACTACCCTTGAAACGACTGGTATAGCTGCTCCATACTCATCAACAATCAACATCTAATTAACAAGGAAAAAATCTCTTGCCCAGACCAGGTGCCTCTAGCGTCTTTAAAGTAGACGCAAAGCACAAAAAGCGATGATTGCTCTTACCCATCAAATCTTAAAAATAGCTCGTTCCCTCTTAAGCGAAAACAGAACTTATTCCAATTTTTAGCCCAGAAAAAGACTACCAGAAACAACTAGTAGCCTAATATCCTTTTTCACTTTGATGATAAAATGTTTCCACTTCAAAAAGGTAACTGGTAATGAAGTGTGACTTTCTGTTATATGCTCAACCATACATTTCTAAAGTCAATTTCTCATATAGTTCAACAGCATACTTTTTGCAATAGATGCCCCATATCATCAGAGGGAGATTTTTCCATTCTTTTACATTTTCGTATAAAAGCTCGATTTTATAACCAATTATACTGACAATTCCGACTTTCTTTATACTCGTCAGAAATCAAGATCTTGACATCATGACTGTATCCAACTCCCGGCTAACCGTCACCTTTCACTACACCTCCATAATGAGGTAGGCAAAAAGGAGAAATTCGATGCCCTATCCTTGGGGAGAATGTGCCAGTTCCCCTTTGCTCTCTCAAAAATATAGTCCTTTAGTTTAACTTTTAATACTTCGTTCACTCGCTTTACCGTACTCTAGTACAGCCTGTAGCTCGTTACCGAATACTAAAAGCAAACTAAAACACCACAGATAACAGCTTCCTATCCTACTTTCTGCTGAATCTCATACATCTGAGCATAGATACCCCCGATAGCGAGAAGCTCCTCATGGCTACCTCGCTCGGCAATACGCCCTTTATCAAGCACCAAAATCTGATCTGCATGTTGAATCGTAGACAGGCGATGAGCGATGATAAAGGTCGTCCGTCCCTCTTTTACCACTTCCATCGCATGTTGGATAATTTCTTCTGTCTCCGTATCAATGTGCGAAGTTGCTTCATCTAAAATCAAAATCTTAGGATTTGAATACAGAGTGCGGGCAAACGCAATCAGCTGCCGCTCGCCACTTGAAAATGCGGCCCCCTGTTCGACTACAGGCTCATCTATTCCCTTTTCAAGTCGTCCAAGTAAATCCTTGGCCCCAACCTTTTCCAGAGCTTCCACTATTTTCTTGCGATTCATATCTTCCTCATTCATGCTGACATTCGTTGCAATGGTACCTGTGAATAAATAAGGATCCTGAAGAACAATTCCCATATGACTACGAACACTTTCTCGTGCATAGTCTTTGATATTTTGCCCATCAATCCAGACACCTCCCTGCTGGGAATCATAAAAGCGGTAAAGCAGGTTCATAATAGAGGTCTTGCCTGAACCAGTATGACCAACAAGAGCAATGGTCTCGCTCTTTTCAACCTCAAAGGAAATATCCTGCAAAATAGGCTTATCTGCTTCGTAGGAAAAGTGAACATGATCAAAGACCACTCGACCATCTGTCACAGTTAGACTAGCCTCCCTATCATCTTCAACAGGTTCTTCTAAGAGGACTAACAAGCGTTTGCCTGTTTCCAAGGAACGCAACATATTAGGAAATTGCTGAATCAAGCGTCCCATGGCATCAAATACATCAGCAGTATAGCTGATATAGATAAAGAGAAGACCCGCTGTCAATTTCCATTGACCAGCTAAAAACCGTTGTCCGATAACCGTCAAAACGAGGGTAATAACCAAGTATTTGATGAACTCCGTCATATTCCAAGTTGCGATAGACTGCGCCCATATCACTCGATTCTCAGCCCGTTTCATCTTGTTAGCTGTCTCTTCAAAGTCTTCCATAATCGCTTCTTCCTGACCATAGAGCTGAATAAGACCTGCTCCATTCATGGTTTCGTTCACCTTGGTATTAATTTCACTTCTAGCATCGTAAAAATCTTTCATAGGCTGGTCTGTCAAGCGTTTGTAGAAAAGTTGCAAACCATAAAATGCTGGCAACAAGGTTAGTAAAACAAGACCCAGGGTCATATTCATATAAAAAATAATTCCATAGGTAAAGATGAGACGCACCAAGTTATTAAAGATATAAACTAAGGTCGCATAAAACTGATTGCGCAAGGTTTCCGTATCGTTGACAACCCGTGTAGCAACTTTGCCTGCTGGCTTATCATCAAAATAAGAAATCGGTAAGCGCTGCATGTGCTCATAGGTACGATTACGCAGGATTTCTGCAATCCGATTGGCGCAATGCATGAGGATTCGCGTTGAGAGATAAAAGAAGAGACCACCGACAACATTTAAGCCCATATAAGCTGCCAGCTGTAGGAGAAAGTCCGCTTGATTAAAGACGAGACCCTTGCTCAAATCTGTCACCGGTCCATCAATCATTCGCTGCAAGAGGATCGGTGCTAGGCGCACCAGGACAGAAGCACCAAAATAGACGAGAACGCCCAGCCCAAACAAGCCTTTAACATGACGAATTTCTTTTAATAAAGTAACAATAATTCTCACTCTTCTTCTCCTTCCTGTCTTTGTTGACGTTGGTATTGCTCATAGTACCATCCCCCTTGTTCCAAGAGTTGTGCTGGGCTTCCTTCTTCGATAATATATCCATCCTCTAAAACTAAGACCCAGTCTGCATGGTGCACCGCAGACAAGCGGTGGGTCACAATAATATTGGTCTTCCCCTTTCGCTCTCGCTGAATATTTTCAATAATCTGGCGCTCCGTTCTCGCATCCACTGCCGATAGAGAATCATCTAAGATAAGCAGGTCTGGATTTCGTAAGAAAGCACGAGCAATGGAAATTCGCTGCTTCTGCCCGCCTGAAATCGATACTCCTCGCTCCCCAATCATGGTTTCTATCCCTTCTGACATTCGCTCCAAGTCCTTGGTAAAGTCTGCTGTATCGATGGCTTGAACAATCTCATCCAGCTGACTATCCTGTTTACCAAGGGCTATGTTTTCACGAACAGTTTTGGAAAAGAGAACATGCTCCTGAGGCACATAACCAATCTTATCTTCAATAGATGCCCGTTTGTAATCAAGTATCGAGTGCCCATTGAGGGTAAAACTACCACTACCAATCGGATATTGGCGCAAGAGCTGGCGAATCAAGGTCGTTTTCCCCGAACCTGTCTTTCCAACAATTCCAACCGTCTGACCAGCTTTCAGGGTCCAGGAAATACCTGTTAGACTATTACGATCTGCCTGAGGATAACGAAAATCGTAGTCCTGAAAGGTTATCTCACGTAGGTCTCCCAGCTGCTCTGTACCGTCTTCTTCCATATCATCTCCCGTATCCACCAATTCCTGTAATTTAGCAAACGAGGTTTTTCCTGTCTGGTAGACCAAGATAAAGTCAGACAGCATCCAAAAAGGTTCTAAAAGCGACACCGTGTACAGTTGCAAAGCAATCACTTGTCCGAGCGAGACCTGCCCTTGCTCTAAAAAAATAGCTCCCAGCCCTAAAATTACAATCGTTGCCAGTCCCAATAAAATCGTTGTCATGGGATTATACAAAGATTGAAGGGCCATGATATTGTCCCCACGAAGCGCGAGATTACGGGTCCGTTCTTGGAACTTACGCTTCTGCTGTTCTTTCTTGCTGTAGGCTCTCGTAACACGAATTCCCTCAACCACTTCCAAAACTTCATCATTCAAATCTGCGATTGCTTCTCGATTAGCTGCAACTGCCTGTTCTTGTCGTTGCCCAATCATATAAATAGCCACAACCAAAATCAGCATTGGAATCAAAGCCGCAAGACTAATCTGCCAAGAGATGAAAAACATAGTTGGAATAATAAAGGCAATCATCCCACCTGCATAGACAACAATCATGAGACCGTAGCCTACCATGTCCATCAACCCCTCCACATCCGTTGAAAACCGTGTCATCACATCTCCCGAACGAAATTTTTCATAAAATGGTGTTCGCATGACTACTAACTTGTGAAAAGAACGTTGCTGCATATCAAATTTAAACTGCACCGACGACTGAAATAACTTTAAATGCCAAATATAGGCCGTAACATACGTTAGGATGGTCACCCCTAGTAAAATCAGCATATCCTGCATCAAACTAGCTAAGGTTAAACTTCCTTGACCAATCCTGTCTACCAAGCCCTGAATAATCCTTGTTGGTACCAATAAACAAGCATCATAAACTATCAAAGTAATAGCAACCAGCAAGTATATCCACTTGTGCTGCCTTACATACCGAATAATCAGTCCTATCATCATCTTCTCCTTACATTTCTAAAAAAAGCACACAAAAAACCCGAGATAGATTAGCTCCATCCCGAGTCCCTAAAGTCTACCAAAAAGACACTAAGGCCAATACTTAGAAAGGAGCCTATTGCAAAAAACATAACTAGTCATTCCTACACTGTTATTCATTGTTGTTCTCCTTTCATTTTATATATACACGTATCATTCTAGCAGAATCTATAAGAATGTCAAGAATTACTTGTTTTGTTAAACGTATGAACTTAAAATTTCCAAACCTTTAGTAATAAGGCAAGCCTTTTAGTTTTGTAAGAAGTATTCCTAAGAGGAAGAAGGTACAGCATTCCCATTTTTAGAACATATAGTCTTTTAGTCTACTTTTAGTACTAGGCAACGAGTCGCAGGTAGTACTAGAGTACAGCAAGACGAGTTAACGAAGTAATAAAAGATAAACGAAACAACTATAATAACTAATGTTCATTGACTATTGCTTCCCTTGCTAAACTTCAGTCCTACTTTCAACTTGGAAATAAGGATTTTTATAGAATGTTTGACAGATTTTCCAAAATCTGGGTAGAAATAACAAAAAAACCTTGACACACAAGGCTTTTTGTTATTTCATGCTAGTTGCCGGGATTGAACCGGCGACCTCATCCTTACCATGGATGCGCTCTACCGACTGAGCTAAACCAGCGATACCGTAACAGTATACCAAGAAATCAATCATTTGTCAATTACTCCCGCAAATTTTTTATTTCTATCGAGCATTATCAGCATTCTCCGAATAAAACATGAAAACATCCCAGTAAGTTTTTTACTTTTTCTGTGATTTCTTCTTCATAAAATACTTACCAGAAGCCATTTCTTCTTTTAAAGTAGTTGAATTGAGGAAATCAGCCACCGATTATCCCTCCTTACTCAATCCCACCTCTTTAGTAGGAGAGCGATTCGTTTGGTAAGACCACTATCTATCCAAAAGAGAATAACCATTTGAAAAAACTGCCCTCTTTGGTTTGAAGTGCCCAAAATCCACCAAGGCCTCATCCACCGTCCCCTCAAGGGGAAATGATGTACTCCTCTTGTCCAATATAGTCTTTTCGTTTGCTTTTAGTACTAGGCAAGGAGCTGCAGGCTGTACTAGAGTACGGCAAAGCGAGTTAACGAAGTAATAAAAGATAAACTAAATGACTATAATCGACCATTCTCTTCCAGATAAAAGATGTCAAAGCTAGCACTTGTCTGTTTCTTTTTCCGCCTGGCATGTAACAGATCCAACTCCAGGAGTAACTCGTCACGGGTATTGACCTGAAAGTGACTATAAGTCACTTGATTCTGTACTTGAAACATGGCCACTTCCTCCTCTCGCTTTATTGTGGGCAAGGATTGTCTTTGCTTCTTCAAAGGTCACCCCATACTCGATAAACAAGGCCGTCACCTGCTCTGCCTCAAGGAGCTTTTCTTCTTCCTGAAGTCGCCCTAATTTCTCTTGTAGGTGCTGGAGCTGATTCCGTGTCTTTTCAATCTCTGCACGCTTACGAGCCACACGTTGCTCTGCCTGTCGTAATTTTTGACTCATCTTGTTTCTTTCTCCTCTTCACTTATTTTTCCGATAACCGCATCCAACCGTGAACCCTGGGCGAGCTCTGTGCCGTCTGAGAGGACAATGGTCTCCATGTTATTGACTAAAAAGCCACTTTCTGTCTCACTATAGCTCAAACGCAGGGTCGCAGTCCCTTGCTCGGTGTACGTTTTCCCCTCTCGCTGATCCTTTTCTTCTAAAATGAGTTGGGAATACTGCACTTGGCTAATGACCGTCTTTGTTTCCCGATCGATATAGATGGTCGCATCCTGATAGAGGCGATTAACCACATAGCCCTGATAGGTCTTCTGAAGAGGCTTGCCTTCTTCAGAAACCGTTGCGGTATAGAGCCCCTCTGTCATAAAGGGCTTATAGCGCTTGCGGTTTTCTCCCAAGTCCTTTCTGGTATAGTAGGCCATGAGAAAGGCTTCCACCTCTTCACGCTGCAGCTCCTGTTTCAGAGCTGGTTCTGTCTCCTGTACAGTTTGGGCTATTTCAACGTCTTTCTGCCTCATCTTTGACTGGACAGAAGCCGTCCCATAGCCCAAGGCAAAGAATAGGCTAAGGACAATCATCCCCACTCCTATCTTGAATCCTTTTACTAATTGTTCGTTATACATCGTCTACCTTGATTCCTTTCCTTCGTTTGGTGTGATGAAATAGATGCCTGTTTGGGGTGTGACGACCCGCCAACTAAACCCATAGATACTACCTGTCGCATTCATCTCGCTCATGAGAAACGTCCCGTCCTCATTGACTACTTCACAAAAGCCCACATGCCCATACATCGGGTCACTTCCTGCCACCCCGGCAAGAAAGACAGCCGCAGCCCCTGCTCTTGGCTCAGACGTAACACGGTATCCCCTTAATTGAGCGGAGGTCACCCAGTTGGTCGCATTGCCCAGATAAGGGTCTATCGGGCTTCCAATTTGATAAAAACGATTGTAAACATACCAGGTACAATTCCCCAAGACATAGGCATTGCCTGGATAGCCCTGCCCTTCCAGAAGCGCTTGATCACTAGGCAAGCCATAAGGGAGCTTGTCCTTGTAGCCTGCTGGAATCGTTTGACTAGAGCTTCCTGTCAGACGGATTCCCCCTTTCAGATAGGCTTCCCATTGCTTGGCAGACTGTCGCCTCGCCTCCAACTTGCTTCCTGGGTTTCCCTCCCACTTGACTAGAAAAGCAAGGGTCAAGTCATCGGTTGAAGCTTCACTCGTGAGAATCTCTCGCACCACAGCTTGATGATAGGCGGTATCTCCATGAAGCAGAAAGTCCAGCTGCAGCTCCAAGTCATACCACTTCTTGTCTTTCTTTCGGGCATAGTCTACTAACAGGGTGTGCCGAACAGAACCGTCTGCTGTATCCGTCCACTGTCCTAACCCAAGCCCTCGGCGAAGAATGTTAGGATAGCGTCCATTATAGATGGCAGGTCCATTCATGGAGAGCCAGTTGGGGTCATCCCAGGAACTGCTGCTTGCGCCAATGGGAGGGGAAAGATAATCACCCTCGGCACGTTTGGGATTGATACTACTTTCACTATCAAAGTTCCCTAGAATCGAAGCAAGTCCCTTGAGTGACAGCTGTTTCCCCTCCTTTTGAAGTTCCTTGGTTAGGTAGTTCTTGATGAGCTGGACTTTCTCTGCCTTATCCGCATCCACGTGGCTCGCCTTGACATAGGTCTCTTCTAAGTAGCGCACTGATTTGAAATAAAAGCCCGGGTTGACATAGAACCAGTCCTCCCGTGGTTCTGGATGCCAGTTGGTTAGAGTAGACTTAGGCGTATAGGTCAGCTTCTTCTGATAGGAAACGGTCTGGTCTCCTGCAGGACTAGTTTGCCCTATCTGCGTGCCGACTGCCACTTCTTGCCCGTCTGTTACCCGAATGCCGGAGACGTGATAAAAACTAAACTTGGCATCCAGTGTTTCAATGGTGACGACTCCGTCAGCTACCACTGCCTTTCCTGTCAAAGGGGCATAGAGAGGGTGGTTGCCCTCCATCGCAAGAAGTGTGGTATCCGTCCGCTTGTCCTCTGACCGATAGCCAAAGCGCTCTTTGATGTTCAAGGGGTCATGAACCCTTGGGTCCTCTTCCAGATAAAAGGGATTATCCAGCTCTAGGAGGAGCGCAAACTTGCCCAACTCCTTGGAGGTTTCCATGAGCTCCTCAAAGGAGGCTTGTTCCTCCTTTGTCAAACCATACTTGGTCTGATCATTCCGATAGAGGTCTTGCATCGTCTTGATATCGTTTGGATCGCTGTTTAAAGCCTGCCACAAGTCCTCCACGTAGCGTCGCCCTGCCTGCTGGTCCATAAAATGATAGGTGGCATCAAGCCTCGGGTCTGCATGAATCGCCTCATAGCGATAGTGGAGATAAAGGAGCGGGTCTTCCCAGTTGGTATAGTAGACCACCTCATCGGTTGACTTCTTCCGATCCAGCTGGGTCATATAGAGATAGGTCTCATTCAAGTCATACTCGCTTTGAATAGGAAACATCTGCCCAAAGACACTGGTGATAAGAAGCAAAAACAAACCGAAGCCCCCAAGTACCCATGCACTCCAGTTCAAGATGCTGGTCGAAAAAAGGACTGGAACAGAACGAGCCCCTAATCCCCAGATACTGCTCTTGGAATCCTTGGAGCTTGAGAACCTCTTTCGAAGTGGGAGTTTTTTCTTTCTGGGTCTGTCCTCTCCACTTGAAAGCGACAAGGACTGGGATTTGCCATGGGTGGAAAGTCGAGAGGAAACTGTTCCAAGACGGGGGCGCAGCTGATAGAGGCCCAGCTTCCCTAGTTGGACACCTTGTTGCAGACTGGACAGCTCTTGTCCCTCCTCCTGATATTGGAGTGCAGCTGCTTTTTGACGAACTTCTCGCTTCAGTCCCCTCCCAAGCCGCAAGCGAAAGGCTCCCTTTCTCTTAGAGGATAAGGGCTTGCCTCCTGCTCTCCCTCCCCTACTTGCTTCCTTTCTGATATCCCCGTTCTCCCTGGGATTGGTCCTAGCAGGCCTTTTCTTTTGAGAAAGACTGATCTGTTTAGAGGAGGTCTTGCGAACACCTTCTCGCACCCTCTCTAGGTCTTTAGGGGATACCCTCTTCAAAAACGAAGCCTTGGAGCGGGTTCCCATCTTCTTCCAATTGCGTTGGGACATAGATAGCCGTTTCCGACCCGAGGAAGAACTCTTAAGGTGCGCCTGGTCTCTCTGAAGCTGGAGTGCTTTCTTTTCGTCCATAACTCTCCTTTCTCCCTCAAGCATCGGTCGCTATCAGCTGATAGAGCCTGGAGTCCTCGGGAATGGGATTCTCAAAGGGGACAATGATGTCGCCTGCCACAATCAAGCCCGTTCCCTTAGCCTTAGGATGCTCAATATAGCGGGCTTGGTGTTCGGTGAGTTTAACCACTTTCTTGGCCTCTGTCAATGCCAAACCCTCTAGTTTCAAGAGAATCTTGAACTGGCTATTGCCAAGGAGCTTGCGTCCTTGTGGGGATTCGGTTAGGGTCTCTGGCATCTGGGTAATCCCTGTGGGGACACAGCCGTATTTGCGAATCCGTGACCAGAGGTGATTAAAGTAGGTCCCCTGGTATTCTTCCTCAAAGTAGAGCTGTAACTCATCAAAGTAGAACCAAATGGTCTCCCCCTTGGCTCGTGCCTCCACTACCTGATTCCAGATAAAGTCCTGAATGACCAAGAGGGCAAAATGCTTGAGCTGGCCAGACAGACGCTGGAGGTTAAAGATGATGAAGCGATTGTCTAGATTGACAGAGGTCGCCCTTGAAAAAAGACTATAACTTCCCAGGGTATAAATCTCCAGCTTCAGAGCCAACTGCTGGGCTTCTGCTTCTTCCTGCTCCTCTAAGACACGGTGCCACTCCTTGAGGGTAGGCTGTTCATAGCGTTGATAGGTTTCCCTGGTCACTCGGTCAATGAGAGAAACCGTCTCATCCCCAAAGTCCGACAAGAGACTAGTGAACAGGGTGACGAGGAAATTAGACTTATCCCCCTCCAAGTCCCTATCCTCCTTGAGGATTTTGTCCCTATTAGGCAGATCCATGAGATTAAAGGAGGCCTCTGTTCCGACAGAGATGTCAATGATTTCCGCCCCGAACTCCTGACCGATGTCCAGGTACTCCGCTTCTGGGTCAATGACGATGACCTTATCCCTCTTGTATTTTAAGAGGGTCGAGATAATCTCATTCTTGGCAACGACTGACTTACCCGATCCAGAAGCACCCATAATCACTCCCCCTGCTGCTAACAGATCCTTTTTTCTATCGATCGAGATGATATTATGTGATACCTGGTGTTGCCCATAGTAACGGGCATTGGGGCTTTTGGAGATACAGTCCACCGAGGCAAAGGGAATCTGGGTTGCCAGGTTGGCCGTTGTCATGCTTCTGGGAAAGAGCTTTTTCATACGGACATTCTGCTTGAGGTCGAGGTAGTTCTTTCCGATAGGAAGAACCGTGTTGAGGGCATCTTCCTGGTGATAGTAGAGTTCCCCAAAACGAACCCCCACCTTACGACCAGCCCGTTCAATCTTGCGCTGGTGGAGGGCTAACTCCTCATCACTGTCTGCTTGAAAGTGAACGAGAATGAGGCCGCGAAAGATTTTCTGGTCCCGCTCTCGAACCTCTCTTCGCCATTTCTTGGCCTCATCGAAATCTTCAGAAGCCTGGGATTCTAAGGACAAATCGAGCGGGACACTGGAGCTCTTGGCAGTTCGAATCTGTTCCAAGACGGCCTCTGACTGGCTTCCCTCAATCTCCTCCAAGACCTCTCCTGTATCATAGGCTTCTGCCTGAATGGAAATGGCCAGCTCAATCCCTACAGAGGTCAACTCCTTTATCAAATCATCTTCCATGGACTTGGGATAGTATTTGATATAGAGGGTTTTGCCTACCCTCTCATTAATGGTAATCGTGCTTCGATGAAACTCCATCACATCTGGAGCGATGAAGTCCTTACTGGTTAAACCCGAAATCCGCAGGTCATCATAGGTATACGGCAGGGTTTCCTCCCCATTTAGGATCTCAGAGAAAACAGAAAGGCGCTCCATTTCTGTTAGGGGCTGAAAAGAAACACCAATAGTCTTATAGAGATGTTCCAGGGTGACCCCTGCATCCTGCAAGGCAAGCTGGGCTTGTTTGCGACTTTCGGCTTCCTGGGAAATGGTGATGTATTTCTGAATTTCAAAGTTGTTGCTTGCGATACTAAAGCGCTCTTCAATCTGTTGATTCAATTCCGAGCGGTAGACATCTGCCGCATCATGGCCTGGTTCATACAAGACCTGCTTTAGGACATCCTCCTTGACCCTGCGATTGAGGAGTAACAGCTGCAGGGTCGCACCTGCATCGAGGGCATTAAAGGCCTTGGCATGGGCTTCTCCAATCATCAGCTGTTGCTCATACTCTGCCGCAAGATAGGAGGCGTCTCCCAGCCGATAGGTCGTGGAATAGCTCTCTCCCACAATGTGCATCAACCCTCCTTGAAACAAACTGGTATAGGCAAGGGTGTTCTGAGTAGTAGGCTTCATCTGGCGCTTCAAGCGCTCTGCCCTTGTCCTCTCAGACGGGGTCAGTTTCTCTGACCGTTTTTGCTTGAATAAAATCACGGGAATGGTACTCCTTTCTGCTTGACTTTTCGTCGAAGTCTTCTGTTTGATATACTCTCCGCTTGATGAGGAGGAAAAAGGAAAAGCGCTCCATGAGAGAGAGCTTCTTATCAATACTCAGTCCAAAGACAATGGTCGGGAAAAATAACAACAAGGTGACTGCCACAACCAAAAGGTCGGGATAGCCAAAGAAAAAGAGGAGGGTGGTTACACTGAGGGTCACCACAACCCCTATGATGAGAAGCACCCCTCTTCCTGTCAACTGGAAGAAAACGGGTTTCCTCTCCTTGACAAAGTCATCTAAAAATACGGAACCTAATCTATTCATCTTCTTATACCCCCAATAAGTGTCTCATTCTGCGTCCCACTCTGACAATAGTCATGATGTAGATAATCCCTTGGAGGATGGACAACAGCGCCGTCACATAGGGAATACCTCTCGATTCTACGAATGCCAAGAGGAAATTCGTTGAAAAGAGTGCCGCATAGATGACACTGATAACCGCTAGCCCTAGGGCAATCAAGACGTAGGAGGAAAAATACTTCAAAAAGGTAATGGCAATCGGACGAAGCATCTCATTGACCAGAGAGGGGACTAAAACAGGAGCGATGCCTTTTAGGAAGTACAACTCCATATAACGCAGGAAGCTAATCAGTTTCGAGATGACATTTGCGACCAGCGACACCATCCCACCAATCAAGTTTAAAATAATCTTTGCGGGTCCTCCAACAGTGCCCAGTTCAAAGGTATAGCTATATCCTTCCGCTTTCACTGCCTTTGAAATGAGGTATACACCGCTATCTAAGAGCCACATCAGTCCGTCTAAGATGGGCGCAGAATACTGCATGAGCAACCAACAGGCCAGATACTTGAACCCTATTTCTAGCCAAAGCTTCATCGGGAGCTTCTTTCCCAGTGTCCCACCTACAAGCTCATACCATTTCATCATCTCCAGCAATAGAAAAATCGCTAGGAGGATATTGCCAAGAACAAGGAGTGCCTTGTTTATGGCAAGGATGGACTGGTTGACGACCGGATTGTAGGTCGCTAAACTCTTGGTGAGCTCTGAAACGTCTAGTTTCATACCAGCCCTCCTTAAAATGTGATGGCTCGAATAGCCGCCACAATTCCTGCCGCAATCGAGGCAGAAAAGGCGGCCAGGGCAAAGCCATTGATGATGCCCTCTTGTCCTTCATCGATCTGTTCAGGGCGCTTATTTTTCCGTCCTGCAAAGAGGTTGTATACCCCAAACAACATCCAAAAGAGTCCTGATACAGCCATCAAACCTCCGACAAGCGTCACAATTTTAATCGCCATTTCCATGTGCATCTTCTCCTTTTTCTATTTCTAATCCTTGTAAGACTTCCTGTAAAGCCTTTACTTCTTCTACTTTGAGGGTCATCCCTCGACTCGGCTTGCCATTTGGGCTCCATTTACGGAGATCCCAGACAGCGGGGTTCCCATTGTAGGAAATGAGGTTCAATTCCTTGGTCCAGTCGTTGGAATCGGTTGATAAGACCGCCACTCGCTCGATGACCTGGAATGTAAAGGGATTGGTTGTTTCTTCTGTCATAACTGTCTCCTTTAAACAAAAAGAGCAGGCAACTAGGACTCTGCTCAATGATTAGATATAACAAGACCGCTGTTAGGTGTGAGTAGACTCAGAAATCTCTTTTCTTTTATCTTCTAACAGCGGTCTCTGTAAAGCTATTTCAAACGACCTTTTAAGGCTTTGATCGTGTGCTTGCGTAGGAAACCGGTCTTCCATTCGAAGACAAGACTGAGAATGAAACCTCCAAGCAAGGCATAGACAACTGCAGGTCTTTCCCCCGTTCCTGGGAGGAAGCCTTTCCGTGTCTTATTCACCCGTTTTTCGGTCATCAGCTCCTCTTTCTTCCCATCCTTGTCTACGATGATTTGTTTGGCGGTATTGATGATATCACTACCTGCAGGCACATCCTGCTTGACTGTCGCTGGAATCTCGATTTGATAGTAGACACCCAAATCAAACTTCGATGTATCAAGTACCTTGATGTGACCAAGGGTCTTCTTGACCGAATCGTTTGGCTCAATCGTCACCTTACCATTCTTGTCTGTCATCGTAAATTGCTGGGTCACGTCCTTACCTGTCACCTTGTTGTAGACCTTAATGGCCTTGGCATCAATGGTCACGTAACGCTCATCGTAGTCATCTTCGATACTAACCGTTTGAAGCAAGCTCTCCTTGTCAAATGGTGTGGTATCCATCCAGACTTGATAGTGGAGAACGGTAGCTGCCTTGACGACTGCTGTATTGATGTTTTCAGGTTCGTTATTGTCCACTTTATCCGTATATGGATTTTTGTGAGTCTCCTGATAGCGGTCTGTCAACTCGCTGTCATCATCTAACAACTTGGTTCCTTTGATGTCCACAGTTGCTTGATTAAGGACGAATTTATGAGGTTCTGGTTTGATTTGGTTCACCTTGTTCACCCGCTTCTGGGTGGGCTTTTCAAGGGTCTTGCCTGGAGTAGCCCCAGCTGGTTTCTCATCGTCCGATGAAGTAGCTGGATCTGCGATCGTCACAAACTGGCTGGCCACATTTTCAATATCCACTCCGTTCTTTACATCATCCTTAACAGTGACCGGAACATCAAACTTGTAGTACCGGCCAAAGGCAAAGCGTGCTGTGTCTAGCACACCGTCCTTGAGCAGGTCTTTCTTGGTTTGAATGGTAAGGGTGCCGTCCTTGTCTGTGATGTCAAAGAGGTTGGTTACCTCTTCTCCCGTCTTGCCATCGTAGCCCTTGATGTTCTTGGCATCTAGGGTGACATGCTTCGCATCGTAGACATCTCTTAGACCTGTCACTTGAAGCAGCTGGTCTGGAGTAAAGTGAGTCGTATCAAGCCAGAGCTGATAAAAGAGCTGGTCTCCTCGTTTGACTAGCTTGGTATTGAGGTTTTGGGCTTCATTGTTATCTGTTTTGTCCGCATACGGATCCTTGTTGGTTTCTGCGTACTCATCTGTTAGCTCATCATCGTCATCCATGAGTTTGTTTCCTGTCAGATCAAACTTGGCTTCAGACAAATCAAACTTCTCTGGTTGGAAAGTTGGTTCTTCTGGAGTCAGTTCTGGGAGTGGATTGTCCTTAAAGGTCATCCGAGACAAAGAAAGCAAGGCATTGCTTGAGGTGAGCGTCCCTGCAAGGGTTCCTTTAGCGTTGGTATTTTTTTCTACCTGGTCATCGGACTGGCTAAAGGTACGGGTCGAGAATGGTTTGGATCCATCTTCCTGTTTAGAAGCCGTAATGGTATAAAGGTCGGTCTTCTCATCATAACTCATATGGATATAGATGGGGTCTATCTTCTCATAGCCAGCTGGCGCTTCCACCTCTTCAATCTTCCAATCCCCATAGAGGAGGTCTGTAGTCGCAAAGCCGTCTTCCTCCTCCTTGATAGTGGTCGTAAACGCAACAGCTTCTGCCTTGGTATGATTGAGGGGACTAGCCTTAAAGGTCACATCATTGATTCCGGAGTGACTACCGTCTCCCTGACTTTGGACAATCTTTTGAATGGAGATCTTCGCCTTGATGACTTGTTCGAGAGATTTGGTAGGCGGGGTGATGATGTTCTTGGTCGCATCATCTTTTTTAGCAATGGTAAAGGCATGCTTTTTCCCATCGATGGTATAGCCCTCAGGCGCATTGGTCTCTTTCCAGTAGTAGCTACCGAGGGCGAGATTGCCAACTGCGACAGTCAAATCCTTGTCGTCCACATTCAAGACCACATTGTCTCCATTGTCCACTTCTTTTCCGTTGAGGATGGAGGTCTTGACCTTCTCGCCTTTCAACAGTTTGGCATGAGGAATGTCGGTCCACTTGACGGGAGTATCTTTCCTGTGGCTAGCAGATCCTGTTGTATCTTCTGCATAGTAAAGGGTATACTCCGCATTCGTTAGAACACCTTGTCCTTGAGAGGCGGTATCTGTATCCTTGTCTCGTTTTTCAAGGGTATTTTCTCCCTTGATTTCATCATTGGTGCCCGAAACCGTGACCTCAAGTGTGCCATCTTGCTTAAGACTGGCAGATTGGGCGGTAAAGGTTTTGGCAAATCCAGCCGAGGCGGAGACTTCTTCCACCGTGTAATCCCCCAGCTGCATGTTTTCTACGAGGGCTTGTCCCTTGATATCGGTCGTCACTTCATAGACCTTACCCGACTGCTTGTTGGTTAATTTGAACTTGTTTCCAAGGAGGGAATAGTATTGATTCCACAGTTCAAGGGCGGATTCGCTTCCTTTTTTGACAATGGTGATCTTGCCTGTGATTTCATCATTGGTACCATTCACCGTCACAAGCTGGTCCTCTTTTCCATTGATGGTGACTTTGGGAGTTTGGGCGCTCAAGGTGATTTCTTGAGCTTGAAAGGTCTTATGGAAACCTGTAGAAGATTGGATTTCTTCAACCTTATAGGTGCCAAATGGGATATCCGTGAGAGTGACGACCCCCTTATCATCCGTTGTCCCTTCAAAGGTGGCACCTGTCTCCTTATTGGTTAGACGAAAGACGTTGCCCTGAAGCGTATAGAGACTGTTCCACATACTGGTACCAGAAGCTGTCCCTGTCTTTTGAATGGTCACACTTCCCTTAGAGTCCGCATTGACTGTAAAGCCCATATTTCCAAAGAGACCTGTCACAATATCGAAATGATCCCTGCGACCATCTGTATAGGCATAACTAACATAGTTACTATTAAAATTCTTAAAAGCAACATAGGCTGTCGGTAGTAATTGCGTTGAATCCGCATTTGTGGCACTGGCTGAGCCTGTAACAAGCCCTCCTCCTGAAATGGAGAGATCCGTATTTGGTCCAACAATGTAGGCTAGGGCTCCTTCTCTTCCAAGCGTCGCTCGTTGACTGCCATCAATGTCTGATACTTTGATAGCCATTAGGATTCGGTCATTCGGAATAGCTTGCTTAGTATCTTGTCGTACAAGTGTGGCAGTATATGCAGTGCGTTCGATATAACCAGGATTCCGTCCTGATCCTCCGCTAACTGACCCAGCTGAACCACCCTCTGTCGTTCCACCAGAACCAGTGGAAATACCTCCCCCTGTCGGTACAACCACTCCAACCGTAATAACCGAGCCTTGGTTCTTGATGGCCATGGCCACATCCTTATTGGACCAACCATCGTCTCCGTGTTCTACATCTTCATGGGTAAGCATCAAATCAACTGGGATTTTCTCACCTGTTTCGATATCAGTAACCGTTCCAACATTAGTCACTGCAAGGGATTGACCGGGATTAAGATAAGCCCCTGTATCCTCCTTGACAAAGCCGTCCTGTTGGAGGAAATGGCTGATATTGGTGCCAAAGATAGTGTGTAGCATCCCTGTTTGGACACCACCAACCCCCTTGACCTCCGTATTGGCATTCCACTGGATAGTATCAGCGACATACTTGACACCACTTAGGTTCTTATCCGCAAGCAGGGAGTCCACCAGTGCTTGAAACTCTGGCGAGGACATGTCTGCCGTATTGGCTTGAACAACAGGGACATTGTTTAGCGTCCCAATCTGTCGACCATGTTCAATCTCAGTCGCTGTAACAACTCCTTGATTCCAGGGAGCTTGTGGGGCAAGGCTAGCGATTCCTGCCCCTGTTAAAGCAACCCCTGCGCTCATTAGAGCAAGGGTGCGTTTCAATGTCTTCTTCCCGCTCTTCTTGCGATGGCGGTAAGAGGGTGTTTGAGAAAATTTCATCTAATGATCTCCTTTGTTTAGTTATAAAGTAAAAAGGTAGTCATTCGACTACCAAACTGTCTATTGATTCCCCGAGGGGGAGCGAGCTGAAATCATGTGTCCTCCTTTAGATACAAAAAAAGACAAGTGCTGGACTTGTCTCTAAAATGCTTTCTATTGATAATCCCAGACTCGATTTGGATCACTCGCTCGTTGCTCTGCCTCATCTGCTTGTTGCTGGATTTGTTCTTGCGTCAGCGATTGTTGGGGCGCTTGCGGAACTACAGGAGCAGGGGGTGTATAATCTTGAGCAGGAGCAGCCACCTCTCCTCCTGTTTGAGCTGGGGCTTCATAAGCTGGTTGAGGGACTTGGGCTTGCGCCGCAGCCTGTTGAGCTTCTGCCGCTGCTTGAGCGGCCCGAGCTGCTTCTTCCGCCTGAGCTTGAGCAGCTTGTTGGGCTCTGGTATCCATCGCACTCTTAACAAGGTTGAGACGGTGTTGGAGCTTGTCCTTTTGGTCCTTGGCTGTGACCTTGTCTACTGCTGTTTGCGCAAGTGTGACTTTCTCATTTACCTGATCCTTTTCAAGAGCTGATACTGCTTCTTCTGCCTCTTTGGCGAGCCTTGCCTCGGTCTCTTTCTTAGCAAGAGCCGTTTTCACTGTTTCAACTCGCTTAGTCAGCTTGTCCTTCGTATCACCGTCTTTTAGCGCTTTGACGGCTGTCTCAGCTGTAGAGACATTCTCCTTTACTTGATTGTCTTCAAGGAGCTTCACAGCCTTTTCAGCTTTTTCCATAAGAGTAGCTTCCTTATCGACACTAGAGCTTGATGTTGTCTGGGTCATTTTAGAAACGGAAGCTGTCTTGGTGCTTGGTTGGGCGAGGAAAAAGCCTCCTGTCAGAAGCACAAGAGCTAATCCTGTTCCTGCTAGAATGCGTTGTCTTTTTGTCGTTTGTTTGAGGGTGTCTAGTAATGTCTTTTTCATCATCATGCCTCACTTTCTCTTTAGGTTTATTCTATCATATTATTGTTAAAAAATATAGGGTGGAAGAAATTTTTTGTTTCTCGTACTGCTTTTCATTACTTCCCAACAAAGAAAAAGTTAAATAAATCAAGAATCAATCCGATAACAAAATAGAGGCTATACATAAAAGCCATTATCAGAACACCTAGCCCTGCTTCGGAGAAATGTGGAGGTGAAATTTGCTTTTTCCTATCTTTCATAAACCAGCGAATAACAGCAATAGACCATATCCAGCCAATCAAAGTAAAAAAGATTGAAATAACTAAATTTCGGAAATATTCTCCCATATCTCCTCCCTACTGTTTCCTCTGGTAGCCTTTTCCTGTCAGACGCAGCACACTCTTTTTCCCTGTGCCTTCTCGTCTGGCTACTAAGACCCCATTGGATAGAATGGTCCGAATCTGTGAATATAGATTTGGATAGTCGTACATGACTTCCACCTCTTCTAATGTGCCTGCAATATAACCTTTTTGTGAAATCGTGCCAAAACGTGGATAGAATTTCACGGTTCTTCCATCCACAAGGCGGGCGGTTACTCCGCCTTGTCGACCTAGTGTTCGTAAGTCAGCTAAGGTGACTTCTCTATCTCTTTTCATTTGATTCATGTTTTCCTCCTAGTAGCGAATCAAAGGCGACCTACGCCGTGCTGTGAAAGGACGTATCCTTTCATCGGTATTTTCCCATGCACAGTTTATAGTCTAGGAACTGCGAACTCCTTCAGCTTATGATTTTCTATCATGCTTTTACGTTAGTGTGACCGGACTAGATATCTCTTTCTAGCTACTTCACCACCCTCTTCTTCTTTTTATCCTTCGTCACGCTTTTAGGGGGGTGGGGCTATTCAGTTGTCAAGGAACACAAACAGTTTTAGGACATGATTTGAGCTCTTCCAATAGATACAAGAGAGCATACATTGCATAGAAATATTCATTACGGAACACATAAAATGATGTCCATTACTCAGCCTTTTCACCTATCTTTCTACCTTTATATTCTGTAGGACAAAGCTGTAAACTTCTACACTCATGTACATCTAATCACTTATATCCAAGTCTTAAGCGCTCGTGACAGAAGTATTTAATATAGTGATACTCTATAAAAATCAACATCTGACTCGCTTTCACGATTGAAAATTGTAAAAGGTCGGAAATAAAAATAGCCAAATTAGCCTCCTCTAAACCCAAGCTAGAACAGAAGTTCAGCAAGGTGTGCCAACAACGGAAAAAAGTGATGTTTGACGAGTACTTATTTGTAAAAATGAGTCTAAGTATGCCCTATAAATACATAAATCTGTCCCTATATTTATTCGTAATCACTTGTAACAATGAGCACTATTTTTCTAAAATATCTATTTATCATTTGATTATTTTTGTATAGAAAAATCAGATGCAACTCTTCTAGAGTGAAACCTAATCACTCATGCTATTTATACTCTATAAAAATCAACATCTGACTAGTATTCACAACTGATATAGTCTTTTCGTTTGCTTTTAGTACTAGGCAAGGAGCTGCAGGCTGTACTAGAGTACGGCAAAGTGAGTTAACGAAGTAATAAAAGATAAACGAAAAGACTATAATAGCCACTTATCATCAACAATCGACCTATGTCATTTCTAAAACATGGACACTTCAGAGAGTAAGTATTTTCCTTGATATAGATTCAAACTCTTCTATCATTTCAACAATTTGATTCTAAATGGTCACTGCAACACCCCATTTTCACTATTTTTACTTGTTGCCGAGTATGATCTACATAGGTCATTCTGGCTCAAACAATACAACTATTTACTACCATATACACCAAAAATACTATAGCAATTTAAAGTTTCACTTGATTTTCTCCCCATTTTTATATAGACTATAGACTAAGAACATAGAAAAAGGAGGTAGACTATGTTAATTGGTATTCCAAAAGAAATTAAAAACAATGAAAACCGTGTGGCTCTGACACCTGCTGGTGTCCAAAGTCTGGTTACCCAAGGTCACCAGGTTGTGATTGAAACAGGTGCCGGACTAGGTTCTGGCTTTACAGATGCCAATTATGAAACACAAGGTGCAAAAATTCTCTCCACGGCAAAAGAAGTCTGGGCAAGTGAATTGGTCGTAAAAGTCAAGGAACCCCTACCTGAAGAATATGGTTTCCTACGTCAAGATTTACTGCTCTTTACCTATCTTCACATGGCAGCAGCTCCTGAGTTAGCAAACGCGATGCTTGCGAGCAAGACAACCGGAATTGCTTACGAAACTGTAACTGATAATGGTCAACTTCCCCTACTTACCCCTATGAGTGAGGTGGCTGGTCGTATGGCAGTTCAAATCGGGGCGCATTTCCTTACCAAACAAGAGGGGGGATCTGGAATTCTTCTAGGCGGCGTACCTGGTGTTCCTAAAGGAAAAGTCACCATTATCGGTGGCGGTGTCGTCGGCACACATGCAGCTCGAATCGCTCTAGGACTTGGAGCACAAGTAACCATTCTTGATATCAGCGCAAAACGCCTCTCTGCCTTAGAAGAAATCTTTGGTAATCAAATCCAAACCCTCATGTCCAATCCCTTTAACATTGAAACTAGTGTTAGAGATGCAGATGTTGTGATTGGAGCAGTACTCCTTCCTGGAGCAAAAGCACCAAAGTTAGTGACTGAAAACATGGTTAAACAAATGCGTTCCGGCTCTGTCATTGTGGATGTAGCAGTCGATCAAGGTGGAGTGGTTGAAACAGCTGATCACGTGACGACCCACGATGACCCTATCTACGAAAAACATGGAGTTCTTCACTACGCTGTTGCCAATATCCCTGGAGCCGTTGCTCGCACATCTACCATTGCACTAACCAGCGTGACCTTACCATATATAGTCAAACTGGCTAATCAAGGCTTCAAAAAGGCTATTTTAGAAGATGATGGTTTCCGACAAGGAGTGACTACCTATCAAGGTCTCATCACCAATTTAGCTGTCGCTACTAGTCTACATCAAGACTATACTAGTATTGATGAATTAGTATAAGTCATCCTTACCCGTTACAATGAGCGACTTGTCTGCCAGCTATAAGCTGTTTCCTTTCAGTGACGTTTCGGATGTTCGCCGAACGTCACTTCTGCTTTCGGCTTGGAGAAAGCTAGTTTCATGCCTTTCTGATCCCAAACCTTTCACAAGTTTCAATTCTGAAAGCGAGTTAGATGTTGATTTTCAGAGAGAATAGCCTGTACTTGAACGCTAGAAAGCGAAGATTGTCGAACTTGTATAGTCTTTTCGTTTACTTTTATAGCCGTTTCGTTTATTTTTAGTACGAGGCAAGGAGTCGCAGGTAGTACTGGAGTACAGCAAGACGAGTGAACGAAGTAATAAAAAGATAAACGAAATGACTATACTAGGCAAGGAGCTGCAGGCTGTACTAGGGTACAGCAAAGAGAGGGGAACAAAGTCATAAAAGATAAACGAAATGACTGTAAAGCAGTAATCGATCAACCTTTTATTAGAAAATGGGCGGACTAACAGGTCCTAAAATAGCAAAAATCGCTTAATTCAAAGACTGAAAATCTTGATGTTAAGCGATTTTTATTGTATTCTTTTTGTAGTTTAGGACTCTTGGTTCGATTTCTGTATTTCCAACTTTCCACAAGTTTCAACAACCTTGCACACGATTTGGATAGAATAGTTGAGGGGATAGACTATTCCAATGGATTCGTTCAGACCGAACCTAGAAATGAGGAAGTGAAGATAAGCCGTGGATTCGTTCGTAATTGAATTTAGGCTAACAAATCAGAAAAAAGATAGACAGCTCTTCTAGCTTTGGCTAGATTTAAAGCTATAGTCTAATACTATACCTCTGGAGGTGAGAACCCCTTTAGAGATGGTCCCCTTGTGAATATCACACACAGCGTCGGTCTTCTATTTTTGAACGCTTTTTTCATATTCTCGTATCTTGTATTCGCCTGAATCTAAAAACTAGAAAATGGGGATTATCTTCGAAATCACAGTCATTCCCCCCCTTTAATAGATTACCTTGTCTCTTCTGGTTCGTAAGCCCTTATAATTTCAGTAACAACAGGGTGACGGACAACATCTTTGGCTGAAAAATGTACAAAATCAATCTGCGAAATCTTCTTCAATTTCTCCATCGCATCAAGCAAGCCAGACCGAACATGTCGCGGCAGGTCAATTTGACTACTATCTCCATTTACAATCATCTTGGAGTGAAATCCAAGACGGGTCAAAAACATCTTCATCTGCATAATGGTCGTATTTTGTGCCTCATCCAAGATGACAAAGGCATCCTCCAGGGTTCGACCACGCATATAAGCCAAGGGAGCAATTTCAATAATCTCACGCTCCATGAGCCGCGTTGTCTGATCCTTACCTAAAATCTGGTATAGCGCATCATAAACTGGACGAAGATAGGGATCCACCTTTTCTTTCAAGTCTCCCGGTAAAAATCCCAGACTCTCTCCTGCCTCTACCGCAGGACGGGTCAGGATAATACGTTTAACTTGTCCACGTTTGAGGGCCGTCACTGCGAGCGTCACTGCAAGAAAGGTCTTTCCTGTCCCTGCTGGTCCAATTCCAAAAACAATGTCATGGTTCTTAATACTATCCACGTAAAGCTTTTGCCCCAAGGTTTTGACACGAATGGGCTGACCATAATGGTCCTTAATAATTTCTGCTTCATATAGGGCTAAAAACTTCTCAATCTCACCGTTTTTAGCCATGGAAATAGCCGTTACTACATCGGGCAGCTGAATCGTCAAGCCACGGTTGATTAAGGTAAGTAAAGACTGAATAACCAGGCGGGCTACATCAACGTCGACTGGATCCCCAACCACCTGTACCACCTCTGTTCGGGCATGGATGACCACACCCAATTCCTGCTCCATCATGCGTAAATGACGTTCATTTGACCCAAATAACGTCAACATATCATCTGGGTAGGAAAGGTGAATATCAATTGAATGTTCTTGCAATAGCTTGCTCCTTTATCGATTTTTTTCTATTATATCAAAAAAATGTCCCGAGGACATTTTTTCACAAGTCTAAAAAGAGAAAAGCCAACATCAGCTCTAACAGTTATGTGTCTAGTGATTTCAACTATTCCATCCCCAAAGATAGTGTTTTAGAGCACTTCATCTGCGATTCTTCACCAGCTATCATTGGGGATGAAGCAGTAGAAAAATCCTATTTCAGTTTTTATTGACGATCAATGTGCCAAATAGTCTTCCCAAATGCGGTCAAAGTCTGTCATAGAAAAGCTAAAACTGGATTTTTCCTCCAAAAAACGACTGACTTCATCAAATTGATCTGACTGTTTGGGAAAATCTGCCTCTTCAAAAACGAGATCAGCTAGGATTGCTACCGCCTCATGACTTTTCGGATTGCGCTGGGTCATCAGCCAGCTATAAAAACTCTTTCTCACAACAACCTCACTTATCTTCTACGACGACGGCGTGACCGCACTTCCATATGTTCTTCTCTGCTTTCACGGCGCTTTTTACTTTTTCTAATCGCTATGATAAACGGTAAACTAGCAAGAACAAGAGCGATTGGAATTAAGAGGGCATACCAATACGTAGTGACTAACCGTTTCCAATCAACAGACTCTCTCGTAGTGGATGACGCATCACTAGATACCTGCGCGTCACTAGCCATTGTACTTGGCTCTATCTCGATTGGCTCCACAGCCAGGCTATCTGAAATCAAGGGGCTAACTGTTTCCAGTCCATTGTCAACTTGCAACTGATTAGCTTCTACCGTATAGATTGGCTCTTGTCCACGTCGCACGGTTGCATAAAAATCAGACGGCAGGTTGTAGGGTTGACCATTGATGATTTGCTTACCTGCTGTCAATACTTTTTTATATTCATAATCTGCATAAGCTTTTTCGAGCAAGGCATTGCCAAATGGATGGCGGTAGTACTCTCCATCCTGGTCAGACCAATCTCCAACCCCCATAATAAGACTAATCAGCCGTTGCTCTCCTCGTTTAGCCGTTGCAATGTAGTTAAAGGCACCGCGAGGACTGGAACCTGTTTTCAGCCCATCTACACCTTCGATTCCATATTTAGCACCTGGAAGTGAGTAATTATAGGTTTCAAAGGTCTCCTCATAGGGTGTTCCTGCCTTGACTGTCACCACAGGATACTTAGTATGTTCCAAAATTTCAGGGTAATTTTTCAAAAAATGATAGACAAGAATAGACAAATCTCTTGCTGTAGTCTGATTGGCTGCATCATGATCATAGCGCGTTGGATTGTAATAGCCGTGGAAAGATCTAGCAGCTGCCCCACTGGCATTGGACCAGTAGGTATTTGTCATGCCAAGCTCTTGTGATTTGGCATTCATCATATCCAAAAAGGCATCCGGGTCATTGTTTGAAATATAATTTGCTAACATCACTGTAGTTGCATTAGAGGACGGAACAGCCGTCATGGTAATCAGTTCCCCAACGGTGTAATCAACACCTGCTACAATTTTGTTATTCGATATTTCATAAATGCCTGCAATCGCTTGATCATTCGCTGTTGCTGTAATCACTGTATTTTCAGTAAATTTACCTTGACTCATCGCTTCATAGACCATATAAAGCGTCATCACCTTACTCATACTAGCGGGGTCACGCACTTCATCAGGATTATCTTGCCAGACAACATCACCGGTATTTCCATCAATGATGATCGACGACTTAGGACGGTTGATTTCTTTGACATCATACCCTGCTGCTCGCGTAATATCCATCACTTCATTTGCCCAAGCAAGAACTGGTACCGTAGATACAAGCAATACCAAACACCACGCTACAAGCTTCTTCATTCTTTATCTCCTATCTTTTTCTTTACTATTCATATAACGAATGACCGATCAAAAAGGTTACACTTATACCAATTCTGTCCCCATTTCATCCTGTTTAATTTTCCCTAACTTCATCAAGCTTCCCAAGGCTTTTTTAAACTGACCTTTTGAAATACCGAAAACAGCCTTAATATCATCCGGAGATGATTTATCATTTAAGGTCATAAAGCCTCCATTGCCCTCCAAATACGTCAAGATCATTTGCGCATCATTTTCTAGCATCTCAAAGGAACGCGGTTTGACAGACAAATTTAAGGTTCGATCCACTTGGCGGTAGCCGATGACCCGTACCTGCAATTCTTCACCGAGACGTGGCTCTGCGAACCGCTCATTTGGGTGAATGAAGCCTAGCATATTATTCTTAGGTAAGTAAACAAAGGTTCCACTCAACTTCAAGCGATAAACAATAGCCTGCAGGTTCTGATTTTGCATATTATCATAAGCAGGACCTGCCAAACGCTGAAAATCCTCTTGAAAGGCAGGCAAGGCCCAAATCCGGTCTTTTTTATCAACATCATAACGGACATAGAGCTTATCTCCTTTTTTAGGCCACAATTCTTTCAAATCAGGCAAAACATCAAGCGACACTACTACCTGCTTATCCGGTAAGCCCGTATCCACAAAAACACCGAGGTCGCGACGTACTTCTGTCACCTCTCCCCAACCAAAACGAGTACGGGTCGCAACCACTTCTTTTGTCGTCAATCGGGGTTTCTGTTTCATATCTATATAAGCAAAGCCTTTGACTGACTCTCCTAGCTGATGATTCCCCTCTTCTTTTGCAAGGGCAAAGGTAAAGCCCTCCTTTTGAACAAAATAAAATTCTTGATTCTCGTCTGTCACCAGACCCGTGATAAAGGTTGCTAATAATTGATTCATAGGTTCTTTCTATTCTACTAGTGGATACAAACAGCAAAAGGGCTAAGGGATTGTTCCCCGCCCATACATTTTCTTAGACTTCCAAGAGTTCTTTTTCTTTCTCAGCAGTCATTTGGTCAATTTTCTTAATAGCATCATCCGTCACTTTTTGAATCTCTTTTTCCAGTGATTTCAGATCGTCTTCGGTAATTTCCTTAGCTTTTTCAGCTTTCTTTGCCTCATCCATAGCATCCCGACGGATATTACGAATTGCAATCTTAGCATTTTCACCAACCTTCTTCACATCTTTGGCCAGATTTTTACGCGTTTCCTCCGTCAAGGCTGGAATAACCAAACGAATGACTGTGCCATCAGATTGTGGTGTCAAACCAAGGTCAGAAGCATTCAGCGCACGTTCAATATCTTTCAAGATAGACTTGTCAAATGGAGTAATCAATAAGACACGCGCTTCTGGAACAGTAATCCCCGCTAATTGGTTGAGCGGTGTATCTGCCCCATAATATTCAACTGAGATACGGTCTAGCAAGCTCGCATTGGCACGTCCAGCACGAATATGGCTGAACTCCCGTGCCAAACTTTGATGCGACTGCGCCATGCGGTCTTGAGCTTTTGAAATAATTTCCTTTGTCATAAAATCTCCTTTATTTTACTTCTTTATTATTAGAAACCGTTGTTCCGATTTGCTCGCCAAATACAACGCGTTTGATATTACCAGTTTCATTCATATTAAAGACAACAAGGTCAATATCATTGTCCATTGATAGAGTAGAAGCAGTCGCATCCATAATCTTCAAGCCACGACTAATGACCTCACGATGGGTCAACTCATTGAATTTAACCGCATTGGCATCTTTCTTTGGATCAGCATTGTAGACACCATCCACACCATTTTTTGCCATTAAAATCGCATCTGCCTCAATTTCAGCTGCACGAAGGGCTGCAGTTGTATCCGTTGAGAAATAAGGAGAACCAATACCTGCACCAAAAATCACAATTCTTCCTTTTTCCAAATGGCGTAAAGCACGTCCACGGATATAAGGTTCGGCGACAGATTGCATCGCAATAGCTGTCTGCACACGCGTGTCAACACCAACCTGTTGCAAGGCGTCTGCCATCACCAAGGCATTCATTACTGTTCCAAGCATCCCAGTATAGTCCGCCTGTACACGATCCATACCAGCTTCTGCTGCTGGCTCGCCACGCCAAAGATTTCCACCACCAATTACCAAGGCAATCTGAACACCTGAAGCAGCCACTTCTTGAATTTCCTGAGCCATTTGCTGAACTGTTGGAATATCAATCCCAATACCACGTTCACCTGCCAAGGCTTCTCCAGATAATTTTATAAGAATACGTTCATATTTTGGTTTCATCATCTTACCCCTCTATTCTATCTTTACCATTTTATCATAAAATTTTCATTTTATATAGTCAGATGGACAGATAAAAAAGAAAAATCTCATCGAAGAGATTTTTCTATGAAATATGTAATTTTGTCCGTAAAAGAGTAGCCCGAGTACCAATCAGTTTATCCAAGTGGCGGGTTTTTAAGGTTAAAATTCCAAAAATAAAAACACCAATAACTCCTGAAATCCCTACATGAATCGCACTTGACATATAGCCTGTTGCAGGAAATAATAGGCTCATACCAGATTCAACCAGCCAAACCCCCAGTCCCATAATAAGAGAAATGCTTAGAACCTTGCAAACATCTCTCCATAAACGGCCTTGCGAAATAGGAATTATCTGGGAGATACAGCGGTCAAACAAAATCACTGATACTGTCAATCCAATCGCTGTAGACACCAAAGGACCATAGACCTTAAATAAGTAAAAGGCTGGAAGTTGGAGGATAAGTTTCACTGCAAAGCCAATGAAAAAATACAACATCGCCTTACGATTCTGGAAAATTGCCTGAATAATCACTCCAAGCAAGGAATACAAACCTTGAATGAAAACCAATAACAGATTGATAACAAAGAGGTAAATCGCTTGGTTCTCAGCAGGACCATAGAAGACACTATAAAGGGGATGCGCTAGAACCACCGAACCAATAATAGCAGGAAGAATCAGGAGAAAGAGGAGCTGGATATTATCGACAATTAAATCAGCAGTCTTTTTCATATCCTTTTGCACAAATCGCTCTGTTATCATCGGAATTGCCACACTACCGATAGACGTTGTAACCCCAATAATCAACATTGTAATCTTACTTGGATTGGCCGTCATATAAGTCGAGAGTGTCAATAATTCCGTTCTTGTAAGTTCTGTTATCTCAAGCAGGGTATTGATAAAGGTCAGCTGATCGACAATTTGGAAAATCTGAATAGCTGAACCTAAAATAATAAGTGGAATCGCTTCTTTGACTGTTTCTATAATCAAGGGCTTCAAAGCGATAGTAGTAACCACAGGCTTTGCTCCTATCACCTTTGCAATAAATCCCTCCTTATGCAAACTGTAAACAAGGACGCCAACACTCGCAATCATTCCGATAAAAGCTGCAAAGGTCGATTGGATAACCGCTGAAAGATAGTTTCCTGACCCCAACTTCATGATGTAGAAGGTCGTTCCTAAAATCCAAATAACACGGACAATCTGCTCCACAATCTGACTAATAGCATAGGGTTTCATATCATGATGTCCTTGGAAAAAACCACGCATGATACTCATTGCTGGGAAAATAAAGAGGGGAGGAACCAAGCTATACATCACCGGTGTTAATTGCTCTTTCACTCCTGAAAGCTCTGCTAAAATCGGAGAGCTACAAAACATAATCCCTGCAAAAATCGCTCCCAAAATTAGCATAAGTTTGAACAATTCTCTCACCAAATAGTAAGAAATATCCTGGCGTCCCTGCACATTATACTTGGCAATCTGCTTGGCTACAGCAGTCGGCAACCCAACGGTTGAAATCAGTAGAAAATTTCCATACACCTGATAGCCCATGTTAAACAAACCATTGGCTTCTGCGCGATGACTCCCCATCCACAGATACCAAGGGATGATGTAGGCAATTCCTATCAAACGACTGATAAAATTTCCGGCCGTCAGCCAAGCTAACCCCTTGACCATACTTGCCTGTTGCTGCGTCTGCTCTGTTGTTCTAGTTTCTGTCATATTTGTTCTTTCGTCTCTTTCTTTCTACTTCTTTATTATAACCTTTTACATTTGACTTGTAAAACTAGAACTCACCGAACCAAAGGATAGATGCAGGGAGGTCAAACAAGAAACGGATGTCTTTCAAGAGGTAAACTCACTGTTATAGTCTTTTAGTTTGCTTTTAGTACTGGTCAACGAGCTGCAGGCTGTACTAGAGTACGACAAAGTGAGTGAACGAAGGAATAAAAGATAAACGAAACGACTATAAAACCATTTTAGGATAGAAGAAAAGCCTTATCAAGCGATAAGACATTTTCGTTTCTTACAATGAATTTGGATCAACCTTGATACCCACACCTTGAGTCGTTGTGATAGTCAAGCTTGTGATATATGTACCTTTTGCTGTAGCTGGTTTTGCTTTCACAATTGTATCATGGAAAGCTTTGAAGTTTCCTACTAATTGCTCAGCGTTAAATGATACTTTACCAATGATAGCTTGTACGATACCAGCCTTATCAGCACGGTAAGTAATTTTTCCGCCTTTAGACTCCTCAACTGCTTTTGCAACATCCATTGTTACAGTACCAGTTTTAGGATTTGGCATCAAGTTACGTGGTCCAAGGACACGTCCGAGGCGTCCAACAAGTGCCATCATATCAGGTGTTGCGATTACAACGTCAAAATCTAACCAACCACCGTTGATTTTTGCAACAAGATCATCTTCACCAACAAAATCTGCACCTGCAGCCTTTGCTTCTTCAGCTTTTGCACCACGCGCAAATACCAATACGCGCGACGTTTTTCCAGTTCCGTTTGGCAATACCATAGCACCACGAATCTGTTGATCTGCTTTACGAACGTCGATGTTCAAGTTGTAAGCAACTTCTACAGTTGCATCAAATTTTGCAAAATTAGTTTCCTGTGCAAGAGCTACAGCTTCTTCTACGCTGTAAGCCTTTGTGCTGTCGATTTTTTCAAGTGCAGCACGCATTTGTTTGCTTTTTTTAGCCATTTTTTATTCTCCTTGTAATGTGGTCATATCGATTTTCATCTCCCACGTCACTCATCAGAAATGATGAAGTCTTGCGGGTTGTAGGTCGTTATTGATTAGTCAACAACAGTGAATCCCATAGAACGAGCAGTACCTTCAATCATACGCATTGCAGACTCAAGGTTTGCAGCGTTCAAATCTGGCATTTTAGTTTCAGCAATTTCTTGTACTTGCGCACGAGTAACTGTTGCAACCTTTGTTTTATTTGGTGTGCCTGAACCTTTTTCAACACCTGCAGCTTTTTTCAAAAGAACCGCAGCTGGTGGTGTTTTACAGATGAAATCAAATGATTTATCTTCGTATACTGAGATTACAACTGGGATAATCATACCAGCTTGATCAGCTGTACGAGCGTTAAATTCCTTAGTGAATCCCATGATATTGATCCCTGCTTGACCAAGTGCTGGTCCAACCGGTGGAGCTGGAGTAGCTTTACCTGCAGGAATTTGAAGTTTTACAAGTTTTTCGACTTTTTTAGCCATCTTTAAATCCTCCTATTGTGGTTTTTACGGTAATTACAGATTTTTACCTCCCACAAATATGTGATTTTCCACATACCTCCCCATTATACAGTATTTTGGTAAAAAATCAAGCTTTATATTTACTTTTTCTCACTTTTTTTATAGAATAAGGCTATGACATTCTTGAAATTTGCTTCGGTTCTACTCCTCATTCTTTCTTTTGTTATTTCGATTACAGTTGTAAGACTATTTCGTTTGCAAAAAAAAGGCTGGAACTTTGCCGATATTGCCTTTCCCATCCTTGCTTTTGAATTTTACCTAATCTCGAACAAGGCCTATTACCACAGCCTATTGCCTCATCTAGTGTTAGCCTTGTCACTACTTGCTTTAGCAATCGTCTATTATTTCCTAGTAAAAAAGCGCATCTTTTCTTATCAACGCTTTTTCAAATTCTTTTGGAGAGCAGGCTTTATTTTAACTTTCTTCGTATACCTAGCTCTCATCATTTCCCTTTTTACGCTCAAAAGTTAGAGCGTTTCTCAGCTTGGATTGATTACAACAGATGTCTTGCTCTTAAACTCATAATGCATCAGACACCCCGCAAGTGTGTTAAGGTGAAGAAAAAAACTCCTTTGGACCATTTTCTTCACCTTTTTTGTTTCCTGTTGAGAATTAAAAAACTCTTAGAAAGGGGAAAATCATTTTTTAGAGTGTACTATAGTCCTTTCGTTTACTTTTAGTACTAGGCAACGAGTCGCAGGTAGTACTGAAGTACAGCAAGACGAGTGAACGAAGTAATAAAAATATAAACTAAATGACTATACTAGGCAAGGAGCTACAGGCTGTACTAAAGTACGGCAAAGTGAGGGAACGAAGTAATAACAGATAAACGAAACGACTATAAATCATCTGCTTTCACACTACTTTTTAGCTTTCTTACTATTTAGACTCTACAAAACCAACACCCAGAAGCTTTCATCATTGAGAAGTCTTAAAGGTTTGTATAAGGAGGGCCAAACTACCAAGATAGAACGGAAGTTCCGAAAGACGAACGAACAAGGTCAAATATTGATGTTGACGAATAATGAGAGACCTGTCTACATTCTGACGGATTAAAGCGTGCTATCTGTAAAGCGCTCGGGAAAAAAACAGCCCTCTGGACTAGAGCGCGCTATCTGTAAAACAAGAGGGGAAAAAACAGCCCTCTGGACTAGAGCGTGCTATCTGTAAAACGTGAGGGAAAAAACAGTCCACTGGACTAGAGCATGCTATCTGTAAAACGTGAGGGAAAAAACAGCCCTCTGGACTAGAGCGCGCTATCTGTAAAACAAGAGGGAAAAAACAGCCCTCTGGACTAGAGCGTGCTATCTGTAAAACGTGAGGGAAAAAACAGCCCTCTGGACTAGAGCATGCTATCTGTAAAACGTGAGGGAAAAAACAGCCCTCTGGACTAGAGCATGCTATCTGTAAAACGTGAGGGAAAAAACAGCCCTCTGGACTAGAGCGTGCTATCTGTAAAGCGAGAGGGAAAAAACAGCCCTCTGGACTAGAGCGCGCTATCTGTAAAACGTGAGGAAAAAAACAGTCCACTGGACTAGAGCGTGCTATCTGTAAAGCGAGAGGGAAAAAACAGTCCACTGGACTGTTTTTTTCCTCACTCATGTATTTCCAATGGCAAGCCATCCGGGTCAAAGAAGAAGGCCATTTTACGTCCGTCATAGTCGTCATACCGCAGTAGTTCATGAGGGATATTTAGAGCATCAAACTCCTGCAAACAACTTTCTACATCTGCGACCTTAAATGCAAGATGACGCAGACCTGTATGTTCTGGTTGTGGCATAGCGGGTCTCAGCGGCGCATCTGGTTTGATAAAAATTTCAAGAACCACATCCCCTTTGCGAACAGTAAAGAGAATGTCACGTTTTTCGGGACGGATATGCTCTTCCAGCTGCTCAAATCCTAACTTGTCAACATAAAATTCCTTTGTTTTTTGATAATCGTGACCGATAATGGCAATATGATGTACCGCATCTAATTTCATCATTGACTTTCCAACACTTTCCTTGGTTTTGTACCTTCTGCAGGACCAATAACACCTGCTACTTCCAGTTCTTCCATTAAACGCGTTGCTCGGTTAAAACCAACAGATAAACGGCGCTGAATCATAGAAGCACTCGCTTTTTGTGTTTCAACAACAAGAGCTCTCGCTTGTTCAAAGAGTGGATCTCCACTGCTTTCGCCTGTCCCACTTTCAAAATCCCCCTCTGTCACTTCACCAGGATCAAAGGACTCATCGTACTCTGCCTCTGCTTGGTTTTTAATAAAAGTGACAATCGCTTCGACATCATCGTCAGAAATAAAGGATCCTTGTAAACGTACGGGATGATTTTCATCAATGGGTTTAAACAGCATGTCTCCACGACCCAGTAATTTTTCTGCCCCATTTTCATCCAAAATAGTGCGGCTATCTGTCCCACTTGACACGGCAAACGCAATCCGAGACGGAACATTAGCCTTAATCAAACCAGAGATAACGTCAACAGACGGACGTTGGGTCGCTAAAATCATGTGAATACCTGCTGCCCGCGCTTTTTGTCCTAAGCGAATAATGGCATCTTCGACTTCCTTGCTCGCTACCATCATCAAGTCTGCTAGCTCATCGACAATCACGACGATCAACGGTAAGGGAATTTGTTTCTCCTCAGCATCGCGGTTAAATTCTGCTACCTTTGTATTGTACCCCTCTAGATTGCGCACTCCCAAATGGCTGAATAGTTCATAGCGTTTCTCCATTTCATCCACAACCTTTTGAAGCGCTCGTGCAGCTTTTCGAGGATTGGTTACCACAGGAATCAAGAGATGTGGAATATCATTGTAGACTGACAATTCCACCATTTTGGGGTCAATCATCATAAACTTAACCTGATCTGGACCAGCTTTCATCAAAATAGAAGCAATAATCCCATTCACTGCAACAGACTTTCCTGAACCGGTTGAGCCAGCAACCAGTAAATGGGGCATACGTGCCAAATCAAAGGAACGAACAGTGCCATTGACCGCCTTACCCAGCGGAATGTCAAGAAGTTTTGCCGGGGAGGTTTTCGCTTGTTCCCACAATTCTCTAAAGGGTACCATAGCCACTTCCGAATTAGGCACTTCAATACCAACCAGAGATTTCCCTGGAATAGGCGCTTCAATTCGGACATCTTTGGCCGCAAGAGCAAGGGCTAAATCATCTGCCAGATTGGAAATCCGATTGACCCGCACACCAACCGCTGGCTTGACTTCATACTTGGTCACCGACGGCCCTATTTCAGCTCGCTCAACCACGACCTTAATTCCAAAACTTGCAAAGGTGTCTTCCAAGACCTTGATATTTTGGCGAACCGTTTTCTTTTCATTTGCCTGACTTTTGACTTTCATTGGTGCAAGTAGATCAATGGAGGGCAACTTATAAGCCAACCTAGCTTTCTGTTTAAAATCAAGCGCTATGTCTTCTATTATCTCTACATCTTCTGCTACTTCCTGTTTTTCCTCATCCTCAACCAATAGTACAGGAAACTCTTCGTCAGCAAGGAAAATCTCACGCTCTTCTGTAACAATCGGAATCTCACCTTCTTTGGCTGCCAAGATTTCACCCGTTGCCACATCAACTATCTGATGTTCTACAGGAGCGATAATAGCAGCTTCTTGCCAACCATCCGAACTTTCTTCGATTTCCTGGGCTACTTCTGCTACTCGACTTGCTTCTTCCTCTGCTTGAAGTTTGGCTTTTACTGCTGCTTTCTCAGCCCGTTTTTCTGCACGAATAGCTGCCCGCTCTTGAGATTTTTCTCGTAAAAGAGCAAGACCATCCGCTACATCATACACAGACCAAGGACTCATAAAGAAAAGACCAAAGAGGATGAAGAGAAAACCGATAAAGAAAGTTCCAATCGTTGCAAACAAAAAAGAAACAGGTAGGTAGAGACCACCGCCAATAAGACCGCCTCCTAAAAATTCTTTTACCCGAAAAGCAGAAAGATCTGATAAGGCTAGTTGAAATGTATAGTGTAGCAGTTCTTTTCCTTTGTAGCCTAAGTCAAAATAGGCTTGGTACTCTAATAAAATTCCCCCAAATACCAGCCAGAAACCTGAGATAGTTCCTTCGCGTTGCTTTAATCTTTTAGAAAATATGATATAGACGAGAAGAGCTCCAATCACAACATAAGCTGTACTTCCGAACAATAAGCGAAAGACATTATAGGCAGTCACACCAAATACTCCTAACTTGCTTGCTGCAAAGAGGAGAAAAAGGATTACTAGAAAGCGAACTAAGAGAGATTTCATTTTTTCTTGTTGGGCCAATTCAGCCTTTGTCGGCCGTCTCGTTGTACGCCCTTTTTTTGTCGTTTTTTGTTTTGTCATGCTTCTATTATACCATACTTTGGTAGTCTAGTAGGGGACAAATCACAAAACTTCCCAACCAGCAAAGCTCGTTGGGAAAGGTTAGACTTATAAACTTATGGATTCATGGATACATGAACATGGTCATAGTGGTTTTCAGTAATACTACCACGGTCTGGCATCAGGTTCCATGTATTGGCTGCCCCATAAATATTTGGACTTGGAGAGTAGAAACGTTGTTTCCAAATGATATAAGAAATATTTTTAGCCCCTATTTGTTGAATGGCATAATTTGCTATCTGATCTCCTAATTCCGTATTATTACCAACTATAAAATCGACTGCAAGACCCTTACCATGGTCTCCGTTATCACCCGGACGATGAAGACTAAATGAAGTAATACCATAGATAGCTGCGACTTCTTCCTTAAAGGCTGCTGTCTGTGGTTGAAGTCCGACATTCAAAGGATTTGCAGCTG
Organism: Streptococcus sp. LYSM12; assembly: GCF_004569635.1. GTDB lineage: Bacteria > Bacillota > Bacilli > Lactobacillales > Streptococcaceae > Streptococcus. Next base: position 68,569 of record NZ_SPOZ01000010.1, read on the forward strand.
CAATACTAGCGAAATCGACAGAATTACTTACGAGAGCAACTGAATTTGAATGACTGGCCTGGGGTGCAGCAGTAACGGATGTTTCTGCGACAGGAGGTGCTTCAGCTACCTGCTCTTCAACCGGTGCCTGCTGAGCATTGCTTCCTACCTCTACCGAGTCAGATGATGCAACATCTGCTGTCGGCTCTCTGTATTCCTCGCTTGCAGTAGCTTGATGACCAACGACTGCTTGTTGTTCATCCATAGCTACTGGGGTTTCTGCAACAGGCGGTACTTCAGCTACCTGCTCCTCAGCCGGTACCTGTTGAGCATTGCCTGCTACCTCTACCGAGTCAGATGGTGCAACATCTACTGAAGATGTCCCTGTTGGCTCTCTATCTTCCTCGCTTGCAATAGCTTGATGATCGACGACTGCTTGTTGTTCATCCAAAACTACTGTTGCTTCACCCTCTTCTGCTGTCTCTTGATTGTGAGGGGCTTGGACCTCAATGGAAGTGACTTCCTCTTGAGAATTGGTTCTCGTCGTCAAGATTGTATTAGGAAAAATCAGATTGATATCAGAAATTTGGTTAACCTTTGCCAAAATGCCCATATCAATATCAAGCGCCTGCGCAATGGTGCTGAGCGTATCTCCATACTTGATGATATAGCTTTGCTTATCACTATTTTCAACATCTGCCTTAATTTCCTCTACCGAACGTGCTGACCATATTGGAACTAATTCATCTGCTTTAGCTGTCGCAGTAATAAGTGACAAGGTCAAGGCTGAAAACATGATTGTTTTAGGGATTGCTTTTAATGACATTCCTTTTCCGTCCTTTCTTATGTGATAGAGACATCTTACCACAATTTTGAAAACAAAAAAGGCCTTTTAAGCCTTTTTCACGAAACTGTATTTTGAATGTCATAAACAGCAACAGTTGTCATCTGATTGTGTTTTCTGTCATCATGTTGTAACTTACGATAATTACACCATCTGACATCTTTAAAAAATAATCTCCTGGTCATCATTTTGTCCATTATCTATCGGCATCACCCACCAGCAGATCAAGTACAGAATGATACAAAATCCATAAGCAAAGGTTAGAAGCACCCAGATAACACGGACAACGGTTGGATCAATGCTAAAATATTTGGCAATCCCTGAGCAGACACCGGCAATTTTCACATCTTTCATATCTCGCATCAATCGTTTTTGCATCTCTTTATTCTCCTTTTCTACTACCCACTACCTTTTACACCATAAAAACACCCCGTGAGAGCCAGTTTATATCCGCACTTACAAAAAACTTCCCCTGCATTTTCTGAGTGCGTGAAACTGCCTAACTTAAATATGACAGATGAAAGAGTATTAAAAGTTCTTTTTCGGATGACGGTCAATAACCTCAGGATTGGCTACCAGAGCTGCTACCCCTTTATCTGTCAATTTATAACCACGTACGCTAAAGGTTTGGGACAATTCTTCTTCTGAAAAATGCTCTTTCAATGCCCTATCCAACTCCGCCGCTTTCATTTTGGACAGACCTCTGACATCTTTCTTTTTCAATATATTTTTCTTCATCGCCGCATTGAGATGATCAAGTGAATCAAAGGCTGTTTCTAAATAGGCATAACCATGTTCCACCAAATCTGCCAAGTGCTTTGCAGCATCAATTCCATAGCTATACTCAAAATACTTAGGGAAAATAGACTCATTCGTAAAAGTATCAAACTGAATTCTCCACAAAAGAATGATATCACCTGCTAAAAGACCCTCTGCTAGCAACTCCATATTGCGCTTGGGTACAGGCTTTGCATCTAGCAACCATGTCGCCAAGTCTCGGTCTGGTGCGATATAGGGCATACGGGCATGGTCTTTATAGAGTGCTTTAATCTGCTGTTCCATTGTCATCAACTGTATCTACCTTTCTTATATCTATTCATCAGCTCCATTAATCTAGGCTAGACTTATTTGCACAGCTATATCCTAGCAACACCTCTATTATACATAGCAAACAAGTTATAACCTAATGGATAGCTCCCGCCGACTAAGCCCTTTTAAAATCGAGAAAACGACTGCCTTGGAAGAGCAACTCTCCCTTGTCCCCCTCAAGAGATAAAGCATAGATATCACTCCCTACTCGAAATTCTCTCCGCTCACCATGCTCCCATTCAAAGGTCAAATAATAAGTGGTATAAGAAAGATTATTTCTACCAACATGCGTTCGCTTCGCAATGAGTGTAGCATCATGCCATTCCTTGGGAGCTGCATTAGTCCGCAAAACTTCAAGAAGTGCTTTAGCAAATTGCCATAGAATACCTCCTATAACAAGTGTAAAAATCACTATACACCAAATCATCGTTATCGAAAATGGAATCATAGCCACATCCACCTCTTCTTTATTTTATCTATATATGCTTATTATACAACATCCTGTAGAAAAAAACAGCTTTCTCTGATTTTTGAAAAAGAACGAAATTCATGCTACAATAAGACTAGTCCGTATACAATGAAAGGAACCTTATGAAAAAACGTCTACTATCTACCTTGCTTACTGTCTTCCTACTCACTGCTTGTACCAGTAACTCTACAACGACTTCTTCAACCAGTAGCTCAACATCTGTACCTAACACAGATACGACTGTCGCAAGCCAATATGCCAAAGATTTAGCCTACGCCATCAATAATCCCGATGCATCTTTCCCACAATTAACAACAGAAATCTCAGACGATGAAGCAGCTGTCCTCATCAAGACTAGTGCAGGAGATATTACCTTGAAACTCTTTCCTAAGCAAGCTCCTCTAGCTGTTGAAAATTTTCTAACCCACGCGAAAGAAGGCTACTACGACGGTGTCATCTTCCACCGCGTCATCAACGATTTTATGATTCAAGGTGGTGATCCAAAAGGAACCGGCATGGGTGGAGAATCAATCTGGGCTGGTAAAGATGAAAGCATTGACAAGGGCAATGGCTTTAACAATGAAATCTCAGCCTTTCTCTACAATATCCGTGGTGCTCTTTCCATGGCCAATGCTGGACCCAATACCAACGGCAGTCAATTCTTCATCAATCAAAATACTAAAGACTCTTCTGGAATGCTTGATTCAAGCAAGTACCCCACTAAAATCAAGGAAGCCTATAAAGCAGGCGGCAATCCAAGTCTCGACGGCAACTACACCGTCTTTGGTCAAGTCGTTGACGGTCTGGACATTGTAGATAGCATTGCAGCAACTGAAACAGATGAAAAAGATAAGCCCAAAACAGCCATCAAGATTGAAACCATTACGATTTTGAAAGATATAGTCTTTTAGTACTAGGCAAGAAGCTGCAGGCTGTACTGGAGTACGGCAAAGCGAGTGAACGAAGTAATAAAAATATAAGCTAAATGACTATAATACTAAAACACAGACAGAATAAACTTGATTTCGTCCAAGTCATACTCCTGCCTGTGTTTTTTCATTTATTCACAACGCTTGGGATCAGAGAAATATAGTCTTTCAGTTTCCTTTTAGTACTAGGCAAGAAGCTGCAGGCTGTACTAGAGTACGGCAAAGCGAGTGAACGAAGTAATAAAAGATAAACGAAATGACTATAATACTAAAACACAGACAGAATGAACTTGATTTCGTCCAAGTCATACTCCTGCCTGTGTTTTTTCATTTATTCACAACGCTTGGGATCAGAGAAATATAGTCTTTCAGTTTCCTTTTAGGACTAGGCAAGGAGCTGCAGGCTGTACTAGAGTACGGCAAAACGAGTGAACGAAGTAATAAAAGATAAACGAAATGACTATAAAAGTCCTCCACCAAGCAACCAAGCTGTATAAAAGAGCCGCAGCCATAGCACTAGTCAGAGGAGTGACTAGTGCTACCCGAGCCTTTAAAATAGAGAGCGAGGGCGGTAAATATTTACTACAAACTCTCGTCAAGCACTTCATCAGATTTCCTATGGTTCTTTACATCCACACATCTTAAATTGAACTCGAGTTATAACTCATTAGTAAAAAGAAATACAGATGCTCCAGTTTTTACTGCTTACAGCTGCGGCTCCCCTTAGGTAACACATCTCGTTGTTAGACCTCTACCTAATGCCTCTCTGAATAGCCTTGGTGTAAAAGAAAGAGGCGTTTTCAAAGGTGGGCTTTTTATGCACCACCTTCTAAGAGAATCACAAAACAGCTAGAAGAACACCTTACCCCTTCAACAAATCAATCAAGACCTGAGCTGAACGTTTTCCCGCTTCAATAATAAAGGTATCAAAGGTAATATGAGCATCCCCTTGCGCTGTATCACTCATAGCACGGATGACAAGGAATGGCAACTTGACGCTATGAGCCGCTTGAGCGATAGCCGCACCCTCCATCTCAACAGCTAAAACAGCTGGAAAACGCTCCTTAATTGCCCTAATCTTGTCCTGTCCTGCAATGAAACTATCTCCTGTCACAATCAAGCCGATATGCGCTCTTATATCTTGCTGAGCAAGGATTTCCTGTATCTTAGAAACCAAGTCTTTATCTGCTTCAAAGTACAAAGGTTGTTCAGACATCTGACCATAGTCATAGCCAAAGGCAGTCAAATCTACATCGTGATAAGCTAATTGATCTGCAATGACCACATCACCAATTTCAATCCCGTCTGCGACTGCACCAGCCGATCCAGTATTAACAATCACATCCACCTGAAACTGCTGGGCTAAAATAGCAACGGACATGGCAGACATGACCTTACCGACACCTGATTGGACTAAAACCACTTCATGCTGCCCCAGTTTTCCTGTATAATAGGTCCGCCCTAAGACGATTTGCTCTCTCCCATGCTCCAAGTCTTCAACCAGAATCTTCAATTCCTCGGGCATGGCTGCAATAATTCCAAATTTCATCTAAACTCCTTACCAAAAAAAGACTGCAATGAGGAAAAGGATAACGAGAAGCACTACCCAAAAGAGGATTTTATTGACCTTACTTCGAAATTCATCTCGCTTGACAGTTTCAATACGACGGCTTTTGATAATCGAAGCATCTACAGGTATTCGATGAGTATAGCCCTCCTGATAGCCTGTATAGTCATTCTGCCAGTCTTCTTCTGACCCAAACTCATCTGCCTCCTCAAACTCGCCTGCGGGGTCGTAATAGCCAAAACGCCGAGGAGGAATGCTTTTTCTCCGTCTCATTTCTTCCAATAATTCATCTGTCAATAAAGGCTTCCTCATGTCCATCCTACTTTCTCATCAATTGTAGTTGCTGAATTGCAATGATGGTCTTGGCATCACAAATATCGCCACTTGCAATCAAGTCATATGCTTCTTCTAGACTCACATGATACACTTCAATCACTTCATCATCATCCATGGGACGGGGATTAGCAACCTTGACTAAATTTGTTGCCACATAAAGACGCAAACGCTCATTACAAAAGCCAATGGCCGAATAAAAATCATACAAGAGTTCCAAGTCACCTGTATAGCCTGTTTCTTCTTCCAGTTCCCTCAGAGCTGCCGCTTCTGGATCAGCATTTTCTCCAACTTCTAACTTACCCGCTGGAATCTCATAGCTCGTCTGTTCAATAGCTTTACGGTACTGCTTGACCAAGATTAACTGATCATCCGGTGTGACAGCTAAAACGCAGACCGCTCCCTTGTGGAAAATCAATTCCCGCTTCGCTTCTCCCCCCATAGGAAGCGCCACATCATCTACGACGACATCAAAAATATGGCCCTTGAAAACCTCTGTTCGTTTGATAGTCTTTTCTTCAAATTTCATAGCAACTCCTAACTATTGTTCGGATAATGCGGCAATCGTTTCGCATACTTTTCTTTGTTTTCTTGACGGCTTCGCCCAATCGCTACCGCATCTTGCGGCACATTTTTGGTAATGGTTGAACCAGCTGCTGTCAGTCCATTATCACCAATTTCAAGTGGGGCAATCAAGGTTGAATTTGAACCAACAAAGACATGATTCCCAATCTTAGTTGTATATTTTTTCTGCCCATCATAATTGACCGTAATCGTTCCAGCACCAAAATTGACATCACGTCCTACTTCAGCATCGCCGATATAGGTCAAATGACCAGCCTTGGTATTTTCCCCAATAGTAGAACCTTTGACCTCTACAAAATTACCTATGTGGACCTCTTTTGCTAGCTGAGAACCTGGGCGAATATGGGCGTATGGTCCAATCGTTACACCTTCTGCAATACGCGATGCCTCAATCATGGAATTAGTCACTACCGCACGCGCACCAATTTCTGAATCAACAATGTAAGTCCCATTGGTCAGGACACTTTCTGCACCGATTAAGGTCCTCCCTTTCAAGGTCACATTAGCCTCAATCGTCACGTCTGGAGCAATAGCTACATCAACATCAATATAAGCAGCTGCTGGATTGACAAAGCTGACACCATTCAGCATATGGGTCTTGTTAATCCGTTCGCGCATCACTTCTTCAGCTTTGGCAAGAGCTACACGGTCATTGACCCCTAGACTTTCATCAAAATCACGGAGCAGGTAAGCTCCCACTTTCTCACCTGCTTCACGGAAAATACTCACCACATCTGTGATATAGTATTCTCCCTGAGCATTGTTGGTATCGATATTTTTCAATGCCTCAAACAAACGTTCATTGTCAAAGATATAGGTACCTGTATTGATTTCTCTAATCTGCTTTTCAAAATCAGAGGCATCTTTTTCTTCAACAATCTTCGTCACCTCTGCATATTGATTGCGTACAATACGTCCGTAACCAAATGGATTGACCGTTTCTGCTGTCAAAATAGTTGCCACATTTTTATGGTTAATGTGAAACTTGACCAAATCACGCAAACTTTCGCCTGTAATCAAAGGAGTATCACCTGCAATCACTAAGGTTTGTCCGCTACGGTTCTGAAGTACAGGCTCTGCCATCATGACCGCATGACCAGTACCAAGCTGTTCTGACTGGCTTACAAATTCTGTCTGCCCAGCTAGTACAGTTTCAACCATCTCCGCCTTGTGACCAACCACCGTCACAATTTTTTCAGGCGAAATAGCAGAAACACTACGGAAAACATGTTCCAACATTGAAATTCCTGCGACCTTATGTAAGACCTTGGGTAAATCTGATTTCATCCGAGTTCCCTTACCTGCGGCTAAAATAATTGCATAATTTGTCATACTATTCTTTCCAATCTATTGTTCTCGTTCCTATTATAGCATACTTTCTAAAGTCAATAAAGCCGGGTCTAACCTCTCATAAAAGTAGCATCACAGTCAAAAATCCCTCTCCTAAATAGACAGGGACTAAGGAATAGGATTACAGTGGATAGACTACTTTAAATTCTTCTAAGACAACTTGGCTATCCTCAGAAAAAGCCAGACCAACTTCCTCCAACCATTGGCTAAATAATTCTTCATGAATCTGGCGCCAATAAGCCAGCGACTTGTCCCCTTCTCCTTCTTTAAAGGCATGGTCTGCCGACACTTGGTTAAAAGGAAGCACTTCCACCTTGGTCGTTTCAATCACACAAACAGCTTCCTCTTGACCATTTAAAATCACACTCTGCTCACCAACTGTAGGTAATGCTTCTTCTGCTAAAGCATACAAGTCATAGGCTGAGGCTGTCGCTGTTTTTCCTCCTCCTAAGACCAAATCTGCTAACAAATCTGCCTCAGCCCCAAACTGCCATGCAACAACTTTCTCCTCAATCTGAGGATTCATCAAACGATAGGTCTCCCACATTTCTTCTGCTGTCATCTTACTTCTCCGCTACTGTAGAAACTGTATTCATAAATGAGGTACTTTCATTCAGTAAATCATTTTCCAATCATCAAGGATCATCTCTTTGAACATGAGAAACTATCTGCAAGTAACTGCCAAACAAGCGTAAATGTACGTCTTGAGCTACGAATATCTAGTCCTAGTTTTTCTATCTACTTTGAAATAGCCTGTCTGCTATTCTCTTTTGAAACAGGCACTTTTCTTGCAAACCATCACTTTCATAGCAAGTCTACGACGGTCTTTTGGCCCTCACTTGCTAGAAAGAGAACTTTTCTACATCTACCGTCCCTTAACTTCCATATTTTCTATCAAGATTGGACTTCGCACTCGGTCTTTCTTCTATAGCCGTTTCGTTTATTTTTAGCACTAGGCAAGGAGTCGCAGGTAGTTGAAATAGTTGATAACTATTTCAAGTGACAGATAAGAAAAGTGTAACTTTTCTCAATGGTACAGCAAGACGAGTGAACGAAGTAATAAAAAATAGAAACTAAATGACTATACCACTCCATTTATCCACTTGAGGATGTCTAACATGACCTCCTCCTTATTCCATTCATTGAGAATTTCATGGCGGGCTTCAGGATACAAGGTGAAGCTGACCCGAGAACAGCCAAGCTTCACCAGTAGATCATAGAAACGCTTGACCCCCTTACCACACTCACCAACCGGATCCTCCTGCCCTGAAATCAATAATAGCGGTAAATTTTTGGGAATTTTATCGATCCAATTCGTCTGCGCAGCATAATTAGCAAAGGTAAACAAGGCCTCATACATGCTGGTAGTCGGTCTGAATTGGTGACGGGGATTGGTCAAATAGTTGTCTACTTCGTTCCGATCTCTCGTCAACCAGTCTGCACTGGTTTTCGTAGGCGAAAAATGCCTATTAAAATGACCTGTAGTCATAGCTTCGACTAATTTACTGCGATGAAGAGGTCCATAAATCCCCGTTAGCATCTTAACCAAATGGATACCTGCTCTCGTTTTCAAGAGGGGTTCTTGGCCTGTTCCCATAAGAATACTAGCCTGAACATCTATTCCATGTTCTGCCAAATACAAGCGAGTGATATAAGAACCCATGGAATGCCCCATAATGATAAGAGGAAGATTAGGGTAGCGCATTCTTATCTCTTCATGTAAGCCCTGTACATCTTCAATCAAGACATGCCAGCCACCTGGAAACACACCGTAGTCTTCTTGCCGACGGACTGTATGTCCATGTCCCACATGATCATGACCTATCACCGCGTAACCCGCTTGATTGAGAAAGCGAGCAAACTCATCGTATCGCTCCATCTGTTCAATCATACCATGAACGATTTGGATGATTGCTTTTGGCTCGTCAATCGCCCATAAGATAGCACTGGTTTGACGCGGTCCAAATCGCCACCTTGTCACTTTTGTCATTTGTTTTCCCCGTTACTTTATTTCAAACTCCAACCACCGTCAATCTTGAGGATTTCCCCCTGCATACTACTTGCTTTCCCGCTCGCCAAAAATAAGGTGACTTCTGCGATTTCATCCGGCTCTAGCCAACGCTTGATTGGTGTTTCTGCCACGACCCAATCCGCCATCCCACCTTCTTCAAAATCACTTGCCGTCATAGCCGTCTTGACTGCGCCTGGTGCTAGGCCAAAAACCTGAATCCCTTTATCAGCATAATCAAGTGCTAGTTGCTTGGTAAAGCCTGCCAGAGCATGCTTACTAGTCGTATAGGCTACACCACCGCCACCAGCAAGAAAACTAGCAATCGAACACATATTGATGATTATCCCTGCCTTTTTTTCCAACATCTTGTTTAGATAAAAGCGAGTAAGACGCATAGGTGCAAATAGATTAATAGCTAAGATATCCTCCATTACTTCCTCACGAATATCTAGCAAGGCTTTATAATCATCCAATTTCCCAGCAGTATTGCAGAGAATATCCACTTCGGGCAACCAGTTAAAGAGAGCCTCTAAACTACTCCGAAGATCTAGTTGTAAAAAATGAAAATCACCGATCAATGAGGGTTGTTCTTCCTTATCAACACCATAAACTTCATAGCCTTTTTCCAAAAACAGCTGGGCTTGAGCACGTCCAATGCCCGAGGACACACCCGTCACAAGGACTTTCTTAGTCATGAACTTCCACCCAGTCTGTTGCTAAGACATCGCATGGTGTCGGACTCCACATAGAAAACCCCTCTCCCTCACCTGATACATTGATTAAAAAGTAGGGGGTTACTTCCAGCGCTACACCATTTTGCTCAATCGTATCAAAGAGCTGGACATAGTTTTCAGCACCACCCCAGCCTATCCGAACATATTTTTTTTTGACCTTTAACCCTGGTAATATCTCTTCAAATGTCATGGTTTGCTCCTCTTTCTTATGTAAATTAAAACACTTTGCTTTAGTTCAACTAAATATAGACAACCCAAAGTTTCTCTTTCCATTATACCACAAGTCCTAACGCCTTACATAAACCGGAGTAGAACAGATAGCTATAATCATTTCATACACCCCATTTTAGGGAGTAGGAAAGAACTCAAAAGATATAAGAACGAGTTCGGTTTTTACCTTATTTCCTGCATTCTAACTTAAGGCTGAAACGGTCTATTCCCAGACCGTCCCACTCCCACCCCCGCATAGAGTAGTGACTGTTGGAGGTTGGAAATGAAGCCAACGAGTTTGCATCAGTCGTAGAGGTCCGATGTGGAGTGGGAAACACGAACAAATATGAGTAAAAACTCCAGTAGAGCTTTTTAGCCTGCTCCCTGAAAAAGAGCAGCATTTCCAACTTTCAAGGGCATGATAGCCATTGAAGCAAGCAACCACTGCGTCAATGTAATGCGGTTCGTAAAATTAGAAAGCTGGACTATTTACCAGCCTCAGGCTTTATTTTCTTTTATGAAATCGATAATCCCTATCCCCATTTCAACGCTACCAAAATGGCTACAGCAATCCAGGCGTCCTGTATTGTTAACGACACCACCCTATTCATGCTCCAAAAGAAACTTTATCTACATGACGCACTATCTCTTTGTACGATAACTAGCTGTTTTCCCTAACAGTATCAGCTATCGCTGCTCAATCCAGATAAAAATTGATGTTTTATCCTTAACGTATCTTATAAAACATGTGTATTATTCAGACACTTTCTAAAATCTATACCATCCTTCATCATTGTGCGCTACATAGATTGCGAACTAAAACGAAAGAAACATCTCCCGCTCATTAAATAGCATCCACTCACCCCTGCCAACGCTAGATTTACGTTCAATCCCATTCCCTAATTTACTGGTGATATTCATTGAATACGGTGAGATAACATGGCTGCTCATTATGCTAACCTATTTTGAAGACCATTGATTTTAGGCACTTGCTATCAATCCTTGAACTTGACCGTGAAGAAAGAACTGTCGAGTAAATAAAAAAATAAACGAACAAAACAGATAAGGGACGCTATTTTTGTACACAAAAGCACCAGCCACTGGGCTGGTGCTTTAAGGAGATTATGAAAAATATTTAGGATTGACTATAGTATACAAAATTTAGTGTATCGCCACATCCGTCTTAAGACTGATTTTATGTCCGTCAACTATCAACTTCTGCTATCATTAGCTCAACTTGCTAAACTTCAGTTTAGAGGGGACCTCGCTATCTTTCCCCCAACCTTACACAATTCTCAATGGTGAAAGCTAGTTAGAGGTTCATTTTTTATAAAGGATTGCTTTGTGAAAGAAAAGTTGGAGATTTTACGCTCCTGTAGTTGTCGTATACGTCCCATGATTGCAGTTGTGGTTTTGATTATGATACGATATAATAGTTTAAACATATATAGTCTTTTCGTTTGCTTTGAGTACTAGACAAGGAGCTGCAGGCTGTACTAGAGTGCGGCAAAGCAAGTGAACGAAGCAATTAAATGACTATAGTATAGGAGTATCACATGCCAAACCTACTACAGTACATTGAAGAAGTAGCTTATTATAATTTTTATGATTTACCCCTCAACCGCCTGGATATTCTTGCGTTGACGGAAATTTCCTACCTGCCTTTTAACGAACTAGTAACGTCAGACTTTACGACAGCAAATACCCTTCGACTGGATCATTTAGCCGAGCAATTTGAAGCAACCTACCAAAAAAGAGATACTCCAAATCTCTCCGTCACTGTTACCCCTAATCGCCTCCAGCTACTCCAACTCCTTAAGGAAACGAAGCGTTTCAAGGCAATCAAGGCCTTTGCCTATGTGGATGACTACGATAAAAAAGAAGAAAAGCAGTTTGCAGCTATAACCTATAAGATTGGTCAAGATAAGCTGGTCACTATTTTTAGGGGAACCGACGACACCATTATTGGCTGGAAAGAAGATTTCCATATGACGTATATGGTAGAAATTCCTGCCCAACAGTCTGCGACTGAATACCTGAAAAACATTATGGACATATCCAATCAGACTCTCTACGTTGCTGGTCATTCCAAGGGCGGTAACCTTGCGATTTATGCTAGCAGTCAGATGAATACAAAAGACCAAGAACGAATTACCCAGATTATCGCCTACGATTCACCAGGCGTGCATTCGTCCGTCATCACATCAAGTGGCTACCTAGCAATAAAGAACCGTATTCAGTCCATTATCCCGCAAAATTCGATTGTTGGTATGCTCCTTGAAACACCTGAACATGCGGAAATTGTCGAAAGTAAAGCTTTTGGCTTGCTCCAACATATCAGCTTTACGTGGGAAATTGAGGGGCATGATTTCAAATTAGCACCTGCACTTACAGAAAACAGTGTCCAAATCGATGAAACCCTAAAAACATGGACAGCTAATCTTAATGACGAAGAGCTCAAACGCTTCTTTGACCTCCTCTTTGGTATATTCATTGATGCCGGGATTGAGCGGCTCGATGATTTCACTATTGATACCCCGAAAAAAATTAGCCTCCTCATGCAGCAACAACAAAACCTAACGGAACAGGAAAAAGACATACTTGATACGCTCTTTCGTCGCTTGATTGACACCCGCTATCAAGTCTGGAAAGACGCTCTGACAAGCCCCTATGCAACATTAGCGAAATGGTTTAAAAAGAAAACTGGCAGGAAATAAACTTCCTGTCAGTTTTCTTCGTCTGATACTCTACTATAATCAACTGAAACAAGAACAGGACAAAAGTGCCTCAATGAAAGTATGGGCATTTGGCAATACTTTTCTGAGGTGTTTTTTGATGTGAGCCCATGTTTTCTCGATGGGATTGTACTCAGGTGAGTACGGAGGAAGTGGTAAAATTCTATGCCCCTGCT
>NZ_SPOZ01000011.1 GCF_004569635.1 Streptococcus sp. LYSM12
TATATTGAGTTTTACAATACACGACGCTATCAGACCAAATTAAATAACCTGACTCCTATAGAATTCAGGAATCAGGTTGCTTAATATCTTTTATTATTTGACTGTCTACTTGACAGGGAGCCGTTCAAAGTGATAACTCATTTTTTTGAAAATTTCAAGCAAAGGCTTGATTTTTCTTTTCGTTTTAGTATAATTGATGTATCAATTATTGACACATCAATTATAAAGAAGAAATGACATGAATGCAATCAATCACCTACTTTACCAACTTCATGTAACCGATCAAACTGTGACCCAGTTGTTTGAAAAGCGTTTGGGCATTAGTCTGACACGATATGAGCTTTTACAGTTCTTGCTGGAGGTTGCTCCTTGTAATCAGATTCGGGTACAGGAGGTTTTACAGATTGACCAAGCTGCTCTGACTCGTCATTTTAAGATTTTAGAAGAAAATGGCTATGTCACGAGGAGCCGTAATCCAGATAATCAGCGGGAGATTGTGGTTGACTTGACTGATTTTACCAGAGAACAGCTTGTCACGTCCCCTCCGCGTCATCATGTAGCTGTGAAAGAACAAATGGAAAGCATCTTATCAGCTGCAGAAAGTGAAACGCTGAAAGGCCTACTCGATAAGTTGGTAACAGGTTTAGAAACGATTGTCATTGATAACGATTAGAAAGAGGAAATCATGATGTCACTTATCACGACGATGTTAGCTACTATTGTTGCTCTTGAACATCTCTATATTTTCTACCTTGAAACGATTGCGACAGTATCGGATAAGACTAGTCAAACCTTTAACATGAATAAGGAAGAGTTATCTCGCTCTTCTGTTCAGACTCTCTTTAAAAATCAGGGGATTTATAATGGTTTGTTAGCAGTGTTTCTCCTCTATGGCATTTTTATCTCCCACAGTTTGGAAGTTGTGACGATTTTCGTCTTGTATGTCATTGGAGTAGCAGTTTATGGAGCACTTACCTCAAATAAAGCGATTCTCTTGAAACAGGGTGGACCTGCCATTTTAACATTCTTGAGTGTCTTGTTTTTTAACTAAATCAAGGGGAAATAAAAAGAGGGTTGGTCTTTAGGGGTGTGTGATCTGATACTCGAAACGATTAACTTCTTTCATCCATATATGCTACGACTCTCAATTTCAAACAGCTAACCAGTTCTCTTTTTGAGGGCTGTTTTTTATAGTATGTCGGGCATACCGTACTATAAAAAGGGAGTGAGAAACAGGAACAAATATGAGTAAAAAGCTCCAGTGGAGCTTTTTAGCCTGTTCCTTTAAAACAAAAAGGAGCAGCAGTTCATTTCCCACCTTCAACGGCATGATAGCTAATATAGTCATTTCGTTTACTTTTAGTACTAGGCAAGGAGCTGCAGGCTGTACTAGAGTACGGCAAAGTGAGTGAATGAAGTAACAAAAGATAAACGAAATGACTATAAAGCAAGTAACCACTGCGTCAACATCATTCGGTTCATAAAGTTAGAAAGCTGGGTCTTTTTACCCAGCTTCTTTGTTCTGTTAGGATAGGGTCTTTCAGTTTTGATTTAGTACTAGGCAAGGAGGTGCAGGCATAACTGGAGCTAGGCAAGACGAGGTTGTGACGTATTAAATTTAGAACTGAAAGACTAGGCTGGTAACCAGGAGAGGGTAACGTCAAGATGACGAGTGGCAAGGAGTTCTGTGTGCGAAAAGCTGCTAACGGGCTTGCCATCAAGAGTGATTTCCTTGACAAAGTTGAAATGAGGGTAGTTATCATGGCTTGTAATAGTGAGCCATTTGTCAGTTGTAGGGAGGTATACCTTGAGTTGTGGGAAGTGTGGGACGCCACAGACGTACTCACTCTTGCCGGGACAGAGCGGATAAAATCCTAGGCAACTAAAAATGTACCATGCAGACATACTGCCGTTATCTTCATCACCAGGATAGGCATCGAAATCTGGTTGGAAGCTTTCCTGGCGAATGCTCTTGATTAGCAGGCTCGTGTATTCAGGGTGGAGGCTCTTTTGGAATAAGTAAGGAATATGGAAGCTTGGTTGGTTAGAAATAGCAAGTTGGCCGAAGTTCTGGCGTGCCATCTCACTCATCTCATGAATTTCGTAGCCATAACCTGTCACCTCAAAGAGAGGCTTACTGTTGCAGAGTTGAATGAGGTAGTCAGTGAAAGCTGTGTCTCCTCCCATGATGTGCTTTAGTCCGTCTATATCGTGAAGAATGCCCAGACTAGCTTGGATACTGGAACATTCCGCATAGTCTTGTCCCCAGCTATAGGGTGAGAAGTTCGGTCGCCAATTCCCATTCTCATCTTTTGCTCTAAGGTAGCCTGTTTTAGGGTCAAAGAGGTGTCGATAGTTCTGGGCTTGTTTTTTGTATTCTTCAGCAGTGCCATGGTGTCCGAGTGCCTCTGCAACGGTCGCAATGCAAAAGTCGCTGTAAGTATAGTCAATGGTATGACTGACACTTTCATGGAATTGCGTATAAGGAAGATAGCCTAGTTGTTTGTAGGTATCAGCTCCGTGTCGTCCAAAGATGTTGTTTGGATCCGTCTTCTCAGCTGTGTCAAGCATGGCTGAAAAGAGCTGTTCATGCAGTTGAGGGGCAATATGTTTGGTGCAGGCATCTGCAATCACGCCGTCAATCAGGGTGCCTGGCATCATGCCACGCTCGTCAGGTGCGAGCCATTTTGGTAAGTAACCGGTTTCTTGGTAAAAGTGAAGAAATCCCTCTAAGAAAGCAGTATACTGCTCTGGTGCGACAAAGGCAAAAAGGGGAAAAGAAGTGCGGAAAGTGTCCCAAAATCCATTATTGGTAAAAAATTTTCCAAGACGGACTTGATTGGAAGCAAGGTCGAGATGAATTTCTTGTCCTTTGGGATCTAGCTCATAGAAAGTTTGTGGAAAGAGGAAAGTTCGATAGAGGGCATGGTGAAACATGCGGGTATCGTAACCACCGTCATCCACGAGGTCAAAACGATGCAGGTAGTGGTTCCAGTCTTCCTTGGCTTGGTTTTTACAGTCTTCAAAAGGAAGATTTGGTGTATTGAATGAGGCTTGATCGTAGGAAATATAAGAGGTTCCAAGTTGCACTTCTATATCTGGAGAGGCAAATTCAATGACCGTATCGGTCTCTAGCTGGCTAACAGCTGCAATCGGTTTATCAAACCGTAAATGGACGTAGAGAGTGATAGGTTTGCGGGTTGTTTCAGTTACGTCCTGTACATATCCCCGTAGAGAATAAGGGTCAATTTGCTCAAATGAGCTTCCTTTTTCACTATGGAGAAAGAGGCTTAGTTCTTGCTGCCTGACACTATTCACTTTCAGACAGGCTCCATAGGTCGTAGGTGTTAGCTCTGTTGTAATCTGGTAGCGTTCGGAGTGAATGGCTAGATGATGTGGGTTAAAGGTGGCCTCGTTTGGGCGATAACTACTTTGCCGATGATAGAGACTGGATTGCGTGATGTTCCCTGTAACAGGGGTCAGTAAAAGCCAGGCATAGTCTCCAATCCAAGGGCTTGCTTGGTGGGTCAATCGTATGCCTTGGAAAATAGGAATTGTCGGATTAAAAAACCATGTTCCCTGATTATCGGTCGTCTGGGGAACAAAATAATTCATGCCAAACGGAGTTCCTGTATAGGGGAGAGTATTACCATTTGAGTAGGCATGACAGTTGTTAGAACCGTAGCGAGTATCAATGCGTTCGAGTATCGTTTTCATAATAATATATCTCCATGAAAGTGTTTTCTAAACTCATTATATCATGATTTTTTTCCATAAGAACAAGTGGAAAAGATATTATCGAAAGGTCTATAATTTGTGTAGGGTTTTTAAGGTGCTATGCTTTATACTAGAAACTGAGAAATAGTAAACAAAGGAGACAATATGTATTCAAAAGAATTAGTAAATCAATGGTTGCAAGCTATTGCAGAGCGAGCAAAAGATCACCCTGAATGGGTGCAAGTATTTGAGCGTTGCTATACAGATACGCTAGACAATACTGTCAAAATCCTTGATGACGGAACGGCCTTTGTTTTGACAGGGGATATTCCTGCCATGTGGTTGCGTGATTCCACTGCTCAGATTAAGCCTTATTTGTTCCTAGCAAAAGAAGATGACCGTCTGCGCAAGACCATTTTAGGAGTGTTGAGACGCCAGATTCGCTTTATTTTACATGACCCTTATGCTAATGCTTTTAATATGGAAGATAATTGGAAAGGGCACCATGAAACGGACCAGACGGAGTTGACCGGCTGGATTTGGGAGCGAAAGTATGAGGTTGACTCGCTCTGTTATCCCCTACAACTGGCCTATCTGTTGTGGAAAGTAACTGGTGAAACGAGTCAATTTGATGAGGAATTTATCGCCGCTGCAAAAGCTATTGTCAACCTTTGGCAGGTGGAACAAGACCACAAGCGTTCCCCGTATTCATTTGTCCGTGCAGGAGATCGTCAGGAAGATACCTTGGTCAATGACGGAGCTGGACCAGCATTTGGTCTTACAGGGATGACCTGGTCTGCTTTTCGTCCGAGTGATGATGCTTGTGAGTATAGCTACCTTGTTCCGTCCAATATGTTTGCAGTAGTTGTTTTGGGGTATGTTGTGGAAATCTTTGAAGAACTCGGCTTACCAGATAGTCATGACATTGTGCCTCAAGCCAGGGGACTGCAGATAGAGATAAAAGAGGGGATTGAAACGTACGGCAAGACTCAAAATCAGGCCGGGGAAACGATCTATGCCTTTGAAGTAGATGGTTTGGGAAATGCTAGTATCATGGATGATCCAAACGTACCAAGTCTACTTGCTGCACCTTATTTAGGTTACTGTAAGTTGGACGATGAAGTTTACCAAGCGACACGGCGTACGATTTTAAGCAAGGAAAATCCTTATTATTATGAGGGTGAGTATGCTAAGGGCTTGGGAAGTTCTCATACTTTTTATCGTTATATTTGGCCGATCGCGCTCTGTATCGAGGGGTTGACAACGAAAGATCAGGCAGAAAAAGAGCGAATTTTAGATTTATTGGTGGCTTGTGATGGTGGAACAGGGGTCATGCATGAGAGCTTCCATGTCGATGATCCGACCAAGTTTTCTCGCGAATGGTTCTCGTGGGCCAATATGATGTTTTGTGAATTAGTGCTTGATTATTATGGTATGCGAGTGGAGGTGTAAAATGGAGAATATTGTTGTTCATATTATTTCTCATAGCCATTGGGACCGCGAATGGTACCAGTCCTTTGAGGGGCATCGGATGCAGCTAGTAGAGCTGTTTGATGATTTATTTGAATTATTTGAAAATGACCCTGAATTTAAGAGCTTTCATCTGGACGGTCAGACCATTGTTTTGGATGATTACTTAGCCATTCGTCCTGAAAATCGGGAAAAATTACAGTCCTACATTGATCAAGGAAAATTAAAAATAGGTCCCTTTTATATCTTGCAAGACGACTATCTTATCAGTAGTGAGTCCAATGTTCGCAATAGCTTAATCGGTCAACAAGAATGTCAAAAGTGGGGCAAATCCACTCCGGTCGGCTATTTCCCAGATACGTTTGGTAATATGGGACAAGCACCGCAATTGCTCAAACAGACAGGTCTTAATGTGGCAGCTTTTGGTCGTGGCGTCAAGCCGATTGGCTTTGACAATCAGGTTTTGGCTGATCAACAGTTTACCTCACAATTCTCTGAAATGATCTGGCAGGGAGCAGATGGAAGTGAAGTTTTAGGAATCCTCTTTGCCAACTGGTACAGTAATGGAAATGAGATTCCAGTTGATAAAGGGGAGGCTGCAGTCTTTTGGGAACAAAAATTAGCAGATGTTAAGCGCTATGCAGCGACCAATCAATGGCTCATGATGAACGGTTGCGATCACCAGCCTGTTCAAAAAAATCTGAGTCAAGCTATTCGGGTAGCCAACGAACTGTATCCAGAAATTACATTCGTCCATAGTAGTTTTGATGATTATATAGCGGCGGTTGAGGAACATCTTCCAGCTAATTTGTCGCAGGTGACAGGTGAATTGACCAGTCAGGAAACAGATGGTTGGTACACTTTGTCTAATACGGCTTCTGCGCGGATTTATTTGAAGCAGGCCTATGTCGAAACCAGCAATCTCTTAGAGCAGGTAGTTGAACCGCTTGCTGTCTTGACCAACGGTGAGCAATACCAAGATCAGCTAACCTATGCATGGAAAACCTTGCTCCAAAATGCTCCACATGATAGTATTTGTGGCTGTAGTGTAGATGAGGTCCACCGTGAAATGGAAGTGCGTTTTGAAAAGGCGAAGTCTGTGGCAGAATTTGTCAAGACCAATCTTCTTAATAGCTGGAAATTGGCTCTCAATACTCAACAGGCAAGTGGTGAACATCTTTTTACAGTGATCAATACAGGTCTGCACCGCAAGTGCGATCAAGCCAGTGTCATCCTTGAAGTGGCTACCTGCGACTTTAAGGAAGCAACGCCTACTGCTGCTTTTCAACGGATGGTAGATATTGAACTTCCCACCTTTAGTGTCGAGGATTTAGAGGGGAATCGGGTTTCTGCAGTTATTGAAGATTTAGGAGCGCATTTCAACTATCAGTTGCCAAAAGATGCTTTTCGTAAGGCCTATATTGCGCGTCAACTTAGGGTAACCATACCAGTTGACTTGGAAGCAGCTTCTTGGAAGACCTTTCAGCTTGTGCCAGCTGAACCAGTAGAAGAAATCAAGCTCTATCAAGATGGACAGATTGAGACAGATTATTTCAAACTTTGCGTGGCATCAACTGGTTTGACTCTTCATGATAAGCGGACAGGGCAGGTTTATTCCGATTTTATGCGCTTTGAAGACCGAGGAGATATTGGAAATGAATATCTCTACTTCCAACCACTGAATACTCATCCAATCTATGCGGATTTAATCAAGATAGAAGTGCTTGAGAATACGAGCCAGACAGCTCGCCTATGTTTAACGCATGAATTGACTGTTCCAGTTAGTGCGGATGAACAGTTAGAATGGGAACAAGAAAGCGTGGTTGAGTATATGACACGGACGTCGGGTCGTTCGCAGGAAATGACAAGAATAGAGCTCACAACAGAGTTGACAGTTCTTGCTTCAGACCCGCAAATTCGCTTTAAAACCCGCTTTACCAACACGGCCAAAGATCACCGAATTCGCGTACTCTTCCACACAAATCATAAAGGAGAAGCCCATGAGGCAGAGAGCGTTTTTGAAGTGGTTGAACGGCCAAATCAGCCATCGGCTGCTTGGGAAAATCCAGAAAACACTCAACGACAACAGGCCTTTGTCAGCTTGACAGATAAGGAAAAAGGAGTAACGGTAGCTAATAAAGGTCTCTATGAATATGAGGTATTAAACGGAGAGACCCTGGCCTTAACCATCCTGCGTGCGGTCGGTGAGTTGGGCGATTGGGGCTACTTCCCAACACCAGATGCCCAATGTTTACGGACATTTGAAGTGGAGTATGCACTGGAATGCCACCGACCAGAAGAGCGTTTTGCAGCCTTTAGACGGGCTAAGGCTTTCCAGACCCCATTGACTGCAATTCAAGTACCTGTTCAATCTGGGACAGTTGAGCCAACTGGTCGTGCTTTTGAGCATCCAGCTTTAGAGGAAGCTAGACTTTGCCCGACAGCCTTGAAGTATGGAATAGCTGGTAATCATTCTCTTCTTCGATACTATAATATGAGCCAAGAGGCAGTATCCTTAGGTGGAGATGCCCAATATGTGAATTTATTAGAAGAACCATGCCAAGTAGAGTCTGACTTTATAAACGCACAAGAAATTCGCACGGAAATACTGTAGACTCATAAAAATTGTCCTAAAAATGTTGATGAGTGATGGTGAAAGCTCATCAGATTGCAGTTTTTAGAGAATGCTAATAAGGAGAATAGTATGGTAATAGCGTGTATTGATATTGGTGGTACCAGCGTCAAATTTGCTAAAATAACCAAAGAGGGGGCGGTGCTTGAAAAAGAAACCTGCCCTACACCGGAGACCCTAGAAGACCTGCTCAGCTTTCTAGATGCTTGCCTAGTAAAGGCGGACTATGAGGGAATCGCTTTTAGTGTACCGGGTGCGGTCAATCGAGAAACAGGAGTTATCGAAGGAATTAGTGCGATCCCTTATATCCACGGCTTTTCTTGGTATGACAAACTAGCGACCTATGGGCTACCTGTAACCCTGGAAAATGATGCTAATTGTGTTGGTTTGAGTGAGCTGTTGTCACGTCCTCATCTGCAAAATCTAGCCTGTGTTGTTATCGGGACAGGGATTGGCGGTGCTATTATTTTAAATGGGAAGCTGCACCGAGGACGACACAATTTAGGAGGAGAATTTGGCTATATGACCCTGCGTGAGCCAGGCCGACATCTCAATAATTGGTCAACACTTGCTTCAACTGGTAAATTAGTCCGTACCGTGCGAGAAAAGATAAAAGATAGCCATTATGACGGACGCAGGATTTACCAAGAAGCACATCAAGGTAATGCGATTTGTCTGGAAAGCATCGAGGAGATGTACTACTATCTGGCTTTGGGGATTTTAAATATTCAGTATAGCCTAGATCCAGATGTAATCAGCATAGGTGGTAGTATCAGTCAAAATGAGGAATTTATCGCTGGATTGCAGAAAAAAGTTAAAGAATTAGTCAATCGATATCCTGAATATAGCATAGTGCCAAAGATTGTCGCTTGTCATTATCAGGAAGATGCAAATGTATATGGAGCCTTGGTGAATTGGCTTCAGGAGGAACAACAATGGTAGTTATTAAGGGTCTGTCGGAGCAACAGCAGCGTGCTGTTGAGCAACTACAAAAACGCTTGAATTTAGGGGATTGTCAGATTGACATCTCGCAACGTACGGGGCATTCCATTGTCCTTGAAGGGAAACAGGGACAGTATTGTCTCAAATATGACCAGCCTTTTCGTCTCTATCGAGGGCTCAGCCTATTAAAGGCAGCCTTGAGAGAGGGAGATGAGGTTTCTGTTAGAGAAGATGCAAGGTATGATCGGTTGGCTTACATGGCAGATTGCTCGCGCAATGCGGTATTAACAGTTGATGCCTGTAAGGAGATGATTGAACTGCTGGCTCTAATGGGTTACTCCACTTTTGAACTGTATATGGAAGATACTTATGAAATTGCAGAGCAACCCTACTTTGGCTACTTTAGAGGGAGATATACAGTTGAGGAATTAAGGGAGATTGAGGCTTACGCCAATCTCTTTGACATGGAATTCGTTCCTTGTATCCAAACCCTTGCCCATTTGAGTGCCTTTGTAAAATGGCAGGTAAAAGAAGTGCAAGAATTACGGGATGTAGAAGATATTTTGCTCGTGGGTGAAGAAAAGGTCTACCAGTTGATTGATCAAATGTTTGCCAGCCTATCTCAGCTCAAGACACGTCGGATTAACATTGGTATGGATGAAGCTCATCTGGTTGGTTTAGGAAACTATTATGTGAAACATGGTGCTCGTGACCGCAGTCTTATCATGTGTGAACATTTGGATCAGGTCTTGACCTTGGCAGAACACTATGGATTTCATTGCCAAATGTGGAGTGATATGTTCTTCCGCTTGATGTCTACGACCGCTAACTACGATAGTGACTTGCAGATTCAACCAGAAACGCAGACTTACCTCGAGCAATTAAAGGATCGTGTGACCTTGGTGTATTGGGATTATTACCAGGATGCAAGTGAGAAATACGAGCGCAGTTTTGAGCGCCATTTGAACATTAGCTCTGATATTGCCTTTGCAGGTGGAGCCTGGAAGTGGATTGGCTTTACACCGCAAAATCATTTCAGTCGCATGATTGCAAGAGAAGCTCATCAGGCTTGTCAGAAGTATCAGGTCAAGGAAGTAATTGTGACTGGTTGGGGAGACAATGGTGGGGAAACAGCCCAATTTTCAATCCTTCCCACTTTGCAAGTCTGGGCAGAATTGACCTATCGTAATAATTTGGATCGAATTTCAGCCCATTTTGTGGCCAACACAGGTGTGACCTTTGAGGAGTTCATGCAGATCGATTTGGCAAATTTATTGCCACATATCCCTGAACATCTCAGTGGGATTAATCCAAACCGCTATATTTTCTATCAAGATATTCTCTGTCCGTTGTTGGATCAGCATATTCTTGCAGAAGATGCAAAACATTTTCTCCAATCGGCAACCAAGCTAGCAACGATTGCACAAACAGCAGGAGAGTTTGCCTATCTGTTTGAGACCCAAGCCCAGCTTAACCGCATACTCGCTGTGAAAGCCCGTCTGCCAAAGGACATCCGTAAGGCCTATGACCAAGGGGATAAAGCCAGTTTATTAGCCTATGCTGAAACAGACTTGGCACAGCTCGAAGTAGCCTTGGTACAATTTATAGACTGTTTCAGCCGTCAATGGTTACGGGAAAACAAGGTCTTTGGTCTAGATACGGTAGACATTCGCATGGGTGGTTTGCTACAGCGTGTGCGTCGTGCTAAGGAACGTCTAACGCGCTATGCCAAGGGCGAGTTGGAAAGTCTAGCCGAATTGGAAGAGGTACTATTGCCATTTACTGATGTCTACGCAGGTGAGAGCCCAACAGCTACTGCCGCCAATCAATGGCAATTCATTGCCACCGCTTCAACTATCTATACAATTTAAAAAGAGACTTCCTGTCAAGTCCCCATGTAAAATGGACCGTAAAAAAAGTAGTCATTTCCAAGGTATGCTTCCCTATATTCTACGGGAGGCATACCTTTTACTCTCTCTTGAGGTTTGTTATCGTTATACCAATCAATGTATAGCCGTTTCGTTTATTTTTAGTACTAGGCAAGGAGTCGCAGGTAGTTGAAATAGTTGATAACTATTTCAAGTGACAGATAAGAAAAGTGTAACTTTTCTCAATGGTACAGCAAGACGAGTGAACGAAGTCATAAAAATATAAACGAAATGACTATATTGCCTCATTTGCCGGATGAAACTGCTTCTATCTTTAGGTGGAAATAGTTTTAATGCGTCGCTCTTCACGTGAGAAAAGAAATTCTCGCAGGCTGCATTATCATAGCCATTCCCCTGACCAGAATGAGAAATGATCACACCATATTGGCCTAGTTTCGTACCAAACTGCTTATCGTTTGCTTGTCCCTTACTCAACCAAAGGTAGTAAGAGGGTTTTGGGAAGCCGCAATAAGCACATAAACAAGGCAAGAGTAACGATGTTTCAGCCGAATTTTGGGGACGACTAGTGGACTTAGTACCTCGTAAATCTGGATTTCACGGTATTTCCGTATCCAAGTCACTACCTGATTATCTGCTTTTACCCCATATTTTTGACGATAGAGGGCCTGCCACCGTTCCCACTGAGCTAGTCTTTGACGACCTGCAATTTGAACCCGGGGGATACGTTGTCAATGTGCTTCCTTTTGTAGCCATGAGAAAAGAACCTCCTTATAAGAATAGTATCTAACTTTTTGATACTGTCCATTATAAGTGGTTTTTTTCATATTTGTTTCTTTTTATTTTAACACGATAATATTTTGTAAGTATTTTATAGCATTTACACATAAAATATTGTATAATAGTATAGTCGTTTCGTTTATCTTTTATTACTTCGTTAACTTACTTTGCCGTACTTTAGTACAGCCTGCAGCTCGTTGCCTAGTACTAAAAGCAAACTAAAGGACTATAGTATACACATACTTAAGTTATGGAGGCTAGGACATGAAAAAGAAAGCAATCATGTTACTAATGATTTTAGGAGGCTTGTTTATGGCATTTCGTTTGAATGGTACAATCCAAGAACAAAAAGAAGAACGGAATCGAGAATATGAAGTTCGTTTGGTTAAGGCCTTGAAAGATAGTTATAATGGCATAAGTGAGATAGTGATTAGAGATGTCGAATTTGAAGACAAGCCTACTAATTGGCATTGTCAGTTAATCATTTCATTTCCTGCTGGTAAGCAGATACAGTTTGGTACAAGTTACACGATATCTACGAACAAGTTTTCAACAGGTGGAATAAAACGAAAGCAGAATGGTGATTGGGAATATTTACAATCTCGCAAAGGAAAAACAATATCAGCAGTAAAAATTATTTATTCGAACGGTGAGGAGGGTTTTCAATGAGTTTTCAATATACAGACAAACAATTAAATATTCTAAACCAAGGTGAAAATGTTTATAGTATTAATGCAAATTATGCCAAAAGAAAAGATTTCGTTATTCTTACTGATTCAGAGATACCTTATGCTGGGGAAAGCAATACGATAGAAATTGATAATCAACAATTCAAAGTCATCAAAACTTACTCCGACCCCGAGACCGGTTTTGACGGAATGGCAGTGGCTCCTATTGTGGACGGGGAGCCTGACTATGGTAGTGTCGCAGTTGTTGCAGCCGCAACTGATAATGAAACAGTCGATATGAAAACGGCTCTCTGGGGAGATAGGGATTTCAAAAAGAATCGTGGGTATTATTTATCCGACCAGTACACTTCTGCAGAAGAGTTTGTCCAAGCAGTAATGGATGATCCCAGAGTTCAAAATGTCATACAACTATCAGGTTATTCACAGTCTGCCTATATGATGAAAGTGGGAGCGAAGTTCGGGATTCCAACTACTACTTTTAACGCATGGTTTCATTATGGATCATTGAGTGAGGAAGAAAAAGAGTGTATCAGAAAAAATCCTGGTCTGTTTATTGACTATCGAAAGAAGAAAGATTCTGTTGTCTGGCTATCAGATGCGAACAATCCTACAATGACTGGATATGATGAGAGCCTAGGTACTATTTATTGGACAGCTGGGTCTAGCCACAGTATAGCAGATTGGGAGTTTGATGAAGAGACGGGACGTGTCTTAGATTCCAAGACAGGAAATCCCATGATTAGTGGTTCCACACAGGCATTTGTCCAGAGTACCCGCCAGATGTTTCAGTTCAACTCCTTAAAAGCTAACTGGAAACAAACAGGTGGCGGTTTGAGTTCAGAGGAAACAATTTTCCTTGATGCAGGTCAAAGTGCTATTTTAGGCTCTTCTATGGCAAGAGCAGCTAAGGTAGGTCTAGAGGAAATAACCAGCTTGAAGCAAAGAGTAGATAGTGAGGTGGAGGCAATTTGGTCTAAGGTTGACTTTTCCGTCTATTCCCACCTCTCTTACTGGGAAGTGCAGGATATTTTTGCCTCTTATGGTGTGACTTATGAGCAGATAGTCAGTGACTTTTATGACGATACGCAGGAAAAAGTCAAGGAGTTGGAGGAGTTGTCGACCACTTTTGAGATATTGAAGACAAAACTGGATAATGTGGTTAAAGAAAAGGTAGCTTTAGATAGTCAACTGGCAGGAGAATTTAGGACATGGTACAGGGAGTTGTAGAGATATTACGGGACACCATTCGTCAAAAAGAGCGTGACCTTCTCGAAAAAGAAGAGGATTACTACCGCCATAAAAGACGGCTGGAAGAGAGAGGGTTAGACTTGGCTGATCGTCGCCGTCGTCTATCGCTTCTCTTAGAACAGGAGCAGGAGAAAATGGAGCGCTTGCTTATCCGCTATAAGGCTAGTCGAGAAGAGGCAGAGGGTTTCTACAGGAAAGTCCAAGAGCTACAAGATGAGTCAGAGTGGATTTATAAGGAGAAGAGCCAACAGCTAGAAGCTGAGATAGAAGAATGGAATCGCTTCTTTTATCATGATTGTAATCGGATAAAGAGAGAATTAAGGGACTTAAGGAGAACCTACAATGACAGAGATTGTTCGTTATTATTCGCAAGAAGATAATGGTGTAGAGCTTGCCGAGATCATTCGCTCTGTGCAGAAGCGCTATGCCCATGTGCAGGCAAGCCTCATTCGAGGAAATTATAAGACCCTCCAGCAGCAGTTTGAGCTGGACGGAAAGCATCTGACCTTGACTACGCAAGTTGCCATAAGGAGTATTTATGGGCAGATAGATAGTGCTATTAAGGGAGAAGCTGGTGAAGCCCTCAAAAAGACAGTGGAGATGACACTTCCTAAATACGAGAAAGTGTTCTTGGAATAAAAAGAGTTTACAAGATGTGAGGACGTAAGAGGGAGTGGGAAAGAACTCAAACCCCATAAGAAAGAGTTCGGTTTTTACCTTGTTTCCTGCATTCTAGCGGGTCTATTCCCAGACCATTTCACTCCCACCCCCGCATAGCTCCAACAGTCAAAGTAGTGACTGTTGGAGGTTGGAACTGAAGCTAACGAGTTCGCATCAGTCGTAGAGGTCAGATTTGGAGTGTGATACTCATTTAAAATCAAAATTAGCATTTCTTACTACTTCCTTAAGTTGTGCGGACGGATACGGAGTTTCATTCCTAATTTTCGAGCTAAAGGTTTTGAAAATCCCGTCCTCAGTCACAAGGTACTTATTGCCGGGGATACCACTACGGCTGAAGTAGTCTTTTAGCTCACTGCGTTTGCTTTCACTTGAAAACTAGTTTAAAAATTCGCTATTTTTGAAATTAGTTCAGTGTGAAACAGGAACAAATATGAGTAAAAAGCTCCAGTGGAGCTTTTTAGCCTGCTCCCTGAAAAAAGAGCAGGATTTCCTTTCCAACCGTTAACGGCAGGATAGCTATTATAGTCATTTCGTTTACTTTTAGTACTAGGCAAGGAGCTGCAGGCTGTACTAGAGTACGGCAAAGCGAGTGAACGAAGGAACAAAAGATAAACGAAATAACTATAAAGCAAGCAACCACTGCGTCAACATCATTCGGTTCATAAAGTGAGAAAGCTGGGACTGTTTGCCCAGCTTCTTTATGTCCTCGTATTTGGCTCTATCTAAATCCGTCTGGAAAAACGAGCTCCTTGGTAAAGTAATGGGCTAGTTCGGGATGTGAGGTATGGGAAATCATAATAATGGTTAGCCCAGGTTGTTGAAGTAGCTCACGCTCGATGGCAATAGCTGTTTCTTTGTCAACGGCTGATGTACCTTCGTCGATTAAGATTATTTTTTGTCCACGTAGTAGCCCCCGTGCAAGTGCAATTCGTTGGCGTTGTCCCCCTGACAAGGATTGTCCACGATCGCCAACTTCACGATGTAGGAAATCTTCAAATGGTTCATGTATGGTCAGTCCAGCTTGAAGGCAGGCGGCTTTGAGTTCTTTTTCTGAGAAGTCCTGGCCTAGGCAGAGATTTTCTTGTATTGTTGTTGAAAGTAGGTAGGCTTCCTGAGGGAGGAAGAGGATGTGTTGAGCAAGGTAATGCGTAGGCAAATCACGGATTTCTTGTCCGTAGAAAGTGATGCTCCCAGTGTAGTTTCGCAAGAAGCCCATGAGGATTTTCAGTAAGGTAGATTTACCACTTCCACTCTCACCAGTAATGAGATACTTACCATTTTTTTCAAAACATAGCTGTATATCTTGGAAGATAGGATGCTGACCGTAGGCATAGCTCAAGTGATTGGCGGCTAAGGCAGGGCCATTTTTAGCTGTATGTGCCAGAGTAGGTGTAGTCGAAATGGTCGCAGATTTGGGAATGGTCTCTCGAAATTTTTGGAAAATCGGCTGACAGCCATGGACAAATGCTAGTTGACTACTCAGTTCCCCCAAGGTTGTAAAGATGATGCCTGTCAGAGCGCCCGTTGCTTCAATAGTACCAATCGAAACAAAGCCCTTAATGGCGAGATAGCCTGTAAAGATAGTCAGGGCGATTTGAAAAAAGATATTTCCTGTAAATCCGATTGCGCCAACGGCTGCTTCAAGGTGGGTCTGTTTGAGAATTACTTGCTTCAAAAGGAGGGAAGATTGAACGATGCGTCTGGGAATTTCTCTCAGCAAAGAAAGGGAGTAAAAGACGTCAAAGCCATTTAAAATGGTCTCGCTGTCCTTGAGAAATTGTTCGTTCTGTTGGCTGGTTTTCAAGCTTACTTCCTGCATTTTCCTACCAAATAATTTGGGAATTGTCAGCATACAGGCCACAGAGATAAAGGTGACGACTACCAGAGACCAGTGGTAACGAAAGAGCATGATGACCGCAAGAATGGTTCCAGATATTCCTTTAATAATCTGAAATAGGGGTTCAAAGCCCTGTTTATTGATGCTGTGAATATCATTGTTGAGCCAAGAAAGATAAGTATTGACAGATCGTTGATGATAGCTTTGGTAATCTGTTGCTGCTAGTTGTTGACTAATGTTTTTCCGAATAATGGTGTTAAGCTCCTGAATAAGCTTCATTTGATAGAGTTTGGTCAACCAGTTAAAAAAGATGAGGCTGCACCAGACCAACATTAAGTAGACTTCCTGCAAGAGGAATGCTTCCCAGCGTAGGGCAATCAGCTGATTCAAGGCTTCGGCATTGATGGTTGCTGCGTAGACATGGCAGATTTGTCCAATAATCATCAGTAAACTAACGCCGATAAGTTTTGATTTTCGTTGCTTAAGAATCTCAAACATCAGATACCTCCATTTTGCGTTCATTTTAATAGTTTTTACTAAAAAAGCTAGTTACAAATTATAGAAAAAACTCTCATTGTTTTAAATATTGAAGAAAGTTCTATTTCGTTTCTATAGGATTTAAAAAATTTGTAGAACTTTTTCTATAAATAGTAGTTAATACGTTAGTAGAAAAGGAGATATACTATTAATGTAAACGTTAACAAAGGAGGGGTTTGGATGAAAAAAATAGGAAGAACGCTGAAAGAAAATTGGATGTTCCTATTGATGGTTTTTCCAGGTATGATCTGGTTGGTACTCTTCTTTTACATCCCAGTTTTTGGAAATGTGGTAGCTTTTAAGAATTACCATTTGACAGGGAATGGCTTTATCCATAGTCTATTCCATAGTCCTTGGGTTGGTTTGGATAATTTTAGATTCCTATTTAGCTCGCGGGATGCGTATATCATCACGAGAAATACCGTATTATACAATGTTGGATTCATCGTGTTAGGCTTAATCGCTGCAGTCGCGATGGCGATTATTCTGAGTGAATTGCGTTCTAAGAAATTGGTAAGGATCTATCAAACCACCATGCTCTTTCCTCACTTTCTATCATGGATTATTATTTCATTTTTTGTCTATGCCTTTTTAAGTCCTGATAAGGGAATTTTAAATCATATTCTAGCAGGATTTGGAGGCGAGGGGAAGAACTGGTATGTGATCGCCTCTTTCTGGCCGGCCTTTCTGCTCTTTCTAGGTATTTGGAAAGGCTTGGGAAATAGCAGTATCATCTACTATGCAACGATCATGGGAATTGACCCCAGTTACTATGAGGCGGCAACAATGGATGGAGCTTCTAAATGGCAACGTATCCGTCATGTGACGATTCCACAATTAGCTCCGTTGATGATTATCTTGACTATTTTGGCTGTTGGAAATATCTTCCGAGCAGACTTTGGACTCTTTTACCTAATCCCCAAAAACTCTGGTCAAATTTTTAATGTCACAAATGTGTTAGATACTTATGTCTATACAGCTTTAGCTCGAACAGGGGACATTAGTATGGCAGCAGCTGCCGGTCTGTATCAATCAATCGTTGGCTTTATTTTAGTTCTAACAACGAATCTCATCGTCCGTCGAATTGACAAAGATGCAGCTTTATTCTAGAAGGAGGGTCTATGAAATCAATCAAAAAGAAAAAAATTGACCATGTCAGTATCCATTCCTTTAGCAAAAAGACAGACCTGTTCTTTAACATCGTGATTGCTTTGTTTGCCTTGTCCTGTATCTTGCCATTCATTTTTGTCATCATGATTTCAATAACAGACGAAACGCGTCTAGTGGTTGATGGCTTCCAATTTTGGCCGTCAGCTTTCAGTTTTGCTGGTTATGAATTTTTAGACCAACTAAAAGGTAAAATTTTACAGTCGCTTTTTGTGACGGTCTTTGTGACAGTAGTTGGAACAGCGCTAAATGTCTTTTTCACAACGACCTATGCTTATGCGATTTCACGGAAGACATTTCGATTTAGACGCTTTTTCACTGTCTTTGCCCTGGGAAGTCTCCTGTTTGATGCAGGGATGGTTCCGCGTTATATTATCATGACAGGATTTTTAGGGTTGGGAGATACCATCTTTGCCTTGATTGTGCCGATGCTCCTCAGTCCCTTTAATATCATTGTGATGCGCACCTTTATTAAACGAACTATTTCAGAGTCTATTATCGACTCTGCCCGGATTGACGGGGCTAGTGAGGCAAGGATATTCTTCCAAATTTGCCTGCCACTGGTTCTACCGGGAGTTGCAACCATTAGTCTATTTACCGCTTTAGCATTTTGGAACGATTGGTTTAATGCTTTGCTTTACATCAAGAGTGAAAACCTCTTCCCGCTTCAGTATCTCTTAACGAAAATCCAAGCCAATCTTGATTTTCTTTCAACTAGTGCAGGGGCAGGAGCACAGGTCTTTAGCGCAGCAAAAGGTCTACCGCGAGAATCTGCTCGTATGGCCATGGTGGTGGTGGCTACCCTACCGATTGCCTGTGTGTATCCATTCTTCCAACGTTACTTTGTGAAAGGCTTGACTATAGGAGGTGTGAAAGAGTAAGAAAGTTTTAGGTATTCAGAAACGCTCGGCGTTTCCTTGTTCAATGTGTTAAAAAATAATAAAGGAGAAAGCCCATGAAAAAATGGCAAAAAGTTGTAGCCCTATCCGCTAGTGCAGCTGCATTGGCAGGTCTTGCAGCCTGCGGAAGTCTCAAAGGAGACAATAGCAAATCCGCGATGACTGATGACGGAAAGACAGTCATCAAGATGTACCAGATTGGTGATGCACCTGATAATTTAGATGTCTTACTTGAACAAGCCAATAAAATTATTGGCGAAAAAGCAGATGCTAAATTGGAAATTCAGTATCTTGGTTGGGGTGAATATAGCGATAAGATGAATGTTATCGTTAACTCAGGTGAAAACTATGATATTGCCTTTGCCTCTAACTATGTGCTAAATGCTCAAAAGGGTGCCTATGCAGATTTGACAGAGATTTACCAAAAAGAAGGAAAAGAATTATACGACTCTCTTGACCCTGCTTACATTAAAGGAAATACTGTTGACGGTAAAATCTATGCTGTGCCAGTAAGTGCCAATGTTACTTCTGCCCAACATTTTGCTTTCAATGGCCCTTTGGTAGAAAAATACGGTGTTGATATTTCAAATGTGAAGACATTGGAAGATTTAGAGCCAGCACTGAAAGTTATTAAAGAAAAAGCACCAGAAACGGTACCGTTTGCTATCGGGAAAAACTACAGTGTATCGAGCAATTTTGATTTCCCAATTTCAACAGAATATCCATTTGTCATTGACCTAGACGGAGATACTAAAAAAATCATGCTCTCTTATGATGTCGAAAGCTATCGAGCAAAACTCCGTACCATGCACAAATATTATCAAGCTGGCTATATTCCACAAGATGTCGCAACGAGTGATACAACCTATAACTTCTCAGATGATACTTGGTTCGTTCGTGAAGAAACAGTAGGACCTGCTGATTACGGTGATAGTCTTCTTACTCGTGTTGCTGGACGTGACATAAAAATCCGTCAATACACAGACTTCTACAAGAAGAATCCAACAACTCAAGTTGCCAACTTTGTCATCTCAAGCACTTCTAAGAACAAGGAAAAAGCTATGAAAGTCTTGACCTTGCTCAATACAGATAAAGAATTACTCAACGGTTTGGTATATGGACCAGAGGGTGTAAACTGGGAAAAAGTAGCAGGGTCTGAAGATCGCGTGAAGGTATTGCCTCCATATAATGAAGGAAACTCTCATATGTCAGGTTGGAATACAGGTAACAACTGGAACATTTACATCAATGAAAACGTAACAGATGAACAAGTAGCTGAAGCGAAGAAAATTTTGGCAGAAGCAAAAGAATCTCCAGCTCTTGGCTTCAACTTCAATCCAGAGCCTGTAAAAGCGGAATTGAGTGCTGTATCCAATACCCTCAAACAATACGCACCAGCTATTAACACAGGTACAGTAGATCCTGATGTTGAAATTCCAAAACTCATGGAAAAACTCAAATCAGAAGGTGCCTATGAGAAAGTGTTGAAAGAATTGCAAACGCAATATGATGAATTTTTGAGTAAACAAAAGTAAGATGATAAAATAGGGCAGATGACCTATTATAAGTGAAGAGTGAGAAGAAATCGAAGTGCTTGTATTAACGGTTTCTCCTCACTTTTTTGTTCAAAAAGGAGATAGAAAAGCGAGGCGTTGATGAGTCACTTGGTACCAAATATTGCACAATTTCAATACCATAAGGAAGAACTGGCGGCTTTTATCCACTTTGGCCCCAATACCTTTCACAATGTAGAGTGGGGTGAACACTATGGAAATATGTCAGTCAAGGACGTCTTTCCATTAAAATCAAAAGTTGATGTAGAGCCTTTAATGGCGACATTGCAAGAGGCGGGTTTTAAAAAGGTGATTGTAACGGCTAAGCACCATGATGGCTTCGCCATTTGGCGCAGTCGTTTTACAGACTATGAGATTGGTCATACAGATTACCAAAATGGTCAAGGAGATGTTCTTGCAGATATTTCAGCTGCTGCGACCAAGTATGGTCTTGCGATGGGGCTCTATCTTTCTCCGTGGGATATTCACGAGAAAAGTTACGGCTATTATGACCAAGACGGAAATCCTCTGGTAGGAGAGGACGGGATTCCGCTTTTGGGTCGGACATGGGAAGAAGTGGAGCAATTAGATGCTGCTGACTACAATACCTTTTACCTACATCAATTAGAGGAAATTTTGAGCAATCCTTGCTACGGCTGCAATGGACGCTTTACAGAAATCTGGTTGGATGGTGCCAAAGGAACAGGAGCTGCTGCCCAGCGCTATAAGCTGGACCAATGGATTGCGACCATTCAGCGCTATCAAGGCAGACAAGCTGGTTATGATACGGATGCCCTTTTGTTTGGCGCAGGTCCATATACCACAGTTCGCTGGATTGGAAACGAGTCTGGTTTTGCCCATGAAACAACGTGGGCACCTGCACGGCTGGTTTATGATGACAGTGGAATTGCAATGGATATAGACACCAATATGCATGACCATTATAGTCAAGGTTATCCAACCGGTGACGTTTGGACAGTGCCTGAGGCGGATGCAAGGATTACCTCAGGCTGGTTTTGGGGTCCCAATAAAAAACGACCGAAACCCCTGTCTGAACTGACTGAAATCTATCTACGCTCCGTCGGTCATGGTGCGACCTTATTGCTCAATATTCCCTTGAATGATCAAGGAAAGGTCGATCAGGACATTCTCGATCGCATCAGAGAGTTTGGCTGTGTCTTACAGACGACTTTTACGACAAATCTGGCACACGGGGCGAAACTGGATACGGACTCGTCTTACAAGCAGGGATTGGAAAATCTACTGGATGAACATCCGTGGACCCACTGGTCTCCTGGTGAGAGTGAGACAGAGGCTGTCCTTACATTGGATTTTGGAAAGCAGACCTCGTTTGATATTGTGTCAATAGAAGAAGCCATTCAAGAGGGACAGAAAATTTGTCAGTATCAAGTGGATATTAGTTTGAACCAGAAAGACTGGTACTTGATGGAGAAAGGAACAACGATTGGTGCGAAGCGCCTGATTGCTCAGCATGGGACACAAGCTCGATTTGTGAAGATTTGGGTCAAAGCAGCAGGAGAAGCTCCCTTGCTTAACCGTATAGGGGTATACCGAGCTGCGCCTGATTTTCAAGTGAACACCACTTCCTCATCGCGTATTACGAAACTCCCTCTGATGTTGGGAGAGATTTGTAGTGGACAGATGCGTCAGCTAAAGGTGCAAGGTAGCCATGTGAGGATTATGGGGGAGAGCGGTTTGTCTAAGGGGACGCTGGATCTGGTAATGGATAATCAGGCGCTGGAAACTCTTGACTATGATGCAATCTCAGAGGGATGTCGTACCTTATTTGATTGGTCTTTAACAGATACGAAGCAGCATACGCTTGCTGTGGGCTTAGAGGAAAAAGATCTGCCCTATGTCTATTTGTTGGTCTATGCTGCTGGTAGCTACATCGAATTTGATCAGAGCCACTATAGTCTGGCAG
Source organism: Streptococcus sp. LYSM12 (assembly GCF_004569635.1). GTDB lineage: Bacteria > Bacillota > Bacilli > Lactobacillales > Streptococcaceae > Streptococcus. Next base: position 21,984 of record NZ_SPOZ01000011.1, read on the forward strand.
CAGGAGAAACGGTCTCGCTAGTTGTGAGACGGGTTGGGGCAAGTAACCAGTACTCAGAAGTATGGGTGGAGAATAACCCAGGTTCTGCCGTTCAAGGGGATTATGATACATCGGTAGCTGGTAGGTATGTCTTTGAAGTAGGGGAGTCTGAGCGCCAGATATTGGTGAAGACAACCTCTCAACTGCAAGAAAAGGGGTCGCGTTACTTCACGTTAAATCTAGTGGGAGAAAAGGGAGCACAGCTAGGAGCTTGTTCACAGGTGATGGTGACCATTCAGTCGTAGGTATCCTTAACAGTGAGCGTTTGCTCAGCAAACGTCTATTTCCCTCCTTCAAAGGGAGGCTATACCTTTGGAGCAAATCCATTTTGTCGTCAGATATAGTCATTTCGTTTCTATTTTTATTCTTTCGTTCACTCGTCTTGCTGTACCATTGAGAAAAGTTACACTTTTCTTATCTGTCACTTGAAATAGTTATCAACTATTTCAACTACCTGCGACTCCTTGCCTAGTACTAAAAAGAAACGAAACGGCTATACTGGTGTTTGGAGAGCATCATTTTCTAAAAATTGGGTACATTATATCTTGCTTTTTAATAGAAATACCTCCTATTAAAAATAAATCAAGGCTTGAAAATGTTACTTTCTTACGTTTGTTGTAGTGAGATGTGTTGCGATTGTTTCTTCCCTACTGAAAATATGGTATACTTATGATACAGTTAGAGATGAAAACGTTTTATATGGGAGATTTGAGATGGGGAAAGTGATTGAGTTTGTTTTTCAAAAAGTGTACCTGGCGCTACTGATTTCAGGAATCTTTTTTCTATTGACGGTGTGCGGTGGAGTCGTAGGTGGTCTTGCGCCTGCTGGTGCAACCGTCATGTCTTTAGTTGCAGCATATGGGTACGATTATCGTAGCTACACATGGTCGGAGGGTTGGATTTTGTTTCGAGCCAATATCAAGCGTAGTAATCTAGTCTTTTATTCTTTCTTTTTGTTAGAAGCTGGATTGCTCTATGGTCTCTATCTTGTCGTTCAGCTTCCGCCGTCTATTTTAACGATGATGGTCACCGTTGTTCAAGTACTTTTGGCACTCTTTGTTTTTTTAGCGTATCCCATTTACCTAAAATTACAGGTTTACTTTGAGATGCCCTATCTGGTTAGTCTTAAGCTATCTTTTATTGGACTTTTTGTCAGTGTTCTAGCCTTACTAAAACTGCTAATTGGAACGGGAATACTGCTTTTGTTAGGCTATCATTTTCCAGCAGTAGGATTTTTCTTGTTGATAGGCATCTGGCATTTTTATGCGAGTGATACATTGGAGCCAGTCTATGAGGGTTTGCAGGACAAAGTCAGATAGGGTACAGGATAGTAGAATGAAACGATTTTGGTTAAATTCTCTTTTGCGCATATATGCTTTTGCGATGATTGTTATCATGGTCTTTATCGCTTGCTTGCTGGCTTATTCTAATTGGCGCATAAAAAATCAAGAAGCCCAGCGAGTGGTTCGCTATGCATCTGGTCGTATGTCTGATGAGGTAGAGTACCACTATCGGCGTTCAACGCAGGTCGTTGAATCCTTGACACAGAATGCCATTCAGCTAGAGGGGCTATATAAGTATTTTTCTCTTAGTCCATCAGAATACGCTTCTTGGTTATTGAGTACAGATGTACCACAAGGGATTGAACCGTCTATTCACCGTAATATTTTCAGGACTTATATGCAAAATGAAGCGATTGAGGGGATTGCTATTGCCTTAAATGACTATAAGACGGTTTTTGTTTCTAGTCGTCAGCTAAAAGGTGGTCGTCAGATTGAAGCAGAGTCCTTTACCCCAGACCCACAAGCTTTCCCAGTCTTGATGTATGATAAACTGTCCGAGCAGGTAATTGGGACGGCCTATGTGACAATGAATGAAGAAGTTTTTAGGAAATTAGTAGAAAATACGGATATTCCACTGATTATTCGCATCACGTCGCCTTATGAGCAAGTCATGATGGTTCTAAGGGAAAATCAAACTCTGGAAGTTGGTGAATGGCTGAGCAGGGAAACAGCACACGATTACAAGGTAGATATTGCCCTACCAAAAGGTTATCTATTTTTCTTAAATTTTGTGCAAACGCTTGGGATTGTGGGCACCAGTCTTGTGCTCTCAGGGGTTCTCTATCTCCTCTTGAAACGGGTCTTTAAAAATTACCAAGTACAAGTTAGCGATATTGTAGAAACGATGCAGGTGATTGCGCACGGAGATACGGCCAAGCGTATCAATGTGGAGACCAAGGAACGGGAGTTGCTACTGATTGCGGACAATACCAACCAAATGTTGGATAATCTCAACCAGAATCTACATGATATTTACCAGTTGCAGCTGAGTCAGAAAGATGCCAATTTACGTGCCTTACAGGCTCAAATCAACCCACATTTTATGTACAACACGTTGGAATTTATCCGTATGTATGCCGTTGTCCATGATCAAGATGAGCTAGCAGATATTATCTATGAATTTAGCAGTCTTTTACGCAATAATATTTCCGATGAAAAAACAACGACCTTGGAGCAGGAGTTAGAATTTTGCAGGAAATACAGTTATCTATGTATGATGCGTTATCCAAAATCAGTTGCTTATGATTACAAGATAGCTCCAGAATTAAGGAACTTTCGCATTCCCAAGTTCAGCATCCAGCCTTTGGTTGAAAATTATTTTGCCCATGGTATCGATCATCATCGCTTTAATAATGCGATTAGTGTCAAAGTTTTTCAGCGGGATGGCGGCATTGAAATTTTGATTCGTGACAATGGCAAAGGAATGTCAGAAGAAGTCTTGAAGCGTCTTCAAACAATCTTACAGCAACGCAGATTTGATCATGGTGATCAAGAGCAGCGTTCCATTGGGATTGTCAATGTCCACGAACGCTTTGTCCTCTTTTTCGGGGACTGCTACGAGATTCAACTGCATTCTGAACAAGGTCAAGGTGTGACCTACAGTATCTTCATTCGTCAGGAGGAATCCGCCTAACATTATCTTGTTGGTGATTTCAGAGGTCTAGAAAGAGGAAAATATGTATAAGGTTTTATTAGTTGATGATGAGTATATGGTGATTGCTGGATTAAAAAAACTGATTCCTTTTCACCAGTATGACATGGAAGTAGTCTACGGTGCTAGTAGTGCTACAGAAGCTCTCAGCTATATCGCTCATCATCCAGTAGATGTCATCATTACAGATGTCAACATGCCAGGGATCAATGGTCTTGAAATGGTGCGTCAGATGAGGAAACAGTTGCCTCATGCTGCTTATATCATCTTATCAGGCTATAAGGAATTCGAATATGTAAAGACGGCTCTTAATTTGCAGGTGGCTGATTATCTGGTCAAGCCGGTTGACAAGGTGGAATTAGGACAGTCCTTAAGTCAGATTGCTCGCACTTTTGCTTCCAAAAAAGTTGCTTATCCATTATTGCGGGCGGATACGACAGAAGAAGAATTTGAACAGATGTTAAGAACCAAGTCCTCGGTCTTTCTCGCAGCGGCAAAGACTGAGCAAGGAGAGCATGCTGTGCCCTTTACGGTACTAGGACAGTCAGTTTTTCTATTTTTGACAGAAGATGAGGGGGACTTTCTTCTTTCCAGACCTTTTCACGCTCCCTATGTGGCCTCCTTTCAAGAATTTACCAAAGAATTGGAAACCTATTTTTTTTACGGGAATGTTGCTTTGCAGCCCAATACGAGTGCTTTTCGCTATTATGAACCAATCTATCGGGTCATTATCCAAGGGAACTTGCAGCAGATTTTGGAAGAACTCGGTTTGTTAGAAGAAATTGTCTTGAAAACAACCCCTCGAGTATCTACGACCAAGCAACTGTTTATCCAGTTTGTAATGGACGTTTTTCATCTCTTTGAACATTTAAAGCCGGATGACATGACGCAAATCATTAAAAAATTGGAAAGTAGTAAGACATTTGAGGGCTTATCCCAGTGTATGCGCAAGGAGATTACCCAACTTTTTAGCCAGCATCGTCTGAATGAAAACGTAGCCAATGTTCTTGAGTTAATCAGTTCTCATTATCGTCAAGAAATTTCTCTCAAAGACATCGGTGCGCAACTCTTTATTAATCCTGTCTATCTTGGGCAGTTGATTAAAAAAGAAACGAACTCAACCTTTGCCGAGCTTCTGAATAAGCAGCGGATTAAAGCGGCTCAACAGCTCTTACTTGCAACCAATAACAGCATAGAAGACATTTGCTATTCTGTTGGCTATAGCAATGTAGGCTATTTCTACAAAGTTTTTCGTAAGCTCTGTGGCAAGTCACCCAAGGCTTATCGCCAGCAAGTATAACTTACTCCTCTATAAAAAACCAACCTGGTTTTCACCACTGAGAATGGTGAGAGGATGGAGATAGGGAGTGGGAAAGACTGAACTCTTTTTCTACCTGTCGCGTTCTTTCACGCTCCCTGTTCGGCCGCAAGGCGGTAGCTAGCTGGCAATTCCCTAAACCTTTATTTGGGACTGGCCTAACTATCTTCGCTCAAAAATTGGTGTACTCGTTTAAAACGGACGGTGTCTTCTGAACCTCCCAGTCGTTTGGCTGGGAGGTTTTCCTATCTTGATTGTTCAGTTTTTACAAAAAATAGGGCTAAAGTTTAGGGCTTGTTGGGAGAGTTCACGGACAATGCTAAGGTCACATCTTGAAAAAATCGCTAAAATCGGCTATAATGAATTGTAAGAGAAACCAGCAGGTGAGAGTCCTGCCGTGCGTGAAGAAAGGAAGCAGACCTTGCTCTGCTATAAAGTAAGTAAAAGATATGACATCAGTTGTTGTTGTAGGTACCCAGTGGGGAGATGAAGGTAAAGGAAAAATCACAGACTTCTTGTCTGCCAATGCAGAAGTGATTGCACGTTACCAAGGTGGTGACAATGCAGGTCATACGATTGTGATTGATGGAAAAAAATACAAGTTACACTTGATACCGTCAGGAATTTTCTTCCCAGAAAAAATCTCTGTTATTGGAAACGGTATGGTGGTCAACCCCAAATCCCTGGTTCAGGAATTGGACTATTTGCATAAAGAAGGTGTAACGACGGATAATCTTCGGATTTCAGATCGAGCACATGTGATTTTACCCTACCACATCAAACTGGACCAATTACAGGAAGAAGCGAAAGGTGCCAATAAAATTGGAACGACTATAAAAGGGATCGGTCCAGCCTATATGGATAAGGCTGCACGTGTGGGAATTCGCATCGCAGACCTCCTTGATCGTGAGATTTTCAAAGAACGCTTGGAGCGTAATTTGGCAGAGAAAAATCGTTTGTTTGAGAAATTGTATGAGAGCACGGCGATTGCGTTTGACGAAATTTTTGAAGAATACTATGAATATGGTCAGCAAATTAAGCAATATGTGACAGACACATCTGTTATTTTGAATGATGCGCTTGATCAGGGAAAACGCGTTCTCTTTGAGGGAGCACAAGGGGTCATGCTTGACATTGATCAAGGGACCTACCCATTTGTAACCTCATCAAACCCGGTTGCTGGTGGAGTGACGATTGGTTCAGGTGTTGGACCGAGCAAGATTAACAAGGTAGTTGGAGTATGTAAGGCCTATACGAGCCGTGTAGGAGATGGCCCATTCCCAACAGAACTTTTTGATGAGATTGGAGATCGCATTCGTGAAGTCGGTCATGAGTATGGTACAACGACAGGTCGTCCGCGCCGTGTTGGTTGGTTTGACTCAGTGGTGATGCGTCATAGCCGTCGCGTATCAGGAATTACCAATCTATCTTTGAACTCTATTGATGTTCTTTCAGGGCTTGAAACTGTGAAAATCTGTGTGGCTTATGATTTAGACGGCAAGCGGATTGACCATTATCCTGCGAGTCTAGAAGAACTTAGACGTTGTAAGCCAATTTATGAAGAATTACCTGGCTGGTCTGAAGATATCACAGGTGTTCGTAGCCTTGAAGACCTCCCAGAAAATGCTAGAAACTACGTCCGCCGTATTAGTGAACTCGTCGGTGTCCGTATTTCAACGTTCTCTGTAGGTCCAGGTCGCGAACAGACCAACATCTTAGAAAGTGTATGGGGTTGAAATAGTCCGGTGGACTATTTCAATCGGGAAACAGGAATTTGCGCCAGCACATTTTCACTCCCCCAAGTCCGGTGGACTATTTCAATCGGGAACACGGGATTAGCGTTAGCACATTTTCATGATGACAAGGATAGTCAACCTACTTAACATTAGGGATAGGGATTTGATTTATTACCAAGTCCCCACTCGTAAGGTAGCTTTACGAGGCACAGGCGCCTCCAATGGATGACTGTTCATTGAGGTTTGTTCTAACCTAAGCTGCTTCTGTTAACAATTTTGAAGTCATAGACGGCAGTTAAGCTCTATTTAAGTTTTTTGGTCTATACTAGGAGCATCAAATAAAGATCTCCTCCTTATTTGATAACTTTCTACATTTCCTATTGAAGAGTCGCCTAGTTGGCGGCTTTTCTTGGTGAGATAAAAATCGCTAGACAGTCGTGCCATGTTAGTTTTTACCCTCCATCGTCCATTATCTTTCTATAGCCGTTTAGTACTAGGCAAGGAGTCGCAGGTAGTTGAAATAGTTGATAACTATTTCAAGTGACAGATAAGAAAAGTGTAACTTTTCTCAATGGTACAGCAAGACGAGTGAACGAAGTAATAAAAATAGAAACGAAATGACTACATTCCTTCGTTCATTCGCTTGGCCGTATTCTCGTACAGCCTGCAGGTCCTTGCCTCGCACTAAAAGCAAACGAAAAGACTAGAAACTGTAACAAGAATGGCTCCCTTGTTTCCAACTTCTTTCTTTTTGGAGAATTTTTTGGTATAATGAGGTATATTGACTAAAAGGAGTGATACTACGATGCAATATTTATTTCCACTCATAATGGTAGCTATGCTGGGCTTTATGATGTTTTCTCAGCGTAAGCAACAAAAGAAACGAATGGAAGCCCTCAACCAAATCAAAAAAGGGGACGAGATTATTACTATCGGTGGTTTGTATGGAATTGTTGATGAAATAAATGACCAAAAAGTCGTTTTGGATGTAGACGGTATCTATTTGACATTTGAACGTTCAGCGATTCGTGGTCGTGTGAATCAAGTAGCTGAGGTTGAAACAGCTATTGAAGAAACCGTTGTCGAAGAAACTGCTGTAACAGAAGAATAATTAGGCAGGAAGCATCTTTTTGATGCTTTTTCTTTTTGTGTAAACGGATGCTGTCTATACTTTATAACCAGCATTATCTGACAAGTTTTCACAAGTGATACTCTATAAAATCAAACTCTGTACAGGCAATGAAACCAAAGCTAGAACTGACGTTTAGCAAGGTGAGTTAACGACATCAGAGTTTGATGTTGACGAGTATGAGAATGGTGAAAGCTTAGAGCTAAGGATAGGAAAGCTATCCACCTCTAACCTAGAGGTAAGATTGAATAAGTACGGCAAAGAGAGTTAACGAAGGAATAAAAGATAAACGAAGCGACTATAGCAGATCATCTCACGATACATACATGAAAAAAGGTTTGTTGTTGGACAGTGCTTTTTCATAGGTGAAGCAGTGTTTAAGAAAGAGGAGTATCCTAGCATTGAAAACGAGGGATTCGCTTCTTGAAATGTCGATTTGATGAAATGATTTTAAAAAGTGCCTGCAGCTAGAAGATACTTACATGCATTTTTTTATGCCTACGGCAGGGGATACCCCTTGTACTTTCGTATTTTTATCAAAATATGGTATAATAAACTGATTATAATGTGAGGATAAAACATGTTCCGCTTTCCATTTAAGAAAAAAGAAACGATTGAACCAATGATTCAGGTCCCTAAACACCTTGCCATCATCATGGATGGGAATGGTCGTTGGGCGAAAAAGCGTATGCAACCACGTATTATGGGACATAAGGCTGGTATGGATGCATTACAAAACATTACCAAATCAGCCTCAAAGATGGGCGTTAAGGTATTGACAGTCTATGCCTTTTCGACGGAAAATTGGACCCGCCCAGAAAAAGAAGTTACCTTTATTATGAACTTGCCTGTTGAGTTTTATGATAAGTATGTGCCTGACTTGCATGCTAATAACGTGAAAATTCAGATGATTGGTGAGCATTCCCGGCTGCCAGAAGCGACCAAAAAAGCGATGGAAAATGCCATGCAAAAGACCAAGCATAATACAGGTTTGATTTTGAATTTTGCTTTGAACTACGGAGGGCGCGATGAAATGACTCATGCAGTCAAAGAAATTGCGCAAGCTGTCTTAAATTCTGAGCTTCATCCTGGCGATATTGACGAACAACTGATTGCCGATTACCTCTATACTAATACATTACCAGCTAGTTTACGGGATCCAGATTTAGTCATTAGAACGAGCGGTGAATTGCGCTTGAGTAATTTTTTACCATGGCAAACAGCCTATAGTGAGCTGTATTTTACGGATGTCTCTTGGCCAGATTTTGATGAAAAAGCGCTTCATGAAGCGATACAAGAATACAATAGACGCCACAGACGTTTCGGTGGTATCTAAGAAGGAGAAATTATGTCAAAGGATTTACAGAAACGAGTGATTTTTGGTGGACTAGCCCTAGCTATTTTTATTCCTTTCCTGCTAAAAGGTGGAGTGTCCTTTCAACTTTTTATCGCTCTTCTAGCTATGATAGCGACTGCTGAACTGATTAAAATGCACGGCTTATTTCCTAATTCGATTGAGGGAATGTTGGCTATGCTGGGAAGTTTGGTCTTGACTCTGCCACTAGAGCATTATCTTCCCTTTCTGCCTGCAGATGGAAATTACACAGCCTACGCTATTGTGGTATTTTGCTTGTTAGGTTCGACAGTCTTTAATCTTCAGCGGTATTCCTATTCAGAAGTTGTCTTTCCCATTGCCTCAAGCTTTTATGTCGGCATTGGTTTTCATCATCTGATTTTAGCGCGTATAGACGGTTTGAATAAGATTCTTTTTGCCCTATTTATCGTCTGGGCGACAGATATTGGCGCCTATATGATTGGTAGTCAGATTGGACGGCGTAAGCTCATGCCTAAGGTATCGCCGAATAAGACGTTGGAAGGAAGTCTCGGTGGGATTGTATCAGCTCTTGTCGTAGCTATCATCTTTATCTTGACAGATAAGGGGGTGGCAGCAGGTTATTCACTTGTAACGATGCTGCTTTTGGTCGTTCTTTTCTCCATTTTTGCCCAATTTGGAGATTTGGTCGAAAGTGCTATCAAACGCCGTTTTGGAGTTAAGGATTCTGGTAGGGTGATTCCAGGACATGGTGGCATCTTAGACCGTTTTGATAGTTTGATTTTTGTCTTTCCAATCATGCACTTTTTTGGTTTATTCTAAGGAGGAATGATGAAAGGAATTTTAGCATTTATTTTTATTTTTGGTGTGATTGTCGTTGTCCATGAATTTGGACATTTCTACTTTGCTAAGAGATCAGGAATTCTTGTTCGTGAATTTGCGATTGGGATGGGACCGAAAATCTTTGCGCATATTGGTAAGGACGGAACTGCCTATACCATTCGCATTCTCCCCTTAGGTGGCTACGTCCGCATGGCTGGCTGGTGTGAAGATAAGACAGAGATTAAGACAGGAACGCCGGTTTCACTCAGTGTCAATGAAGAGGGTACGGTTACTCGGATAAATATCTCTGAAAAAATCCTAGATGCCGCTAGTCTGCCGATGAATGTGACGGCTTATGATTTTGAAGAAAGGTTAGAAATTACAGGCCTGGTCTTTGATGAATGCAAGACTTTCACTGTAGACCACGACGCGACAATTGTGGAAGAAGACGGGACAGAAGTCCGTATTGCACCGCTTGATGTCCAGTATCAAAATGCTTCTATCTGGGGGCGTTTGATGACGAATTTTGCAGGTCCGATGAACAATTTCATCCTAGGTTTTGTCGCTTTTGTGCTCTTTTTCTTTTTACAAGGAGGAGTGCCAAATTATATGACCAATCACGTGACAGTAGCAGAGGGCGGTGCTGCTCAGCAAGCAGGTCTTGTCACAGGAGATCAAATTCTTGCAATCAATGGTGAAAAGGTCAGTGATTATGATGCGATTGCTAGCGCCATTGCTAAAGCTGGTCAAGATGCCACATCAGCTCCAGTCCTAACGGTTGAAGTTAGTCATGAGGGGCAAAAAAAGGTTCTGGATGTGGTGACAAAAGAGCAGGAGGGACATTATTATCTAGGTGTTTCGCCCATTTTGAAGACAGGTTTTGCTGACAAACTCATTGGAGGGTTCAAGGAAACCCTTTCTACCAGTATGTTGATTGTTCGGGCTCTGAAAAATATTATTTCCCAATTTGATTTAAATAAGCTTGGTGGCCCTGTAGCCATTTATCAGATTAGTTCCCAAGCAGCCGATAGCGGTTGGGGGTCTGTCTTGCGTTTGTTGGCTATGTTGTCCATTAACCTAGGGATTTTTAACCTTATTCCGATCCCGGCTCTTGATGGTGGAAAAATTGTAATCAACCTCATCGAAGCCGTTCGTAAAAAACCACTCAAACAAGAAACAGAATCCTATATTACCCTAGCAGGTGTAGGTCTTATGATCATCCTGATGATTGCAGTCACTTGGAATGATATTTTACGTGTCTTTTTTTAAAAGATTGAACTAAAGGAGAGAAAAATAGTATGAAACAATCGAAAATGCTTATCCCAACTCTACGGGAAATGCCATCTGATGCGCAGGTGATTAGTCACGCCTTGATGGTGCGTGCGGGCTACGTTCGTCAGGTTTCAGCAGGGATTTACAGTTATTTACCGCTGGCTAATCGCGTGATTGAAAAAGCAAAAAATATCATGCGTCAGGAATTTGACAAGATTGGTGCGGTGGAATTTTTAGCGCCGGCTCTCTTATCGGCAGATATTTGGCGTGAGTCAGGTCGTTATGCGACCTATGGTGATGACCTTTACAAATTGAAAAACCGTGAAGGTTCAGACTTTATTTTGGGACCAACCCATGAGGAAACGGTGACCCTGTTAGCTAGAGATGCCTTGCAATCCTACAAACAATTACCACTCAATATCTACCAAATTCAGCCAAAATACCGCGATGAGAAGCGTCCACGTAATGGTTTGCTCCGTGGTCGTGAATTTATCATGAAAGACGGTTATAGTTTTCATGCTAGCTATGACAGCTTGGACCAGACCTATGATGACTACAAAGTAGCCTATGAAGCAATCTTTACCCGTGCGGGGCTCGAATTTAAGGCTATCATTGGAGATGGTGGTGCTATGGGGGGAAAAGATAGCCAGGAATTTATGGCGATTACCCCAGATCGTACAGACCTTGAACGCTGGGTCGTCTTGGATAAGTCTGTTGCTTCCTTTGACGATATTCCAGAAGATGTCCTGGCAGAAATCAAGGAAGAATTGGCTACTTGGTTGGTGTCAGGTGAGGATACGATTGTCTATTCAAACGAGTCAGGTTATGCAGCCAATCTTGAAATGGCAACGAGTGAACATAAACCACGGCACCTGGTTATTTCAGAAAAAGAGTTGGTTAAGGTGGCAACGCCCGACAGTAAGAGTATTGATGAAGTTGCAGCCTTTCTGAATGTTTCCGAAGAGCAAATGATGAAAACGATGCTCTTTATGGCAGATGGTGAACCTATTGTAGTTCTTCTTGTCGGAAATGATCAGGTCAATGATGTCAAATTAAAAAATCATTTGGGAGCTGATTTTGTCGAAGTTGCAACGCCAGAAGAGGCTGTAAGAGTATTTGGAGCAACTGTTGGTTCATTAGGACCGGTTGGACTTCCAGAAAATGTAAAAGTGATTGCAGACCGCAAGGTAGAAGACCTGAAAAATGCCGTAGTTGGTGCCAACCAAGACGGTTTCCACTATACTGGTGCTAATGCTGGTCGTGACTACCAGGTGTCAGAATATGTTGATATTCGTGAAGTTAAAGAGGGCGAACCCTCACCGGACGGTAAAGGAACCTTGCAGTTTGCCCGTGGAATTGAAATTGGTCATATCTTTAAATTGGGTACGCGCTATTCAGATAGCATGAATGCAACGATTTTAGACGAAAATGGTCGGGCTGTTCCAATTATTATGGGGTGTTATGGTATCGGGGTAAGTCGTCTCTTGTCAGCTGTCTTAGAACAACATGCTCGTCTCTTTGTTAATAAAACACCAAAAGGTGACTATCGTTTTGCTTGGGGGATTAATTTCCCGAAAGAATTGGCCCCATTTGATGTCCATTTGATTCCGGTCAATGTGAAAGATGAAGTAGCCATGGGCTTGACCCAATCAATTGAAGATAGTTTGGTAGCAGCTGGCTATGAGGTCTTGACCGATGACCGCAATGAGCGAGCTGGAGTGAAATTCTCAGATAGTGACTTAATCGGCTTACCAATCCGTGTGACGGTTGGTAAAAAAGCGGCTGAGGGTATTGTCGAAGTTAAGATTAAAGGAACAGGTGATACGGTTGAAGTTCACGTTGATCAATTACTTGAAACCTTGAAAATCTTAGCCAATAAATAAATATAGTAATGAAGTTTTAAAACAGTCTAGTCTTTTAGTACTAGGCAACAAGCCGTAGGCTGTACTAGAGTAGGGCAGAGCGGGTGAATGAAGTCATAAAAGATAAATGAAATGACTATAAAAAGACCGGGCAAGACAAGCCATTATGGCTGTCTTGCTCGGTCTTTTTGACGGATACTCATCAACTATCAATCTCTTTGGTCGTGCCTCTCCCTCCTCACACAGTTATCAAGTCCATGGAAACATTCAAGGTATGGTCATTTCGTTGATATTTTTATTACCTCGTTCACTCGTCTTGCTGTACCATTGAGAAAAGTTACACTTTTCTTATCTGTCACTTGAAATAGTTATCAACTATTTCAACTACCTGCGACTCCTTGCCTAGTACTAAAAAGAAACGAAACGGCTATAACACCAGTTTTCCCCTTGGTGTAGAGGGAGGCAGAGCAAAAAAGTCCTCTCCACCGCTCAGAGTTATTCATGCGAATTCGTTGGCTTCATTTCCAAGCTCCAACAGTCACTCCTCTGACTGTTGGAGTTATGCGGGGGTGGGAATGAAATGGTCTATTGCCCTAACCTAGAATGCAAGAAGTGAGGAAAACCAAATGACCTGTCGCGTTCTTTTTCGCTCCTTATCTCCAAGCTTTCACCATTTCTATTGTGAAAGCTAGTCAGATATTGATGATGATAAAATCTAGATGAATCCTATTTTATTTAGTAATCTGTAGCCCTGTTAATTGCTCAAGAATAGCTTCGAGGGAAGCTCCAGCTTGGAGAAGGGCTGCGGCAGTATAGCTGCCCTCTACCACAGAAACAGATTGGATGCGGATGTCTTTATCTGTAAATTCTGCAACCATTGCCATGTTCATGCGGGCGCTACCGAGGTCAAAAAAGGCAAGGATGATATCTGCAGGATTGCTGTTTACCGCTTCTTCTACTCGGGAAAATTCTGTTCCGATACTGCCGTCTTCTAGTCCACCACAATAGGTGATTGGGACATCCTTTGCGATTTCTGAGAGAAGCTCTATTATTCCTTGGGCTAGATGATGCGAGTGAGAAACGATGACGATACCGATTGTCTGTGTCATACTAATCCTGCCTCCATTAAGGCTTCAAAGAGTAGTCCAGAAGAGTAAGCACCGGGGTCAATGTGACCGACAGAACGCTCACCAAGGTAGGAAGCTCTACCTTTTGTAGCCTGTAAATTCTTAGTGTTATCTACTGCTTTGCGGATTGACTCAAGGCTGAGTTGACCTGCTGTTAAATCAGCGATAATGGGAACCCAGACGTCTACCATGGTCTTTTCACCGACTACCGCCTTGCCTCGTTTTTGAATCATATCAAGCCCTGCTTGGAGGCTGTCCACCAAGGAAGCTCCAGACTGCGCACCTTTAGTCAGTCCCATAAAAGCTGATCCATAAAGTGGACCAGAAGCCCCACCCACCTTGCTGAGTAATTGCATGGAAACGATTTTGAAAATGTCGTCAGGGCTACCAAATTCTTTGCCCTCTAATTGCTCCATAACTGCTGCCATGCCACGGGCCATATTGCCTCCGTGATCGCCATCGCCAATCGGCGTATCTAGTTCGCTCAATAAGTCTTTATTGTCTTGGATTTTTTGAGCAAATAATTTCATCCATTTGAGTATTGCTTGTGTTTCCATAGATGCTCCTTTACCAAGCTGGGGTTTCAACAGATGCTTCTAAGGCTTCTAGCCAGCTAGCATCTGCTAGTTTGATGAACGTAAGGGAAAGTCCAGCCATATCAATGGAGGTCATATAGTTGCCAATCTTATGGTAGACTACCTTGATTTGTTTATCAGCAAGGAGTTGAGCTACGTCATTTGCAAAGACATATTGCTCCATGAGTGGGGTAGCACCAAGGCCATTGATGAGCATTCCGTAAGTTTCCCCTGCTTGGACATCAAAGTCTTGGAGCAATTTGGCAACTAGTTCCTCCGCCAATGCTTTAGAAGATTGGAGTTTTTCTTTTTTGTATCCTGGCTCACCATGGATACCAACCCCATATTCAAATTCATCTTCGTCAAGGACAAAGCCTGGTTTTCCAACTTCAGGGACGGTAGCACCTGAAAGGGCAAGTCCGATTGTTTTAATGTGAGGAACGAGCTTATCAGCTAATTCTTTTATTTCAGCAAGAGATTTTCCTAGTTCAGCAGCATGTCCGAGAATCTTGTGTACGAGAATGGTTCCTGCAACACCACGGCGACCTTGAGTGTAGAGGCTATTTTCCACTGCAATATCGTCGTCAACAACCACGCTTGCGACTTCAATTCCTTCCATTTCAGCCAACTCTTGCGCCATTTCAAAATTCATGATGTCTCCGGAGTAGTTTTTGATGACCATAAATACACCAGCACCCTCATCGGCAGCCTTGATGGCTTCTAAAATTTGGTCTGGAGTTGGAGAAGTAAAGACAGCCCCACAAACAGCAGCAGACAGCATGCCCCTGCCAACAAATCCAGCGTGAGATGGCTCGTGACCCGAACCACCGCCCGAGATAAGCCCAACCTTACCGTGTTTTTCAACTTTTCTGACAATCACGTCATAGCCATCCAAGCGTTCAACTAGGTTACCATGCATAAAGACAAGCCCTTGGAGCATTTCGTCAACAACGTGTTCGGGCTGATTGATAATTTTTTTCATCTATATTCCTCCTAAGAAACAAATGGTCATGTGGAATCATCTGGATATCGAATAGATTAAGTACAGCTATATTTTCCCATGACAGCTTAAATGATTACGCTTTCATTATACTAGAATTTTCAGTAAAAAGAAAGGGACAAATTCAGGGGTCTGTCCCTTTTGATTTTAAGGAAAGTATGGTAAGGTAAAGTAGTAGTAAGTGTTGTTGTATAGTCATTTCGTTTATCTTTTATTACTTCGTTCACTCGCTTTGCCGTACTTCAGTCCAGCCTGCAGCTCCTTGCCTAGTACTAAAAGCAAACGAAAAGACTATAAAGATTGGAATTTAAACTGACGGAGTAAATGTCATGCATATTTGCTTCTTTTTTAAGCCCCCAATCTGGCTTCATCAACTGTCCGAGGATAGAGTGCAACGGTCTGGGAATAGACCGTTTCTGCTTGAATCTAGAATATAAGAAGTGGTGAGGTAAAACCGAGCTCTTTTTTCTATCGCGTTCTTTCCTACCTCCAAGCTTTTATTATTCTCCATTATGACAGCTTGTCAGATGTTGGTTTCTGTAGAGTATAGCCTATAGATATGGTACTGCTTGCATGGTCTCTACTATGAGTATCTGGATAGTTGAGAAGCTAGCACTCAAGCGTCTGGATGGGATTGGGAGAGAGGGAGCTAGTGAGGCAAGGCTCGAAAAATAGGGGGACTTGTGGTAAAATAAAGAGAATAGAAAGATAAGGGATACGAGAATGACAGATACGTTTCAATTACTATTGAATCAAATTGGTCTGCCGCTTGAATTGAAAGAATCAAGCGCATTTTCAAGTGCCAAGATTGAGCAAGTCTTAGTACATAAAAAGAGTAAGGTCTGGGACTTTACCTTTCGGTTTGAAGAGCCCTTACCGTTGCTACACTATCAATTATTGAAAGCTAAACTCCTCAATGAGTTTCAAAAGACGGGAAATCAGGCCCGTTTTCGCTTGGTAACGCTCAAAGAAACGATTGATCCAGCCTTGGTACAGGCCTACTATCTAGAGGCTTTTACAGAAGAATTATGTCAGAGTGCAGGTTTTCGGTCAGTATTTCAGCAGCTACCAGTTGAATTTCATGACGGTGTTTTGTGGATAAAAGGACCAGCTTCTGTTGATACACCGCATTTTAGAAAGAACCATTTGCCGAAGTTAGTCGAGCAGTTTGCTCGTTTTGGTTTTGCTAATCTAGTGGTGGATATAGAGGTTTGTGAGGAAATGACCAAGGCTCAAGTAGAGGAATTTCATGCTCAAAATGAAGAAATTCTTCAAAAAGCCAGCCAGGAAACCTTGGAAGCCATGGAACAATTAGCCCAAATGGCACCGCCACCAGAAGCTAGTCCGCAGCCAAGTTTCCAAGAATTTAAAAAGCAGACGCCGCGTAGAGTTAGTCTTGAAAAATCTGAGATTACACCGATGATTGAGATTGAAACAGAAGAAAATCGTATCGTTTTTGAAGGCTTGGTCTTTGATGCCGAACAGCGGACGACACGGACAGGACGGGTCATTATCAATTTCAAGATGACAGACTATACCTCTTCTTTTTCTATGCAGAAATGGGTCAAAAATGAAGAAGAAGCACAGAAGTTTGGCATGATAAAAAAAGGGAATTGGATTCGTGTTCGAGGGAATATCGAAACCAATAATTTCACGCGCGACTTGACGATGAATGTGCAAGAAGTACAGGAAGTCAAGCGTGATATTCGTAAGGATCTCATGCCAGATGACCAAAAACGCATTGAATTTCATGCCCATACCAACATGTCCACTATGGATGCTCTCCCCCCGGTTGAGGACTTGATTGCTCGGGCTGCTCAGTGGGGACATAAGGCAGTTGCTATCACCGATCATGGCAATGTTCAATCCTTTCCACATGGCTATCATGCTGCCCGCAAGGCGGGGATCAAGGCGCTCTTTGGTATGGAAGCTAATATCGTAGAAGATAGTGTACCGATTGTCTACAATGAAGCAGAACTGTCGTTATCCGATGCGACCTATGTGGTCTTTGACGTAGAAACGACAGGACTTTCTGCGGTTTACAACAACCTGATTCAGGTAGCAGCATCTAAGATGCATAAGGGAAATATTATTGCGGAATTTGATGAATTTATCAATCCAGGACATCCCTTGAGTCAGTTTACAACCGACTTGACAGGAATCACAGATGAGCATGTCAGAAATGCCAAGCCCCTCAAGCAAGTCTTGCAGGAATTTCAGTCTTTCTGTGAGGGGGCTGTCCTTGTTGCCCACAATGCGACCTTTGACGTTGGCTTTATGGATGTCAACTATGAACGGGAGGGGCTTCCGACCATTACCCAACCAGTTATTGATACCTTGGAGTTTGCTCGTAACCTCTATCCAGAATACAAACGGCATGGTTTGGGACCGTTGACCAAGCGTTTTGGTATTGCTCTTGAGCATCACCATATGGCCAATTACGATGCGGAAGCAACAGGCCGTCTCCTCTTTATTTTCTTGAAAGATGCTCTTGAAAAACATGGGCTCAGTTATTTAAACCAATTAAATACAGAATTGATAGCAGAAGATTCCTATAAGAAAGCCCGTATCAAGCACGCAACCTTGTACGTCACCAATCAAGTGGGCTTGAAAAACATCTTCAAGCTGGTTTCTCTATCTAACACGAAGTATTTTGAAGGGGTCCCACGGATTCCGCGGACGGTTTTAGACGAACACCGCGAAGGGTTGATTTTAGGAACAGCTTGTCAGGAGGGCGAGGTCTTTGATGAATTGCTCTCAAAAGGAATTGAGGAAGCAGCTAAGGTGGCAAGCTACTATGATTTCATTGAGGTAATGCCTCCGGCCCTGTATGCGCCCATGATTGCCAAGGAGCAGTTTAAAGATATGGCAGAAATCAAAGCCATGATTCAGAACTTGATTGAGGTTGGGCGTAGAGCTGATTTGCCTGTACTAGCGACGGGAAATGTTCACTATATTGATCCAGAAGAAGAGATTTACCGTGAGATTATCGTACGTTCCTTAGGACAAGGAGCCATGATTAATCGAACCATTGGGCATGGAGAGAATGCTCAACCAGCCCCTCTTCCAAAAGCTCATTTCCGAACGACCAATGAAATGCTGGATGAATTTGCCTTTTTAGGAGAAGAACTAGCGCGGGAAATTGTCATTACAAACCCCAATGCCATGTTGGAGCGTTTTGAAGATGTCGAGGTGGTCAAAACAGATCTCTACACTCCTTATTTAGAAAAAGCCGAAGAGCGAGTGGCGGAGTTGACCTATAAAAAAGCTTTTGAAGTTTACGGTAATCCTTTGCCAGATATCATTGATTTGCGGATTGAAAAAGAATTGTCTTCAATTCTGGGGAATGGTTTTGCCGTGATTTACCTAGCTTCTCAAATGTTGGTAACGCGTTCGAATGAACGGGGGTATCTGGTAGGTTCCAGGGGCTCTGTAGGATCTAGCTTCGTGGCGACCATGATTGGGATTACCGAGGTGAATCCGATGCCACCGCACTATGTCTGTCCGAAGTGTCAGCATAGCGAGTTTATCACAGACGGATCTTACGGATCTGGCTTTGATATGCCAGACAAGGATTGTCCAAAATGTGGTCACAAATATGCCAAAGATGGACAGGATATTCCCTTTGAAACTTTCTTGGGATTTGATGGGGATAAGGTACCTGATATCGATTTGAACTTCTCAGGAGATGACCAGCCAGATGCCCACTTAGACGTTCGGAAAATCTTTGGGGATCAATACGCTTTTCGGGCTGGAACAGTGGGTACGGTTGCTGCGAAAACGGCTTATGGATATGTGCGTGGTTATGAGCGGGACTATGGCAAATTCTATCGTGATGTAGAGGTGGAACGTTTGGCTGCAGGTGCTGCGGGAGTCAAGCGGACAACTGGTCAGCACCCAGGTGGAATCGTTGTTATTCCAAACTATATGGATGTCTACGACTTTACTCCTGTTCAATATCCAGCAGATGATTTGACAGCTAGTTGGCAGACGACCCATTTCAACTTCCATGATATTGATGAGAATGTCTTGAAGCTTGATGTACTGGGACACGATGATCCGACTATGATTCGTAAACTCCAAGATTTATCAGGGATTGATCCGCAAACCATTCCCGCAGATGACAAGGGAGTTATGGCTCTCTTTTCAGGAACAGAGGTGCTGGGAGTAACACCAGAGCAGATCGGGACACCGACTGGTATGCTGGGGATCCCCGAGTTTGGAACCAATTTTGTCCGTGGAATGGTGGAAGAAACGCATCCAACGACATTCTCTGAACTCCTCCAATTATCAGGACTATCGCATGGAACCGACGTGTGGTTGGGCAATGCCCAAGATTTGATTAAGGCAGGAATTGCAGACCTATCTACTGTTATCGGTTGTCGGGATGATATTATGGTCTACCTCATGCATGCAGGACTTCCTCCCAAAATGGCCTTTAATATCATGGAGCGGGTGCGTAAGGGAGCTTGGCTCAAGATTTCTGAAGAAGAACGTAAAGGTTATATTCAGGCTATGAAAGACAATAATGTACCTGATTGGTATATTGAATCCTGTGGAAAAATTAAGTACATGTTCCCCAAAGCCCATGCGGCAGCCTATGTTATGATGGCCCTGCGTGTGGCCTACTTTAAAGTACATCATCCGATTTATTACTACTGTGCTTACTTCTCTATCCGAGCCAAGGCGTTTGATTTGGCGACGATGTCTGGTGGTTTAGACCGAGTGAAAGCTAAAATGGAAGAAATCACCATGAAGAAGAAAAATAATGAAGCCAGCAATGTGGAGCAGGATCTCTTTACTACACTTGAAATTGTCAATGAAATGCTAGAACGTGGCTTTAAATTTGGCAAACTAGACCTGTATCGATCCGATGCCTTTGAATTTCAAATCGAGGGCGATACCTTAATTCCACCATTTGTAGCCATGGACGGTCTGGGTGAAAACGTTGCTCGTCAAGTGGTTAAGGCGCGTGAAGAGGGAGAATTCCTTTCTAAGACCGAGTTACGCAAACGCGGAGGGCTTTCTTTAAGCCTTGTAGACAAGCTCGATGAAATGGGCATCTTAGGAAATATGCCAGAGGACAACCAGTTGAGCCTGTTTGACGAATTGTTTTAGAGGTGAGACATGGGGAGAGAAAGTATTTTTTAAAAGGGATATTGTCACTATTTAAAGAAAATAGTTGATTTCAGATACAGGTGAGCGTGCTTATACCTGAGGGTAGTTTCAGCTGTACCTCCTTAAAGCTCGACCGCTTGTGTTTCCCTTTTCCAATTCTTTCGTCCGTGTTCACCTAGTGGGGGGCAATCCATTAGTATATCGTCCTTTCGTTTATCTTTTATTCCCTCGTTCACTCCCTTTGCCGGACTCTAGTACAGCCAGCAGCTCGCTGCCCAGTATCAAAGTAAACTAAAAGATTATATAGTCATTTAGTTTATATTTTTATTCTTTCGTTCATTCGTCTTGCTGTACCATTGAGAAAAGTTACACTTTTCTTATCTGTCACTTGAAATAGTTATCAACTATTTCAACTACCTGCGACTCGTTGCCTAGTACTAAAAATAAACGAAACGGCTATAAAAAACCATTTTGGTCTTCCAAAATGGTTTTTTATAGCCTATGCATCATCTTCATGGAGCAAGCGCTTAGTTTGAGATGAATTGATGCTCTGTGAGATAGGTTCTAGCGACCTTGCCTGGTGATTTCCCCTCAACATTCACCTGATAATTCATATCTTGCATGTCTTTTTCGGTGATTTTACCCGCTAGCTGATTGAGAACCTCCTCCAGCTGGGGGTATTTTTTGAGCGTTTCTTCCCGTAGAAGAGGTGCTCCCTGGTAAGGTGGGAAGAGCTGTTGATCATCTTTGAGTGTTTTGAGGTGATATTCTTGTAGTTCACTATCGGTCGAATAGGCATCGATGATTTGGGCGTTCTCATTAGCAATCGCCTTGTAGCGCAGGGCTGGTTCTAGCGTCTTGACGTGGAGATTGAGTTTGTAGCGGTCTTTCAAGCCTTTCCCACCGTCCTCGCGATCGTTAAACTCCAAGCTAAATCCAGCGATAGCATTTGCTTGAACTTTTGCTAGATCGGAAATGGTTTCTAAACTATGCTCCTTGGCATAGTCCTCCTTGACCGCAAGAGCATAGGTATTTTGGTAGAGCATGGGCTTAAGGTAGATGAGCTTGTCTTGAGCCAAGATCCCTTTGCGGGCTGCTTGATAAACTTCGTTTGGGTCAGTTGAGGTGCTCGGTGGCTGTTCCAAGAGGGTTGAGAGGACTGTTCCCGTAAATTCGGGATAAAGATCGATTTGACCAGCCTTTAAGGCCTCATAGACAAAGGTGGTTTTACCAAAGTTTGGTTTTAATTCTACCGCAATATCCGTCTGATCTTCAATCAATTCCTTATAGATATGGATTAAAATCTCAGGCTCAGATCCTAATTTTCCAGCGATAACAATCTTATTTTGCATCATCATGGACATAGGAAAAAGCGAAATCGAGCTGATGCAAAAGAGAGCGACAAAGGAAACGAACATGGTTTTAAGACTGCGTTTGTCAACCAAGCCAATCAAATAATGAAAGAGGAGAGCTAAAATAGCAGAACTCATTGCCCCGATTAGAATGAGAGAGCTGTTATTACGGTCAATTCCTAGGAGAATGAAAGAACCCAGTCCCCCTGCCCCAATCAGAGCAGCTAGTGTTGCCGTTCCAATAACGAGAACGGTTGCTGTCCGAATACCTGAGAGAATGACAGGTGCTGCAAGGGCAATCTCAAATTTTGTCAGTGTTTCCCAGCGGTTCATCCCAAAGGCGGTTGCAGCTTCCTGTAAGGAGGGATCGATTTCCTGCAATCCAGTGACCGTATTTTGTAGAATCGGGAAAATGGCATAGACAATCAAGGTCAAAATAGCAGGAATTTTGCCAATTCCGAAAATTGGAATGAGCAATCCTAAAATAGCTAGTGAGGGAATTGTCTGGAGGATACCTGTAAATTGTAGCAAGAGATTCGCTAAGCGTTCATGTTTAGAAACTAAAATAGCTAAGGGAATGGCAAGTAAAATTGCACAAGCCAGTGCCATAAAGGAGATTTGCAAATGCTCTCCAAGGGCCAAGAGCCAGTCTTCTTTACGGTCTAAAAAGGTTTGAATCAAATCGTTCATAGCAGGCTCCTATACTTGAAAGAAATCAGCGACAAATTGGGTCGCAGGGGCTTCTTGGATACGCTCAGGAGTATCCAGCTGTAGGATTTTCCCTTGATCCATAATGGCAATGCGGTCGCCCAGCTTCATGGCTTCTGCCATATCATGGGTCACAAATATCATGGTCATCTCAAATTCTTTTTGGATTTCTTTGACTAAGTCTTGTAATTGCTCGCGAGAAATCGGGTCTAGGGCGCTAAAGGGTTCGTCTAATAACAGGACCTTGGGACGGGCGATAATGGCGCGTAAAATCCCAATTCGCTGCTGTTCTCCACCAGAAAGTTCGCTCGGCATACGGTGGAGATATTGGGCAGCAGGAAGTCCGACCAATTCGAGTAGTTCTTTGGTGCGGGTTTCAGTGTCTTTTTTGGACCATTTTTTCATCTCAGGAATGAGGGCGATATTTTCTGCAACGCTGAGATTGGGAAAAAGGGCGATTTGCTGGAGGACATAGCCGATTGATAGGCGCAGTTCTCGCAGTTCATAGTCTTTGAGGCACTTGCCATCCAGATAGATATCTCCTTCATCTGGTTCAATCAAGCGGTTGATCATTTTGAGTGTAGTCGTTTTTCCACTACCGCTCGCACCAACCAGAACCAGAAATTCACCGTCTTGAATGGTAAAGGCTTGATCTTTTAGCACGTATTTGTCGTTGAAGTGTTTACTAACCTGCTTGAATTCAATCATAGGGCACCTGACTTTCTAATTGTTGTTGTAGGGCTTCATTAAAAGAAGAATAGAGTTGCAGAAGTTTCTCTCGTTCCTCCCTGCTCATCTGTGACAGGGCACGATTTTCAGCCTCTTCTAGCGGTTCTAAAATGGAGGCAGCATAGCTCTTGCCTTTACTTGTTAGGTGGATAAATTTCTGACGTTTATCGCGTTCATTTTGCACAAAGGAAACCAATTTTGCCCGTTCAAATACCTTTATAGTAGTATTGATGACCTGCTTGCTACTTCCCAGCTTATGGCTTAGGCAGGCTTGAGATAGGGGGCTCTGAGCGTAGTATAGCCAGACAAGAATGAAAAATGATGATCGTTGCAGGCCAAACTTTTTTGCATATTGATCATAAAGAAAATCCTGCTCATATTTCAAACGGGCAAAAGTCTTGGCTTGCTGTTTTATCTGTATCATCCTGAAGTGACCGCCTTTACTAATATTTATCAAACATCAACTTCTTGCGTCCTTTGCTTACCTTGTCGAACTTCTATGTGCGGAAGACTAGTTTGGCTGTCCTTATCTCCAAGCTTTCAAAATTGAGAAGTATGTAAGCCAGTTAGATGTTGCTGTTTATAGAGTATACATCCATTTAGATAGTCAAAAAATTTGACTATTAGTATAGCACATTCTCTGCAAATAGTCAAAAATATGGACTAATTCAAACACTACAGCAGAAAATGTATTCCTATGACAAAATTATGGTACAATAAAAAGGAATTGAATAAATAAAGGAGTGAATCATGGTATTACCAAACTTTAAAGAAAACTTAGCAAAATATGCAAAGTTACTCGTCTCAACAGGAATCAATGTGCAAGCTGGTCATACGGTTTCCTTGACTATCAGTGTTGATCAGGCTGAATTGGCTCGCTTAATCGTTAAAGAAGCTTATGCAAGAGGGGCAGTAGAAGTGCTTGTGAACTGGCAAGATGATGTGATTTTGCGCGAGCGTTACCTGAATGTACCGATTGAGCGTCTGGAAACCATTTCTGAGCAACGGATTGCAGAAATGAACTATATCTTGGACCATAAAGCTAGCCGTTTGGTAGTTCTATCTGATGATCCAGGTGCCTTGGATGGCATTGACCCAGAAAAACTTTCTCGTGCTACACGCGCAACAAGTATTGCTCTAAACCCAATGCGTCAAGCAACGCAAGCCAATAAAATTAGTTGGACATTGGGTGCAGCAGCAGGACTAGAATGGGCCAAAAAGGTTTTCCCAGATGCAGCAAGTGATGAAGAAGCAGTTGATTTACTTTGGGATCAAATTTTTAAAACGTGCCGTGTCTATGCTGATGATCCCGTGGCTGCTTGGAAAGAGCATGAAGAGCGTCTCATTGCTAAAGCTGCTATTTTGAATAAGGAGCAATTTGTCAAACTTCACTATACCGCACCAGGTACGGACTTGGTTCTTGGCATGCCTAAGGATCACTTATGGGAAGCGGCAGGTTCTATCAATGCTCAAGGAGAACACTTTATTGCCAATATGCCAACAGAAGAAGTCTTTACGGCACCTGACTACCGTGTAGCAGACGGTTATGTAACGTCAACGAAACCACTCAGCTATAATGGAAATATCATTGAGGGCATTAAAGTAACGTTCAAAGACGGTGAAATTGTCGATATTACCGCCGAAAAAGGGGATGAGGTTATGAAAAAATTGGTCTTTGACAATGCGGGAGCACGCGGTCTTGGTGAGGTTGCTCTCGTGCCAGATCAAAGTCCAATCTCTCAATCAGGTGTGACGTTCTTCAATACTCTCTTTGATGAAAATGCTTCAAACCACTTAGCAATCGGTTCAGCTTATGCCTTTAGTATTGAAGGTGGTGTTGATATGACCAATGATGAGTTGAAAGCAGCTGGTCTTAACCGTTCAGATGTTCACGTGGACTTCATGATTGGATCAAATAAAATGAATATTGACGGTATTCGTGAAGATGGAACAGCTATACCAATCTTCCGTGATGGTGAGTGGGCGATTTAATGCTTGTGACACATCAACCTTTCACCTTGCTAAAAAAAGAGGTTTACTTTCGGTTTTGTGCCTCGTCAGATTTTGATTGTAGGAAGTAATAGGAGGTTAGAAAATATGATTGGAAGTTTAATCGTCGGCTTGCTTGTAGCTATTATTGCTGCAACCATTACCAATCGTGGTGAAAAAATGGGCTGTATTGGTAAGATATTATTGGGACTTGCAGGTGCCTGGGTCGGCCAACTTCTTTTTGGTAATTGGGGACCCCGAATTGCAGATACAGCTATTGTTCCCTCCGTTTTAGGAGCAATCATTCTCCTAGCCATTTTTTGGGATCGGGGAAGTTAAGAAAAATCCCAGACTAGAGGTATTAGTCTGGGATTTTTTTATCTTCGTTGAGGGTGTGAAATGAACAGTTCTCATACTCGCCATTCTGAGCTTATAGACTGTTGCACGAGCCTGTAAGCTGCAGCAATCTCGACCTAAAGAAGAGCATATCTATCATCGGTTCAAGTAGAAACACTTACCTTGTCTTATAAGGAATGGTAAGTAAACATAGTTTTCTCCCTTAAGGGTAGTCCAATCTGTAAGTACATATCGCTTGCAGCGACTTACATCGTTGCAAGCGATATTTAACTGGTCTATTATTGATTTCGGTGGGGATTAGTCAAGAATCAGCATGCCTTCTTTGATGGCAAATGGGTGTTCTGGGTTGATGCGGTCGTAGAACATGATGCCGTTGATATGGTCAATCTCGTGTTGGACGACAATAGCATTAAAGCTTTTGAGTTTGATCCGGTGTTTTTCTCCTGTCTTGTCAAAATACTCCACTGTTATGCGGGCATGACGAACGACGTAGCCAGGGACTTCGCGGTCGACGGACAAGCAGCCTTCTCCTCCCCCTATAGCCGCTTCTTGAATGGAGTGAGAAACGATTTTAGGGTTGTACATGACCTCTTGAAGAGTGCTATCGTGGTCCTCTGGATTAGGCACAAGGACTGCGATGATGCGTTTTGAAATGTCAATTTGTGGTGCGGCAAGACCTACTCCCCCACGAAGCTTCATTTTCTCCGCCATAACAGGGTCTTGTGAATGTCTGAGGAATTGGAGCATCTTTTCTCCCAAGATAATATCCTCATCAGATAGTGGAAATTGCACCTCTTCAGCGACCTTGCGTAGGGTTGGATGTCCTTCACGAATAATATCGTTCATATCAATCAAGTGGCTGGCTTTTGTTAAACGTTCAATTACAGACATAAAATTCTCCTTCTAATTTCTAAGGACTAGTATAGCACGAAAAGAAGCAGAAGAAAAGGAGAGGTGCAAGATGAGGGAGAATTTGCTATACTGATGATAGGAATGAAAATCAAATGATCATATTGTGAGTATTTGTTGAGGTAAGGAAAGATACGGAGAAAAGACCGTGAACATCTCTCTAGAAAAATGGCATGCGCTACTTTTCAGTCTCCGTTCGTCCTGTCTATGTTGGAGAATGTTTAGGAGCAGGTAGAAGTGTCGATTTTACACAGTTCTTCTTGGTTTACGAACCTTAGTGCGGAATTCCCCGCCACCGCTTGTTGAATGAAAACTAGGTGTTGGTGATAGGAGGCTGGATGGTGGGAGCCTGGGAGGGATGTCGCTCTTTGTCGTGCAGGATCATTGCCTAGTCTTTCTAGACTTTCTCCCACCTATCTTTAGGACAATCAATCGGAGGATATCAGATGCGTTTGGATAAATTTTTGGTCGAGTGTGGCTTAGGATCACGGACAGAAGTCAAGAAAATTCTCAAATTAGGCAAAGTGACAGTCAATCAATTAGTGGAAAAATCCACCAAGGTTCATATTGATGAAAAGAAAGACAAAATTGCCTATCAGGGAAAGGTGCTGACCTATGAGAAATTTGTCTACTATCTTTTAAATAAACCCAAAGGGGTGATTTCAGCGACAGAAGATAGCAAACATCGGACAGTTTTGGATTTGTTGGATGATACTGCGAGACAAAAAGAAGTTTTTCCTGTTGGGAGGTTAGACATGGACACACATGGGCTCCTGCTCTTGACCAATAATGGAGCCTTGGCCCATGAAATGCTATCGCCTAAAAAACATGTCGATAAGGTTTATCGGGCTGAGGTAGCGGGGATCATGACTGGAGAAGATGTCCGTTATTTTACTAGAGGAATCGAACTGAAAGATATTACTTGCCAGCCGGCTGATTTGGAAATTGTAGAAGTAGATGACCTAGCCCAGACCTCACGTGTACAGATTCGTATCGTAGAGGGGAAATTCCACCAAGTCAAACGCATGGTGGCAGCCTGTGGTAAACAGGTGACGGATTTACAACGTATCAGTATGGGTCCCTTGGTTCTAGATGAAACACTCGATTTAGGAGCTTACCGCAGATTACATTCACATGAATTGAATGAATTAGCTACATTTGGTGTAGAACTCTAAGATACAAGGGCGTAAAAAAAGCGAAGCAGGTTGGCTTGCAACCGATGAGATTGTTCTTTTTGTCAGAGAGTTTTAGCCCGCATTCAGTTACAAGATATAAGGGCGTAAAAAAAGCGAAGCAAAAAACATCTATTTCCTGCCTCCAAAGGGTATAGTATACCTTTGGAGTAAACACATTTTACAACGGCTTGGTCCCCCTAAAGGGAGCCATATCCGTAAGTAAATAAATTTACAACGGCTTGGTCCCCCTAAAGGGAGCCGTATCCGTAAGTAAATAAATTTACAACGGCTTGGTCCCCCTAAAGGGAGCCGTATCCGTAAGTAAATAAATTTACAACGGCTTGGTCCCCCTAAAGGGAGCCGTATCCGTAAGTAAATAAATTTACAACGGCTTGGTCCCCCTAAAGGGAGCCGTATCCGTAAGTAAATAAATTTACAACGGCTTGGTCCCCCTAAAGGGAGCCGTATCCGTAAGTAAATAAATTTACAACGGCTTCGTCCCCCTAAAGGGAGCCGTATCCGTAAGTAAATAAATTTACAACGGCTTCGTCCCTATTTTCCGAGCTTCTAGTTTGAGTTCAACGAAGATGTGAGGACATCAGAAAATGTAATGAAGAATATTTTATAGACAAAATGCAAAATATATATTGCTTTTTTCAAAATATAGTGTATAATATAATGTATAACAACGAAAAGGGGGGAAAGGGGGAATATGAAAAATCTTCGGTTAAAAATGGCGCGTGTAGAACATGATTTGACCCAAGGTCAGTTAGCAGACGAAATTGGTGTGACACGGCAGACCATTGGCTTGATTGAGGCTGGTAAATACAACCCTAGTATCAGCCTTTGTTTAGCAATTTGTCATCGCTTGGGGAAAACATTAGATCAATTATTTTGGGAGGCACCTTTAGATGAAAGTTAAGAAAATAGTTGTAGATGAACGTGTGATTGACCTTGAAAATCGGATTATGGCTGAGATTGGAATGTTTCTGCTTATTTTACTACCAGTATCAGCTTTGGTGAAGTCAGGGATTTTACACCAAACTTTTGAGAGTTATAGTTTTGAGATTATCACAGGCATACTAGCTTTACTGTATATAATCATTCGCTATATGATGAAAGGGCTGGATCTTAGTCGTGGAATCAATAATTGGCTGTCAGGGATTGTAGGTACTCTCCTTGTGACAGTGATTGGTAGCTGGAATAACTATTTGACCTATGGTAGTCACTATCAGGGCTTGCTAGATAGACATTTTTTGGCAGTTGTTGTGATATTTTTTATCTCTTCTAGTTTGTTATTTTCTATAATCTATAGCAGTTTATATTTTCTTAATCACTACAACCAGAACAGATTGCTAGTACAGATAGAAAAAGACGAGTAGGGAAGATGTTTTCAAAATAGCAGTCACACATTTTTATAGATTTTTGGAGAGTCGTAATAATGGTACGACATTGCCAAGTATCTAAGATTTCCGAACCCTTATTTATGACCTAAATGGTTTGGAAGAAGTATTCTATGGAAAAACCAGATTTACTATTCCTGCTTTTTAGAAATGAATACTCTATAAAAATCAAAATTTGACTAGGCAATGAAATCGTAGGTAGAACTGAAGTTCAGCAAGATGAGTTAACGACGTCAGATTTTGATTTTTGACGAGTATAAGGAATGTTGGAATTCAAAAACGTAGGACTTACTCTAAAAAACTTTCGTATGTATGTCCTTGATCGTTGAATAAAAGAACTAGCCAAATAAAACATTTTGTGATAGACTAGTACAAGCATAGGTTTTTAAACTCATCCCGTGAGGTGAGAAAGACAACTACAGATTATTACTAGAAGTGTATAACAAAGGCCTATGACTAATAAAAGTTACGCGGGCCTTTTTGTGTGCCCAAAAGGAGGACTATGAAAGAATCAGTTCATTTGCTGCTTGATGTCGATGAAAAGCCGTCATTTTGGCAAGGTATTTTGCTGAGTTTCCAGCACGTATTTGCCATGTTTGGTGCTACTATCTTGGTGCCTTTACTTCTGGGAATGCCCGTATCTGTTGCTCTCTTTGCTTCAGGTGTGGGAACCTTAATTTACCAAGTTGCGACTCAGTTCAAGGTGCCTGTTTATCTAGGGTCTTCATTTGCTTACATTTCTGCCATGGCACTGGCTATAAAAGAAATGAATGGAGATGTATCTGCTGCCCAAACTGGGGTGCTCTTTGTTGGTTTAATCTATGTTTTGATTGCGGGCTTGGTTAAGGTGATTGGCACCAAGTGGATTGATACCCTGTTGCCACCGATTGTCATAGGTCCAATGATTATTGTTATCGGGCTTGGTTTAGCTCATTCAGCTGTAACCAATGCTGGATTTGTTACAGACGGTGACTGGCGCAATGTGGTTGCGGCTATTGCTACATTTTTGATTGCAGCCTTTGTCAATACAACAGGAAAAGGCTTCGTGAGAATTGTGCCATTTCTGATTGCTATTATCGGAGGTTACATGGTTGCTTTAGCGCTTGGCTTGGTTGACTTTGCGCCAGTTATAGAGGCTCCTTGGCTTGAATTGCCACGCTTTTACTTGCCATTTAAGTCAGGTGTTTTTGAACAATACACCATCTATTTTGGACCTGAAATGCTTGCAATTTTACCGATTGCAGTTGTAACGGTAGCAGAGCATATCGGTGATCATACTGTCTTGAGTCAGATTTGCGGTCGTCCATTCTTAAAAAATCCAGGCTTGAATCGTACCTTGATTGGGGACGGGGTAGCAACTGCAGTATCTGCCTTCATCGGCGGTCCTGCCAATACAACCTACGGAGAAAATACAGGGGTTATCGGGATGACCCGCATTGCTTCGGTATCGGTTATCCGAAATGCAGCTTTTATTGCGATTGCGTTTAGCGTTCTTGGGAAGTTTACAGCGCTTATCTCGACTATTCCAAGTGCTGTCCTAGGTGGAATGTCCATTTTGCTTTACGGTGTTATTGCAAGCAATGGTTTGAAAGTGTTGATTGAAAGCCGTGTGGATTTTGGACAAGTTCGTAACCTTATCATTGCAAGTTCTATGTTAGTTTTGGGGCTTGGCGGTGCTGTCTTGAATATTGGCACAATCACGCTTTCAGGAACTGCCCTCAGTGCGATTGTGGGAATTATTCTGAATTTAGTGTTGCCAGGTGAAGCGCAGAAATAGTTGACAAAGAGAGAAAAGATTGATAGAATAATGGAGTCCTAAGGACAAGAATTAGCCTTTCTTGGTCACAGGTTGCCAACCTGTTACTCGGATTTGGCTTAAATACAAAGGAGAAATACTCATGGCAATCTCAAAAGAGAAAAAAAATGAAATCATGGCACAATATGCTCGTCATGAAGGTGATACGGGTTCAGTTGAAGTACAAGTAGCAGTGCTTACTTGGGAAATTAATCATTTGAATGACCACATCAAACAACACAAAAAAGACCACGCAACATACCGTGGGTTGATGAAAAAAATCGGTCGTCGTCGTAACTTGTTGGCTTACTTGCGTAAGACAGATGTTAACCGTTACCGCGAATTGATCCATTCATTAGGACTTCGTCGTTAATCTGGCGAAAACCGGAAAAGGAGGAACTTTTTGTTCCTCTTTTTTTAATTTTAGGTGCTTTCCTGGAATTATGCGACTGGTTTCAGTTTTTCTTTTCAAATTCGTTTTTCCTCCGGTTGTTTTTCAGCTAAAATATGATAAAATAAACAAGATACGTGGTTTTGTGCAAAGTTGAGTCTAAGATGCTTCCTAGATTGACCTTTGTAGAAAACACGTCATCCTCTTTGAACTGAAAAGAACTGGCTTTGTTTGTCTACTTTTGACGTTCTGGAGAATATTTTATCTAAATTTAGGAGATGTAAATGGTAAAACAAACATTTGAAATGACTTTTGCGAATCGTCCTCTGGTAGTCGAGGTTGGTCAGATTGCAAAGCAAGCAAACGGAAGCGTTGTTGTCCGCTATGGAGAAAGTACGGTTCTGACTGCAGCCGTCATGTCCAAAAAAATGGCGACAGGAGATTTTTTCCCTCTTCAGGTTAACTATGAAGAAAAGATGTATGCGGCTGGGAAATTCCCGGGTGGCTTTAACAAGCGTGAGGGTCGTCCGTCGACCGATGCAACCTTGACAGCCCGTTTGATTGATCGTCCGATTCGTCCGATGTTTGCAGAGGGTTTCCGCAATGAAGTACAAGTCATTAACACTGTTTTGTCCTACGATGAAAACGCAAGCGCACCGATGGCAGCCATGTTTGGTAGCTCGCTTGCTCTATCTATCTCAGATATTCCATTCAACGGTCCGATCGCTGGTGTTCAAGTGGGCTACGTAGATGGTGAATTGATTATCAATCCAACGAAAGAACAGGCTGAGCAATCCTTGCTTGAATTGACAGTGGCAGGAACTAAAGATGCGATTAACATGGTAGAGTCTGGGGCAAAAGAATTGTCAGAAGAAATCATGCTTGAAGCTCTACTCAAAGGTCACGAAGCTGTTAAGGAATTGATTGCCTTTCAAGAAGAAATTGTGGCACAAGTCGGTAAGGAGAAAGCAGAAGTTGAATTACTACATGTGGATGAAGACTTACAGGCTGAAATCATTGCAACTTATAACAGTGACTTGCAAAAAGCGGTTCAGGTGGAAGAAAAATTAGCACGTGAAGCTGCAACCAATGCTGTCAAAGAACGGGTAACGGCTACCTATGAAGAAAAATATGCAGACCATGAAGAGTTTGAGCGTATCATGCGCGATGTGGCAGAGATTTTGGAGCAAATGGAGCACGCAGAAGTGCGCCGTTTAATTACTGAAGATAAGATTCGTCCTGACGGTCGCCGTGTGGATGAAATTCGCGCGCTAGAAGCTGCTGTAGATTTTTTACCGCGTGTGCATGGTTCAGGTCTCTTTACTCGTGGACAAACTCAGGCCTTGTCTGTCTTGACCTTGGCGCCAATGGGTGAGACGCAAATTGTCGATGGATTGGATCCTGAATACAAAAAACGCTTCTTGCACCATTATAATTTCCCTCAATATTCAGTAGGAGAAACAGGGCGCTACGGTGCTCCGGGTCGTCGTGAAATTGGTCACGGTGCCCTTGGCGAACGCGCTCTTCTTCAAGTATTGCCAAGTATTGAAGAGTTCCCATATGCGATTCGCTTGGTTGCAGAAGTGCTTGAGTCAAATGGCTCTTCTTCACAGGCTTCCATCTGTGCGGGCACCCTTGCCCTTATGGCTGGCGGTGTGCCAATTAAGGCACCAGTAGCAGGAATTGCTATGGGCTTGATTTCGGACGGGACGAATTACACTGTTTTGACCGATATACAAGGGCTTGAAGACCATTTTGGTGATATGGACTTCAAGGTGGCAGGAACGCGTGACGGCATTACAGCCCTTCAAATGGATATCAAGATTGAGGGAATTACGGCAGAAATCCTGCAAGAAGCGCTTGCTCAAGCTAAGAAAGCCCGCTTTGAAATCTTGGATGTGATTGAAGAAGCGATTCCAGCTGTTCGTCCAGATTTGGCACCGACTGCACCGAAGATTGACACTATCAAGATTGATGTTGATAAGATTAAGATTGTCATCGGTAAGGGTGGTGAAACCATCGATAAGATTATCGCAGAAACAGGTGTCAAGATTGATATTGACGAAGAAGGCAACGTGGCTATTTACTCAAGCGATCGTGAGGCGATTAACCATGCTAAAGAAATCATTGCAGGTCTAGTACGAGAAGCAAAGGTTGATGAAGTCTATCGTGCGAAAGTTGTCCGCATTGAGAAATTTGGTGCCTTTGTCAATCTTTTTGATAAGACAGATGCCCTTGTCCATGTGTCTGAAATGGCTTGGACTCGCGTTAATCGAGTAGAAGATTTAGTACAAATCGGTGATGAGGTTGATGTCAAAGTTATCAAAATTGACGAAAAAGGTCGTGTGGATGCCTCTATGAAAGTTCTTTTGCCTCGTCCTGAAAAAGTAGAGCAAGGTGAACCAAGAGAAAAATCACATCAACCAGCTCACTCGAAAGAAAAGAAAGGCACCGAAAACTTTGGTGAATTTAAGTTTCACAAGGTTGAAAAATAAGAACGTGAGGCAGAAATTGATAGACAGGGTCTCGATTATCCTCATTTCCTTATTTCTACTGCGACAGATATAGTCTTTTAGAGTACTAGGCAAGGAGCTGTAGGCTGTACTGGAGTACGGCAAAGCGCGTTAACAAAGTAATAAAAGATGAACGGAAATGACTATACATTGTTAGGCTGAGCACTCATTGCCCAGCCTTATCCACAATAAAGGAGAAGAAATGGGTTGGTGGAAAGAGACCATTGAGATTGTAAAGGAAAAAGATCCCGCGGCACGCTCAACGTTGGAGGTTATTTTGGCCTATCCAGGGGTGAAAGCCTTGGCTGCTCACAGATTGTCTCATTTTTTATGGCAACATGGCTTTAAATTGCTAGCTCGCATGCACAGTCAATTTTGGCGTTTTTGGACCCAGATTGAAATTCATCCAGGTGCTAAGATTGCAAGTGGTGTCTTTATTGACCATGGAGCAGGATTGGTGATTGGGGAAACAGCTGAGATTGAGTCAGGTGTCATGCTTTACCATGGGGTGACCCTTGGTGGAACGGGAAAAGATTGCGGCAAACGGCATCCGACCGTTCGAAAAGGAGCGCTTATTTCTGCCCATTCCCAAGTGATTGGTCCGGTTGAAATTGGTGAAAATGCTAAGGTTGGGGCAGCCGCTGTTGTCCTATCCGATGTGCCAGCAGATGTGACGGTTGTTGGCATGCCTGCTAAAATCGTCCGCATTCATGGAATAAAAGATGAACAGGTCATTCGTCCTTTACAAGAGGCAAGGGAAGCAAGTTATTATTCTGCCAAGTTGTAGCTATGAGTAACATGAGCTAGTGGGTGGATTATGCTGGCTCAATCTGAGAAATCAAAAATGAGGAAAAGTAGGTTGTCAACGAGCTTAGCCATTCAAAAGTGAGAATTGTTGAACTTGTAAAACGTTGATATAGAAACCTCCTACAACTTTCTTCAACCTTGCGGGAGTGGAGCTGTAACATCAATTTCTTTGAAATCACGATTTTTGCCTTGTTCTCGAGATGAATTCCATTAGAAAGGAAAGGGTGTGATAAGCGTATGCTTGTTCACATTCTACCATTAGTATGATTACGATTTACGATACCATGACGCGGAGCCTTCGCGAGTTTGTCCCTTTGGAAGCTGGAAAGGTTAAGATGTATGTCTGTGGACCGACTGTCTATAATTATATCCATGTCGGAAATGCACGTTCAACTGTGGCTTTTGATACCATTCGGCGCTATTTTGAGTACCGTGGATTTGAGGTGACCTATATTTCAAACTTCACAGATGTGGATGATAAGATTATCAACCGCGCCAAGGAAGAGGGCGTTTCTCCGCAAGTCATTGCTGAAAAGTACATCGCAGCCTTTATGACAGATGTAGCGCAACTAGGTGTCAAACCTGCAACCAAGCACCCTCGGGTCATGCACTTTATGGACGAAATTGTAGCCTTTATTGAAGAATTGCTTGCAAAAGACTATGCCTATGAAGTAGCAGGGGATGTCTATTTCCGAGTAGAGAAATCAGAGAACTATGCGACCTTGGCCAACAAGACCTTGGAAGACCTGGTTTTAGGAGCTAGCGGTCGGACAGATGAGGAGGTGGAGCGCAAGGAAAATCCTATTGATTTTGCCCTTTGGAAATCAGCTAAAGCAGGTGAAATTTTCTGGCCAAGTCCTTGGGGACCGGGACGTCCGGGTTGGCATATTGAGTGTTCTGTCATGGCGACAGAAATCTTAGGTAATACCATTGATATTCATGGAGGTGGTGCGGATTTAGAATTCCCTCACCATACCAATGAAATTGCCCAGTCAGAGGCAAAAACAGGTCAAACTTTTGCCAACTACTGGATGCACAATGGTTTTGTCAATATTGATAATGTCAAGATGTCGAAGTCCTTGGGGAATTTCATAACTGTTCACGATGCCCTTGAAACAGTAGACGGGCAGGTCTTGCGTTTCTTCTTTGCGACCCAGCATTACAGAAAACCGATTAACTTTACTGAAAAAGGGGTGGCAGATGCAGCAGTCAATCTCAAGTATTTGAAACATACCTACGAGCAGCACTTTACAGAGGATGTGGATTTAGGTCGTTTAGCGGATTTTGAAAGCAAGTTCTGTCAGGCTATGGATGAAGATTTCAATACTGCAAATGGGATTACAGTGGTTTTTGAATTGGCTAAGTGGATTAACTCAGGCAATTACAACCTTGATGTCAAAGTCGCGCTTGAGAAGATTTTAGCCGTTTTTGGAATTGTGTTTGAAGAAGAGGTGCTAGATAGCGAGATTGAGGCCTTGATTGAGCAACGGCAAATAGCACGAGCAGCTAGAGATTTTGCGACCGCAGACAGTATTCGCGATCAGTTAGCAGCACAGGGAATCAAACTCCTTGATACCAAAGATGGAGTGAGGTGGACGCGTGATTGATGTAACACTCATCAATGGGATTGCGCTAGCGTTTGAGGGGGATGCCGTTTATTCTATGTATATTCGTAGGCATTTGATTTTTAAGGGATTGACCAAGCCCAATCAATTACACCGCAAGGCCAATCACTATGTGTCCGCTAAGGCTCAAGCTAGTCTGATTTCTAAAATGCTAGACACGGATTTTTTGACAGAAAAAGAAGTAGACATTTATAAGCGTGGACGCAATACCAATAGCCATACCAAGGCAAAAAATGCGGATATTGTAACGTATCGTATGTCGACAGGATTTGAGGCGGTTCTAGGGTATCTGCACATGACGGAGCAAATCGAGCGTCTTGAGGAAGTGATTAATTGGTGTATCGAACATGGATAGGAGGTCCTATGCAAGCTGAGCAGTTTTTTTCAAACAAGCGTAACGTGAGAAGAACAAAGAAAATCGCCCATTTGTTAGACAGCCAAGAGGCAGTGGCGTTTTTTCCAGCTGGTATCATTGTCGATACACCTAGTAGTCAGTCTAACCTACTTGCCTTTCCTTTATCAAATGGTCAATGGTTGCAGATTAGTCAAGACCACTTGACCAATCGGGAACGCTATTTATTATCTGTTTTTTCGGACGATGAAGAAGTCTATATTAGCCATCCTTGGTACCAATTTTTGGTTAAGGGAATTGGTCCTATGCCCCAGCAGCTTAGTCCCATGCAATGGATTCATGTTCATCATTCTGTATCGGCACTTGAGGAAAAAGAGGAGTTACAAGCTTGGCTTGAGGTCATGCGCTCCTTGTTGCCCAATCGTGTAGCTGATTTTCAGCTAACCGCCCATGATATAGTTTTTGTATTAGTTCAAAATACCTTTATCCCGATTCAAGAGGTGTTAGCCGATACCTTGTCTGCCATGGAATTTGACTTTGGCTTAAAATTGACGATTCTAGTTGGGCAAATGTGGTCGCACGTAACAGATGGGGATTGGGCAAAGCTGTTTCGGGCAGAACATGAGCTCTTTATCGCCTGGCAGCAACGTTTTCAATCCTCTCGGGTTATTTCCTTTGGTCAGGTCTTTTTATGGGGGCAGGGGCAGGAAATCTCGCTTCGTCCTTTGCGCAACCAACTAGCCCAGATGATTAGCCAGCAAGACCAGTTGGCAGATAGCATTCTCGTTTTATGGGAGGAGGCTGCCGTAGTGACCAAGGCTGCGCAACGCCTTTATGTTCATCGCAATACACTTCAATATCGCCTCGAAAAATGGCTAGATATCAGTGGCCTCCAACTCCGCAATCTGACGGATCTGGCAGTCTGTTACCAGGTTGTATTGGAAGATAGCAATAGTTAGGTGTCACTATCCGAGCCTGAAAGTGAGCGAGCTCTGTCAAGTGAGTGCGCATTGTTATCCGAACTTGAAAACGAGATGATACTCTGCGAAAATCCAAAGAATACTAACCGCCCTGGTATCTTGGTTTAATTGAACACGCCCTAAACTCTGTGCGAAAAAGATAAATCTCATTGGTTGCTAGACAACCTGCTTCGATTGTTTAGCGGTAGCTAGCTGGCTCCTCCCTGCATTTCATTGGTGACGAGCCTAGCTATCTTCGCAGGGGTCTCACAACGAAGCGTTCCGCTTCTGTTCGGCCGCCTATTTTCGCTTTGAGTTTTTAACGGGCTTTGTATCTTGGTGTAATTGAACACGCCCTAAACTCTGTGCGAAAAAGATAAATTTTCCTAGAAACTAATGTTTCTTCGTCAAATTTCCTATTTTCGCTTTGAGTTTTTAACGGGCTTTGTATCTTGGTGTAATTGAACACGCCCTAAACTCTGTGCGAAAAAGATAAATCTCATTGGTTGCTAGACAACCTGCTTCGATTGTTTAGCGGTAGCTAGCTGGCTCCTCCCTGCATTTCATTGGTGACGAGCCTAGCTATCTTCGCAGGGGTCTCACAACGAAGCGTTCCGCTTCTGTTCGGCCGCCTATTTTCGCTTTGAGTTTTTAACGGGCTTTGTATCTTGATGTAATTGAACACGCCCTAAACTCTGTGCGAAAAAGATAAATTTTCCTAGACACTAACGTTTCTTCGTCAAATTTCCTATTTTCGCTTTGAGTTTTTAACGGGCTTTGTATCTTGATGTAACTGAACTCAGGCTAAAAGCTCGGAAAAAAGATAAATACTCCTAGAAGCAGAAGCTTCTTCGTTGTATTTTCTATTTTTCATTCGCTTTTTAGACGCCCTCGTATCTTGGATAACTGAACTCGGGCTAAAATTCTAGAGAAAAAGATAAATTGCCTTGTGTCCCGTGACACGGCGCCAATTTCCTATTTTCCTACGAATTTTAACCGCCCTCGTATCTTGTGCAACTTGTACAAATTGTTTTTTTCTTTTTGTTCAGATTGACAGGGGACAAATAAAGCGTTTTCATTTATACTAGAATAGTAGAAAGAAAGCGAGGTTTGAACATGGTTCAATTAAATCTGAAAAATATCTATAAAAAATATCCAAATAGTGAACATTATTCCGTTGAAGATTTTAATCTCGACATCAAAGACAAAGAATTCATCGTATTCGTTGGTCCTTCAGGATGCGGTAAATCAACAAC
This sequence comes from Streptococcus sp. LYSM12, assembly GCF_004569635.1. Lineage (GTDB taxonomy): Bacteria > Bacillota > Bacilli > Lactobacillales > Streptococcaceae > Streptococcus. The sequence goes on from NZ_SPOZ01000011.1 coordinate 60,629, forward strand.
GCTTCGGATGATTGCAGGTCTTGAAGATATTACGGAGGGTGAAGCATATATTGATGATGTATTGATGAATGATGTGGCACCAAAAGACCGTGACATTGCCATGGTATTCCAAAACTATGCTCTATATCCACACATGACTGTATTTGACAACATGGCATTTGGTTTGAAGTTGCGCAAGTACAGCAAGGAAGAAATAAAAAAACGGGTAGAAGAAGCAGCAAGTATTCTCGGTTTAACTGAATTCTTACAAAGAAAACCTGCTGACTTGTCGGGGGGACAACGCCAGCGTGTTGCTATGGGACGTGCGATTGTTCGTGATGCAAAAGTATTCCTAATGGATGAACCTTTGTCAAACCTAGATGCGAAACTTCGTGTGTCCATGCGGACAGAGATTGCGAAAATCCACCGTCGTATCGGTGCAACAACCATCTACGTAACTCATGACCAGACAGAAGCGATGACGCTTGCGGATCGTATCGTTATCATGAGTGCTACTAAAAATGAAGCAGGTACAGGAACAATCGGACGTATCGAGCAAATCGGGACACCAGAAGAATTGTATAACTCTCCAGTTAACAAATTTGTTGCTAGCTTCATCGGAAGCCCAGCGATGAACTTCTTCAATGTGACCTTGAGCGATGGTGTTTTATCAGACGGAGAGAATTTCTCACTTCGCCTGCCAGAGGGTCGCAGAAAACATTTGGAAGAAAGAGGGTACGAAGGAAAAACGTTTACTCTTGGTATTCGTCCAGAAGATATTAAGGCCTCTCAATTAGAATTGGAAACATATCCGGAGAGTATCGTGACATCAGAAGTGGTTGTTTCTGAATTGCTAGGTGCAGAGTCTATGCTCTATAGCCGTGTCGGGTCAACTGAGTTTGTATCTCGTGTAGATGCGCGTGATTTTCATAAACCAGGTGAACAAGTACGCTTAGCCTTTAACTTAAACAAGGCACATTTCTTTGATAATGATACCAACAAGGCTATCATTTAAATTTATTAGAATGCTAAACAACCTCCCTGCCGTTTGGTGGGGAGGTTGTCGTCTAGAATACGCTATAGTCTTTTCGTTTACTTTTCGTACTAGGCAAGGAGCTGCAGGCTGTACTGGAGTACGGCAAAGCGAGGTAACGAAGTAATAAAAGATAAACGAAATGACTATACAAAAGCGTAAAAATCAATCTGTGACAAAAAACCAAAGGTAGAACTAGTTCTACCTTTGGTTTTTCTGAACTTTTAGCCCGAATTTGATTACGAACCAATCCCCTGGCTTAACCTCGTTTTTTAAAAATTTTTTCTATACTCGAGCTAGACTAATCCACTGGATTAGTCTAGTCCCCTGCATATTGTTCATAAAAATTCACTTTGAGCTGGATAAAGGCTTCCATATCATGGAGGAGTTGAAAGAGGGTTGCCCGTGCTTCAAATTCTTCTCGTGTCTGAGGGAGTGGGCGCTCACGGAAAGTTTGATGAAAGAGTTCAATATCTTCTAGGAGTTCATGACCGGGGTTTTGCCTACTTAGTTGGAGAGCTGTTCGTTCAAAAAGGCTAGCTAGGATTACAGCCTCGCGGCTCTCAAGTGAAAATTTGTTCATATTGTTGGCCATAGTGCGCAGAATCTTATTTTGTGCGAGTCGCATTTCAAAATAATGAACTTGGTAGTTGGTCTGGTGAAAGAGTTGATTGTGACGGTCAAGATAGACAACATCCAGTGCTTCTTGGAGTGTGTGGTCTAGTTGGCGAATCAGTTGTGCCTCATTGCGGCCATCTCCTGTCAGTAAAAATTCTTGAAAGCGTAGGAGGATAGATTTTAGATCTTGCTCTACCTCTTCGTGGTAGATTTGGATTTGTTTGTCCTGTGAAGGCATGTAGAGGTTGGCGATGAGAGCAATTCCAGTTCCAATCAAAAAGAGTATCAGTTCATTTCCTAAAAGGATCAGTGAATTAGATTTTTCTAAGAATAAGTGAGTTACAAGGACTGTACAAGGTGCGATGCCTGCCGTCAGATTTGCTTTGTAAGCAAGCGGGACATAGAAACAGAGATAAAGTCCCAAGGTCAACAAGTGAAAACCAAAAAGAGAGAAAGCAAAAGTGGCAATCGCAAGAGCTAAAACCGTTGACCAAAGCCTGGCCCAGGCTGTTTTGAGCGAAGCACGTCTGGTGTCTAAAATACTTAAAATGGCAATAATTCCTGCGGATGTAGCGTAGGATAACTGTAACAAATCAGCCAAAGCAATTGCGATACAGGTCGCAAGAACGAGCTTGATCGTTCGATGAAGTAAGGGCATAGTAGTCTCCTATAGTGGGTGTGAATAGGTATTATGCTTTATTATAGCATATAGATGGAGAGTGTTTTAGAGATTTGATTGTGGTGTGGCTGAGTATTGTAGAAGCTGTACTGAAAAATATTTTGGACGTGAATATAGCATCCTAAGATCATTAGCCAGTAGGATTGTATAGTCTTTTCGTTTACTTTTAGTACTAGGCAAGGAGCTGCAGGCTCTACTAGAGTACGGTAAAACGAGTTAACGAAGTAATAAAAGATAAACGAGATGACTATATACGAGTGTATGTTATGAAAATGAAATGGGGGAGGTTTCTAGATTGATTTCACCTGCCGTTAGGGAATGCGGGAGTTTTACCCTTAAAAGGCAGTGGATCATGAGAAAATATCATCATATCCTATAGTTATTTCAAGCGACCATATAGACTACACTGATGAATAGAAACGTCGAAGATATCGCTTCAACAGGAGACCTCCAGCCTCCTGTTCATCTATTTTTAAGCATACATCTATAGATAAGCTAAGCCTGAGGTAGCGTATTATAAAAATCAGCTGGCAGTGATGAGTAGAACCTCATATTTTCCCCTCCTCCGTGTCCAGTAGTCTGGATTTTCTTTCGTCGTGTTAAGATTGTGGTTTATGGGAAAGTCTACGGATGGAGCCATTAGAAGAGTAAATAGTTTCTGAAACAAGACGGCTCTTCCTTGTACCATTGTAGAGTTTGCGATTGGAGTCATCTCAGATTTTTTTATGGTATAATTGACAGGAGGAGGTTATAATGAAAAAATTAGAATTAACAGGTTTTCAACTAAAATTAATTGCTCTAGCTGGCATGATTGTTGATCATGTCAATACTCACTTCGGTCATCACTTGGGGTTTCCAATTTGGGTATCTTGGGTTGGTCGCTTTGTTGCTCCAGTATTTTTATATTTGCTAATGGAGGGATTTACCCACACTTCTAACCGCTCGAACTATTTCAAGAGGTTGTACACAGGCGCTTTTGTAATGTTTGTCATTAATCTTGTAAAAAATATTGTGACAGGACAGTACTATAACCCTTTGACAAAGGAATTCGATGCCTTTTTGTTATTGAATGGAAATAACATCTTTCTAACACTGACATGTTTTTACATCATTTTTTCTCTCGTCGAACGGATTCAAACCAAGGATGGTAATAAGTGGAAGCATATTAGCTTTCTTATTCCTATGATATTGCTTACCTGTCTAACAGAGGGTGGTTTGTATCTCTTACCTTTTGGGTTGGTGCTAGCATGGTTTCATGGTTCGAAACGGATCACTGTTTGGGCACTGGCAGTAACCTCTCTTTTGTTTGCAGTAAAAGCAATTATGAATTACTATTCTTTAGGATATGCTTATACTGACTTATATCATTATTTGGGATTTGATAATCAGTTTATGCAATGGTTGGCAATTCCGCTCATCATGAGGTATAACGGACAAAGAGGTGGCAGTGGAGAACGTTGGGAAAAAGATCTATTCTATATGATTTATCCAGCACATCTAGTTGTTATTTATATACTAGAGTTCTTTATACAGTAAATTTAGTATAGAAGCCTGGCAACATGCAGGGCTTTTTGTATCATTATGGAGGTGCCTTTGTAAGATAAACGAAATGACTATATCACTATCTTTTGACATGAGTAGACTTTTGTTCTATCTTAAGTTTAGAGGAGGCAAGCTTTTCTCTCTGTCATCTCCAAGTTTTCTCAATTTTAAACCGTGAAAGCGAGTCGTATAAAATGTACATTTAATGAAACTATTTTGAAAAAATGCATGTAACTAGAAAATAATACTTACATGTATTTTCTTTATGGATTTGTCGTGATTTGATAGAAAGCTGACTAGTAAAAACGCTTTGAAACTGTTATAATAAAGGCATGAAACAAATAGAAGAAAATGATATCGTTTATGGCGTGCATGCAGTGGTGGAGAGTTTGGAAGCCAATGTTGGCAATAAGCTCTATTTGCAGGAAGATTTGCGCGGAAAAAATGTGGATAAAATCAAAGCTCTTGCAGCTGAAAAAAAGGTATCGATTTCCTGGACCTCTAAGAAAAGTTTATCTGAGATGACTTCAGGAGCTGTTCACCAAGGATTTGTCTTGCGGGTGTCGGCCTTTGCCTATACAGACTTAACCGTTATCTTGGAAAGAGCAAATCAGGAAGAAAATCCGCTGATTTTAGTTTTGGACGGCTTGACGGATCCCCACAATTTTGGCTCTATTTTACGGACAGCAGATGCAACTCAGGTAGCAGGCATCATCATTCCTAAACATCGTGCGGTCGGCGTAACGCCTGTTGTCGCTAAAACCTCAACGGGTGCGGTGGCCCATATTCCCATTGCTCGAGTGACGAATCTAAGCCAGACCTTGGAGAAATTAAAAGTAGCGGGCTTCTGGATTTTTGGGACGGACATGAATGGTACCCCTAGTCATAAGTGGAATACAGCAGGAAAATTGGCTCTCATCATTGGCAATGAAGGAAAGGGTATTTCTGCTAATATCAAAAAACAGGTCGATGAGATGATTACTATTCCTATGAAAGGACATGTGCAGAGTTTAAATGCCAGTGTGGCTGCGGCCGTGCTGATGTATGAAGTTTTTCGGAATAAACTGTAGAGTTTGGTGTAAAAATACCTGAACCTAGAAATGGAGATATATGGTCCAATTTAAAATCGTAACAGATTCTACATCGGATGTACCAGTAGAATGGATTGAACAATATGACTTGGAGATTATGGGATTGACTGTGGAGTTAGACGGTATCGTCTACGAAACTGTCGGCGAAAATCGCTTGACAAGTGATGTTTTGTTAGAAAAAATGCGAGCAGGTGGACAACCGACGACTAGCCAAGTCAATGTCGGGCAATTTGAAGCTCTTTTTAGAAAGCATGCAAAAGCTAATCAAGCAGTTTTATATTTGGCTTTTTCTGCTGCCTTATCAGGAACCTATCAAAGTGCAGTTATGGCACGTGAGATAGTGATGGATGACTATCCGGAAGCGGTGATTGAAATCATTGATACTAAAGCAGCTACTTTGGGAGAGGCTTATCTTGTATTAAAAGCTGCAAAAGCACGAGAGCTAGGAATGTCACTTACTGACACAGTAGCAATCATTGAAGATGTAATTCCCCGTTTGCGGACGTATCTTTTAGTTGATGATTTGCACCACCTGGTACGTGGAGGTCGCCTGTCAAAAACGGCTGCTCTTATCGGAGGTTTGGTCAATATTAAGCCCTTGATTTCAATCGATAGTGATGGAAAGCTCGTTTCTATCGCCAAACTTCGAGGTAAGAAAAAAGGCATAAAGGAGATGTTAGGCTTAACCCTTGAACGCTTGGACGCCTCCTGTGTCATGGTGGCCTATACTGGTGATATAAAAGCTGCCGAGCAGCTACGTGATACCTTGCTTGCGGATCAGCGAGTGGAGCAAGTGATGATGGAGCCTTTGGGTCCAATTATTGCTAGCCATACAGGGACAGGTTCCCTGGCTATTTTATCCATTGGAAGAGATCAGCGATAATTCGCTTTTCTTTTGTTGCAAAAAGAAAACGTTTTCTAGAGGAGGGAGAAATGAAACGATTACTATCAGCTTATGCAAGCGACATCAAAGCGATGAACAAGTCTGAATTAAAGCAGAGTATCAAGGCTAGTGAAGGACGGATTTTACTGGGGGAGACAGTGGTGACAGCAGCCCCTCTTATAGCTGGGGTTTCAAATGCAGAGATGATGTCGGCCTTTGGCTGTGATCTGCTAGTTCTCAACGAATTTGATGTTTTTAGCTGTTTTATTCAGGATTTTTATACTTGCGATAATCCTATTGCAGAATTGAAACGCCTGACAGGGCGTCCCATTGGGATTAATCTAGAACCTGTAGATGAAGAAAAGGAAGTGATGGATGAGCAAATGGTTCTCTCTCCTGGTCGCAAAGTCAGTCTAGCCAGCCTACAAAGAGCCAATGAGCTAGGTGTTGACTTTATTCTGTTAACAGGAAATCCGGCTACAGGGGTCTCATTATCGGCGATTGAGGAAGCTATTTTCCTCGCTGTCCAGCATTTTAATGGTCTCATTTTTGCAGGAAAAATGCACGGAGCAGGTCTGGGAGAAGCAGTGGTCAATGAAGCAGCCCTACTTGATTTTGTGGCAGCAGGAGCGGATGGCATATTGATTCCAGCAGTAGGAACTGTTCCTGGTGTGCGTGAGGACATGGTGGCACCGATTGTTACGCGAGTGAAGCAGGCAGGTGCCTTGGTTATGTCAACAATTGGAACGAGCCAAGAAAGTGCAGATAGTCAGACGGTTCGTGAATTTGGTCTTAGCAATAAGCGCGTGGGGACAGACATTCACCACATTGGCGATGGAGGTTATGGTCGTATGCCAGATCCCGAAAACATCATGGCTCTCAGTCTAGCAGTCAGAGGGAAACGCCACACCTATTTCCGAATGGGTCAGTCTATACTGCGCTAATGAGTGCTATTTGTTTTTCAAGAAGCTACTCGAATTCCTAGGGACTGGTCTTGGTGCTGGAAAAATGCTTTCTGGCAACGATAGCTCGCTGATACAGACGACTGTTTGGTTTTTATGTAGCTATTTTGAATATCGCACACAAATAAAGACGCTTTTTATAAAACGAAAGAGAGCAGTAGTGGAGCAGATCAATAGGGGCAAGCCAGCCCGGAAAGTCTGGCAGAAGATTGGTATATTGAACAAACAGTCTCGAAAGAAGCAACGCTTGACGATTGGTATAGCATGCAACAAAGATTGCTGGTGAATGCTGTAAAGGCGGCTAGTTAAGAGGTAGAACGGGCCTTTGTTCTAGCTGATTTTAAGGCAAACGAAGAAACTTTTCATTTCTTTTATAGTCTTTTGTTTACTTTTAGTATTAGGCAAGAAGCTGCAAGCTGTACTGGAGTACGGCAAAGCGAGTGAACGAAGTAGTAAAAGACAAACGAAATGACGATACCAGGTTGACGGAAAGCTTCTTCATTGGCAAGAGCTAGGTGAAGAAGTTTAGCAGAAAATTAAAAAACAGTTTCTTCCCCAGGCGCAAGAAGTAGCAGTTTCTCTTCATACGGATTTTGATGCGACAGTTTTACCGCACATTACTTATGCTAGGTTACGGTTTGAACAGGCAACTATGGCGTGGTTTGGTAGAAGATTAGAGCAAGACAGACTTGAAGCAACTATAGCATTTGAAGAATTTTCAGCTCAATGGTTTGCTCTATTAGAAAAAAGTGTGGGGCTTTATCCATTAGACAGTGATTGTCCCCTGTCCTACTTAGAGATTTCATAGTGCTAAGGGCTAATGGATAGTTTTATTTTCTTTAGAAATGAATGAGCAAAAAGTCAAGAAAAAAGAGTAGTAAGGCTTGACTTTCTCTCTTTTCTTTTGCTATAATGGTAAACGGTATTGTTTACCCCATTTGAAAGGCCCCGGAACCCTTCAAATAACTTGCGGACTGGAACATCCGCCCTGTAAACAAAAACGATATTCATATAGGAGAAATCATGAACAAAACAACATACATGGCTAAGCCAGGTGAAGTTGAACGCAAATGGTACGTAGTAGACGCGACTGATGTGCCTCTTGGACGCCTTTCAGCAGTTGTAGCAAGCGTTCTTCGTGGAAAAAACAAACCAACATTCACCCCACACACTGATACAGGTGACTTTGTGATCGTTATCAATGCTGAAAAAGTAAAATTAACTGGTAAGAAAGCAACTGATAAGGTTTACTACACTCACTCAATGTACCCAGGTGGATTGAAATCAATCACTGCCGGTGAACTTCGTTCAAAAAATGCAGTTCGCTTGATTGAAAAGTCAGTTAAAGGAATGCTTCCACACAACACTCTTGGACGCGCTCAAGGGATGAAATTAAAAGTATTTGTTGGTTCTGAGCACAACCACGCTGCACAACAACCAGAAGTTCTTGATATTTCAGGACTTATCTAAGGAAAGGAACAAATAAAGTATGTCACAAGCACAATATGCAGGTACTGGACGTCGTAAAAACGCTGTTGCACGCGTTCGCCTTGTTCCAGGAACTGGTAAAATCACTGTTAACAAAAAAGATGTGGAAGAGTACATTCCACACGCTGATCTTCGCTTGGTTATCAACCAACCATTTGCCGTTACCTCAACAGTAGGTAGCTATGACGTTTTGGTAAACGTTGTAGGTGGTGGTTATGCAGGGCAAGCAGGAGCTATCCGTCACGGTATCGCTCGCGCTCTTCTTCAAGTAGATCCAGACTTCCGCGATTCATTGAAACGCGCAGGACTTCTTACACGTGACGCTCGTATGGTAGAACGTAAGAAACCAGGTCTTAAGAAAGCACGTAAAGCTAGCCAGTTCTCAAAACGTTAAGAATTCGCTACAATACAGCATTTACAACACTTCATGGTTCACACCATGGGGTGTTTTTTTGTTGAAAAATGTGCTTTGGTAATCCTTCAAGACTTGGTTTTTTAGAGTGAATTTGCAGTTGAACAATAAATAGGTTCTATCTTGCTAAAGCAGTATGAAAGATAAAGGAAGCGTTTATGAGTGATGTTCGATGGATTAAGATAACGACAGACATTTTGATGACGAAAAGATTCAGCCAATAGAATTGATGCCTGAAGGCGATACTTTAATTGTGATTTGGTTTAAGTTATTAGTTTTAGCTGGTAAACAAAATTACAGTGGAGTTCTAGCTCTTGGCGATAAAGTTTTTTACACAGAGGATATGTTTACGACAGTCTTTAGAAGGAAGTCAACAACAGTGAAATTAGCATTAACAACCTTTAAGCAATTTGGGATGATTGCATTTGTAGATGGTGCTGTTACCATTCCAAATTGGGAAAAGCATCAGAACAGTGATGGACTTGAAAAAATTCGTCAGCAAACTAGAGAAAGAGTGGCACGCCATCGCCAAAAACAAAAAGCCTTGGTAAGTGGTCAAGAGCAGTTACACTTGGAATGTAACGTTACAGAAACGTTACCCGTAACGACTGGTAACGCCACAGATTAAGAACAAGAGTAAGAAAGAGAATAAGAATATACTGGATAGTAGTTCTAGAGAAACTCAAACTTATGTCAAACCAGAATATTATTCTTTGCTATAAGTCATTGCAGATAAGTATAATGGCAGGTTTATCTATCCTTACAATTACAGCTAATACTCTGTAAAAATCAAAAATAGCAAACTTGAAAACCTAATACATGACTATTAAGGATTGTGATGCGCTATGTTATACTTAACTAATTTCAAAAATAGCGAATTTTTAAACTAATTTTCAAGGGAAAGCGAACGTAGTGAGCTAAAAGGCTACTTCCGCCGTAGTGGTATCCCCGGCAATAAATACCTTGCTGCTGAGGACGGGATTTTCAAAACCTTTAGCTCAAAAATTAGGAATGAAACTCCGTATCTGTCCGCACAACTTAAGGAAGTAGTAAGAAATGCTAATGTTGATTTTAAATGAGTATGATTATATTTTTTACTACAACAATAAACGCATTAAAGCAAAACTAAAAGGACTTAGTCCTATTCAATACAGAACTAAATCCTTTCACTAATATTTTTGTCTAACTTTGTGGGGTCAGTACAAAAGGGTTCCAACCACTTTTTAATTATAATTTAGTTACATTTCCATTTTGTTTGAGGAAATGAATCATTGTTTCCTTTAATTCTTCGAAGTCACTCTGAAAAGTAGCAATCTCAACTGTCTTTTCAAGTCCATCGCTTAAGGAAAGATTGGATTGATAGCCATTCATTGCTAGAAACATATGTAAGGCAAGAACGGCGGTTCGTTTGTTGGCATTGTAAAAAGGATGTTTCTTAATCAAGTTAATCCAGATGATAGCAGCCTTGCTGTAAATATCTGGATAGAGAGTTTTGCCGAAAATCTCTTGTTTCGGCTGTTCAACAATCATCTGCAAGCTATTAGGGTCAGCTATTCCAACGGGTTCTTTGGGAGAATATTTCCCAATAACCATGACATTGATTTTGATAATATCTTCAGCAGTTAGATACCTCATCTATCCACCAATTCTTTCAAGAGCTCATCGTATTGATTCATTGCTTTTTCTAGTTCTCTGTCGAAATCAAATTTTGGCTCAGCTTTACGGATGATGACATTATTTCCTGAAGTGACAAATTCAATTTCTTCACCAATTTCTGCTCCAAGTGTCTCTTTAATTTTATTTGGAATTGTGATGACAGTACTATTTCCAGTTTTTCTTAAGATAACATTCATGCTTACACCTCCCTTTGTATATACATTATAAAATGAATGCACTAAAAAGTAAAGTAGATACATAATTTTCTCAACTACATCAGCTCCAAAAACTGATTTTTGGTAATCTAATGCTAACCCGTTATTTGTAGGATTGGGTTATAAGTGTTTATTTGTAATGAAAATGGGGTTTGAAATTTTGATATTATAGCCTTTTACAGATATTTGACTTCTGTCACTCAAAACCAGGTCTTAAGAAAGCACGTAAAGCTTCACAATTCAGTAAACGTTAATTCGAGAGAAGACGATATTTACTTGGAACACTCGCTAGAGTGTTCTTTTTCTTTTTTTAACATGAAATGTAGAGCGGTGTAGGTAGCTGTTGTACCTTTAGTTGCTGATTGATATAGTTAGACGGGTATGTCTGATAGTAGGAAAGGGAGCAGGTTTTCATTTTTTAGATAGCCATTTGGAGTTTACCTTGGCAACGGCTTTGAGAAATTGGATTGACGATACAGATTTTGTTGCGACTTTTAGCTCTAGTTTAGACTTGATTAGATAAGCAAATGGTGTTTCATGGACAGATTATGTTTTTATCTTCGCTATCAAATTCTTTCAAATCCTGATTGGACAAGGATGTATCCAGTTAATCAAGCAATGGCAAGTCGTATCAAAGAAGCGATAAAACTGCTAGCTCCGGACAATTAGTGGAGAAGACGGCGATCAAACGCTATAGCAAGGCACGGATACGCAGGCTGTTAATACAGGCAGTGAAGCACTACTTCCAAAAAGCCATTCATGTGCTGGGCTTTACGGAGAGGGATGCAGGCATTTGGCAAATTTGAAACAGCTAGTTTCGCTTGTCAGTCGCACTGGGAAAAGCCCGTGGGATAGTTTACCCCAGCAGGCGGATAGGATTTACCAACTGGGTCATCTCGATTTGACCGAGTAGAATATTGGTTGCCTACCAATAGGGGTGGCTGGGAAGTCATGATGGAAAGGGGAAAAACAGGAGATGTGACCAATTTGGACATGCACTGTCTTTCTTTGTCCTTGCTCATACTCTTAAATCTCGATAGGATCGCCTTGCTATAGGCTACGAAAGTCACCTACTCGGTATCAATCGACTTAGGGCATATTCTCTTTTAAAGTCAAAACATTATACTATCAAAATAGAGCAGGAACAACGTTCCTGCTCTATAGACTTTTATGTGCACTTTTATTTATAAATTTCTTCGCTTGTTTTGTCACTTTCCTATCAGTCAGATGAGCTGACTAGCCAAATAGAAACTCTAGAAAAGAAACGACATATCCCCTAAAGAAAGGGATAACGAACAAGCCGACAAGGAGTCCTAAAATAAATACTTGCACCTTTTTATTCTTCCACTTCATTTACTGACACCTCCCTGAATGATCTATGATAACTCCTGGACAAGTAAAGGGACTGCTTTGGGGAAGCTAACTTGTCCTGTTCCCTTTCCCACTTGACCGTCCATGATTTTTTCATAGTCCTGCTCCTTTCTAAGGTCAAAGACTAAAGCTGAAAAACACGGCAAGGTTTCTAATAGCTTGATTTTAGTCAATCTCCTTTCTAACAAGCTATCCTTAATACTTTTTCAAGTCTATCATACATTTCTTATCTAAAAAAAACAAGTCTTTTCTTATTAAAATATGTCTGTTACAGTAAAAGGATTGGGGCTTTTATTGTAACACTCAATGTAGTTGTATTCTAGATTGTGACTGGTTTGTCCTCAAGGGCAGGTCATCTTTTATAATTGAGGTATCAAAAAAATGAGTTAAACACTATTGACTTTTACTGACCAATGATGTATAATGGGTATGTAAGGTTGGGAAACCTTACAAGACCAATCGTTTTAGAGTTTTTATTTTTAATATATTGGTCAGTAAATGTCAAATGAAAGGATGGAAAAATGATGTGAAGCTAGGCTTCGATTTCTTTTGAAAGAAAGGTCAGATAACGTCAATGAAAATTAGGCGAGGGCTTTTTTTAAAAAGAAAAGGTCAGTAAACGTCAAATGAATAATGAAATGAGGGATGAATATGAACAATTATTATAATAACTTTAACAATATGGATGATATTTTCAATCAACTGATGGGGCGAATGGGTGGCTATAACACAGAAAATCGCCGCTATCTAATCAATGGTCGTGAAGTGACACCGGAAGAATTTGCCCATTACCGTATGACAGGTCAATTACCACAAGTAGAAGGACAAGAGAAAAGCCTGCACAATCCGCATTTCCCAAAAGACGGAATTCTTGCAAAATTGGGTCGTAACTTAACGGCTGAAGTAAGAGAAGGCATACTTGATCCTGTCATTGGGCGCAACAAGGAAATCCAAGAAACAGCGGAAATCCTTTCTCGCAGAACCAAGAACAATCCTGTTCTGGTTGGTGATGCGGGAGTGGGGAAGACAGCAGTTGTAGAGGGGTTAGCCCAAGCAATTGTGCATGGGGATGTTCCGGCTGCGATTAAAAACAAGGAATTGATTTCGATTGATATTTCAGGTCTTGAAGCAGGCACTCAGTATCGTGGTAGTTTTGAGGAAAATATCCAAAAACTAATGACAGAAGTCAAGGAAATGGGAAATGTTATCATCTTCTTTGATGAAATCCATCAGATTCTTGGTGCAGGGAGTACGGGTGAAGGAGGTTCTAAAGGACTTGCGGATATCTTGAAACCAGCTCTTTCTCGAGGAGAATTAACCGTGATTGGAGCCACCACTCAGGACGAATATCGAAATACCATTTTGAAAAATGCAGCACTTGCGCGTCGTTTCAATGAAGTTAAGGTCAATGCACCGTCTGCAGAGGACACCTACAAAATCCTCCAAGGCATCCGCGACTTGTACGAAGAACACCACAATGTCATTTTACCAGATGAGGTCTTGAAAGCGTCCATAGACTATTCTGTCCAGTATATTCCACAGCGGAGTTTACCAGATAAGGCAATCGATCTTCTTGATGTGACTGCAGCTCATTTGGCAGCACAGCATCCTGTGACTGACATCCATACCATTGAAGCAGAAATTGCTCAAGAAAAGGAAAAACAAGAGGCCGCTGTACAAAAAGAGGATTACGAAGCAGCTTTGAATGCTAAAGTCCGTATCGAAGAGTTGGAAAAACAAATTGAAAACCATGCAAAAAATACCAAGGTGACGGCGAGTCTTAATGATATAGCAGGGTCCATTGAGCGTATGACAGGCATTCCAGTTTCTCAAATGGGTTCAAGTGATATCGAGCGCTTGAAAGAAATGAATGGTCGTCTCAAGAGTAAGGTTATCGGTCAAAATGATGCAGTGGAAGCTGTGGCTCGTGCCATTCGCAGAAATCGTGCAGGTTTTGATGAGGGGAATCGCCCAATCGGTAGTTTCCTCTTTGTTGGACCGACCGGAGTTGGAAAGACTGAGCTGGCAAAACAGTTGGCACTTGATCTCTTTGGTACCAAAGATGCTATTATCCGCTTAGATATGTCTGAGTACAGCGATCGTACGGCAGTTTCTAAGTTGATTGGTACAACAGCAGGATATGTGGGCTATGATGACAATAATAACACCTTGACTGAGCGTGTACGTAGAAATCCATACTCTATCATTCTTCTGGATGAGATTGAAAAGGCAGACCCACAAGTCATCACTCTTCTTCTTCAAGTTCTTGATGACGGGCATTTGACAGATGGTCAGGGAAACACGGTTAATTTTAAAAATACGGTTATTATTGCTACTTCAAATGCAGGTTTTGGCTATGAAAGAGCTGAAAGCAATGAAGAGGATAAAATTGACATTATGGATCGTCTCAAACCTTTCTTCCGTCCAGAATTCCTCAATCGTTTCAATGCGGTCATCGAATTTCTTCATCTTGGAAAAGAAGATTTGGCAGCTATTGTCGAGTTGATGTTGGCAGAAGTCAACCAAATGTTAGCAAAGAAAGACATGCACTTAAAGGTGACCGATAGTGCCAAAGAATATTTGATTGAGCAGGGCTATGACAAAGTCATGGGAGCACGACCACTCCGCCGTGTGATTGAGCAAGAAATTAGAGATAAGGTAACTGATTTCTACCTTGACCATTTGGAAGTTAAGGAACTCCTCGCGGACATGGTAGATGGCACACTTAAGATACAAGGGCGTTAAAAGCACAAAGTGAAAATAGAAAATCTGACGAGTGAAAAGCTCCAGTGGAGGTTTTCAGCCTATTCCCTTGAATATAAAAGAACAATATCCTATCTTCGATTGCTTTTCCTTGTCATTTTCTTTAAGCCTGCGTTGTCTTGCAATCCATGACTTCGCTTTCTAGTTGATAAGCCCTATCTCCAAAGAAAGGTATGAGATACCTCTGGAGTTAACTAAAAAAGTATGAGGGCGTTAAAAGCACAAAGTGTACCCGAAGGGCATCCATATCTGTAACCAGGCATAGCCTGCAACAGCTATGGCAAACTAGAAAATCTGACGAGTGAAAAGCTCCAGTGGAGGTTTTCAGCCTATTCCCTTGAATATAAAAGAACAATATTCTATCTTCGATTGCTTTTCCTTGTCATTTTCTTTAAGCCTGCGTTGTCTTGCAATCCATGACTTCGCTCTCTAGTTGATAAGCCTCATCTCCAAAGACCTCTGGAGTTAGCTAAAAAAGTATGAGGGCGTTAAAAGCACAAAGTGTACCCGAAAGAGCATCCATATCTGTAACCAGGCATAGCCTGCAACAGCTATGGCAAACTAGAAAATCTGACGAGTGAAAAGCTCCAGTGGAGATTTTTGGCCGGTTCCCTTGAAACAAATAGGAACAGCATATCGTTCCCAACCCTCAATGGTATGATAGCTGATGAGGAAACCAACCATTGCGCGAGATATTTGTGCGGAGTCTGAGAAGTGTACTGGACTTTTTGGCTAGAGTCTCTTGGAGATAAGGATAGTAAAGCTAAGCACCTATAAATTATAAGTAGGATGGAAGTGCAGTAATGAGCTACGGTCAAAAGCGGGACCTTAGGGTGTATGGTCTTTTCGTTTGCTTTTAGTACAAGGCACCGAGCTGGAGGCTGTACTAGAGTATGACAGAGTGAGTGAACGGAGGAATAAAAGATAAACGAATGCCTATATAACTGGTGTGATGCCTATCTGGTGACGAGTGCTGTCTGGTTTTCATTCGTCACAACTGAGGATTGCTAGACTTGAAAAGGGAGATAGGCTCCCATTCCAGTGAGAAGAGCTTCCCTAGGCCCGTGTTATTTCTCTCTCCCTCCTTTCAATGAGAAGCGCGGAAATTCCTTGCCTTATCCTTATAAGCTTGTTTCCCTCTTTCCTCTTTGTCCGCCCTTAGGTGAGAAACTTCTTTCAGTTTGATGTAGAATAGTTGAATCTACTTTCATAATCATAGGTAGCCTATTTACATGAGGCTACCTTTTTGCTATTATTATTTATGAAAAGGAAAAGAGATATGCACAGGCTAGGAGGGAGGAAAGAAGTCTTTCACATGACAAGGCTTTATGACCGAAGAGGCTATCTGCATCATCTTTAAGGAGGCAAGGTGATAGTGGAGGAGCTGGCTCCTTTCAATGACCTGCCGCCTTAGCTCCCCATTATCGTCTTTTAGCTTACTTTGGTACAAGGGCACCGCGCTACAGGCTATACGAGGGTACGGCCAAGCGAGTGAACGACGTATGAAAAGAGCCCCTAAAAGACGCTAGTGTATCTATCTTTAAAAGGAGATTCTATATGAAAAAGGTTAGACAACTGGTGACTTGGCTGCTCTTGCTGACGCTTGTGATAGCACAGGTTCCGATTGCCTATGCAGAAGAGCTCAAGCAGGCCATCGAGCAAGGACAGGCTGAACAAGTCTACCAAGACGCCCTTGAAGAAGCCAACCGTTACATTGTTGGCTCTGAGAATGCCAATACGGAACAATCTTCTTCCCCTGAAAACTCAAACCCTCCCTCTAAGGATGAGGGTGATGCCATCCAACAACCTAAAGTGGTGAGGGAAGAAAGCGACGCGGAAGCAGAGCTAAAAGCGCAGTACGGAGAGCCTGTCGCGGTCAGTGGCCAAGAACAGCTTTTTCGTGTGGATGACACCCACTTTGTGACCTATATTGGAAGCGATATCAAGACCTACATTGATCAAGACGGGGTCGAAGTCCCGGTTGATTTATCGCTTTATTCCTACCATGCCAACGGCAACCACTACTATCTGCCCAAAGAATCCCCAGTTGGAGTGGTGCTGCCAAGTGAGGTCAAGGAAGAAACCCCGATTGATGTCATTCATCAAGATGAGAAAATCTCCCTTTACCCACTTGAGACAACCTATGACAAGGCCACCGTTGAACAAAATGCGATCTTGTATAATAACGTAGACGGTAAGACCGATGTCCAGTATACGGTTCAGTCCAACGGGGTCAAAGAAGAGATTGTCCTAGCCGAGTGGGGAGACAAGAACCGCTTTACCTATGGGCTGGATGCTGGAAGCTACGATGTCAGCCTTGAAAACAATCAAGTGCTGGTTCGTGAGAAAGGTAAAACTAAGATCCTCTTTGTCTTGACAGCCCCTATCATGGTGGACGCAACTGGTGAGACCAGTCAAGATGTGACCCTAGAGTTGAGTGAAAAATCTGGGAAATACCAAGTGACCGTCATCGCAGGCAAAGACTGGCTTTCGTCCAAAGAGCGCCAGTACCCTGTCCGGATTGACCCGACCGTGACCGTGCCGCGGGAACAGATTCTCGATGTTGTCACTAGTTCTGTTCGAGGAACTTTCCAAGGTGCAGCTTATGGTTTTGTGGGCTATATTGATTCCGCTAATATGGGAATGCCAGAAGCTCAGGATATTGGTAAGAGCCGGATGTATTTCAAAGTCAATTATGACTTTCGGAATATTCCTAAAGAAGCTCGTATTGATAGTGCTAGTCTCAATTTGTACGAATATTCGGACGGAAAAGGAACGGCGGCTGCTACTTTTGGAGCCTATTACGTCAAACAAGACTTTGATATCAATACCCTCGATTGGTTGAGTTCCCTTTCCTTAGAAGAAGAGATTGCAGGTGAGAATGCTATTCAGCCACATGGACGGGGCTTTTACCACTTTGATATTCGCACAGCCGTCAACAACTGGGTTCAGGGGTTAGCTCCTAACTATGGGCTTGTTGTCAAAGCCATTGATGAGAATGTAAATGGAGCAGGTTTTTATACCACAGAAGCCGATCCCAACAATGTCGCTCAAGAAGGTTTCACCCCGGACAAGGCGCCCAGCCTCACCATCCAGTGGTCAGTGCCCGACCCTGTCGATATGAATTATGGGCTGGGTCAGACCACGATTAACCTGCGGACCATGGTCAAGACCGATAAGCAGGGCAAACTCCAGTTCCAAGGGGTCTTTGCGG
>NZ_SPOZ01000012.1 GCF_004569635.1 Streptococcus sp. LYSM12
AACTTTGTTCTATATTTGATATTGAGCAGACATTGGCTAGGGGACTATCTGGATTACAATTGAGACTTGAACAATTCATACTAGCTTATAATTTGAAGTATTTTGAAATCAACTAGCACCACGGGTATCTATCATATACTTTTGAAGCGAAATTCTGAAACATTCCTGTTGTTAAAAATTCAATATTTACATTTGGATTTTTTTCTTTAAATTCACTTAATAATTTATCGTGAACTACTAAATTATCTTGACTATCCTTACTCCACCAGTCTTCTTTTATATCATTCGTAATAAAAATAATATCTTTTACTGATTTTTCAACTGGTAAATCTAATATCTCTTTCCAAACAAATAAATCTCCAAATTTTTCAACTCCATCTTTATTAATGTCCTCATATCCAGGCGGAATTTTATATTTATACCTAAGTTCACCCTCTCTAATAATTTTTAATTGTTCACTAAACCTTATCCTATTACCTATCCTATTATTTTTTTCTAAATATGAAATAAGATTATCTATATCTTTAATTATTTCAGGAGAATCTGTTGTTATTTCATCATATTCAATACCAACACTATTTTTATAAGATTTGATTATTTGTTTTAATTCAACTAACTTGTTATTTAAATCATTCTCCAAATTTTTTCTTCCAAAATAATTATATTTAGATGATTTAATCAAGACACTCTCTAAATTTTTTTGACTCCTTTCAATTACTCTTAGTAAATCTTTTTCAAAATTTTGATACTTTTTTTTCAATTGTCCGAATACGCTATATTTATTTTTATTAAATTCTTTATACACTTGATTCGGAATCCATATTAAATCCTTACACTCCTTGAAAATTTCTAATATGTTTTTGCTACTGTATAATGAATATCGAGCTAAGTCAAGTATTACATTTGTATCTAATACTATTATAGAGGTTTTTCTATTTATTATTTTTTTAAATTTTTCATAATTCAATTAAAGCACCAACCTTATTATTTAATTACATTCACAAAATTATTAAGTTTTTTCCATTTTCTAATCTTAGTCCTAAATGTTCCAAATGGTGCTACTGTATTTACATGGATAAATTTATATACTTCCCAAGTTGCAGTTTTTGTTGCTTCATCTGCCCATTTTCTCATATGTGGTTTAAATAATTCTTCCTCTGTAAGATTATCTATCAAAGAGTAAATATCTTCTATATTCTGTGATAGTTGTTCTTTTAATTCCTTTAACGATTTATGAGCATAGGTATCTGTAAACCATTGATACAATTCTCCAAGTTGATTCCACTTAAATTTGTCAGATGGCGTTTTAACCTCAATTCCCTTTTTTTCATCTTCTTCCCATTTCAAAACTAAAGTTGTCCAACCTACTTGATAGGCAAGATTTTCAGCTGGTGTCCTATCAACTTGATCTACTCTTTTATCTTTTAATTCTTCTGGGATATTATCAAACTCTGAAATATATTTTCCAAAAGTTTTCTTTATCTCATTTTTTAATTCTTCCTTACTTTCATAAGACCTCATATGCCTACCTCCATGGTTTATATAGATATTATACCAAAAATATTTTTATCCTAGGCTTAATTCATAATCTTGTAATCAAACTGTTCCTGTTTATTTTTATTTTATCTCTATTTGTTAAATACTCTTCCACATCAAACAAGTTTTTCTTATCATAATCTTCCAACAACTTGTAATTCTTATGCTTTGTAATATCGAATTTATCAGATAGAAAAGGTCTTACTCCTCTTAACTGATAAATACACTTACCGCCATCCATTACAGTTATTTCATCTTGACTCATAAGTTCCTTGCCAGTTTTTTGGTAATTTAGACCAAAAGATTTTTGATTTGATCTTGTTTCTGATGTGTTATATAGGTCTATAGTTTCTTTTCCTAGGGTTTCTGATAACTCTTTTACTGTTGTTTTTTCTTTTCCTCCTAAAAAGAGTGTAGAGTCACAGTTACCAACTATTGTATCTGCATGGTCTTTATAGATTGCTTTTAATTGAGATTGTGCTTGCAGTATTATACTTGCCGATATTTCTCTTGAACGAATTGTCGCTATTAGTTTCTCAAATTTAGGAATTAATCCTATATTTGCAAACTCATCAAGTAGACATCTAACATGAACTGGAAGTCTTCCGCCATACACATCATCTGCCTTATCACATAGTAGATTAAATAATTGAGAATACATTATTGAAACTACAAAGTTAAAGGTATCGTCAGTATCTGATATTATTACGAATAAAGCAGTTTTCCTATCCCCAATTTTATCGAGTTCTAGTTCATCTTCACTCATTAGTTCTCTAAGCTCTCTTATATCAAAAGGTGCAAGTCTTGCTCCACAAGATATTAGAATTGACTTAGCAGTTTTTCCTGTAACAACTTGTCAAGGACTTTCTAATCATTTTTATCTCCTTTTTGATGTTTTTTCATCTCCATTTCTCTAAGCATTATCCTTTTTAATTTGTCTTGCATGGTTTCCGTTGCATTTTCATTAAAGTGGACAACAACCTCATAGGTTACTTTCCCAATTTTCTTTATCGTCTTTGTTCCTGTATTCTGTTCATTTTTATTTTCTTGCATATAGTTTTCCTCCTGTTTGTTGCAATTAAAAAAGACGATAGATTTTTACTTCTACCGCCTTGCTTAAAGCTCATATAACTGTCTATTCTGTTATCTGCATATTAAATTTTCAAATTCTTATTGTTTAACATTCCACCAAACATTGTATGATACATATCCTTAGAGGATTCTTCTATCTTGGTAATACTTGATATTTTATTTCCTGCGTCCTTTGATGAAGCTCCGCAAAGATAAAAGGCTTCATTTTCTGTTCCATAGTCTATTGCAATATATCTATCGTGATATTTTTTGCCTGCAACCTTCATTTTTAAGTTGATATTTGGATAATCTCTTCTAAAATCATTTAGGATGTTTTTTGTAAGCATATCTTTATTTTTCACATTGTCGCTAAAGACTATAATTTCAACATTGTCTTTTGCAGCTCTTAATAATTCTAAGGTTTTCAAGCCTATATAGTTATCTATTACGTAAATGCTTTTCTTTGCTGACTTATATATTTTTGTATAGGCAACATCCGCTTCAATCTTATCTCCATTCATCAAAAGGAAATGCTTGTAAGTGTCCGGATCGATAAAATTATCCATTACTTTTTTCAAATCTTCTTTAGTAGCCATTTGAGATTTTATTTCTGCAATATCATTTGTGTTTTGGTTGGTTTGAATAGCTATTTGGACTAATTCTTTTGAACCGATAAAATCTTGATTTTCAATAATGAAGTCTTTCATCTGCTTAAATGTTCTAATTAAGGCTCTGCTTTGCCTAATCGCAAGTTCTCCCCTTAATACAGTCATAAGCATATAAATACCTTGTTCCGTAAAGGCATTTGGTAGGTACCTTGAGCCGCCCCAACTTGAGGTGAAATTTTTGCACCTCAAGTTTTCAAACTCATTCTCGGTCAATTGAAACATAAAATCTTCGCCTTCAAACTTTTCAATATTATTTTTTACCTGTCTATTAAAGTTTTTAGTTTCATAACCATATATTTCAGCTAAATCTGCATCAAGCATTACTTTTTGTCCACGAATGAAATATATTTTTTCTTGTATAGTTTTATCATCTACAATAACTATCTCTTTATTTTCATCTGCCATGAAATGCACCTCCAAAATTATCTAAATATCTTTTCCAATCCGCCACGCACTGCGTAGCTTTTTGAAATAAGTCTCATATCTTTTTATATTTTTCTACTCCACCTTCAGCTTTTCCGATGTGTTCTACATTTTTCACAAGTCCCTTATTTACATTTTCATAAAACCATCTGCCAATCAAAGCCGGCGGTGTTGCTATTAACTCTCGTAAAACAAATTCTTTGTCTTTCGGCAAAAAGCTTATTTTATTTAGTAAGGTATTATATAAGTCAACATAACTTGTATTTTCTTGTAAACTGCTACACTTACAATATTCACTAATACTTGGGTAATTACCCTCTATAACTTTTTTAGTTAAAATTTTCAGTTCTTCATCGTTTACTGTAAATTGAATTCGCATTTATATATCCTCTCTTTATAACTGAGTTTATTATCATATCACTGTCATTTTATCATAAATACGATGATTTTTCCATACTGCAATTTTAAGCCCTCACATGATGTTTTCACACTTAGCTATATTCTGATACCTCTTTTGCCATTAACGCTCTAAAAAAGCCTCTCCACCGTCTTATATGAGATTATAAATGTTCTCCCTTGTCATAATCTTCAAGGGTATATACTGTTGATTTACTACACTCCTTTAATTTCCCTTTATCTTGTTCATACCAATGAATTAAGGTCGCATAATGGTCTTTGTAGTTTCTTCCTGTGCTTTGCATATAAGTCGAAAGCTTTTCTATCATTTTCTCCCTATGACCTTGCATTTTATCCTTTAACTTTCCATATTCTTCATCTGTTAAGGAAACATTTTTATATTCTCCGTAAAAAACGGGGGATATTTTTTCTATCTCCCCCTCTTTTTCTAACTCTATATCTATTTCTTTCTCTATATCTCCGTTGCAATTTTGTTGCAAAAGGTTGCAATGTGTTGCATTAGTGTTGCATTGCAACGCTTTTTGTCCTCTCGATTTTCTCGAACGCCTTGTAGACGCTGTTTCTGAACCTATAAGACTTGGGATTTCTGTTAAAAAATACTCGTCATTTTCTGTGATTATCTCCATCAATCCTTGTGCCATAAGATAGTTCACTATAACCATTACATCATCTTCCGTTTCATCAATCGTTAAGGCAAGCTCTTTGATAAAGTCTGTTTCTACTCCATCATAATACAGCTTCCCACTATCTTTTAAGCTAAGTAAAAGCAATTTAAGATAAATGATTGTATAGGTATCTCCTCCTGATATTTTTCTTAGCCTTTTGATTCTCTTATCTGTAAAAAAATCTTCTTTCAATTTTAACCAATAGTATCTTCTGTTGTCTGCCATTTTTATCTTTCCTCCCCTTTATTTTTATAATTTTCTTTAGCCTTTTCTTTTGCTTTTTGTTTGTACTGACCCTTTCTTTCCTCTTGCTCTTGAAATTTTTTCAGTTGTGCAATTACACTTGGTTTATCTCCCCTCTTAATTGCCTTGTCTATCTCTATAGATAAATCTATTCCATACTCGTCACCCACAATCTTTACTGCATATTTGATATGATCTATCTGCTTAAATTCGTCTTGAACTTTAGCTTTATCTTCAGTTAAGTCTTGTATCTCTTTTTCAAGGCTTGATATTTCTTTCTGCCAATCACTCGACTTTATAGCTGATGTTCCAGTAAATTTTTCTATAGTCTTTCTTGCTTTTTTGTAGTTTTCAATTTCATCTTTATGTGAATTGTTAAATTTATCTTTAAGAAAAGTTTTATCTTTATATTCCTGATATACCGCCTTATTTTCTTTGATGATGTCTGCACAAATAAAGCAACGATTTAACTCCTTTATTCTTTGGGTTTTGCTTTGAATATCTTCACTTATCTTTTTACTTTGCTTTGCCAGTTCAAAAACTTTTTCTTGTAGGTCTGCTATGGTTTGAAGATGATTATCTTTTAGATAGTAGATTGCTTTTACAAATCTCTTTAGGTCTGCATTTCCCTTTTTTATCTGTCCATAGTAGGATAGATTTTTTGTTTTTTCTCCCTGTATTTCGTTGTAGATAGAAATATATTCATAAAGGTTAAAGAGTTCTGCTTTGTTCTCCAGTTCATCTTTCTTGGTCTGTTTATACCCATCGTATTTTGCTTGCAGATTTCCAAGTAAAGAGTCTATCCAAGAAGTGATTTCTTTTATCTTGTTCTTGATAGCTTTTACTAAAGAGTTATGTTTTTTTATTTCTCTGTTGATGTTTCCTTTGTCGGTTTCGATTCCTTTTTTCTCTAAGGCACTGGCACTTGCTCCCATGTGAATGGTTGGGATTTCTTCTATCCCTTGCCTTTTGTAGGAACGATGATCCACTCTCTTTTCTTGATGATTTTTTTCTAAATACTGATTACAAAGTCTTGCAAAATTCTCTCTCCATTTCTCTGCGTTTCCTTTATTGTTCCAGTCTGTCAGCTCTACTTTTCTTGTTTTGTAGTTCCCGCTTTTTAGTTTTATCTTTTCTCCATTTTCATCAATTACATATTCTTTTTTGCTTTTTGCCTGCCACTCTCCTTTTTCATTGATTGGTCTGAGGGTAGTCATAATATGTGCATGGATATTATTATTTTCTTCATCACTTTCATCATGGATTGCAAGGTCTGCTATCATTCCTTTTGATACAAAATTTTCTTGTATGAAGTCGGTAATGAGTTTCTTATTTTCTTCAAAGGATAATTCTTTTGGTAAGGCGATAATGAAGTTTCTTGCAAGCTGTGCGTTACTTGCTTTCTCATTTAGTTCAACGCTATTCCATAAAGTAGTTCTATCTTTTAATGCTATGGGAACATTCTCCGGCAAGAAGATTTCTGAATGTAAAAGTCCTTTTTTATTATGATAGTCATGAACTTCTCCATCCCATTCATTTTTGATTTTCTCACAAGAGATATATGCTGCACTTGCAACTGCCGATTTACTTTTTCCTCTGCTTATCATGGAAATATTAAAGTGAAATGTTTCTGCCATCTTCATAAGCTCCTTTCATTTTTTATTTGTTTTTAGGTAAAGGAAAAAAGCAGACAGGCTATTTTTTGTATCTTTTCCTATCTGCTTTATCCGTATATTTTTATTAAGTTTTGGATTTTTTAATACTTGCTAAAATCCCTTAGTTTTTCTAAGGGCGCAATTATACACCCTAAAGGGTGTTTTGCGTTCTGCGAAGCTTTTTGCCCTTGCAGGGAGCTTCTGAAAAAACTAAGTTTTTTTATTCTGTTCACTCAATATCTGTTTCATCTTCCATATCTTTTCCATTTATCATTTCTTCATAGGCTTGTCTGTATTCTTCTGTATCAGTAGCAACTTTAAGTAGTTCTTCTATCTCCTCATTGGCAAACATAAGGGAATTTTCAATTACTCTTTCTACTATCAAGCCTCTTTGTATGAGCCTGTGATTTCTTCTTTTTCGTTCCTTTTCATTTGCCAGTTTTTCTAATTTTTTGCCTTGATTTTGTAATTGTTTCAGCTTTACATCGCACTTTTCTCTTTCTTCCTGAAGTTCAGAAATTTGTTCCTGTACTTCCTGTAATGTTTTTTCTTTCTTCATTTTTAATTCCTCCGTTTTGGTATCTGCTTGTTTCCATAAAGAAAGGTTAAGCACCTTTTTTGACACTTAACCTTTCCAAGTTTTTAGATTTTATCTTCTAAAATCTTTCTCAGTTTTTCTAAAATCCTATCCCTCCTCCCACTGATTGCTTGATGTGTAACTTTCTCTCTTCTGCTGATTGACCTTAGACTTTCTTCTTTGTAGAAGATGGCTTCCATTAGTTCTCGTTCTTCTTTTGTAAGAGTATTTAATGCTTTATGAAGTTCTTCAATTCGCATTTTTACTTCTACAATTTTTTCTAAGTCTATCTTTTCATCTATGATGTTATCTACAAAGTGTCCATCATGATCCAGTGCCGAAAATGGTATTACATTATGCTTCCAATCTTTTCTTTGGAGATACTTTTCATGCTCTGTTATCTTCCAATAGGCTTTGTAGACTTCTTCACTTACAGGTACGGCTTTGCCTTTTACATAAAGGTAATATTCTTTCTTTGCCACTTAGTCATCCTCCTTTTTAAGTTCTCTGTTTTGGTTTTGAGAATAAAAAAGGAGGACTTCTACACTTTGGCGTAAAAAGTCCTCTCGGCTTAAAAACTAATGTTTTATATAATTTTCTATTTGGTCGTTTCTGGTAAAGTATTATTGCTATGTGTAAGCAATTCCAAGAATAAAAAAGGATAATTATATCGTTCTGTGAAAACCGAAACTATAAGTTTTGACATAATTATCCCTCCATTATTTTCCCTCCTAAGTAAATTTATTATTAAATCACTCCTGCTTTTTCAAAATGCTTTTTGAGTATCTTTGTTGCAACGAATGCTCCTATGCAAGCAAGAACAAATGTTATCAAGGCAAAGCCTACTGCCCATGAAACTTTGAAATAAGATAATGCTTCATTTATTTGTGCTTCACTCATTTTCCATTTTGATGCTCTTTCCACAAAAGAAGCTGTTCCGAATAAAATCACAGGAATTACTGTCCCTAAAAAATCCGCTAATGCAAATATCCCATATCCAATAATCATTCGTCCCTTGCTCTCATAATTTCCTATAATCAAATCACATATAATTCCACCGATTACAGCAAAGACTGCATGAGGCAAATGTCCTCCTGACAATGCAATTAAACCAAGAAGCGTTCCTGATATTGTAAATACGCCCTTCTTTTTAACTTTCAAAGCCATAAGGATATAAACGGTAGCAGCTACCATAAAGCTAACTCCTGAAGCAATAAATCCTCCAATCACTGTTGTTGCCATAGCAAATGCAACCGCCATGTATATGACAATTCCAATTGCATTAAAGATTCCGATTGTAATAAAATCACGACCATTTAATTTGTTTTTCATAAAAGTCCTCCTAATAAATTTTCTGTATTACTATCACAAGAGCAATCATCAAAGCTCCTAATAGTCCAATCAACAAATCCGTTGTTCTAAACCTCAATTTTGTTAATGTAACCCTGTTCTCATCACTATCAAGTCCTCTAATGAGTGCTGAAGCTGACAGTTCATCTGAAATCTTAATCATTCTCATTAAAAGCGGAACAAGCGTATATTCAATATATTTAATTGGATGTAGCAAGGGGAAAAATCTACTTGTTACGATTCCTCGAATCTTCATATTCTCTTTTAATGCCTTGAGTTCTATTTTTATAGTTGGTACAAACCTAAGCAAAACACTAAAAGGTATACCAATGCTTCTTGGTACTTTCATTCTATTTAATGCTTCAAGCATTTCACTTACACTTGTAGTCTTTGTTATATATCCACCAAACATAGCAATTAAGGTCATCCTTGATGCAAAGTAAATAAACATATATATTGCAAATACGATACTTGCTTCACAAAACTTTCCAAGCCATAACTCTATGCAGTATAAAATCACAAAAAACAAAATAAAGCGTAATGCTCTTTTCCACATACTGCTGTATACATACAGAAAAAAGGCAAAGAGAATCAGTCCGAAAAGTAGAATTGTATCGCTTATAAAAAAGCTCGTAAATCCAACAATTGGAAGTAGAGTAAGTTTTATTCTCGGATCGACTGTTTTTCTATCCATCAAGTTATCTACCTCCTCTCATCTTGTCCAATATGAGAATTTTATTACTTTCACTCATATTCAAAACACTTTCTATTTTTCCATCTCCCATTACCCAGAGCTTACTCACTGTGTTCGCTAAAAACTCAAAATCATGACTTATTACCAAAACTGTTATCCCTTTTTTTAATTGTTCTTCAATCAGTTTTGCGACTGAAAGCATTGAGTCTTTATCACAACCTGATGTTGGTTCATCATAGATGAAAACTTTTGCCTGTTTCATCATTCCACAAGCTATTGTCAGTCTTTGTTTTTCTCCTCTTGATAAAGCAAACGGATGCTTATCTATATATTTATCTAAGCCAAGAACATTCAAAATAGACTTTGCCTTTTGGGTATTTTCTTTTTTATCTTTATTTGAAATACCAAGCAGCATTTCATCAAGTACACTTTCCGAAAATAACTGATAGTCTGAATCCTGAAATACAAAATATGACATATCCATTAAATCTTTACGATTCAACTCTTTATCTTTTTCCGCCCATATTTTCCCCTCTTTTATCTTCTCAAGTCCTGAAATTACCCTTGCAAAAGTAGTTTTCCCAGTACCATTTAACCCAATAAGACCAATGGCTTTTCCACACTCCATATTGAAATCAAGATGATTTAAGATGTATTGATTTTGCTTATTTCCAACCTTAGTTGCACTTGGGTAACAAAATTTCAAGCCTTTCCCACTGATACTTTCATCATTTAATTGATATAAATCTTTCTTCTCACTTATCCTGTATTCTTTTAATTCAAGAGTTCTTAGTCCATTATCATCCCAAAACTTCCCTTCAAGATGGATAACTTCTTCCCGACTCAAGTCCTGTGCAATCTCTCCATCTTTAACCAAAAGAAAACGGTCAAATAAAGATTTTACATAGTACAAACGATGTTCAATTAGAACAACAGTTGTTCCCTTTTTCTTTAATTTTTCCAAAATTAAAAATAGGTCAAATGTTGCTTTCATATCCAAATTTGCTGAAGGCTCATCTAAAATTAAAACTTTCGGATTCATTGCATAGATGCTTGCAATAGCTATCTTTTGTTTCTGCCCGCTTGATAATTCAAAAACAGATTTTCCTTTCAGTTCCTCAATATCCAGCTCTGCATATACTTCTTCTACTCTCTGTTTGATTTCATATCTTGATTTGCAGATAGTTTGAAGCCCAAAAGCTATTTCTTCATCTGTCGTTGTCGTGAAAAATTGACTTCTTGGATCTTGAAATACAGTACCTACAATACGCCCTATTTCATGAAGCGATAATTTGCTTATATCTTTTCCGGACGCAAAGGCTTCTCCTTGCATTTTGCCTTTGTAATAATGTGGAATAAGACCATTCATTACACTTCCAAGAGTACTTTTACCACTTCCACTTTTCCCTGAAATTAAAACAAATTCACCTTTTTTAATTTCAAGATTGATATTTTTTAAAGCAGTTCGCCCATCTTCCCATTCATAAGAAACATTTTTTAACAAAATCATGATTATACCTCGTACTGAGCTTTCCATAATTTTGTGTAGTAACCATTTTTCGCAAGAAGTTCACCATGCTTTCCTTTTTCAAGTAAATTTCCTTTTTGAAATACGAGAATTTGGTCAGCTTTTTGAATTGTTTTTAAATGATGAGCCACTACAAGTACAGTTCTATTCTTTGCAAGTTCTGTAATAGCATCCTGTATCAAAGATTCATTTACAGGATCAACATTACTTGTCATTTCATCAAGAATTAAAATCGGTGCATCTTTTAGAAAAGCTCTTGCAATAGATATTCTTTGTCTTTGTCCACCTGATAAAATTCCTCCATTTTCGCCAATATCAGTTTCATAACCTTTTGGTAAACTCATAATGAAATCATGTATTCTTGCTTTCTTTGCAGCTTCAATGATTTCCTCTTTTGTAGCTCCTTTTTTACCTACTCTGATATTTTCTTCAATCGTGTTATCAAACAATTGAACATTCTGCATGACAATGCTAATACGGTCTAAAAGCTCATCATAAGGAATATCCCTTATATCAATTCCTCCGAGTGTAATTTTTCCTTTATGCACATCATAAAATCTTAGAAGTAAGTTGGTTATAGTGGTCTTTCCACTACCTGATTCTCCAACTAAGGCTGTCATTGTTTTTTCAGCAATAGAAAAGCTCAATTTTTCCATTTTAAATTCATCTTTTTCATAGGAAAATCCAATGTTATCAAAAGCTATATCATTATCTTTCGGAACAATTCCATTCACTTTATCCGGGATTACATCTGCATATAAAATTCTTGAAAGTCTTTCGTAACTATCTACCGCCGAAACATAGTTCATATAGTGTTGTTCCATAGAAGCGAACGGCTTATAAAACTCTTTTGAAATTACTGCAAAGATAATAAAATTAAGTACATCAAGACTTCCCTTTATAACAAGTATTGCTCCTGCAATTAAAAGAACTAAATATCCAATATCCAGTAAAAACCCAAATATAGATAGCTGTTTTGCCTTGAATCTTGAAGCTACTTTGCTTGTTTCTCCAAACTTTTTTGTCTTGTTCATAAGCTCATTATCCAAGCTTTTATTGTTTGAAAAACTCTTTAGTACAGGTATTCCTCTAACATATTCAACAAATAAGCTAACCATATCAAGAAGTGCTGAATTATTCTGATTCTCTATTCTTTCAGATTGCTTAATTGTCAGATATAGAAAGACAAGTGCAATCGGAACAGATACAGCCATTAGAATAGCAAGTTTGAAATCAATACTTGCAAGACCGATAAATACGACTGCACCTATCAAAAAATCGCCAAACATTCTCGACCACATGTGTCCTACAACAAGAGACATATTATCAACATCTTTGTGTAAAATTGTATTGATCTCTCCCAGTCTTTCATTGGTATAAAATCCCAAACTGAATTTTTTCAATTTAATAATCATGCGTTCTCTGATTTGCTGAACAATATCAAAACCTGCACTATGCTTTTTCATATCTGCAACCATATTACAAATGCCTTTGAATACTACAAGTAACCCAATTGCAATAAAACCTTTATATAAACTTGCTAAACTCGTCCCATCAAATATCTGAAACAGTATAGAAAATACGATAACAATCATGGCTATGGAGCTTAGTCCATAAAGGGCAAAGAATACACTTGATATAATCAAATCTCTCTTGCCGGTTTTTGTAAGCAGCTTTAACATTTCTCTAAACATTTTCTGTTACCACCTCTTTCAAATTCCATCTATCTACCTTGTTCTGTGCTTCAACCATATCCTTATAGAACTCACATCTTTTCATCAACTCTTCATGGCTTCCTGCATCAAGAACAACACCCTTATCCATAACTATAATTTGGTCTGAATCTCTAATTGTGTTTAGATGATGAGCAATTGTAATAATGGTTTTATCCTTGCTTAAATCGTCAATTGCTTCGCCGATTAGTCTTTCATTTTCACTATCAACAGCTGCCATTGCTTCATCTAATATTAAAATCGGTGCATTTTTCAGTATCATTCTTGCTATGGAGATTCTTTGTTTTTCTCCACCAGATAACTTAACTCCCATTTCACCTACTCGTGTTTCATATCCATTTGGCAATGCTGAAATAAAATCATGGCATCTTGCTTTTTTAGCAGCTTCTATGACTTCTTCTTTTGTTGCATTTAGTTTTCCAATTGCTATATTTTCAAAAATACTTAAATCAAAAAGGATAACTTCTTGTTGCACACTACCAATCAGCATTGAGATATTTTCTTGACTATATTCTTTTATATCTTTTCCATTTATCAGTATTTGTCCTTCATCTGCATCCCAAAATCCCATAAGCAAATTAGATACAGTACTTTTCCCACAACCACTTGCTCCTACAAAGGCGTTCAAACTATTTTTCTTAAAATTCAAATTGATATTTTTAAGCTCAAAGCTATCTTTTCCGTATGCAAAATTCACATCTTTAAATTCTATATTTCCAAATTCTAAACCTTGTTCTGTCTTTTTCTTTGGAAGCGGAACTGTTAAAACTTTTCCAATCGCCTTTAGTGCTTCCTTAAACACAATAGAAAAATGTTGCAATGTAGCCGTCTTACTTATAGATGCAGTAAAAGCAGACGATAAAATAATGGCAAGTATAAAATTAGGGGTTGTAATATTTCCATAGTAAAGAAATATACTTCCCAAAATCATGACAATAACTACTCCAATTTCCATAAATATGTCAATGAGTCCCATTGGAATTGTAATTGCTCCCATGCTCTTTTTAACCCAGTAAATATATTCTCTTGCCGTTTTTAATGTTCTTTCACTAATCTCCTCTTCTTTAGCAAAAGCCTTAATCACAGAAATATTTTTTACATATTCCATTAGCTCTTCTCTCATCTTATTTTCATGGTTAAAGTAAATAGCAAAGTTTTTATCCATTGTTTTCTGTGAAAGAACTTTTACCAAATACATGAGTGGAACTCCAGCAATCATTCCAAGAGCAAGACGCCAATCAACAAAAATCATAGCTACAAAAATAATGGTAGGCAGAAGTGTAACTGCCATTATTTCAGGAAGACCATGGGCAAGGTATACTTCCACTTGCTCTACATCATGTTGAACAATGTTGGTAAGCTCTCCTGTATTATGTTCTTTAAAGAATCCCAAACTTAGTTTTTTCAGATGACCGATAATATCTAACCTAAGTTCTGTTAATTTTTCGTATGCTTTCTCATGGGCAACCTTTGTTGCAAAATAATAAAACACTCCTTTTAATACAAACGATATAAAGATTCCCAAGAATATATACTTTAAATTACCTTCGTTAATATTGTTTGTGATTAAAGAACTAATCAAATATACAAGTAAGATTTGTGGTATCAAATCAAATACTATTTTTAAAGCAAGAAGTGAATTGGATAAACTATTTTTCCCAATCACTTTTTTCCTTAATTCTTTTTCCGGCATGAACAACTCTCCTTTCAAAATTGAATAATATTGAATTTCAATTCAGTATTAAGGTTTAAAGTAAGACTTTGCTGATTACGCAAAGTCTATTTTATCCGATCACTATATTTTTTTAAATTACTGTATCAGCAAATCAAAAATTATAGCACAATCTTTTTCCATTTTCTAATCTTAGTTCTAAACGTTCCAAAAGGGGCAACCGTATTAACATGAATAAACTTATAAACTTCCCATGTCGCTGTTTTAGTAGCTTCATCAGCCCATTTTCTCATATGCGGTTGAAATAATTCTTCTTCACTTAGTGTATCAATCATTGTATAGATAGATATAATATTTTCTTTCAATCGTTTCTTTAATTCTTCTATCGATAAATGAGCATAAGTATCGGTAAACCACTGATATAATTCTCCAAGTTGATTCCATTTAAACATATCCGACGGTGTCTTTACTTCAAAACCGTTTTTCTCATCTTTTTCCCATTTCAAAACTAATGTTGTCCATCCGAGTTGATAAGCAAGATTTTCTGCTGGTGTTCTGTCAACTTCAGGGACTCTCTTATCTTTGAGAGATTCAGGAATAATATCAAATTCAGAAATATACTTTTCAAAACTTTTATTTATCTCAGATTTCAGTTCTTCTTTATCTTTATATATCTTCAAAATATCTCCTCCAAAAATTTAAATTTATCGCATTTAAATATCAAATCAACTTACAATGATTCCACTCCCTTGTAATAACACTTTGCAATAAGTTTTAGCATATCTTTTGCCCACTTTTCACTTTGATAATGCCTTGCTATTTCAAGAAGTCCCTCTGTAAAGTTACTGGCTAAAATATGGGCAAGCATTGGATCATATTCCTGTTTCGATTGTCTTTTTAAACTTACTTCAATATGAACCTGCATTTGCGATATGAGTTTTTGTTTTGCTTCTGTATGCTTTGTACCTGAGCTTTCATCCATTAAAATAATTAACTTCTTACGATCTTTTAAAAGTTCATGAATATAATTTTCTCCAACTTCATCAAACCTTTCAGAAGCAGAACCTTTTTCCAAAGATTCTTCCTCATTAAAAGCTGACTCGAAGTTTATATAAACAGAACTTACTACTGCATCAAACAAAACTGCCTTATTTTTGAAATAGGTATAAATTAGTGCCACAGGAATATCTGCTTCTTTTGCAATTTCTGTTAATTTGGCACCTCTATAATCCTTTTTATAAAATACTTTTTCTGCTGCTTCGAGTATTCTATTTCTAACTTCTTCTTTTAATACTTGTGCCATAGCACACCTCTTTCTATTCCAATACTGAATATATATTTAATAATAAATCAAAATTCAATATTTGTCAAGATAGGTTTAAATATTTGTTTTTATATACTCACTCACCGGTATCCCCACTCTTTTCAAAACCTTTATTTTCTCCTGTTTCTTCTGTTCTCTCCTTGCCTTATATTTATCTTCATACTCTTTCTGTTTTCCGCTTGCTTTTCGTTTCAGGTAATTTTGATGTAGCTTGTCTTTTCTTTTCTTTATTTTTCTTTCTTCTTCCTCAAGTTTTTGTTTTTCTTCATCACTTAACTCCGCCTGTGGCAGTTCATAATTGCCTATGAAATTAAAGTAAATTTCTATCTTTTGCTTTGATGTCTGACTTCCTTTTCTATCTCTTTCATGTACGACAATCTTTTCTACAAACTCATTTATCATTGTGGTTGTAAGTTCATCAAAGTTTTCATAACGACTGATAAGAGATATAAATTTTTTAGCTCTGTCTGTTTCTTTTTCATATCTTGATACCTGCTGCTCCAAATCCTTAATTTCTTTACTTAAAGTTATCTGCTCCGTTTCATATTGGTTATTTAGTATTTCATATCTGCTATTTGGTATTTTGTTAAGGATCATATCTTCATAGATACGACACATCAGTCTTTCTAATTCCTGTAATCTTCCTTTGCTGTCAATAAGCCTTGTGCGTTTCTTTTCTATCTCTATTTTTTCCTTTTCTTCCATTTCATTTTGAATGGAACGGATAAAGGCTTCATTATCTTCATTAAGGTATTTTTTAATATCTTTTAGTGTTTCCCTAATAAGGTTTAAGACCGCTTCTGCTTTTATTCTGTGTGCTGATGGACAAAGTGTGCCACAAGGTGTTTTGGTATAGGCACTGCAAGTGTAATAGGGAATATTCTTATAATTGCTTGTTCTATGAACATACATCTTGCTCCCACAATCTGCACAATGCATTAGTCCTGTGAGTGGGTGATATTCTCCCCAACCGTCAGGATACCTTTTTACATTTCCTCTTATCCTTTGCACATTATCAAAGGTTTCTTGGTCTATGATTGGCTCGTGTGTATTTTCAAAAATAAGCCAGTTATCCTCGGATACATATTTGCTTTTCTTGTCCTTGAAGTGCTTTCTTGTTTTGAAATTGACTGTATGCCCCAAGTATTCCTGTTTCTTTAAAATGCTTGCTATTGTTGAGCTGCACCAACGATAGGGATGTTCAAAGTTTTTGCTTTGATATAGTCCATAGCCTAATTTCTGTTGATGATAGGCGGGTATATCTACTTTTTCACTCTCCAATATCTTTGCTATTCGATACGGACCATTGCCTTGCATGGTCAGGTTAAATATTCGCCTTACTATCTCTGCTGCTTTTTCATCTACTATCCATTTGTTTTTATCTTTTTCATCTTTGATATAGCCATAAGGCGGTGTGCTTGCAGTATGTTTCCCACTTTCGCCTTTTGACCTGAAAGTCGATTGTATTTTTCTTGATGTATCTCTTGCATACCATTCATTCATGATATTTCTAAAGGGAGTAAAATCATCTTCTCTGTAAAAACTATCTACATTATCATTGATAGCGATTAGTCTTACGCCCTTTTGTCTTAGTATCTCCATACATTGACCGACTTTGAGATAATCTCTGCCAAGTCTGCTCATATCTTTTACAATGATACAACCAATATTTCCTTGATTGACTCCGTTCATCATTGCCATAAATCCCGGTCTGTCAAACTGCGTTCCGCTGATTCCGTCATCTGTAAAGTGAATGATGTTTGACAGGTTATTTTTGCTTGCGTATTCTTCCAGTATTTTTTTCTGATTGATGATGGAGTTACTTTCTCCTTGCAGTTCATCATCACGACTTAATCTCTCATAGAGTGCTGTTATCTTTTCAAAATTCCTCATTTTTACCCCCTTTCTCTTAATTTTTCAATAAAAAAAGAATTAAGAAGTACATATTTCACTAAAATAGTGATTAAGTGTTCTCCTTAATTCTATTACTCCTGCTGCTAACTTATATTTCTTGTATTGCTTAACTGCAAAATGACTTGGATCTTTCTTTTCAAGAGCTTCAAAGAGCCTATCAATTGGGTTCATATAGGTTTCGTCATCTTCTCTGACCTCACTTGCGTCAATCATATCCAAAAGTGTTTTAAAGTTCTTTTCTTCCTCTGGTGCTTCATAATAGATATAGCCGATAAGGGCAGTGTAATATAGCTTCTCAGCCTTTACCCAGAAATCTTCTCCTGCCTTTTCTCCATCTCCCTTGGTGTTGGCTATAATTGTTTGAACAAGTTTTAAAATATCTTTTTCACTTCTCAAATATGCAAAGGGATTGTATTTCATAGATTTTTTGAAATTTATTGTGTTCAAAATTTTTATGTCATATCCATTTTCATAAAGCATTTTTCCACACTCTAACACAAGTGTGCCTTTAGGGTCTGTTACTACATAGGAAGAGTGCATTTGCATTAGATTTGGCTTTACATAAAATCTTGTCTTACCTGACCCAGAACCTCCTATTACTAATACATTTTTATTTCTAGCATATTTGGGATTTTTAGGTCTTGAGTTCATTGTAAGTCTTTCAGTATTAGTTATTAGTACATTATTTTCAAACTTAGGGTCAATGTATGGAGCAATATCCTTACTTTCTCCCCATCTTGCAGATCCATACTCTTTACCTTGCCTATATTTCTTCTTATTTTTACCTTTGCTATAAACAATTAGCTTAACAAGACCAGCAACTGAAATACCTACTAACAAGTCCCTTGGATTAAGGCTTGGTATATAAGATAAAGTTCCTATATCAGAAATTCCTACCATTATTCTATCAATAATATCTCCTCCAACATAGGAATTGATGTGCTTAAAAAAGATATTTCCAATGTAGAAAAAGGATAGATAAGGAATGTTTGCTAATATAAATTTCTTTGGGTTGTCTATTTTAATTAATTTTTTAATATCAGAAAGAATGGCTTCTAATATCTTATTCATCGTAGAAACCTTCACTATCTAATAAAATTAGTAGGTAGTGTCTTCCCTTTGGCGTTATAAATGTTTGTATTCCCACAAGTGTACCTAGTGAATCAACCCATTCTTTTACTTCAAAATATCCCTTGTTCTTATCAGCATAAGGTAGAAGTTTCTTTTTCTTATCTCTATAAATTAATCCCTTATCCATTAGAAAACTTATAAATTGATTTTGTGGTATCCCTAACTCTTTGGCAGTATTTCTAAAGTTTGTAAGTAGGTTATAATCTACTAATTTGTCATAATAGTCTGCCTTTGGTCTTAATTCTTCAATCTCTTCTTCTCTTTCGGCAATAATTCTATTGGCTACCAGAATTGCATCTGCAAGTAACTCTTCGTTAGTTTTCTTTTCTTGCCCTACAATATATCCTCCGTTTTTTCTAATACTAGGTAAGACTTCTCTAGTTACCCAAGCTTTGAATATTTTTGCTTGTGGTAGTTTTGATGAGAGGATAAGTGAATACAATCCTGATTCATTAATTATTGAAATATTCTGTATTCCTCCAGGGGTGTTCCATTTCGTTACACCCTTATCTTCTTCATCTACATGGTCATAAATAGCTTTTCTAGGATTGACATATCCCAACATAGTTGCTACTTCATTTGCTATAAAGAAAAACTCACCGTCTTTTTCTAAAACAGTGAGTTTCCCAAAATTCTTATTTTCAAATGTTTTTAAATTACTTATCATAAGCTTTGCTCCTTATGTTTATTTTTAACTTTATCTTTGCTAATGGTGTCCTTAGCCATATCTTTAAACTTATTTATAGTCTTCGTTATTGAATCTTTTCTATCGGCCTTTCTTTCAGAAGCCTTAACTGCTTTTTTAAAGGCATGTTCCATCACCTTTATATCCTTAGATTGAAAAAACACAGAGTGGTTGCCAGTTTCCTTATCTTTCATAACAGAAAACTTCACTCCGTGTTTATTTAAAATTTTCTTTAATTCTTTTAACTCAGGATCTTTTAGATTAATTTCTTCTAACTGTCCCTTTTTAACCATATCCTTTAGCTTTACTTCTTCTCCGTTATTTCTTATTACATTTTTCAAGCCTCCTTGTTCTTCTATTTGCTTGTGTACTTTCTTTAAGGCATCAAGAATTGCTTTACTTGTTGCTTTTGCAAGTCTTACTTCAAGATTAAGACTTGACCTAGATACTTCTTCATTAATCATCTATTCCACCTCCATATAAAAGTAACTCTTTGTATTTTCTTAACTTCTCTTGATGGATTTTTCTTCTAAAATCTTCTCCCGTAACTTTAACTGGAATTGTCATTTCAAGTATTCTTGAATATATCCTCTGATACTCAAGGTCAATATTAGGATTTTGAATAATTTCCAATGATAAGTTTGTAGTAAAAATTGTCGGCTTACCCTTTAAGTATCTTGAGTTTATAATGTTATATACTTGTTCTCTTGCATAAGATGTATCCCTTTCAATTCCAAGGTCATCTAAGATTAACAATGGAATATTAGAGAGGTTACTGATAATTTCATTTGAATCTAGCTTAAATGCTGATTTTTGTATTTGGTTTATAACCTGAGATAAATTCATAATCTTAACTTTAACTTGCTTTCTTTCGATTAATTCATTTGCAATTGAACAAGCAAGATAAGTCTTCCCACTACCGACATCTCCATAAAATAAAAGTCCAACATTGTCTTCCTTCATTTGCTCAAAACTTTTGGCATAATTATAGGCAACCTTGTAGGCTTGACCTTTTTCATTTAAGTATTTCTCAAAATTATATTGGTGCTGGATATGCGATGAGAAGCAATCTCTTTTCAATGACGATATTTTCATCAGTCTTTCTCTTTCTTCATTTTCCTTATCTCTTTTTATTTCACATTCACATTTAATTCTGGGAATAAACTTTGTAAATCCAAGGTCAACTAATTCTCCATCTACTCTTTTACCACAGACCTTGCAATAAATATGTCCATTTCTTTCAATATCATTTTCTCTTAATACAAAATCTTTTAATCTTTTCATAAACTCTCCCCTATATCGTAATTCATTTTCCTTGTTGCATTGTCATTAATATTTTTTGCCTGATCATTAAGATACCAATTGATTATCGTTGCCTTGTGGTCTTGATACACTCTGTTATTTGCTTTCATATATGACGAGAGCCTATCAATGTATTCACTAATTCTGCTTCCTAACTCATTTGTTAAGTCCTTATATTCTTCAGCAGTCAAAAATATGTTTTTATATATTCCATAAGGTTTTTGCCCTTTACTAAAATCATTATTTCTTAACTCATTATTACTAATATTGTTATAGTTACCTTCCGATTTTCGAAAATCTTGACTTTCGATATTCGAATCTCTTGAATTTCGATTATCGAACTTCTGGAATTTTGTTTTTCGAACTTCTTGATTTTTTAATTCCATATTATTAAATATGCTCATAAAATCTTTAACATAAATTCTGTTAGGCTTTCCAAGTCCTTGTCTTTTCTTTTCAATAAGTCCTATTCCTGATTTAATATCAAGTTCAGCTATTAATTTATTTGCTTTTTCACTCGCACAATTAAATTGATCTTTTATACTTTCAATTGTGTAGTAAATAAAGACTTTTCCATCTTCATCTATCCAGCCATTTTTATATGAAATACCCATTCGATTAAGCATATATGAATACAAAACTTTAGCTTCAATAGAAATGCTCTCAAAAATCTCATCTTCCATTAATACCATAGGTAACCTAATGAAGTTATACATTTCAGATTGCCTATTATAAAAATAATCAAAATTCATCCTTACCTCCTTTCTTTGAAATAAAAAAGACGACAGAATTATTACTTTCTATCGTCTGAGATTTGCATATTAAATTTTCATAACAAAATAAGACTCTTTAAAGAATCCTTAGTTTTATTGGTATGCTATTTACAATACCCATTGTTAAAATGGATACTCTAAGCAGCACACCAACTATTTATTTTTTGAGTTTTAAACTTTGGTAGAAGTCTTGAACTCCTTATATTTACATAACTATTTGCCTCTATCACTATTATGACACGAAACCCCATGGAAGGATCTAGGATTTTGCCACCTGTAAAGCCATCTCTTTCCAACTTATCCCACATCTGACGGATCAGGGATGGGTCTGTGTAATAGGCTGTCAGGGAGGACTGTTTCATATCCGAATACTCTTTATCTGTGACTAGGCTCTTCAGTTCTTCTCGTTCCTTAGAAAATTTTGGATTATAGTCATCAAAAAATTCATTGGCTAGTCCACCCCAGCCTACATACTTGGCAAGGAGTTCTTGTTCACTTGGTGAAGCATTGCGGTGCTCTACTTCTAGATTTTTTACCAAACGAATGGCCACAATGTTTGTCTCAACCTTATCTCTAGCAGTCTTAGGATAAAAGTCCGTCAAATCTTCTGGAAAATAAAAGTCCGTTACTGGAATCTCTGGAATTGTTTCGACGACTTCCTCTTCAGGAATTTGATTATCTGTTTCTTCAAGATCAGTATCGTTATGACCATTTTCTGAATCATCTGGTTCCAATAGTCCAATACTCTGAACTGGCTCCTCTTCCAGAAATGAGAATAGGTTTAATTCTTGGTCCGCTTCTTCTAACTCTGTTTGTGGTTCTGCCTTTGGCTGATGAAGTGCCTGACTGACTTCTTCCCAGGTCCTCACATAAAGAACTGGATTTTGTTCAATGATATCCGAAAAGTCATTGACTAACTCAATCCGAATCAAACCGTTCAATCGAGCATCGCTGACCGACATGACCTCAAAGTCCTGTCCCTTATAGGAAACCAATGACCCCAGAGGATAAGTGTCCAATACTCTCTGAACCAGTGGATTTTCCGCGAATTCTTCATCAACTACTTCTTTTCCCTCAGCTTTCTCTAGCTTGCTTTTCCAATCTCTGAGAGTTAAATCTGGCTGATTACCTTTATCTTTTTCAAATTGCTCCGCATCTTCTCTGCTGAGTTCTTGGTGTAAAAAGGCGTAGGCAACTTGTCGCAGCTCTTCAATGGAAAGCTGGCTACCAAAGAAAAATTCAACCTTTTCATGACTTAGTCCCATTTGGAGTAGTTCTGTCGCAAGGGCTAGTTGAGTTACCGAGGCTTTGGGATAACCACCTAGTAAAGCAAGGTCTGCATTTTTTAAACGAAAACGACCTGCTGCATCCAATAAAATACCGACTCGGTCTGGGTCAAACTGAGATAAATCAATCCCTAGCTGAGTCAATTTTTCTTGATTTTCTATCCTAATGGCTTGTCCAATTTTTTCTAATTCCTTTTCTTCGACTGTAGTCAGCGTTCGTTTCAGCTCATAGGGACTGCCATCAGCTTCGAGATAAGTAAGTAATTCCTCGCCATCAAAGACTGGTGTCATTTCCATCTCTGTGTCAAAATCACCTCGTCTAAAACTTGGGACTTTGGAACGTTCATTTCGAATTTGGTCAAAATATGTTAGAATCTCAAATTTACGTCGTAAGGATAACTCTTCATAAGCTGGCAGATGACTGGTTTTTCCTATTTGAACATCTAGTTGAGACAAATCTACATCCAAACTAGCAATAACCAGAGAGCCCTCTTCTCGAAAAGATATTGCTTGATGAACACTTGTTTTGTGCTCATCAACAGTTTCTTCATTTTCTAGAACAGTTTCATCAGCTCTAGTTTCAAGCTCAGGCTCGTAAGTTAAGAGAAACTGTTCAATATCTCGACTAATACGATCCGATAAATTATTAGCCACACGATACACATTGACCAAATTAGCTCCCCTACTCTTTTGTAAGAGTGAATCCGGCGATATGGTTTGGTAGTGTCCATTGGAATCCAATAATTGAAAACGAGTGGCCAGATTGAACAAGGCCACTTCTATCACCAAGTTTTTTTCAGACGGCGATAGTTTATCTAGTTTTTGAAGACCACTTTGGCCGAAAACTTGTGTATAGGTCAATAGATCATGAGCAGTATCATAAGGACTAGCCTGGACAAAAGCTGAAACATCTGTCTCAAAGTGAAGTACTTGAACAGACTTATTTATTTCTTGCCTATTGGTCATAAACTGATGAATAAGACTATCCCACTCCTCATCAAAATGCTCTGCTTGGTAATATAAAAATGCCTCAAGCAAGCCTCTATCACGAGGAATAGTGGCTCTCATCATTTGTAGTAAGACTTCTTGATTCATTTTCCCTCCCATTTTAAAAGGGCTGAGAGTGTTTCTCAGCCCTTTGAGTTAATCTAGGACCAAGGTTCGTTGGTCTCTTTCTTGTGGAATACCTTCCATTACAATTGCCACATAGTGTTGTAAGAAATGACTTTTCTGGTCTAGTAAATCTTTTTGCAAGGCAAGGTGAACCAAATCTCCAAAATAATCCTGACTGGAAATAGCCAAGTCCTGTTGGATCATGGCCTGTAAGGTTTCAAGGCTAAGTGGTGAATAATCGTCACTATCCAAAACCTCATACTGTTCCAAGGTTTCTGAGAGACTATTTGAGGACATTAAATCCATAATAAAATTAGAGCCTTCACCTGTTCGGTACAGCTTTTCCAGAATGTCAGTCATATCTGCCTGTACTTCATCCTGATAACTATCAACTTTAACTCGTAGCTCATCACTTATCAAGGATAGGTCATCCTCATCCATATAATCTTGATAAACCTGATTGAGGATTGTTCTATTAGAAATACTTAATTCCAAAGAGAGAAAAGCCTTGATAAACTCTTGGTAATCGACCTTCTCCATTTCAGACAAAGCCTCTTTCATGGTGTCAAAGTTCCAAGTCATTGTACAACTCCTTTTGTGGGACTAATGGTGAATGTCCAGATTGTAGCTCCTCTAAATCAGCTTGACCATCACCATCTGTGTCAACAGACTGCGGATCGGTTCCCAAAGCTAGTTCCTGAGCATCTGTCAGACCATCCTGGTCTGAATCCTTTTCATAAATAGTTTTTGGATTCATCTACTTCTCCTCCTTTTTCTTCAGTCCATAAGCCGTACCAAGTAGAATACCAGCTCCAATCAAGCCCAAAAGGGATTCCTGTTCCCCTGTATTTGGCAAAATACTTGCTGGAACAGGCGGTTCAATAGTCTCAATTGGTGGTTGAGGTGGAGTGGGTTGATTTGGACTTGGTTCTTCAGGTTGAGGTGTATGTGTTACAACTGTATTTGAGCTAATGACATAGCCATTCACTGTATGGAGATAGGTATTCTCCACCTGACCAGCCGCAATCCGTTTCATTTGAAGGTAAACATCTGCCTGAAAGGCTGAATCATCAGAGACAGTCTCTAAGAAGGATTTATCAAATGAAATTGACACGAGGCCATTTTCTGTATCTACCTGTTGCAAGGTGTATTTCGTGACTTCTGTCCCCTCTTTTAAGACAGAACCGTCTTTGAGGATGACATCCGTCATCAGATAGCTGCGATAAACACCATTATACTCATCATGCTTTTCATCATAGTTATCTTCAAAGCCATATTCAAATAAATCAGTCGCACGATTGCTTGGAATCATCGCTCCAACCAAGCGATAGTTAAAGGTTTGATGCAAGGCCACTTCTTTCCCGTCAAGGCTGGCATCTTTATGAGACAAGTCGATCACCACATCTTTTTGTGGGTCTAATTTTGGAACATTATTAACCACTGTTTCCGTGACATAGGCCAAGCCAAAATCAATTTGATAGGCTGTATTTTCATACTGACCACCTGTTTTGGTCAACTCATTTTTTACCGTCATCGGAAGCGTGACAACTAAGGTTTGACCAGTCTTCACATAGGTATCATAAAAGACTTTTGGATCATCGCTACTAAGAACTTGAATGGCTCCTTTAGGTGTAAACTGACGTTTAGCCATGGCATCTTGAACAACTTTCGGAGCTTCTGACAAACTAGCGTAGGTGCTGACAGAGATACCAGATACACGATTGCCATCCTTATCCAAAACTTGAATGCCATCAGGATTTAGGGTAAGGGCTTCTTCTGGGTAATCGTCTACCATGTAAAATCCCTTGGCAAGAACATCATCCGTCACGACCATATCCTTGTATTGACTGTAATCCAAGACAATTTTGTAATAATTGACCGTATTCGGAAGAACAGTCTTTCCATCAATTGAAATACCTTCTTGATTGGTATTAGACTTATGTGGAGTTACTTTAGGGACAAAATTGGTCACCGTATTGGTTTCATAGGCTTGCCCAAAGTCCACCTGATAAGCCACGTTTTCATAAGACTTCCCTGAATTAAGCATGGTTTCCAAAACCGTCATTGGAGTGACAATGGTAATATTCTCCCCCTTGGTCACATAAGATTCAAAAAAGGCTTGTGGGTCCTCAGGCATGAAAACTTGAAAAGCTCCTTTAGGCTGAATTTTTTGTTTGGAAAAGGCTGCTTGTAGCGTTTTAGGAGCTTCTAATAATTGAGAATAAGACTTCACCGTGATTCCTGAAACTGTTTTGCCATCAGATGTGACAAACTGAATAGCTGCTTCATCTGGCAATAAAGCTTCTTCTGGATAATCATCCACAAAGTAAAAACCTTGTGCAATCTGAGAGTTGTCTGCTTTAATCCCTCGGTATTGGTCCAAGTCCCATGAAAGAGTATAGTGATTTTGAGTTCCCACTAGCATGGGCTTCCCGTTGATATCCACTTTATCCTTGTTTAGGTTTTGTTTCTTGGGTTCTGGTGAAACAAGGGTGTT
Organism: Streptococcus sp. LYSM12; assembly: GCF_004569635.1. Classification (GTDB taxonomy): domain Bacteria; phylum Bacillota; class Bacilli; order Lactobacillales; family Streptococcaceae; genus Streptococcus. Next base: position 26,258 of record NZ_SPOZ01000012.1, read on the forward strand.
GGTCACTTCCTTGGTTTCATAGCCATTGCCGAAATCAACTTGATAAGCCTTGTTTGTATAGGTCTTTGTCTGACCATAGAGACTATCTTTAACCGTCATTTTGGTCAAAAGAGCTAAAGAAGTTCCTGTTTGAACATACTGGTCATAAAAGGCTTGGTTGTCATCCGGCATAAAGACTTGAAAGGCACCTGTCGGTGTAATCTTAGCACGAGCCAATTTATCTTGAAGGTCTTTAGGGGCTTCATTTAGGGAAGCATAGTTTTTAACTGTAATTCCTGATACCTTCTGACCGTCAAGGGTTGTGATAGCCGTGCCATTTTCCACCACATCAAGCACTTCCTCTGGGTAATCGTCCACAAAGAAGAAGCCTCGTGCAATTGTCTCTTTAGCAGAACGATCTCCCTTATACTGGTCCAAATCCCAAGTCAAACGATAGTGGTTGGTTGTACCAAGGGCTACGACCGTGTCATTAATGAGGACACCATCCGCATTTTCATTGTTTTTATCTGGTGTAATGAGCGTGGTTGTCTCCCCATCACCTGGTGTACGAACCGTTACAACATTTGAAGTGACTGTGTAAGCATTGGTTGTACCCTTGTTCAAAAGGAGTTTGTAACTATTGGAATAGGTTGCCCCATCATTTTGAACAGAACCATAGAGTTTTGGGGCGGTCAATTGATAAACCTGAGTTAAATCTTTATTTACCTCCTGCAACAAGTTTTCCTTTGCGGTTAAGGTCACAAAATTCTTAGTCTCATCAAAGCTAAGGACATAGTTTCCATTCTCTTTTTGTGTTGTTTCCTTATCAAATAGGTAACCAGCAGGCAAGTAGTCCTCAAAAATGAGACTAGTCGTTTGGGCACGATTGGGCGATAAGGCATCAACTGTTAAGGGATAAATCACCGTTGAATCTTTTGCGACAGTTTTCTCATGAAGATTAGCTTGGTCACTATTGACCACTTCTTTCATAATCTCTGAAGTTGTCGTCAAACGGTACGCATGATAATGGACAGTTGGTACTTGTGGTGGCGTTGGAAGTTCTTTTGGAATAGGTTTGACAGGCAAGGTTACCTTGGTCAAAGTTAGACTAGGCTGCACTACTTCATCCAAAGGCTTTGGTGTGAAAGTTACAGGCTTTTCTGGTGTAAATGTTTTTGGTGTATAGATATCTGGTGTTACCGTAATAGGTTCTGGAATGGGTTCAAGTTCCACCGTTACATGAGGTTTGGGACTATATGGTGTTACTGTACGTGCCACTGGTAGGGTATTTAAGGCGAACCAGTATGACAAGCCAACATTCTGTGGCATATCGCCTTGGCCAAAGGTTACTGTGTAGGTATTACCTGATGTAACTGTTGAGACAATAGCTCCTTTATAAGCATAACGACTTGATGTGGTATCCCATTCCTCAGGTAAATTCAAATCACTTGCACGGTTGGAACCCAAAGAACGTGCTAGACCTTCATTAGTCACTTGAACAGTTGAACCATTAATCGGCACAAATTTCCCAGATGAATCTTTGACATATTCTAAACCAATGTCATTATGATTGAGGGAAGAGTGTGTGAAGACTCCTGGCTTTTCTTTGGAGAAGGTAACTTGTGAACCGTCTTCCAAGTAATACTTGGCAACTACACGAAACTCCATCTTGTCTGTTCGCCAGTCACCGTTTCCGTCATTTCGATAGGCAATAAAACCCTCGGTTGGATCATTTGGCACAACCAATTTCACGGCATTGGTTCCAGCTGGTGATACAAGGTTGGTAATATCGTAAGTCACACGACTAATCTTTTTACCATCAAATCGTGCATGTTGAAGATTTTGATAGTTAAAACTAAGAGTCTCACCTGTTTTGAACATGTCATAGACAAAGAATCCTGTTGAATCCAATATTCTTGAGTAGCCTCCCAGCAAAGCATCGCCAGTTGAAATGATCTGATCAGGATTTCGGGTAATGGCCCCATGTTGTGCTTGGGGTTCACCGTTGTTGAGATTGAGGGCTTGAGCAAGGGCTTCAGAAATATAACCTTCTTCACCTTTTGAAATCTCGGCCAAGTCACGTTGATAGCGTTCCATTTCTTTGGTATTATAGGCATCAATCGCTTCATTCTCTTTTCTGGCTGCGGCTTCTTTTTCTTTATTACGTTTTGTAATAGCTTCAATCTCGGCTGCACGATCTGAAACTAATTGTTGTTTCTCCTGATTAGCTTGATCTACTGCGGCTTGACCTGCACGGTTTTCAGCATCAACAGCTGCTTGACCAGCCTGATTACGCCTTTCAATGGCTTCATTATCTGCCTTTGCCTTAGCAAGTCCAGCTTCATTTTCTTTTTGAATGGCCTGATTTTTCGCAACAATATCATCTGCCTTTGTTTTCTTTGTTAGATAATCCGCTACAGCTTGTTCGTTAGTTGATTGAATGGTTTCAACAGCCTTGCCATAGTTTGTATAGTCAAGGACAGATGTCCCATTTCCTGATGAAACTACTTGTTCTTTTACTGTCACATCAGCATCTGCATACCGAGTTTTTAGGTCATTGACTTTAGTATCAACCCAAGCATTTGTCTCTTTACCAGTTTGGTTGGCCCCCTCGTAGGCCTGTGACAGCTCCTTATTTTCCTGTTCGATGCGAGCTTTATTCGATTCGTATGTCGCTTTATCAGCTTTGTAGGTTTTAGTGACTTCATTAATAGTCTCAACCTGTTTTTGGGTATCTGCATCTGCTTTTGAAATTTGTTGGTTGGTTTCTACCGCAGATCTTGTATTTCCTAAATCCATTGGACTATCTTCAACCGTAGAAACACCTTCAGCCTTTGCTTCTTCAACTGCTTGTGTTACCGTATCATGTGGTACGGTAACAGCAATCGCACCGTTAGATTGTCCAGTTGATGCCATACTTTCAGTTTGTTCAGATACAGGGTTTGGTTGTGCTTCTGGTAAATTTGTGGCTGGATTCTCCGTTCGTTGAATGGTGGTGTCAACTGAAGTTGTAACTTCATCGGCATGTGCAACCGTTCCTCCCCAAGCAACAACAGCCGTCACCATGGTTCCAAGGGCAACGGAACATAGAGTGCGATATTTTTTACTCTTGCGAAAGACGTGTTTCTCGCCTTTTTCCTGATTGACAAGAAAGTGATGATTACATGTTTTGGTCATAAATAGTCCTTCTTTTCTTTTTTATGTAGCAACAAACTGTCACTCTTTATTAGATACGAGGGCGTTAGCGAGCACGACAAAAATAGGAGTTTTGACGAAGAACTTTCCGTTCTATGAGAAACTCTCTTTTTTTGTACAGCTCGTAGCCCAAGTTCAATACCATCATAAAAAAGAAGGCTTGATTTTGTTATCACAATAAATTGAGGGAAAAGAAAATGTTGCTTTTATACCACAAATATTGTAAAATTGTAGTGTAAAAGCAACAAGTGGGGGGCCGTATGTCAAAAAAAGAGATTCTACTCGATTTTATAGAAAAGAACAATGGCATTGTCACAAACAAAGATTGTAAAGCACTAGGTATTCCAACAATATATCTGACAAGACTAGAGAAAGAAGGCATTATCTTCCGAGTTGAAAAAGGTATTTTCCTAACCCAAAACGGAGACTATGATGAATACTACTTCTTTCAATATCGTTTTCCTAAGGCTATTTTCTCTTATATTTCGGCACTGTATCTACAACAGTTTACAGATGAAATTCCACAATATTTTGATGTGACAGTTCCTAGAGGCTACCGCTTTAATACTCCTCCAGCTAATCTAAACATTCACTTTGTCTCTAAAGAATACAGCGAGCTGGGAATGACTACTGTACCTACTCCTATGGGAAACAACGTAAGGGTATATGATTTTGAACGTATTATTTGTGATTTTGTAATACATCGAGAAAAGATTGATTCCGAACTCTTTGTCAAGACACTTCAATCTTATGGGAACTATCCTAAAAAAAATCTAGCAAAACTCTATGAATATGCGACAAAAATGAATACTTTAGAAAAAGTTAAACAAACTCTGGAGGTTCTAATATGAACAAAGCTAAATTAACAGCACTCTGTCATAAAATATCAAAGAATACTGGTTTAACCTTTAATTCCGTGATGACCTATTACTTCCTAGAAGTCATTTTGAAAAAATTAAGTCAAAGTTCTTATTCAAATCACTATATCTTCAAAGGAGGATTCCTACTGTCGAATGTCATCGGAGTTGAATCTCGTAGCACTGTTGATATTGACTTTTTATTCCATCAAATAACACTCTCAGAAGAAACTGTTAAACAGCAACTCAAGGAAATTTTAGCAGATTCCGAAGAAGGTATATCTTTTGTGATTCAATCAATCACAACTATTAAAGAAAGTGATGACTATGGTGGCTATCGAGCAACAATTTCGTGCCAACTTGAGAATATTAAACAAGTTATCCATTTGGATATTGCGACAGGTGATGTTGTAACTCCTCAGCCGATAACATACGACTATAAAGCTATTTTTGATGAAGACAATTTTCCAATCATTGCTTATACAATTGAAACAATTCTAGCTGAAAAACTCCAAACCATCTATTCACGAAACTTCTTGAACAGCAGAAGCAAAGACTTTTACGATGTTTATATTCTTTCAAAATTGAAGAAAAAAGATATTGATTTCAATCAGTTAAAAAATGCTTGCCAAAGAACTTTTTCCTATCGCGAAACTGAGCTCGATTTCGAAAAAATTATTGAACTACTCGAGAGATTCAAATCTGATCCTACTCAGAATCAACAATGGCAAAATTATTCAAAAAAATATAGTTATACAAAAGGAATTTCACTTGCAAATGTGCTTGATGAGATGATTAGTCTTATTACAATTATTATTTCTACTGACTCTGATTAAAACTTTTAACTGCCCCACTAGGTAATCGTGACATTAAAGGAAAAGGATATGCTAACTAATCAAGTTATTGTTAGCATATCCTTTTTTATTTCGTCGTATAAGCAAAACTCAAGCTACTATCCACTCCAGATAATTTACGGAAGGTATAGTTTGGATTGCCATTGTAGTTGGTTTCTGAGATAAGGAATGAACCGTCTGGGTAGACTTTCTCCACAAAAGCCACATGTCCGTATTCTGTTGGGGTGCCATGTCCTCCTCCCGCAAAGGAAAGGATAGCTCCTTCTTGTGGACTTGTCCCTGTCTCTCCACCGAGACTTGCGGCTGTTCGTACCCAATCTTGGCCATTGCCCATGGTACTGATAATTGGAATCTTCTCACCGTTTTTACCTTTGAGTTTTAGACCCAGTTGATTGATACGGGCTGCGACTCCCCAAGTACATTGGCCGTAAGCGTAACCCATACCGTCACCACCTCCTGGAATAGAGTTTTCAAAAAGGTCTTCTCGTACAGCTTCAAGTGCTTTTGGATCGCTTTGTGCTGTCCCACCGTTAGGTTGACTAAAGCCTTTTTCAATTTGGTAATACCACTCACTGGCTCGTGTTTGACGTTCAAGTAGCTTATCACCACTATTTCCTTCCCAGTAAATGAGAAAGAGCTGGGCAAGACTAGCTGGACTGCCTGAATTTTTGAAGAAGTCCTTTAACCAGTTGGTGTAATAAGGACTATCCCCATACAACATGAAATCCAGTTGTAAGCCTAAGTCATACCATTTTTGATGTTTTCCTTTGGCATATTCCAACAATAAAGTATGTCTGCGTGAACCATCCGCGGTATCTGTCCATTGGCCTAAGCCTAAACCACGTTTGAGAATATTTGGGTAACGTCCATTGTATATAGTTGGACCATTAAGTGTGAGCCAGCCCTCATCATCCCACGAACTATCTGTCGCACCAACAGGTGGAGATAAATAGTCGCCTTCAGCTCGTTTTGGATTAATGGAGGATTCTACCGACCAGTTACCTAGAATGGCTGCGATAGCTTGATTGGTCGCACCTTTGCTTTTAAGATAGTCATAAATTGCCTTGGCTCTCTCGAACTCATCGCCGCCAAACTGACCGATAGTTGGAAGAATGGTGGTCTGAACCTGAATCACTTTTGGAAAGTAGAATGCTGGATTGACATAGACCAACTTATCCGTGTCATCATCAATCTTTTGATAGGTGAGTTTTAGACCCGTTCCGTCTTTGGTCTGACCAATAATATCTCCTGCCAAGACTTGTTGATGTTCACTCACTCGGCCTGAATGAATGCCAAACAAGGTTAGTTTAGTCTTATTCACTCCCTTACCAGATGTCAAAACAACGTTCTCTCCATCAAGAGATACCTTGCCATCCATCGGAGACACAATGACTTGACCTTCTTTTGCTTCTAAGATGATATGGTGATGAAGCGTTGGTTTCTCATCAATGACCTCATAACCATATCGGTAGGTCATGTTTAAGCTATCCTCGTCAGTCCGGCCCTGAAAGGGATTGTCCAATTCTTGAAGAGCTAAATAGTTGCCTTCTTCGGTCAATTCCTTTAGCTCTTCCTGGTCCTCCTCAGACAGCTTGTAAGCAGGTTCTTTATACAAGTCAGACATAGATTTAATAGAATCACCACCATTTAAGTCCATCCACACTTGACTGAGAAATGCTTTGTAGGTCGCACCACCTTTTTCCATGAAATCGTCAAGCTTGTAGTCTTGGTATTGATGATTCATGTAAACCATGACCTCATCAATTTTGGTGTAGTAGGCAATCCCTTTTTCGTTGGTTCTCGTATGTTCCGCATCTTCCCACGTCATGCGGGTATAGGCCTTGGTCAATTCCATCTCATCTTGTTGAATGGCACTGCTACCTGAGACACTCATGAAAAAGCTCATCATCAAAAGGAGTATCAAGAAAATGCCTGAGACAATCCAAGTCAAAGGATTTCCCGCAATTGCAGAAAAGAAGGTCAGACTTCCCTTAATGGCTTGGGCAATCCCCTTAACTCCTGCTAGACTGTGCTTTCTGGCATGCTTTAAAAAGGTTTGATAGCGTCTTTGTGGTTTAAGAGGTTTCTGCCGTGTGAATCCTTTTCCCTTTTTGAAGTTGTGGAATCGTTCCTTTCCATGAGCCACTTTTGTCTTTGTAAAACTCACACCAGTCTGACCACTTTTCACCGCCACTTTACCTGCTTGATAGGTAAACCTGCCATAGCGTCTGGCTTTCAAGCTAGTATCCTTTAAGGTTCTTAGACCATCTAAATCATCATCCTGTGCCACCAAGTCAAGCGATTCAGAGGCAGCTAAGCCTAATCCAACTTTGAACTTGGTGGAGTTTTTCTTAGACTTTTGGACTTTCTTGAGTTGTTTGACCTCACGTTTGGCAGAACTTACTTCTTTTTCTGCACTGAGTCGATCGAATGACTTTTCTTGGTGAAACTGAAAGCGAGACTTCAAGGAAGATTTATCTTTTTGGAAGGTAAACTTGGGATTAACTGCCTTTTGCTTCTCACTTAGTTTCACTTCTGACAAATGTTTTCTTGCCGTCCGCAAACGCTCTTGAGCTTGAGGAAGTCGATAGTTCTTGATTTCCTTTACCTTCAACAGTCTAGGAGACACATGGGTAATTCTCTTTAGAAACTTCTCTTCTGCTTCTTGTTGGCTACTGAGTAGATTTTCTTTTAACTCTGTTTTCTTTTCCTGAAACAGAGAATTTTGGGCTGGTTTACGAAATCGTCCTTTTTTAGGAACAGTCTGTTTTAAGGCTCTAACTTCTTTCCGATAATGCATACGGGCTGATTTTAAGTTGCTTCGAAAATTTTGCCTGGCTTGTTTGACTAGCTTTTTATCCTCTTTCATCTCATGTCCTCATTTTTTCAGGGTCCGTACTCATGATGTCAAAGAGCTTGGTGTGTTGTGGAATCTTATTCTTGAAAGGAACAACTGTGGAACCGGCCTTGATTAGGCCAGCCCCTTTTTCAGGATTGACCAAGTATTTCTCCAGTTCCTTGGAAAGCCCAAGCATATGCACCAACTCTTCGCGATCGCTCTTAGCCTGTTTTAAAAGAATCATAAACTCGCTATTGGCAATAATACGTCTGCCATTGGCATCTAAAAGAAGAGTCTCTACATTTTGAGTAATGCCTGTCGGTATCGCCCCATACTTACGGACACGACTCCAGAGTTTAAAGAAGAAATCAGAGGCATACTTGTCTAATAAGAGAAGCTGCATCTCATCAAAGTATATCCAGGTCTTCTTTCCTAGTTTTTGGTTTTTCACCACACGGTTCCAAATCTGGTCAAAGATAACCATAAGGGCAATTTGTTTTAATTCATCGCCTAACTTTTTGACATTGTAAATCAGGAAATGACTGTCTGTTTTAATATTGGTCCGATGTGAAAATATGTCCAGCGACCCTTCCACATAGAGTTCCATATCCAGTGCCAAGTCCTTAGCTTCCTGTTCAGGTTGTTGAGATAAGACAAAGACCCATTCGACCAAGGATGGTGTGTCAAAATGCTTATAGGTGAGGCGTGTCACACGGTCTATCAGCGACTTTTCGCGACCATCCATTTTGCGGTCCAAGAGCTTTCCAATCCAGGACAAGAGAAATTCGGACTTGACCTTGACCGGATCCTCATCCATATTCTCATCTGATAGATCTAAGACATTTAAAAAGGTAGTGGAATCTGGGGCAATATCAATACTCTCCCCACCAAAGGCTTGACCGATAATACTGTACTCATTTTCTGGGTCAACAATAATAATTTCAGTATCACTATCTGCTTCCTTGAGCTTAGTTGAGATGATTTCGTGTTTTGTCGCCATCCCTTTGCCAGCTCCAGAAGTCCCTAAAATCAAACCTGATGGAGTATTTAACTTGCCACGGTCAATACTGATGATATTACTTGAGATTTGATTGATGCCATAAAATTTCCCACCCTTGTCATGAATATCTACGGAAGTCCAAGGTGCATTCACGGCAATATTTGAAGTCAATAGAGACCGAGAAACACCTTCGAGATAGTTCTTCCCAAATGGCAAGAGACTATTAAAGGCAGCTTCTTGCATATAGGTCAAGTTATCAATAATCATATCATTAGACCCTGCCACTTGCTTGATAATATCAAGAGATTGTTTGAGTTGGTCTTCAGTATCCGCTAGCACGCCAATTAGAAATACGGTGTCAAACAGTTTATCTCCTGTTTGGGTCATGGTTTGAAGAAGAGCTTCAGCTTCATCGATGTTGTTCTCAAGAACATGGCCGACCTTCTCCAAATAGATTCCAGTCCGAGCCATTTTTTGTTGTTCACCAATCTTTTGTGATTCCATCAAGGTCTTCTTGGTTCGTAGCTTGGTCATGGTTTCAGACTTAGTAGAGCCTTTGGCATGTAGGCTAATCATCACTTCCAAATCTGACTGCATGAGGTCTCGAATAAATTTATCCCCTAACTCCATGCCATAGTCGCGAACATAAACAATCTGTAATAATCGATCGTCCAATTCAATATGATTCTTGTGTTTAAAGGAAAGGTAGGTTGGGGCAATAAAGTGTTTGGTGGATTGACCTGAGAGAGTCAAATCCTTATAAGAAAACGGTAAATGATTTTCACCTCGTAACATATCCGCAAGGACATTCACTCGCTCCTCTCCACCAAGTAAACCAAGAGATACATCAATCTCTGAAAAGCCACTCTTGAAATATTCCCCAATCTGTGACAGAGAACGAAAAGCTAGTTTTGGTGTTTGGTCGCTCTTGCCAAATGAAAGAAACTTGACAGCTGAAAAGTTGTTCTCACCCGCCTCTAAGTTGGCATCCATCATGCGATTCAATTCATCACGATAAGTATCAAACCCATCTTCCTGCAAGGGATAGAGAATACTCTTACGAAATTTTTCCAAATTAACTTTTTGATTGAAAATAGTCAGTTGGAAATTGGTCTTATCATCCAGTGAATTGATTAAATCGGAATATTTCTCCACGATAGCTCCCTTATCATCTAAGCCAACTGTTTGGTAATTAACATCTCCTAAGAGATAGGTTTGTGAGAAATAGCTTGGACTGACCTGCATAAGGCCATTCTGAAAAAGTCCTTGATAGGCTAACGTATTTACGGTAGAAGGGCTGATTTCCTGTTTCTGTGTTTTCGTCTTTTGCTTTTTGTCATTAGAAGAGGTCTTTGATTTCATTGAGTGTTTTAATTTTTTCACGTTGGTCTCCTTTTCTTCCAGTAAATGTGCGGTCTGGCACCGTTAGTTCATAATGAAAACGGTACTTGAGGTATATTTCAAATGGTAAATCGTTGGGGCGATAGACCCCAAATAACATGAGTGGAATGGTAAAGCTAAAAACAAAACCATAGACAAACCAATCCCCAAATTGCCAATAAAATAGGTTCAAGCCCAAAACCAAAATGGTTAGGGCGACAGCTGGAAATACAAAAATAACCTGTCTAGTTGTAAATCCCAGCCATGCCCTGTGTTGAACCTTTGAGATGTCCTTAAAGACACGTGTGTTCATAAATGTTCTCCAATCTAAATAAGCTATAAAAAGAGGAGGCGAGATAGTGACTCCCTTCCTCCTACATCCCCAAAATACTTCGGGCGGTTCGTTGACTGCCAACCAAGGCAATGATTAACAATATGGCCTGTACCAAGCCACCAAACATAATGGCGAGTGATTCCATCACTCCAGCTCCATTTGATACGGCAATCTTTCCAGCCGATTCAAACAAGGGAACAAGAGATACAATTAGAAAAATCAAAATACCTTGAACGGCATAGACCATGATGTTTTTAAGGTAACCAATCCCAACACTTCTCCAGTCATCACTAAGGAAGGTCGGAATGGTAACAGGGGCAAAAGGAATCATCAGATAGAGTTGGATAAAGCGAATGGTAATCAAGATATTGACAACCATAATACTGGCCATTCGTACCAACCAAATGAGAATCGCAAAAAAGCCAATAATCATTTTTCCTACAATTCCAGATCCCTTAATGCCTGAGATGGTATCATAATTAGCACCACCATTCGTGACAAGACTTGCCACTTGTTCAATAACATATGAGGCAATGGCAATAATGGCTTCCACAATAACCGTCGTATTGGTAATCACGACCGCGACCATGATGTAGCTGACAATCATAGGTGCTATGGCTTCAAAGGTCATTGCACCGCCTGAGTTTGCGATTTTCTTGGCCATTTTTGAAAATTCGAGTACAAGAACTACCGCAAGAATAGCTACTCCCAAGGGCTGCATAATACCCTTGGTAATGGCTGTCATGTAAGACCAAACCGTCGGATTAAAGTCCGCCAGTGACTTAACCAAGTTAGCAGTTGATTCTAAATCGACCTGAAACCCTTCAAAAAGGCTATCGCTTGACACTTTTTCAGAGGCTAGAAATACAAAAGGTGACGTAAAATTCATCATCATGTCATGTTCTGACCTCCTCTAAATGGTAATCTGTGTCACAAAAGCACCTGCGGCTCCCACCATGACACCACCAACAATTTCTAAAATGGCATTTCGGACGCCTGGCCCACCATCTTTAATGTTGGTTGAAAGGTTGATAATGCCCATGACTACAAGAAAGGCTCCTACTGCAATCAAGCCTTTTTGTAATAGAGACATGGCCTGGGAGAACATGGAGCTGGCGTCCACTCCGTAAACAAAGCCTGTTAGTTTTTGATTCATATTTTTCCTCATTTCTATTAATGTAGTGACGTTTCTGTGCTTAAATCCCTTATTTGATAGTCTGACAAGTCCAATTCTTCCTCTTTAGCCAAGGGATTGATGTGATAGTTCCACCAACGGTCATCGGTTTCCTTATCAGCGAGCAACTTCCAATGTTTATGTTTGAGAGGAAAATATTTCTTGGTTCGAAAAACAGGAACCCCTGCAATGCGTACGAGGCACTCATCTCGTTTCATAGTTCCAACTTCATCAGCCGTCATCAAGTCACGAGCAATTTTCTGATGAGAGGTAGAACTTGAACCCGTCTGCCCAAAAGAACGACTGGTGCTTCTGACATCAACGGTTTGTTTGCCTAAAAGTCCACTCATGAATTTGAAAGTTTCCTCGTCATTCCCACCCAAATAGAGGAGACTGTCACAGTTCCCCAGTATAGTTTTCCAAGCTTCTTTTTCCTTATAAAGTCCTTGGAGTTGAGCGATATTTTGGAGAATAGGCACAAGACTCATATTCCTAGAGCGGACTGTTGAGGTTTGTTCAGCGAAGTCTGGGATTTCTCCGACATTCGCAAACTCATCCAGATAGCTTCTAACATGAATAGGCAGTTGCCCTTTAAAGTCAACATCAGCCTGTCTGGTCAAAGTGGAGAAAACCGTAGAGAAAAATAAAGCAGATAGGAAACGAAAGGTCGTATCATTGTCTGGAATAACAAGATAGACCATGGTCTTTTGAGTGCCCCACGTTTTCAAATCCATAGTGTCTCTTTGCGTCAAATCAATCACCGATTGAATATTAAAGAGGGCAAATTTAGCTGTTGTGACCGCAATCACCGAATCCAAGGTCTTATCCTTATAGTTTTGAAAATCTGCCCAGTTTCTCATGGTAAAGTTCTCATGACCATATTTCTTAGCATAGTCTTCAAACAGGACTTCAAGTATACTTTTGTCCTGATTGTCTCCCTTTGATAAGAGTTTGATGAGTTTCCCAATCTCAGAAAAGGCTGGATAACGGCCACGCTTACGTCTTGCTTCCTGCTCTTGCTTAGAACTTCCTGGAGGATTGTAAAAATCCACCAAGTAAGAGGCAATAGCTCTCACCAATGTCATGGAAGCCTCATCCCAAAACGGATCACTGCGAGAACCATTTCCTTTGGTATTATTAAAATAGACCGTTAACATACGGTTCAAATCATTCTCTGTTTCTACATAACGAAAGGGATTAAAACCGTCTGAATTGGTCATATTAACCAAGTCTAAAACCTTAACCTGATAACCGTTTTCTAAAAAGAGTTTACCTGTCTTCTCAGCCAAATGGTCTTTCGGATCTACGACAATATTGGAACAGTTAAGTTGGATAAGGTTGGGTTTCACAAAGCGAAAGGTCTTACCTGCCCCAGAACCCCCAATGACAATCAAATTTTTATTTCGGTCAAACTGGGGTTTCTTCTTTTCCAACAAGGTTAGACGAACATCACGAGCCAAAATCGTGTCATTGAAAGGATTCTTACTGTAAAAGTTCCGCTTTTCCTTACTGGTTCCAAATCGTGCAGAACCATATTCTTCCCCTTCCCGATAGACTTTCTGTCCTGTCGATACATAAAGATAGACTAGCGTCATCATTAGAACCCCAAGGATAAAGGCAAGAAAAGATTTTTGAGTAAAGGAAAATAGCCATAAAGGATTGAAAACCTGATTTAACCCCTCTCCTAAGAGGTAGGCAATACGTTCCATAGGTGGGGCATTAGTTAAACTATCATAGAGTAGGGTTAGACGATGGCAGAAATAGCCAAAGGCGAGACCCAAGAGTCCAAAGACAAATGCTTTTTGCCTGGAATACATTACAAGGTCACCTCCTTGGTTTTTACTGCCGAAAGTTCTGTCACTCTAATTTTCTCTTTGGCCAGTTCTATCTCTTGGTCCAAGGTTTTATCAAAGGTTAAACCTTCTAGCTTCTCTGGATTAGACATCAGTTTCTTCAACAATTCATCCAAGTGATGATCGAGCAAGGTCTTATCCTTGGCATAAAAGTAGAGATAGTCTTTTTGCCAACTAATTGCGATTGGCAGTTTTTCTGACTCCATCAACTCCTTAAATTTCTCCACATCGATTGGCTTATCCAGTATGTCTTTACTAACATCAATCGCTTCAATGGCGTAAGGACTTTGAAGGAGTTCTTCCATTTTTTGAACCCCAATCTTATAAGCTGAATCTTGAGCTAAGGCTTGCCTAGCCGACCATTCTAAGAGTTTTAAGAGGGTTCTGACTGTCAATAAACTACTTCTTTCTACGTATTGCATCGCTTGACGTTCTTGTTGTTCAGATGACATAGTGGCCTCCTCTTTTTTCGATTCCCTATCAAACATAAGGTGCTTCCATAATACGGAAGCACTCTTGATTTTGGTATCACAAGAAAGTTACGACATAAGCCAAACTATTCCAAAGTAAATGTAAGGCGATTGCCGTCATACAATCAGTTTTCAATCGAACAACAGCCAAGGTCAAGCCAAGACAGCTATAGATGAGCCAACTCCCTAACTGATTAGGTCCATGGGATAGAACAAAGAGAAAACTGGTCACGCCTATTTGTTCAAAAGGGAATGTCAATTTTTCCCACAGCAATTGCCTGTAAACAATCTCTTCAAGAATACTTGCATTGACCAGAAACAATAAAAAGATAATAGGAGGAACCTGTTTTCCTACTTGTACCAATACTGCTTGATTCCTAGTCTGAACTGGAAATAGGAAACTGATGAAGACTGCAAAAGCAACCATAGCCACAAAGCCAAGAAGCAACCAACTTAGGCGATTTTGTACGCCCACAATTTTTAATGGAACAGTTTTATGACGGGCAATCTCTAAGCAAGTCACACTTAATAGGACCAATTGTAGCAAGACTATACCCTCTATTGTCAGATACTCTTTCAGGAATAAACTCACCAGAAGACCGTTAAGCTGTATGGCTAGATAAAACAACACTATCCTTATCATTGTCACCTCTTAAATAAATCTTCATAATCAATATCTAAGACTAGAACAATACGCTCAACCCATCTTATTTGTGGCATCAGACGATTAGATTTGTAATGCCGTAATTTTTGATAGAGGCGATTAAATTCACTTGGATAAACATATTGACCGTTGAATACTTTGCGAGCTAGTTCTGCCCAAGTGAGGTCTTTTTCAGCCAGAATGATTTCTAAATTGTCCCAAAATCGTTCATTCATCTTCACACCTACCCTGTCACTTGTTTCATCAGACTGGCCTGAAACAACTCTTCTTTTACCTGTCTGGGAAGAAAAGTACGTACTTCGTCTAGCCCAATAGCTGGATAGACGTGATTCTGACAGACAATGAGAGGCAGACGAAGGTTTTGGTCTGGCTTTTGGAGAATGAGCTGAATCATCTCATTCAAACTTATCGAATATTGACTTTTAAAGCGAAGAAATCGTGGCGACAGCAACTCAAAACAATCCGTGGTTTTGGCAAAGAGTGACAGTATGATTTCACGGGTTACCTCACATGCTTTTGTACAACGATAAGCCACTCCATAGGTCGTCAAAATGGTTAGTAAATCTTGATTTGTATTGGTATTATTTCCTAGATATACCTCAAGCATAGGCACCTCCTTATAGGGTTAGGCTATTTTCAACTGTTGGTTCAGGAGTTGAGAAATAGCGACTCATATCAATGGGCATCCGTCCTTCACCAAAGCACTTGACCGTCACTAGAGTCGTTAAAATGCCCTCCTTTCCCCTAGCAGAATAATTTTCACCAAAGGCACGAAAGGCCAGGTGATTGTCTTTCGTCAATAGTGTATCTACACCATTTTTAATATCCCTAGTTTCCATAAAATCCGAAATCTGATGAAGATTGGATTCGTAGAATAGGGGATCATTCATCTCTTTGTGGTAATCATCTTCAAAAGTTACCTCAAAGTCACAATCAAAATTGGGGAGCGACAGTATCTTTTGTAATAGCTGATTGGTTTCAGCTTGGTGAATACGTTCTTCTAATTCAGTACAATCTAGGATACTTTTCTTATGTAGTAAGTTCATGTTTTTCTTCCTCTTCCGTTCTTCTAAATTCTCTGGCAATGGCTTCAATAACTGTGACAGTCACGCTATTGCCGGCCTGTTTGTATAGTTGGCTCTTACTAGAAACACTCTCTGCTCTTTCATAAGCCCAATCAGGAAAGCCTTGAAGTCTGAAGCACTCTCTTGGTGTCAGTCGTCTTATTCTCAGGCGATAAAGTTTCCCCTCTAAGACAATGCCTGTGACTTCATACCACTTATCCTGTCGATATTCCAGAGCAGCAACTACTACTCCCATATTGTCTGAAGTCGTCAGAGTATTGGATATTCCCTTTCCCACACGTCCCCTACGTTTGGTTGAGTCTGGATAAGCCAGATTGACAGAGTCTCCAAGAGTTGCCTTTGCGTACCCTGTTTTAGTGGCTTCCTTGATTTTCAGAAATGGCAGCTCCTCCCTCAGCAAAATCTTTGGCACCTTGTCTCCACCTTGCATGGTGGTCAAGGTCGGTGACAAGCCAGAAATGTCAAATACTCTACCGGTCTGGTCAAAGCTAGTCGGCAGATTTCCTGCGACAACAACTCCGTGTTTGTCTTGACTGGTCAAAGTAAACATAGGGTCTTGATTGTCCTTAAATCGACGACCATGTTGGCGTTTTTCTAGTCTATCTGGTGTTAAGACTGGAATGGCGATTTTTGCACCCTCTCCTTTACCTCTTGTTAGTGTAGGAGCAAGTCCACTCGTCAGATAGACTTCACCATTCAAACCATGTTTAGAGGGATTGATATTTCCTAGCCTTTCAAGATGAGCTGGGCTGTCTTCTCTTCTGAGAGGAAATATGAATCTGGAACGGTATCTTCTAGAATGTCCGATAATAAAGACCCGTTCTCTGTTTTGCGGGACTTGGAAGTCCTTGCTGTTAAGCACCTGCCATTCGACATCATACCCCAATTCATCCAGCGTGGAGAGGATTGTGGCGAACGTCCGTCCCTCGTCGTGATTGAGTAGGCCTTTGACGTTTTCCAAAAATAGAAAACGTGGTTGGATTTGTTTGGCCGCTCGAGCAATCTCAAAAAAGAGAGTCCCTCGAGTATCTTCAAATCCCAATCGTCTGCCTGCGAGTGAAAATGCTTGGCAAGGAAATCCCCCGCAGATGATGTCCACTTGCCCTCTAAATTGTCTAAAGTCATGGTCTGTGACCTCTTTAATGTCATGGTATTCTATTTCCCCTTCTGTGTTAAACATGGCTTTATAAGATGTTCTAGCGAATTTATCAATTTCACAAAAGCCCAGGCATTTATGACCCTGTGATTCCATCCCTAGCCTAAAACCGCCTATCCCAGCAAATAAATCTAAAAATTTCATTTTTCCTCTCTTTCCAACTAAAAAAGAGCCTTACACTTGTAAAACTCTTGCTTATATATGATCATCCATTTCTGGTGCACGGATGATTTCAACAATCAAAATGATGATAGAAATCAGATAGATTCCACCTAGTATCCACCAAATCATCTTATTCACCTCCTTTTACTTCTTGTCGTCTCAGTTGCTTGGTCCACTCCGACAGCACACCATTAAATACGTATTCAGCTATTACTTCGGCTGACCGAGCAAATCGCATTTGTTCCAATGCATACTGATACCGGTCACTAAAATAAATCATGGCATAGTCACTAGCAGACTGAGATAGACCTGTCTGTCTTAACTGGTCATGAACCAAACCCCAAATATAGTCTCGATCGTACTTGGTCACGCCATCGACTTTTGAAGTAAAGTTTTCTTCTTTTTTCTCATCTACTAGCTGCCTCTCCTCCTCGTCCTTCATAACTAAGTCACTCCCTTCAGTTTCACTATATTTAGTCTCACTTCCTTCAGTCTCACTAGGGGCTGAATATAAGACCGGCCCCGTCTTTCTTTGAGACTCCCCTAGTGTTTTTTTAACACTAGCCCCGTCTGTATGTAAGACTGGGGTAGGTTCATGTTCTAATTCCCCCAAGTAAATTTTATTTGCCATTCGACCTCTTTCACTAGAGGACTGTTGGACTTCATCAATTAAGCCATATTCACGTAAGGTTTTCTTGATAGAGAGTAGTTTTGACTTTGAACAGCCTAATAGTGCCATCAGATTTGAATTGGAATAAATCAAATAAATAGCCCCATCCTCATCAATCCAGCCTTTACTCAAAGACAACTCCAACCGATCTTTTAAAACCGCGTAGGCTACCTTAACTTCCAGCTTCATATCCTTATAACGTTCACTCTCAAACAAAATTTTAGGGAGTTTATAATAACGCTCTGATGTCTGATATTGATTAGCGGTAATACGTTTCATGATTGTCCCTCCAAGACTAAAAGTCCAAAATTCCCGAATTCATCAAATCGGATTAAACCTGTTTGTTCCATTTCATTTACCAGTTGAGTTGCTTTTAGATTATCAACTCCCATGATGGTCATGATATGGCTCTTCACGATATGACGTGATGACTGTTCTTCCTTTTGCATAATTACCTCCAAAACGCAAAAATGGGGTAGACAATCTAGTGTCTACCCCCGAAAGTTTATTAAAACAAAAATCCTGCCAAAGAATTTTTGGCAGGATTTTTGGCAGGAAACCAAATCAATTTATCAGTTTCTATCAATCGCTTATCGCTCTCAAAGACTGGTAAATAGGGATTCCGCAATCTAATTATGATATGACTCTTATTTAAGAGTAACTGAAGCTCCAGCTTCTTCCAATTTAGCTTTGATTTCTTCAGCTTCTGCAGTTGCAACACCTTCTTTAACCACTGCAGGTGCTCCATCAACAAGTTCTTTAGCTTCTTTAAGACCAAGACCTGTGATTTCACGTACAACTTTGATAACGCCAACTTTTTTGTCACCAGCAGATGTCAATTCAACGTCAAATGAATCTTTGGTTGCACCAGCATCAGCAGCACCAGCTGCAGCTACAGCTACAGGGGCAGCAGCAGTTACACCAAATTCTTCTTCAATCGCTTTTACAAGATCGTTAAGCTCAAGGATTGAAGCTTCTTTAATTTCAGCAATAATGTTTTCAATGTTCAATGCCATTGTTATTTCCTCCAAATAGTGTTGTTTTTTAATAAATAATAGATGGGTGTAGCACTAGGCTACCTCTTGACGCATTAAGCAGCGTCTTCTTTGCTTTCTGCAACAGCTTTAACAGCGTATGCAACGTTGCGAACTGGCGCTTGAAGTACAGATAAGAGCATAGAAAGCATACCTTCCCTGTTTGGTAATGCTGCAAGAGCTTGAATTTCTTCTTTTGAAGAAACTTTGCCTTCGATTGCACCACCTTTGATTTCAAGAGCTTCAGCATTTTTAGCAAAATCATTCAAGATTTTCGCCGGTGCAATAACATCTTCGTTTGAAAATGCAATCGCAGATGGTCCAACAAAAATTGATGCAAGTTCTTCAAGACCAGCTTTCTCAGCTGCGCGACGCAAGATTGAGTTTTTAATGACTTTATACTCAACTTCACTTCCACGAAGATCACGACGAAGAACTGTATCTTGCTCAACTGTCAAACCACGTGCATCCACAACTACGATAGATGCTGCAGCTTTCATCTTTTCAGCAACTTGATCAACTAATTCTGCTTTTTTAGCGATAATAGCTTCACTCATTAGTGTTTTACCTCCGTTATTATTTTGGGTTCGAGCTCGTTTCAATAAAAAAACGTGCCAAACCTAGACACGAAAGTACAAATACGTTTCTAATCCGTTTTGTGCCTCGGTAGGATGTTTATGAGTTGAACTCCCCTACTGTCTTAGGTCAGTTTTTTCAAACCTTACTCATACTAACATACTTTCTCATACTTTGCAAGAGTTTTTGCTCAAAAATAAGAAAAAATGTAGTCAAAAACTACATTTTTTCTACCTTGATTCAGATATATTGAGAAAGGAGCAAGAGAAAAATCATGTTTTCGAAAAAAACATATCCTAGCTCCCTCTCTTTATTTGATACTAATTTATTTTTGTCTTTGCTCTTGAAGATATTCTTTAACTTCAGCAATAGTAGTAGCTACTGTTTCATCATCAAAAGACACTCGCTCAATTAAATCACCGTTCTCATCTCGAACTTCTGAATAAGAATGAACATCATTCGTCAGAGTGCTCAAATAACCACCACTTTTATCCGCAATAATGAGCGTTGCGTCATCTTCACCTTGAAAATAGTCATTAACTTCTTCTTCACTAGCGTCTTTTAGCAGATGAGCATAGATTTGAATCGTACGATTATTAGGTAGAGCATCCTCTGAAGCAAGAGCTGGCTGCTTTAGTAGAAATCCTCCTAACGAGGTCGCAATAATACCTAAAACTATTAGATTAACAAGATACTTTACTTTCATATAGTTTCTCCTTTCTTAAACAGGATTTGTTACCTGATATCTAGAGCCAACAACAGGATTATGGGTTCTAAAATAAGTACCAGACTTACTATAAATTGGCAATACTTGCCCTGGATAAATTGGAGTTGAATTACCTTTTCGATCATCTACAAGCCCAGAATCTCCATATACTGACCAATAGAGATAATCTCCTTTTATATGAAATACATAATTTCAAAGAAGCCATACTACCAATATCATTGCCTCCTTCCTTCGTACACCTTCTTCGCTTCTATTATACATTACTTTATAAGGAAACGTCAAGAAAGCGCTATCTTTTTTTGTAACAAAGGCATAGGGAAAATCATTTATTGAAAAAATGATGAAAATGTTAAGTCCCATGTAAAATGGACACTAAAAAAAGATAGACATTTTCAAGGTATGACTATCTTTATTTTGAGGTATCCATGTCTTTTCTCTCTTGTGGTCTGTGGTAGTTATACCAATCAATGTATTGTCTAATTGACGGATGAGACTGTTTCTATCTTTAGCTGGAAATAGTCTCAAGGACTCACTCTTCAAGTGAGAAAAGAACCTCCTTATAAGAATAGTATATAACTTTTTTATACTGTCCATTATAAGTGGTTCTTTTCAAAAACTACATTTTCTTATATTTCACTCAAAATACTCTCCCAAGCTTTGTCAAATCCATATCTGGTTTCAGATGAAAAGACAACAAACTGATCATTCGTATCAAAATCCAATTTTTTCTTAATCATTGATTCATGCTTGTTCCATTTACCTCTCGGAATCTTATCTGCCTTTGTCGCAACAATGATAACCGGGATTTCATAATATTTCAAAAACTCGTACATTTGAACATCATCTACTGATGGCTCATGCCGCATATCAACTAGACTAACCACAGCCCGCAAATTATCGCGATTAGTCAAGTATTCCTCAATCATCCTCCCCCATTTAGCACGTTCTGTCTTTGAAACCTTAGCATAGCCATAACCTGGTACATCAACAAAGCGAATCTTATCGTCAATATTGTAGAAATTCAGTTGTTGCGTCTTTCCAGGTTTGCTGGATGTCCGGGCGAGATTTTTACGCCCCAGAAGTGTATTGATAAAAGAGGATTTTCCAACATTAGAACGTCCTGCAAGAGCAATTTCTGGCATCTCATCCTGCGGATATTGAGCCTTGGAAACAGCACTCAAAACGATTTCTGCATTGTTTGTATTGATTTCCATCTACTCTCCTTATGCCGTTTCTAGGATTGGTTGAGCTTGTCCATCCACTGCTTCTTTGGTAATTCGTACGCGCTTAATATCATCTTGACTCGGCACTTCAAACATAATATCAAGCATGGTTTCTTCGATAATCGAGCGAAGACCGCGTGCTCCTGTCTTGCGTTCAATCGCTCGTTTCGCAATTTCTTCCAGCGCTTCCCTATCAAATTCTAACTCGACACCATCATAAGAAAGTAAGGTTTGGTATTGTTTGACAAGGGCGTTTTTCGGCTCTGTTAAAATGCGAATCAAATCTTCTATTGTTAACTGATCAAGAGCTGCAAAGACAGGTAAGCGACCAATTAGCTCAGGAATAATACCAAATTTTTGAATATCATCTGCAATGATGTGTTGCATATACGATTCTTTTTCATCAATTGCACGGTTATTGTGGCCGAAACCAATGATTTTTTCTCCCATACGCTGCTTCACGATTTCTTCGATACCATCAAAGGCTCCCCCTACGATAAAGAGAATATTCTTAGTATCCAACTGAATCAGTTCCTGCTGCGGATGCTTGCGACCACCTTGTGGTGGAACGCTCGCTACTGTTCCCTCAATAATTTTTAGAAGTGCTTGCTGCACACCTTCTCCTGAAACATCACGCGTAATAGAAACATTTTCTCCTTTTTTAGCAATTTTATCAATTTCATCTACATAAATAATGCCACGCTCTGCGCGGTCAATGTTAAAATCAGCTGCCTGGAGCAATTTCAAAAGGATATTTTCAACATCTTCTCCTACGTACCCCGCTTCTGTCAAGGCCGTTGCATCAGCAATAGCAAATGGGACATTCAGACTTTTAGCCAAGGTTTGAGCAAGGAAGGTCTTGCCAGAACCAGTCGGTCCAATCATGAGAATATTCGATTTTTGTAAATCCACATCATTTTCTTCTCGACTATCTTGGAAATTGATTCGTTTGTAGTGGTTATAAACAGCTACTGCCAAGGCTCGCTTAGCTCGCTCTTGACCAATGACATAGTGGTTTAAAATCGTTAGTAATTCCTGTGGTTTTGGTGTTTCAGCCAAGTCTATCAAGACTTCTTCTGCTAATTCTTCGCGAATAATCTCCTGGGCCAATTCCACACATTCATTACAAATAAATACATTGTTTCCTGCAATAATTTTCTTTACTTCTTCTTGATTTTTTCCACAAAATGAGCAATAAATAAGCTCTGATGGATGATGTACTGTCATTATTTCTCGTCCTTACCCCTATTTTAAAATAATACGCCATAAAAGGCATGAATACTATTGACTAAGTTGGTCACTGCATTTAAGAGAAAAAGAAGGGCTAGCCCGTGGCGCTTTTTATGGAAAGCCTGGAGCGAGCAGAGCACACAGATGCCACATAAAATCGCAGTAAATAAACCAAATAAACTTTTCTGCATGGTTATTTCTCTCTTCTTTCAAATATTCTGATAGTAAAATCAATCGGGTTCTCTGCGTCTCGTTCGTATGTGGTCACACTCATTTCTTCAAAAACAGACCAATCAAAGGTCGCTGGGAAATAGGTGTCCCCCTCAAAGCTACCGTGAATATCCGTTCTTACAACCTCATCTAGATAAGCCTCAAAGGCTGAAAAAATCTGTCCTCCACCGATAACATAGAGGTTCTTGTCCTGCTGAAGGTACCAATCTAAGACTTCTTCTACACTATGCAAAACGATGACACGGTCATGTTCTACTCGATAGTCTTGATCATGTGTCAAGATAATTGACATACGATTGGGGAGAGCACGCTTGCCCATCCCCTCAAAGGTAATCCGCCCCATCACCATAGCATGACCAGTTGTCGTCCGTTTAAAGTGCTCTAAATCAGCTTTTAATGACCAAGGAAGACCTCCTTCTTTACCAATTAAACCTTGTTCATCCTGTGCCCAAATGGCTGAAATCTTCTTTGTCATTATCTCTTCCTTTTCATTTTTCTTTTGAATTTTATTCTATCAAAATTCGACAAAAAATGCAGAGACTAAGCATTGTCCGGCATCTCAATTTACTATTTTATTTTTCTGAAATCTCCTTGCTAAATTGCTAAGTCAAATTTCAGCTGTGGTTTGACAGGATTATAATCAATCAACTCAAAATCTTCTGGTTTGATATCATAGAAATTAGTCCCATCCGGTACATTCAATACGAGTTTAGGCTGACACTCACTTGGCTCACGACGAAGAAGTTCTTCTGCCTGCTCAAATTGATTGTCGTAAATGTGCAGATTATTGATAAAATAAAAGAATTTTCCAACTTTCCAACTGAAATGCTTTGCAATCATCATCTGAAGCGCCACATATTGCATGGCATTGATGTGATGAGCTACCAGCATGTCATTACTGCGTTGGGTAAGAGTAGCATCAAGATACATCTCACCATTCACACGCCGCACATCAAACATGGTCTGAAAGGCACACGGCAAGAGCCCGTCTGTTTCCTCAAAAGCCTCATAATCCCATAGCGAAATGATATTACGACGATTCCACGGATTGTTCTCTAATTGCTCAAGAAGTTTGTCAATAATCTGGTGTTTTTTAACAATGGCCCCATAACGCTTCCCAATGGTACCTGTATCTCCTACTTCCCAGTCATTCCAATAGGTCACTCCGTATTTATCATTTAAAATCTCAAGGCTGTTGGTCTGATCTTGATAAATCCAGCAGACTTCTTTGATAGCTGCTTTAATTGGAATCGGTCGCAAGGTGGTAATGGGAAACTCCCCCTTGGCCAAATCATACTCAGCAAAAGATCCCGTAATGTACTTGGAATTGGCGATATTGCCATCTTTATAACGCGGCCGAGCATTCTCTGAAAAAACACCCTCATTCATAATTTTTTGAATATTTTCTTTAAAAATGTTATCTGCTTTTGTCATGCTTTTAGTATATCATTCTTTTGCTGATTTGTCTGGCTTCTAGTATGTTTCAACTATTTTCAATATTACTTTAGTTAAGCCGCAGCAATCCTTACTGCATTTAGTAACAAACGACTGCAAATCAAGCCACATAGGCCTCTCTAATATCGTCTTATCAGAGCACCCCCTTATTATACGTGAACTACAACTACTGTCTAGTCAAAAGTTCATAAGATGCTGCCATGATAAGACTGTCTAAAAAATCACCTATACCAAGATACAAGGGCGTCTAAAAATTCGTATAAAAATAGGAAATTGACGACGTGTCCCAAGACATAAGGCAATTTATCTTTTTCACTAGAATTTTAGCCCGAGTTCAATTACCCAAGATACGAGGGCGTCTAAAAATTCGTATGAAAATAGGAAATTGACGACGTGTCCCAAGACACAAGGCAATTTATCTTCTTCACTAGAATTTTAGCCCGAGTTCAATTACCCAAGATACGAGGACGTTTAAAAGCGAATGTCCCCTGTGCCTAAGAAACTCTCCGCTGGATAGTTTCTTCCATATCTGTAAAGCAGGCACAGCCTGCAACAGCTTTAAGCCCAAACCATGACAAATATATGAATAGGGAGTAGGAAAGAACTCGATAAGTCAAAAAAAGAGTTGGGTTTTCCTTATTTCCTACATTCTAGCTTCGGGCTGAAACGGTCTATTCCCAAACCGTTTCACTCCCACCCCGCACAGCTCCAACAGTCAGAATCGTGACTGTTGGAAGTTGGAAATGAAGCGAATTCGTTCGCATCAGTCGTATAGGTCAGATGTGGAGTGAGAAATACGAACAAATATGAGTATAGTCGTTTCGTTTATCTTTTATTACTTCGTTAACTCGCTTTGCCGTACTCCAGTACAGCCTACAGCACCTTGCCTAGTAATAAAAGTAAACTAAAAGACTATAAAAAGCTCCACTGGGACTTTTGAGTCTGTTCCCTTAAAACAAAAAGGAGCAGCAGTTCATTTCCCACCTTCAACGGTATGATAGCCATTGAAGCAATCCACCACTGCATCAACGTCATTCGGTTCATAGAGTTAAAAAGCTGGGACTTATGTCCCAGCCGCATTCCCTAAAAACAGTTTTACAAAATGTATCTCTCAATGTAGTTGCTATGCTACTCTAACAGTTTTTCCTTACTCAACCCTGCATGAGCCATGGAACGTCAATTTCCAAAAATAAATCTTTCTTCACCCACTGGTGTGAATCCAATCCCTTTTCATAATTGTAGTCTAGCCATTTCAGTTTATCGTCTATTATCGGATTGTACTCTGTCTGCTAGCAAAAGCACGGACTAAGAAACTGTATCAGTGATTTTCTCTACTTTTCCGGATACGAACTGCACCCACCAATAAGCTAGTCAAACCAAGTAGACTCCAAAACTGTGCTGTTGCTGTATCGCCAGTCTTTGGAAGTATTTGTTTAGAAGCCGGTACAACAACTGATTTCATTATCTGTGATGCATCTTTCTCTTCTTTAGCTCCTCCTAGTTTTTGGAGTTTATTAGTTTGCTTCGTTTGAGGTGATGCCTCATGATTAGTTCCTTGCGCTGATACTTTTGTACCGTCTTCTGAAAGACTCGGTTTGTTATCTGGAACAGGCTGATTAGGAGTTGTTTCCATTTCAGGTTTCTTCACATATGTCTTTTTACCACCAACCTCAGCAGATACTTTCTGCCCAGCTTTTTCGATATCGGTTAGGTATTCCACAAAGACTTCTGTATCTGGGTTGATAGCGCCAATAAGTGTTGCGTTGCGGAATTCAGCAAAACCGTCTCCACCACCAAATAAGAAATCATTGATTACTACAGTGTATACTTTCTCTGGATCCAGTTTCTCTCCTGCTTCATTGTAAACATCCACTACTTGGAATGGACGTTCTGGTGTCGCGTTATCCGCATCTGTGTAAGTATAGCTGAGTCCAGCCACTTGGAGGAAATATCTTTCTTCCTCATCATACTGTTGATTGAGAACGGTATAAATCTGCCGACCAGTCATTTGAACAATTTGCAAGATATTACCAAACGGTTGTACGGCTTGTGCAGCGCCCCAGGTAATCGTACCATCTTCTTTAACAAGCAAGTCTGCACGGATACCACCGTTATTGGTCATAGCAAAGTCTACATTGTACCCTGCCTTACGTGCAATAGCTAACTGGCCAGAAGTAATCAAATTTCCAACAGCACTTTCTTTAGCATCATTTAACTCACGTGTGATCGTCTCTCCGCTAGCTGCTGTACTGATTTTGGCATCTGTGACTGTTTTTACAATTCGGTTTGCCTCGTCAACAATAGCTTGAATAGAGGCTTTTGGTTGCTTCGTATTTGGTGCTACCGCAGTGACTGTTGCAGTTGGTACAGCAACAAAATCTTTCGTCACTGTGTCCAATACTCCACGAACATCCGCATAAGCTTTTCCTTGAGAAGTTGCCTGCACAATGAGTGTATCTGAATCGGCCAAACCATTAGTATAAACATGGTTATGTCCTGCAAAAACGACATCCACGCTATTTTCAGGATAGATGGTGTTCAATTTATCAATCATCTTTTTAGCATCACCAAAGGCCTGGCCATCCTTACTAGTAGATGGTACATGAGCTAGGACAACAAGCGCACGGACGCCCTGTTCTTGAAGCTCTTTTGAATATTTGGCGATACTTTCTGCCTCATCAAGAAAATCATATTGTTCATAATGTTTACGAAGTACGAGGTTTGGAATTTCAGTCGTTACAACACCGATAAAGCCAACTTGGACTTCTTCGTTAGAAGGCGTTACAATCTTCTTCACAGCATAGGGTTTCCAGCCAAATGGTATTTCCCCTGTAGACTTATCCACCACATTTGCAATAACAATTTCTTGTTTAGCGGGTTCACGTTCATAGTCATCTACAATCTTGTGGAATGTCCCTTGAGTTGGCGCTGTTCCTTCTATAATTCGATTATATTCCGCCAGTCCCTCGTCAAATTCATGGTTTCCAAGCGTTCCATACTCAAAATTCATCTCATTAAAAACTTTGACTGTTGGCTCATCTTGTAAAAGACCTGAGTTAGCTGGACTAGCACCAACCATATCACCAGCCTGCACGCGAATACTTTCACTATGCTTATCACTATTCGTATCCTTAAACTCACTTTCTGCATCATCCAGATAGCTACCCAACAAGGCTGCGGTTCCTGCTCCAGATACTTTCCCCTCAGGCAGGTAGGCACTTCCCGTTGTATCCAAGGCACCATGGAAATCGTTCACTCCCAAAATTTGGACTGCAACTTCCTCGGCACTCGCATGTGCTGCCCACACTCCGTAAGTCGCAACCAAGGCAAGTACACTACTTTTTAACCAAAAACATTTCTTCATATTTTCTCCTCGTGTTTGATGAATCTACATCTACCACTTTACTATTTTTCTTCATTTTATACAAATTTTTAATGTAAAAAAATTGTGAAAACGGATAATAATCGAACTATATAGGTGACTATATCCATTTTCTATCGCGTATAAACGACAGCGGTAGCGACTCTGGAACTGTTTTATAGTCATTTCGTTTATATTTTTATTACTTCGTTAACTCGTACTCCCGTACTACCTGCGACTCGTTGCCTAGTACTAAAAATAAACGAAAGGACTATACTATACCTAGGTATGAGATACCTACTGTCTATGGAGATACATCCTAGCAAGTCAATGAGCTGATCGAAAGTAGCCGCTCTACTACTCCCTCTTGCGGCTGGCTCTTCAACGTGTCTTCTCAAGTTTCTTCTTCCAAAACCAGTTGCTATCCTGCATGTTTTTCTAACCCTGTCTGGGTAGAACGATAACCATCATTTCCGTCAACTGCTAGAGCGGCTTCTTCCTCCTTGTCAGAATCACTGACCTGTATATCTGTTTCTCTATATACCTCAACTTCTGCTAAACTCAGTGGAACACCACCTGTCTTCAGCTGAATTCTGACAAATTTTGCTTCTTTTGCCTGAAACCTTAACTCAATAAAATCTGCAGTTAAATAATCAACATGTTTTTTAGCAACCTCCTTTTTATCACTGTCATAAAGAATGACATCAAAATTCGCTAATCTTTGAGGCTCCGCATCTGTCCGATTGTAAATGTTTACCCTGCCAATTTTATCAGTCTTCCTCAAGTCAACTTCCCACCAGGACGGATTATCATTGCGGGTATGGGTAACTGAACCTAAACCAAAATCACCGTTAATATTGCCGTCTACCGCTCTATCAGAATGACCACCATAATCTGTTGAACTTTGTGATGTCGGTTTTCCATACGCAATATTCAAATGACTATCATCAAAGCTATCTGCTTCTGGTAATGGGACTGGACCATTCCCCTCAGTTTCCATTACAATTTCTACCTTTCCATTATGATTGACCGTTAAAGTATACCTATGGTTTGCTTCATCCCAATTTTCATCATATGAATAATGATTCACATCACCACTAATGATGATAGTAGGTTTACCACCAGTATGCCCTTCTAGGGTTAAAACAGTCGTTCTAAATTCATTATCTGCTGGATGAGCAGAATAATGACTGCTTAACCAATTTGCTAACTCCAATTCTTCTTGTTTCCAACTTCTTGACGCATCAAAATTGCCACTCATTGCCCACATAGCAGTCTTGTCGGTCCTGTAATTATTCAAGACTATCTCTAAACTGCTAACATTTTCCTTTATGATTGCATAGGTGTGTGCAGTTATATCTAATGAAACAGATGTTGTGTTGTTTGTGTACATCGGCAATAGGACTTGTTGATTGATGTTTTTATTAACATTACTATTATAAACGTACCACTCATTCCCTACACGTTGAGCATATCCATCTCCAGCATAAAGTTTCGGATAAAGGGAATTAAGATACCCTATTTTATCAGACAATTCTTCACTGTTCTTCGTCAGTATCTTTGCATTTGGAAAAATTGACGTAATCTCATCTTTAGAAATTTTCTCGTGAATAACGGGAAGAATATGATAACGACCATTATCATATAATGGCATGCTCTCATCATCTGAATAAAGTCCAGTATAGAAACCATTTAATGTGCTAATTCCACCCTCACCATTCCAAAAAACGGCTTTCGTTCTTTCTATAACTTCTTCTTTCGTTGGTGCAGGGTTATGAATAGTATGTCTAAAGAAAGGAATAATGCCTTTTGTAAATGCAGGTGTAGGTACATCATTTGTCATAAATGTATAAGCTGCACATTCAAAATTATAAACTGTACCTCCACCTGTATATACATTCATCATTTCCATAGCGAGCATTGACTCTGGTTCTGAAGCATATGACCTCATGTCTCTAGCTCTACCAGTTTCAAATGTATTCGTATAATGTTTTTCCCACCATTTCCATGTGTCTGTGGATGAACCCCAATTATCGCATAAGCCACTCAACCAAAAACCATTCACAATCGAATCTGTGCCTGCATCATCTCGTATTGGTGTATTTTTTGTCGCTAATACCAGATTCTTATGGTATTTTTTACTAGCTTCAAAGAATGTCGGATCATTCATGATGGTTTCCCAGAACCATTTTTCATGATCATGCCAGATAAAATGACCGCCATATTTAGCACAAATTTCTAAATACTTGGCGCTGTGGGGTGCGATTTCATTATTGTAAATCCAATAATTTTCAATATTTAAAACACCTTTTAATACACTATATTTTTGAAACTGAGCTTCTAGCCATTCTGGAGGAACCGTGTTGCGCTCTCCAGCAGACATAATAACCAAAAAAACAGGAATAGCATACTTTTGGGCTTCTGCAAGCTTTTTTTCATACCAAGTACGTAACTCAACAGTATCCTTAGGTATACAACTTGTGGGTTTACAAACTTTTGCAGGGTGCAGTTCGATTGCAGCATATGGTTTAACATCTTCTGGAATAGCATCCCAAGCCCCCTTTAAAGTATTCCCCCACCAAAAACCGTTACCCTCATCATTACCATACAATGGGGATAATAGCAGGGGAGAATGACTGTTTATTGTTGTTCTCATTTGAAAGTCGCTTTCTGCTGTAACATTTTCGGAAACCTTAAGACAAAAAATAGCTAGTAGCAAAATTGATAGTATGGAAATTGTTTTCTTGTAGCTTATGTTTTTCATACTCAACACCTAGAATATTCTTTCTATCAGTTTATCCTCGTTAAACGTTAGTAACATCTTGTTGTTATGACAGGTACGATCAGCTAAACAAATCATCAATTCTTCATCTTGCTGACCTCCTTCAATTTTGAAATAATTCACTTTCCCTTGAACCCAGCTAAAGGAAATTTTATAACCTCCTCTTGTCCTAAATCCTGTTACTTCTCCTTCAGTCCAATCACGTGGCAAGGCAGGTAACAAGGTTATCCTATTATTATGGCTTTGGACTAACATTTCGCATATACCACTAACCAATCCTAAATTACCGTCAATTTGGAAAGGGGGATGGTCTAAAAATAAATTCCCTAGTGTTGCATTTTTCAACAGCCCGTCTATTTCCTTATATGCAGCATCTCCTTGTCTTAATCGAGCAAAGAAATGAATGAGCCATGCAGCACTCCAACCTGTTTGAGTGCTAGCATGTAGGCCACTAACTAACCAGTTACCGATTGCTTTTTCCCTATCTTCTGAGGAAAGAAATCCTGCGTGTGACAGGCGACGCTCAATGGTAACTCTAGCCGCATTAGCCAGTTCAGGTGTCTTTTCAAGATCAATTTCATCATAAGGATATAGCCCAAATAGTGGAGATATATGCCGATGTCCTGGTTCAACCTCCTCGTAATCTTCAAACCATTCTTGAATTTGGCCTAACTTACCAATTTTTGTGACGGGTAGTTTCCCTCTAATTTTCGTAACACGTTCTGTAAAATCAGAAACATCATCTAAAACTCTCGCAATGCCAATACAAGAATCGCAAAAATATCTTAGAATTTGATAATCAATCGTGGATGAAAGACAGACACTCCCCTCAATACCATTTTTAAGACGATATTTATTTTCAGGGGACACAGTGGGACCTGTCATTAAATAGCCATTACACTCAAATAAATAATCTTCAAAGAATAGAAAGGCTTCCTGAATCAAGTTAAAGTGTTTTTCTAGTATAGTCCTGTCTCCAAAATACTGGTAATGCTCCCAAATGTGGGTGCATAGCCAAGGAACAGTTAAAACCCAAATAGCTGCTCCCAGTGCATGAGATTGAGGGGCAGTATCACCAAAGCCATCCGTATTATGATGGGCCGTAAATCCCCTTGCTCCATACATCTTTTGAGCTGTTATGCGACCTTGTTCTCTCATTTTTTCAAGCATATCAAACAGAGGATATTCAACTTCTGGCAAATCACAAGGACCAACTAACCAATAGTTCATCTGAGTATTAATATTGATGGTGTATTTAGATCCCCAGATAGGATTTAAATCATCACACCAAATACCTTGTAGGTTAGAGGGTAAACCATTCGGCTGACTGGATGAAATGAGCAAATATCTTCCATAGTGGAATAATAATGTTGCTAAATAATGACTGTATCGTGAGGCATTTTGAAGAAGATAATCTGTTGGATACGTCAAGCACTCCTCCATAAATCCAAGTTTAAAATCAACCCTTTTAAACTGACTTTGGTACTTCTTGATATGGGTGTTTTTCTCATTCTCATAATGGAGAGATGAGAGTGTTTGAAATGATGATATCACACTATCTTCATCACTGTCATGCCAGTAATCTGTTACTGATTTTAGGTAGATCGATACTTCCGTGGCATTACGAACGACAATAGTTTCACCTAAAATAGCGACTTCTCCATCAGTAGCTTCTGCACGACATCCAACCTTAAAACGAACTCCTTTTCGTCCACCAGCTGAAGCCGACATGATAAGCGTATTGGTATTCAATCGGGAAACCTCATCATTAAAACGTTTATTCCTACCTAGACGAATATTCACATTCAAACCATGTGCTTGTGATGAACTCAATCGGCAACACAAAAGATTACTAGTAAAACTTGTAAAATATTCCCTAGTGACTGTCTGACCCTTTTGGTCTTCAAAAACAACGGTGGATATGGCTGTATCTAAGTCCAATTCTCTTCTATACTGGACGGTTTCGTTAGAAATATCAACGTGTTCAATATAGAGTTCACCAAGTAATTCATAATGACTTTGATCACGTGGAATAGCAAACATGGTCAATTTTACAAGTTCTTCTGCCTTTTCAATATCCCCTTCTAACAATAAATTTCTGATTTCATTCAGATGGGAGAGTGAGTCAGGATTGTTTCGATCTGATTTTCCCCTGTACCAAATTGTTTCGTCATTTAACTGGATACATTCTTTCTGAACCGTACCATAAATCATGCCTCCCAAATGACCATTCCCAATCGGTAATGCTTCATTCCAGGTGGAAGCCGCTTTCTCATACCATAATTTCACTTAAGGTCCTCTCTTCTAATGCCCAACACCACCTCCACTCTCTTGATTATTTTAAAATCCCCAATACAACAAGAAGCACACCAACAATCATCACGGTAAAAATCAGGGTTACTGGATTTTTACCTTTACGAATAAGTTTACACATGAGTAATGTTAATGCCATTGGGATAAATCCTGGAATGAGATTTTGAATCATTTCTTGAACAGAGATGACCAATTCTCCTTGTTTAAATTCCAAGCCAATATTCACACCAACCATGGCTGGAATCAAACCTCCAACCAAGACTAAACCTAGAGCAGTTGCCATAGTGGTAACACGATGTAAGGTGCCTCTTGTATTATTTTCTTGAATAAGCCTTGAACCTTTCGCATACCCATACTTCAAACCAATATATTTCACCGGAATATTGATAGCGTTAAAGAGCAACAAGGCGATAAAGATACCTAGAGCACCACCATTTTTGGAGTAAGAAGCACCGATACTAAAGCAGATTGGAACTAACGTCAGCCAAAACAAACTATCACCCAAACCAGCAAGTGGCCCCATAAGCCCAATTTTAATACCTGTGATTGAAGCTGCCCCTTCATTTCCCTCCTGTTCTTCCATGGCTGATGTAACCCCAAGAATGAATGGTGCTGCGGTCTGGTGAGTATTAAAAAATTCGAGGTGACGTTTCATTGCAGGAGCTGCAGAATCTTTATCAGGATACAGTTTTTTCAAAACTGGAAGAATGGTATATAAAAATCCTAAGTTTTGCATTCTTTCATAATTCCACGAAGAACCGTACATAAAGCTTCGTTTAAAAACGTTCTGAAGTTCCACCTTAGATAGTTTATTGTTCATCATAAATCAAGATCCTCCTGGCTATCAACAGCTACTGAAGTTGCTGTCTGTGATTTGCTTTCTATCATCATATCGTAGAAGAATGCTACTGCAAGACCAACGAGTGAAATACCAATCGTTGACATATTTCCATAAACCGAACAAATGAAACCAATCAATAAGAATACCCACATATTTTTCTTAAGCATCATATTTAGTAACATGCCAAAACCGATAGAGGGTAGGAGAGCCCCTGCTGAGTTAAGACCTTGCATAATAATAGGTGGTACCTTAGCAAATAGGTCTGCAACATATTCTCCTCCGAGCATAATTGTTAAGAAAATCGGTACAATTTTGAATAAGGTAATGACTACTAAACTTGAGTAATGGTAAAGACCAATTTTTGAGTAATCACCTTTTTTAGCATCATTATCTGCCTTTTTCACGAAATAAACGTCCAGTGTTTTAGCAAGTACGTCTAATTGTTGGGTTGCAACTGCGATTGGAACAGCAATTGCAATTCCTGCTGTTTCACCCTGTCCAGAAAGAATACCGAATGCTGTACCAATAATAGCACCTGAAATGGTATCTGGCGGGGTGTATCCACCGATACCCGTTACACCTAACCAGGTTAATTCAAGAGCTGCACCTATCACAACACCTTGAGTAAAATCTCCTAAAACCACTCCTACCATTGCACTTGTGACTAATGGACGATGAATCATGAACAAGGGTCCATTATAGTCAATGGTAGCAATGATACCTACTAATGTCACCAGTAATGCTTGTGTGAATAGCATATACTGCACCTCCTTATATTAGTTTATAAATATTTTTCTAGCCTTGTAATTTTGTCATTAGGAACCATTTGAATTTCAACTCGTGTCCCCTTATCAACAATCTTTTGGAAGTAGACTTTATCTTCTGCTCCTAAAGCTACTCCACCAGTTACTTTCTCATTATCATCTGTTTTACTCATTTGTCCTACATTAAGATATTCCAATACCATACCACCTGCAATGCAGTCGTACACATCTTTAGGGTTCGTATAGATAACCATCGTTTTCTTTTTTATTGGTACAGTATTTAAAATCTCTACAAATCGAGAGACACTGAAGAAAACAATTTTTAAACCAACAGGCGCTGAGATTTTCAAGATAGATTGTCTTGTTTTATCTTCAGAAATACTATCATTAACAATAATAACCTGTTCAATATCATATTTTTTCAGCCAAGTCGTAACTACTTGTCCATGAACTAATCGGTCATCTATACGAACAAATTCTATAGACATAACTCCTCCTCCTCTTCAACATTCAACTTACTTTTGACCTTAAATAATGCTCTTTGAGCATTTGAGATGATACCCTCTACATCAATTTCTACATTATAACTAGAAATCAATTCAACGAGTAAGGGAATATTAAATCCTGTCACAATGTGAACACGTTCCTGGTCAATAAACTGACTTAATGCGACATTATTGGGACTGCCACCTATCAGATCTGTAAGAATAATCACCTCACGATTTACTTTCAACAACTCTCCTACCTGTTTCTTAAAAAGTTGTTCAAAGTCGGAGATATTTTCCCCCGGCATCAAGCTTAACACCCTAACCCTATCAGTCGTTGTTTCACCGACAAACATCTCAGATGTCATCAGGGCCCCTTTGGCAAAGTCACCATGACTAGCAATTAAAATTCCTCGATTAAACAACATCTTATTCCACTACTACCCCTTTCTTCAGAATAATATTCGCATATAAGGAGGTTTCTCCTGTCGCAACTATTGCATAGGCTTTTTTACTACGTTCATAGAAATCTTCTCGCCTTAGGTAGGTGATTGTTTTAGAACTTGTTCCACTATCTTCCAGCAAACTACGATAAGAATCCCAAATCCTCGGAATATCGTCTCCTGGAACAGCATTCATTAGCTGAACTGAACTGTCAACATAAGTATCTATCGGCATCAGATACAAAATAGAGTGCAATAATTCTGGAATAGCCAAACCATCACAACGGATTAGGCGAGTGGCACATGAAACTGCAGGATAATTAGCGTCTGCTAATACTAGCTCATCTCCATGCCCCATTTCCATGAGAATTTTGATTAATTCTGGCGAAATATTCTTAGGTATATGATTTAGCATTGACAACCTCTCTATTTTCGCTGCCCGTAGGTCTTAAATTTTTCAGCCATAAGTTCCATCTCTTCTTCTGGTAGAACAAATGGATTTCCAAAACTTTTGGCAATGCAATAGATTTTTGAACAATATTCGACTTCTTCGACGATATTAAAGGCGTTAAGAAGATCTTTTGCACCTGCTAAGATACCATGATTGGCAAGCAAAACCGCTCTACGATTTTCCATAGCCTTAGCAGCATTGACTGCTAATTCCTTGGTGCCATAGGTCGCGTAGTCAGCAACTCTAACATCCTTACCCGCCACTGCAATCATATAATGGGTCGCAGGTAAAGGTTCTCTCAAGCAAGCCAAAACCGTCGCATAGGTCGTGTGAGCATGAATAATGGCATCAATATCGTCACGTGTCTGATACTGGATGAGATGCATGTACCATTCGCTAGAGGGTAACGAATGCCCCTCTACCACATGACCATCCATATCCATGATAACAATGTCCTCTTCTTTGATATCAAAGAAGTCAATTCCCGATGGGGTGATGGCCATCTGTTTTTTCTCTCGATCAAAGACACTGAGATTACCACCTGTCCCCTTTGTTAAATCTGTTTCGACTAACTTTTTACCATATTGAATCAATTCTTGTCTTATGTTTGTCATTATGCCCCTCCCCTATTTTTTATATAAAGGTCCTAAAACATCATACATCTTGAAATCAGCTGCTTCTAAATCCTTTGTACCTACCCCAGAAAAGATACTTGGACGGAACACCTTATCCTTAGGTACATTATGCAAGGCGACTGGAATACGAAGCATGCTTGCTAGTGTGATAACTTCTGCTCCGATATGCCCATGAACAAAGGCACCGTGGTTCGAACCCCAATGGTTCATGACATCATAAACCGTTTCAAAGCCTGGCTCTCCAAGATTTGGTGCAAACCACGTTGTTGGCCATGTCTTATCTGTTCGTTCATCTAAGATACGATGAACATCCTCTTCTAACAAACAAGTGTAGCCCTCTGCCAGCTGTAAAGTCGGACCAACGTCTTTTACAAGGTTGACCCGGATTAAGGTCACTGGTAACTCTGCACTGGTTTTAAAATGTGATGAGAATCCGCCACCCCTAAAATATTCATAATTGGCACGACACCAGTCTGTTGCTTCTAAGCAAGCGCTAATATCTTTTTCCGTCATCTCCCAGAACGTTTTCATGGTTGGCTGACCCAATTCATCTCTAGCTGCTGCACTACCATCGAGAGCCGAAGCTCCTGAGTTTATTAAGTGCAAGATACCATGCTTAGCATGCCCATCCAAGCTTTTTCCAGTAACACGTTTAACAGCTTCAGGACTCCAGTAAGTTCTCACATCTGAAAAGATTGGTGCCTTATTGGTCAAGAGTGTTCCAAACAACATAGACACACCATTCAAGGTATCATTTTCAGTCGCAAAGGCTGTGACTGGTCGAGGCCCATCCCAGTCAAAGGTTGATGCTAGGATAGCTTCAGCAAAATCGCCATTTGGCAACCAGTCTGTCCATTGACGCTGGCCTTGGAAACCACCTGAAATGGCATTACGACCTCTCGCTTCTTCTTCCCAACCAATATCAGCAAGCGCTGGGTTACCAAAGAGAATATCACGGATAATCAAGGTTTGCTTGGCGATAAATTCCCAGTCCTTATCCGCTGGAATAATCTTGGACTTGGTAATCACATCTGGGTAATCTTTCCCTATGTTGATGTCAATTCCCTCTTTACAATTATCCTTGATCCAAGCAAGAGCCTTGTCATATTCGTCTTTATCGTAAATTTCTAGTTGTATCCGACGGAGAATTTCTGTCATATCAACAAATTCAACCATCATGCCAAGGTAATCCTCAAAAAAGCTACTATCAACTTGTGAACCTGCAATCCCCATTGAAGAAGCACCGATGTTGACATAAGACTTACCTTTCATCTGACCAACTGCCACTGCCCCTTTGACAAAGAGGAGAATTTTCTCTGCCACATCTACTGGGATACTGTGATCATCAAGATCTTGCACATCTCGTCCATAAATCTTAAAGGCAGGATAACCTTTTTGCACATAACCACTCATAGCAGCAGCTAGATAAACAGCACCTGGACGCTCTGTACCATTAAATCCCCAAATGGCTTTTAGGGTATTGGGGGACATGTCCATTGTTTCTGTACCGTAGCACCAGCTTGGAGTAAGGGTTAAGGTGGCTACAACATTTTGATTAGCAAATTCTTGGTCAACTATGCTGGCATCTCCCCGTCCGCCAATACTTCTACTAGCAACAAGACACTGGACTGGTGTCCCGTCAGCGTAGTAAAGGGAAGATTCAATCAAGGCTTTAGCTGATTCAGCCATCTGCATGGTTTTCGCCTCAAGAGATTCACGCACACCGCCCTGACGACCATCGATCGTTGGACGAATACCAATTTTAGGATAATGGATCATGTTCGACACTCACTTTCTTTTCATTTGATTTGGGTTGATAACGTGTTAATGGGAATGATTTAGCGACCAGTTGCCTAGCTTCTGTCATATCTTTGATCTGTCCCATAGCAACCAGTTGAACAAGACTGTTACCAATAGCCGTAGCTTCTGACAAGCCTGTCAGAACTTCTTTGCCAGTCATATCTGCCGTTAGTTGAGCCAGATAGCTAGACTTCGACCCACCACCAATCAGGTAAATGAACGAATAAGTCTTCTCTGTCAGCGCTTCTAACTTCACAACAACATCGTGGTACTTCTTAGCGAGGCTATGGTAGGCTGATTTGAATAAGGAGGCTGGTGTGACCGGGAGTTCTTGACCTGTTCTTTCAGCATAAGCCTGAATTTTTGCAATCATTTCTCCCGGCTCTGCAAACTCTGGACTATCTGTGTCAAAGAAGACAATATCCGTGTCTTCTTGAACCAAGCTAGCAATTTCATCGTAACTATACGGCTGATTGAAGCTTGCATATTCTCGTCGTAATTCCTCCACAATCCACAAGCCAGTACAGTTTTTCAAAAAAGTTATTTGACCGTCCTCACCTAGTTCATTGGTAAATTGGTGGTTTTGGGAAGCTTCATTGATAATCGGTTTATCAAGCAAAATCCCAATCAAAGACCATGTCCCAGACGAAATAAACAGGGCTGACTGGTCTTCAAGGGGAATACTAGCGATGGCACTTGCCGTATCATGTGATAAGACTGTCACAACTTGAACAGAGCCTTTTTGAAAATCTTTTTTGATAACCCCCAGACACACTCCCTCCTTAACTAAAGGGGGACAAATCGCCAGAGGGATGTCAAAAGCTTTTAATACTTTCTCATTCCAATTCTTATACTGGAGACTTAACATTTGTGTCGTCGAAGCAATACTTAATTCAGCCACTTTCTGACCTGTTAAAAGATAATTAAACAAATCGGGCATTAACAAAAATGTACTGGTCTGAAAATAATCACTGGGCGTCCTGCTCTTGCTAGAAACCAGCTGAAACAAGGTATTCATTTCCATTAACTGATTCCCCGTTTCAGCATACAAGTCAGTCAAAGAAAAGTACTCTGATACCTTGTCTACTATCCCTTTCGTCCGACAATCTCTATAATGAACCGGAGAGGTGATTAATTCTCCCTTACCGTCAAGTAAGCCATAATCAACACCCCAGGTATCAATCCCAACCGATAGTAACTCGGCTTTTTCTTGAGCCATATCGATGCTTTCCAAAATGCGTTCAAACAAAAATGGGAGATCCCAACACAAGTGACCTTTATAACGAATCGGACTATTCTGAAAGCGATTGATTTCTTCAATCACCAGACGATCATCTTGTACACTTGCTAAAACAGCTCGACCAGAAGTAGCTCCAAAATCCATTGCTAACACTGCTTTCATTTACAGCTCCTTTGTAATCGCTTTTTTTAACTATATTATGGTACGAATCATTTCAAAAATCAATACTTGAACGATATATTGAAAAAAAATCATTTTTACCCCGCTTTTTCATTCACATTTGAACTTTTTTTGTTTATAATACTCTTAGCATTTAAGGAGATTGTTTATGAATCAAACAGAACGTATCCGCAATATTACAAAAATTATCTCAAATAAACGACGGATTTCGATTAAAGAATTATCTCAGAAAACCTTTTACAGCACTTCCACACTGCGTAGAGATTTGATTTTTCTAGAAAATCAAGGATACATCACCCGAAAACATGGTGAAGTTATTCTAAATTCTTTCAATACAAAAGAAATGTCCCACTATATCCGGGAAAGTGAAAACCGTGTTTCTAAAAGAACCATTGCCAGTTTGGCAAAACAGTTTGTCAAATCAGGGATGTGCATCTTCTTAGATGCCAGTACAACTGTTTACGAACTTTGTCCTTATCTATGTGAAATCGAAAACCTCATTGTCTTTACAAATGGCTTAAATACTGCTCAAAAATTATCAGAATTCGCCAATCCAAGCATGAAAATTTTTATCACAGGAGGCGAAATCAAACATTACTCTTCTTCAGTAATCAATTTAGATATAGAGCATTCATTAATAAATCATTTCAACATTGACTTAGCTATCTGCTCAGCAACAGGAATAGATGACCACTTTGTCTATGAAGCTTCCCTTAGTCAGGCGATGTCTAAAAAACGAGTCATGGATAAAGCTACTGAAACCCTCTTATTAATTGATAGTTCAAAATTCTATCATACTGGATTCTTTAAGATTAACAGCATCAATCACTATAAAGCGATCATTTCTGACAAATTCCCCCCTACCAATCTACTAAAAAATTGTGAAGACCAAGGGGTTGACTGGATTAGTAAATAAATAGCTTTTATCAACTTCCAAACAAATCCTAACGTTCGTATAAAACGATAATCCAACACTTTTACTTATCAACATAAAGCAAATCCCCCTTGAAGCCAAACGCTTTCAAGGGGGATTCTAATATTTCTTTGTATCGTCTTTTAGTTTCTAGGCAACGAGCTGTAGGCTGTACTGGAGTACAGCAAAGCGAGTGAACGAAGTATTAAAAGATAAACGAAATGACTATATCACTTGACTACTACTCATTCTCATTTAAAATCAAAATTAGCATTTCTTACTACTTCCTTAAGTTGTGCGGACGGATACGGAGTTTCATTCCTCATTTTCGGGCTAAAGGTTTTGAAAATCCCGTCCTCAGCCACAAGGTATTCATTGCCGGGGATACCACTACGGCGGAAGTAGCCTTTTAGCTCACTACGTTCGCTTTCCCTTGAAAATTAGTTTAAAAATTCGCTATTTTTGAAATTAGTTAAGTATCATTTTCCCAGATAAACCATTTTTAGAAGACAGAAAAAGAACGCATTCATTCCCATTCACCCTTATTGTATTGCACGTTAACGTGACAAATTCGAGCATTCTAGCGGTGATATCAAAAACGGGAGTGGGAAAGAACTCGATAGTTCAAAAAAAAGAGTTGGATTTTCCTTATTTCCTACATTCTAGCTTCGGGCTGAAACGGTCTATTCCCAGACCATTTCACCCCCCACACCGCACAGCTCCAACAGTCAGAATCGTGACTGTTAGAGGTTGGAAAGGAAGCGAATTCGTTCGCATCAGTCATAGAGGTTAGATTTGGGGTAGGAAACACGAACAAATATGAGTAAAAAGCTCCAGTGGAGCTTTTTAGTCTGCTCCCTGAAAAAAGAGCAGCATGTCATTTCCAACCGTCAAGGGCATGATAGCCATTGAAGCAATCAACCACTGCGTCAACGTCATTCGGTTCATAAAGCTAAAAAAATCTGGGACTTTTCCCAGCCTCGGGGAGGGGCTAGGCAAGACAACGAGTAAATACCTCCTAGCGTTTTCAACGTCCTCGATAAATAGCTCAAGCGCCTACAGCACCACGGAAATATTGTATGTTTTGTTAGAGCAACTCTCTGATATGTATTGGATAAATAAATATATTTAGTGCTGAGCTAATTAATATTTTCCAGTAGCGAGGGGTCAATAATTAGCTCCCTCTCTATGTCAGAAGCAATTCCTGTTATAGTAGTTATGCCATGCATCCCCAACAAAGCAGGCTCCCTATCTAGAACCTCCCCTGTTTCTTTACAGAAAAAATTATTCTTTAAGTGGATTTTATAGAAACCAAAATCAAGATTCATTTCTTCCTCAGTTAAAGGAATATTAGAGATAGTATAAAAATATCCTTTCTTCCAATAATCTTGACTAACAATAGATGGAGGAATTAATAAATTGTTATAATCTGGATAATAATTATCTATTGTCTTTTCGTTCGTTCGACATTTGAAGATAAAAATGACATGCTTTCCCTCGACAAATGTATCTGGAACCTTTCTGACAATTTTTGAAACAATGACCTTGCCATAGAAATAAATACCAGACCTAGGAGAGACAAGAAAAACATCTCCTTCTTTGGGTTCAAGCTTACTTTTCTTAATAACTTGTAGTTGATGAGTAGAAAGTCTGTTCACAAAAAAGTTGTCTAATGCATTCTGAGTTTCCTTATCTAAATTATCATAACGCTCTTTTATTCTTTTTGCCATTAAATTTATATTTGACATTATTTACCTCCATTTATATAATTGTCAGCCCATTTCATCGCATCATCATACATTTTATTCTTCGGACTGATACTATTAATTTTATTTAATTGATTAAAGTTGCTGTTTTCTATATAATACTGTTCAACCGCTCGTGCCTGATTTCTTGTTAATCCATTGTATTGTTCATCTAGATGTGAAAAATTTTTACCTTGGCGATTATGT
The DNA here is from genome assembly GCF_004569635.1 of Streptococcus sp. LYSM12. GTDB lineage: Bacteria > Bacillota > Bacilli > Lactobacillales > Streptococcaceae > Streptococcus. The sequence continues at coordinate 68,566 of NZ_SPOZ01000012.1, forward strand.
TGGGATAATCTCGCATCTCTTACTTAGTTATCCCAGTATAGACTGAATCTCCTGTTTTAGCATCAATACCATAATAAACGCTATTGTCAGCATTTCCTTTATTTAACCATTTATCAAAATTTTTATTTTTAGGTGATGATGAGCTGTTTTTAGACACTTCAAGCCTTGATGTATCCGTTCTTGCATCATTTAGTACTTTCTGCGAGGAGGACTTAGCCGGCGTTATATCTCTAACTGGTCTCTGATGTATATAGTCCGCATCTAACACTTCACCTGTCGTTGGTTTAGCTGTATTCACATCCGCCTTAGGAGCTTTCTTAGGTGATACACTGCCTGCTCCATTGCTGACAAGATTGTAGGCAAAGTTCATGGCAACTGTTTGACCAGTAATCTTATTCCCTGTTGCTAAATCGAGACCTATATCAACTGCAATTTCAATACCAGCTTCAACGCCTACCTTAGCTACTTGACGGACTGCCTGATTGCTAATGTTCTGTGTAACGCTAGTCGCTACACCAGCACCTGCTCCCATAAATGAGCCACCCGCAAAACCAGTAATAGCTCCTAGACCTGCTCCTTTTCCAATCGAGCCTACTAATGCCCAACCTCGTTGTCCAGAGCTGTAGGCATCATAACCAGAGATAATGGCTCCTGAAGCGGCTCCTCCAATAGCCATAGCAAGTGGACCACCTGTTGCCACGGTAAGAGCAATTCCAACACCAATAGCCCCTGCAGTTACTGCAACCTTCTTCCAGTCAATCTTCTTGGCAGCTTTTACAATTTGCTTGCCAACTCGCTTGGCTGTTGTACACACATGCCACAAGGTCTTGGCAAGGGCAGCACCCCAGTTCCGAAGAAGGTTTCTCCCTTCTCGGATCTTTGGTGTCCCCTTCATACCAGTTGCCTGAGTAAACTCATCTTAAACAGCTTGTTGGCGCTGGGCTTGAATTTGTTCCTGCAACTATAATTTCACAAATAAAGCAAGAGTATCTGCCATCAATAAAATTCTATTCAATCAACTACTAATTTTCAATATCTTAAAACATCCTTCATAAATATTAATATTAATTTTAATTTAAGATGATTTATAATTTGAATTTTTCAAGAACATTAATGCTTAATCTTCCTATTGTTTTATTTTTCTCATGGTTAGATAATTTTTTCAAAAAATCTATCCCTCGTGGAAATTGATATAAAAGATACCTATACTTAGATGAATCAAACGAAATTAAAGATATGAGTACTTGTTCAAGTACCTCCTCATCAGTACAGAATATTAAATTCATTAGTAGAATAAAGGCATTCAAGTCATCATACCCGTCTAAGCAGTAAGCTAACTTGAACTTGTAGGATGGTTCTTTAATCTTACATCCGTCATATAATTTTTTCCACTCATCTTGATTTAAAGATGGTAGGAGGGTATCCATAATATATTCAACATCCACATCATAAAATGTATCACCTAAATAAGGGTGTGACAAAATTTTATCTAACTCTTTATAGTAGTTCATCTAAAATCCCCCTGGATAAGAAAGATTATTACCTGTAGGATAGGCACTAATAACATCAGTTCCACTCAACTGTCACGAAAAGAGAGCTATCAAATCATCAGTAGTCAGCGCAGAAACAATGATTGAGTCAGCTGTTTCTTTTTGAACCTTACTGGATAGTTTTTTCAAACCATCTCTAAAAGCTATATCCGCAATTACTAAGTCCTGTGTTTCAGACATAACTAACAGGCGAAACTCCTCTATTGGGTTCCCATCTACTTGGTATTTCCTTTCAGGATATTTTGGAAAAGAGATTTTTTCATTACTCTCCACTAAAGGAAATACTCCTACGAATTCTGAACCATTTTCATAAAAATTAGGTTCTATTTCTATCGGTTTTTGAAATAATTTTTTGAACATCTTTAACCTCCAAAATGTACTAAATCATAAGGGTAATATTTGTGGTCGCTAAAAGAATCATCAGGTATGTTGAGTACTTTTACCAGTGCAGCGATTTCTAAAGCCCAGTAGCCGAAATAAAACGGTTCCTCCTCTTTATCATAGCCAAAGAAATAACTACTTCTTTGACTTCTATACCAATTCGATAGCTGTTTAGAAATAATAGCTTCTCTCTCGTCAGGTTTATTGTAGAATTCTGCAATCCATGGTCTAAACCTTTTAATATCTTTATAAAGACGTACATCAATATCTGTATTTTTATTCACAAAAATCTCAACTAAACTATATGAAATATCATATTGTTCTATGAGCGAAAGTAATTCCTCATCCTCAGATAAATCAATATTTAATAAAGTACCTAACGCTATAAACTGAACACTGTTTGTATCAATAATTTCTGAAAAAGCCGCTTTAAATTTTGGAATACAATTAATATACTCCTCTTTAATCACTGCTAAATTATCGCCTTTAGAATATCTTGCAATTAGGATTTCGACAGAGATTCTAAAAATAGTATTCTTTAATGACTTTATAACCTTTTCTTTTGATGCCTCTATTTGATATAAGGTCTTCTCATAATATGCTAAATCTTCAATTTGATTTGACAGATATAGATCAAAATAATTATTATCTTTTAATTTATCACGAATCATAAACTTCTCCGAACTATGGTAGTACACTAGATTTAATACTTCCATCAGGCATAACTCGAACTAATAAGCTATCGTATCCTTGCCTATTAATTACTTTTGTAATATCTGCACCCACTGCATTTTGTAATCTCTTATCAATCCAGCTGCTACTCATCTGAGGTCCATCTTGTGTATTACCTAACTTTGCCGTATTATATTTAGCTTCTGCTACCACATAAGTATCTGTGTTCTTATTATAATAAACACCATCAATTCCCTGATGTCCTTTATCATCTATACTTGATACCCTATCTTTATACCCTATCTTTGCTTACTCTTGTAAAGCCTCTCTCTTCCATATAACGATCCATCTTCAGCTCTCCATAATTACCTTTTTGATTATTATTTGTCAGAGGCGTTGTACCATTCTCAACATTTTGAATCGCTTTTATAGTCTGTTCACGACGAAGATGTTCGTCAAAGTTTGAACTATTTCTTGGTTTTCTGCTATCTTCAATATTAGAAAGAACTCTACGTCTAATATCTTCAGCTGATTCAGAAGAAGTAGATTTAGTTACTTTACCAGCTGATACATCCCCAGACTTCGGCCTGCTGGTATTGACATCTGCCTTAGCACCTTTAGCCCCACGAGCTGAAACTCCCTCAGATACCGCATCAATCGCAAGACTGGTCATGATGCTACCTGGGGGGTAACCTTACCACCTTGTGCCGCATCCACAATGGTATCAACCGCAGTTTCCCCAAAGGTATCGACCGCATAGCGTGCTGCTGAACCACTGACGGATGACATTGCTGCACCGAAGCCTCCAAGAAGACCTCCCGTTGCTCCTCCTGCAACGAAACCGTTTACTGCTCCATTCCATGTATTCGCAAGGATATCTTTAGGCTTGTCCCCTGAAAGAACGCTTGTAGTAAAGCCACTTGAACCGCCTTTGCTTTTAGGGACAATATGATCTATCTACCACTCGTTAGAATCTGGTGTAACCCCTTTTTAGCTTTTTGAGGTTGATATAGAATTTCTCCATAACCAACCCGAAATTAAATACTATCCTTAATATCTTCAATATTCCCTACAAGTTGTGTGATAAGCATTAAGTATTCAGCAATACCTCCTTTTTCAAGAAACTTAATATCTTTTGATGCCCCCAAAGCTAATAACGGAACAAATGTAAAACACTCAGAATACTCTAATTCTCCAACACTAAGGACAGCTTCCTTATATAAATCTAATTCAAAATATTTTGAAAGAAAATAAGAATCATCTAAAAATTTAAAGAAAAATCTATTAGCACCTAACATAGCTTGAGCATAACCATCTTTATATTTAACAATGTAAATGACATTATATTCCCCATTGAATTTTGTCAATGTAATCACATCCCCAAATCCCGTCACAAAAAGCGGTATACAATCCTCACCAAGTACAAAGGTACTTTCAACAAAAGAAATAAAACTATCTGGGTTGACAGACTTTAAATAACCATTCAAAGTCGTTGCAATACCGTATTCCTTCCAAAAATCAATCATAATTTCAGGTACTTTATTACGATATTTTTCGATAATATCATTTGGCATATCTGCTAACTTTACAAATTCAATCATAACTATCTCCCTATGGAACTAATTTTACATCCAAATAAATTTTACTTAGATTGTCATAAGGTGTCGTCCTAACAATTTCATCGACAACCTCATCTACTGCTCCAATTCTAGTCTTCCACTGCGAACCAATAGAAGAATTTACTCCTGCATCCCCAACTCCTGTAACATTATTCATAAAACCTCCAGCAACTTGATCAGGGTCATGTAGTGCAGCTTGAGTATCTAACCAATTCTTAGCTTGTCGTTCAGCTTCTTCTAAAGAATCTACTGTTTCATTTGATAACAACTCCGACACTTTGTTGTTATAAGCATTATCCCGTGCTGCTTGTTGGGCAGCATTACCAGCTGACGAACGACCATTAGCTAAGTAATCTCCCCTATTTTTTACATAGTCTTCTACCGTAAGTTTATTCATGCCATCTTGTTGATTTTTTAGTTGGCGAGAAAACTCATCAGCATCATGTTTCGCATTTCTATTAAACTGAATCTCTACTTCTGGAGTTCTGTTCACATTACCTGCTTTAGGCTTACTAATATTGACATCGGCCTTGGAGCCTTTAGCTCCTCGTGTTGGAATACCTTCTGATACCGCATTAATCGCAAGACTGGTCATGATGCTACCTGGGGTAACCTTACCACCTTGTGCCGCATCCACAATGGTATCAACCGCAGTTTCCCCAAAGGTATCGACCGCATAGCGTGCTGCTGAACCGCTGACGGATGACGTTGCTGCACCGAAGCCTCCAAGAAGACCTCCCGTTGCTCCTCCTGCAACGAAACCGTTTACTGCTCCATTCCAAGTATTCGCAAGGATATCTTTAGGCTTGTCTCCTGAAAGAACGCTTGTGGTGAAACCGCTAACTGCTCCTCCAGCTGCTCCGGCAGTTGCTCCAATCGCTGCCGCTGTCACAACGGTTGCTGCGGCACCACTTAAACCTAGACCACTAACACCTGCCGCAATAAGTGGACCAGCTGCTCCTGCTGTCGCTACTGTGACAGCTACTGCTGCTACTGTAGCGGTAGCCACAATCGCTACCTTCTTCCAGTCAATCTTCTTAGCAGCTTTTACAATCTGCTTACCAACTCGCTTGGCTGTTGTACACACATGTCTCAAGGTCTTGGTAAGAGCAGCACCCCAGTTCCGAAGAAGGTTCTTCCCTTCTCGGCTCTTCGGTGTGCCTTTCATACCAGTTGCTTGGGGAAATTCATCTCGAACAGCCTGCTCACGCTGAGCTTGAATTTGCGCCTACATCTGCTGGTACTGAGCTGGGGCATAATCACTCGCACTTTGATAGGCTTGCTGGCCAGCGTGGTAAATAGTATTCCATTTCTGACCAATCCAGTTTGTGGCATTCTTATTCTTTAATAAAAACTTGATATTCTTGAAAATCCCAGACTGAAATATTCGAAAAAGAAAGAAGTAGAACAAATAGATTCAAACCTATTATTATTAGATAATGTACCTCATCACTAGTTATAATACCATATATCATCGCTAATACAATAAATAATATTAAAATGTGGCTAATTGTTTTTCCAAAAATATACTTCCAATTTACAGGAACTAATCTAACTAATATATAAGAATCTTTCCCCTCTTGAATATCTAACGATAAATTCTGAGAGTATAAAATTCTAAAGCTTATGATAAGTATAAAACTCATCAATAACGGAACAATCTTAAATATTCCTTCAATATCTGGAATACTTAACTGTAAATACTGCACTAAACGTCGCCTCAATATCGTAGTAGCAAGAAAGATTGACAAGCCTACTGAAAAAAACGATAAGAACTTAGCGAAGAATAATCTAACTTTTTACTTACATTATCAGGTAATTGATAACATTTATAAACTTTACAATAGGCTAAGATAGGGAATAAGTAAGCACTAATATTAGAATCACAATCCAGCAGATAAACTTTATTTTGGAATTCAAAAGTACGATACCTAATATTTTTATTTATTTTATTCAAACTAATCTTGTTCATACTTTACACCAATATAAATAACTTTCTTCTAGGAGGATTGAATAATTTATTCAATCCCTTATCAATCTTACTTCCTACCCAGTCAAGGCCATCACGGATACGTAGAAAATTGGAATTATAAGCTGCGTCAAAAGCAAATCCTGCGCCTTTTCCAATCGCTCCTGCTAGTGCCCAACCGCTATTGTTACATCGCCCCAATTTGCCCGCTTTTTAATATATTGACCTACATATCTATTTCGTATTCTATTTTAGTATAATATCCTAACGCAAATATGAAATATCCAAGTAACGAAAATCCATTTAAGAAATGATATATTAGATTGTGTTCATTTTCTAGAAGAATAATCTTGGACAATACAACGAAACAAAATAACATCACTAAACTCAACCACCAGAGTATCAAAATCGATATATCCTTACATCGCAAAATAGTCTTCCCTACTGGCTTTGTAATAAATTGTTTCATTAACAAAGATTTACGATAGAAGTAGATTCGTAAGAAAATAATAGCTAGTACAATAAATAAATAAAACAATAGATTTGAAATATACGAAATAGTTCCAAATCCATCAGGCACCATCCGTGCAAATACTGCAGCTCCTAAGCTAATATAAAATGGTGGAGAGATAAATTTATTTACTTCTTTTGTTGACAAAACATCGGTCTTAAGATTTATATAATCTTGTTGACTAACCAAATAAATCCGTTTTTTAAACAAAGGACCAAGAATAGGAAAGAGAAAAGTTATCAGACCATTTTCTATATCAACTATATAATGATTACCACCATGTTCAAATAATTTATACCTCGGTTGTAATTTAATAGCATAAAGATTTATTATTGACATATTGAATATCCTCCTTAATAATTTGGCGGTAAAGGAATTAATGGTTCTTTCTTCAGTGGAGGAATAGGTTCTTTACCATCATAATGGTCAATCCCATCAATAATCTTACCAAATCCATCTATACCTGTTCTAAGCAAAGATTTTTTATCTTGATACATTTTATCAAACCACAGACCTACACCTATCGCAGCCGCTGTACCAGCAACAATAGGAACCCATGCAGGAGCTGTTACCCCAGCCACAGCAGCACCAACTCCTACAGCCGCTGCACCTAGAGCATATCCTGCACCGGTAGCAACTGCACTTCCTGCTGTATGTACTAAGGCTTGTCCAAATGTTTCCCCTTGATTAACGCTGTCCCAAACTTGTAAACCAAATGTTGCAACTTTCGTTACTGGATGGTTAAAGAATTTTGAAGCTTTGGACAAGAATTTTCCAGCTTTTGTAAATTGAGCTCCTAAACGATATGTGGCGCTAGTTCTATCAACAGAAACTCCATGTTTGATGGAATGAACAAAAGGTTTAAAGAATTGTTGCGCAGTTCTCATTGCTTTACTAGCTAAGCCTAATCCATCAGATACATCAGTTGCTATTCCCAAAACATCAGTAACATTATTAGTTGCAGAAACGGCATCAGTTATCACCTTCTTCCAATCAACTTTTTTCAAAAAATTCATGGTCTGCTTACCGACACGATCGGCGGTCGTACAGACATGCCGAATGGTTTCCTCCAGTGATTTAGTCCAGTTGCGTGCGATGTTGGCTGCCTCTTTAGACTTGGATACTCCCCAATTATAGACAGACTGTCCTGTGCTCTTAGCTTCTTCCCAAGCATTGTTCGCTGTCTGAGTGACTTGTTGATATTTCTGTTCTACGTAGGTACTTGCTCCTTGATAGGTGCGCTGGGCGGCCTGATAAACGGGGGTCTGGGTAAAATTATTCCATTGTTGAACAGCCCAATTTTTGGCATTGGTAGCTTGATTTCCAACCCAATTTACCACCTTTTTCCCGAGATGAATAGCAGAATCAATCGTATTCCCTACAAATCTCTCAGCCTTGTGATAGAGTTTCTTAGCACCATTCCACAAGTTATTGCCGAATTTCTTAGCACCTTTCCATAGCTTATTCCAGAAATGCCCACTCGGGTCGGTGTAATTCACCGGATTGTTATGGACATAGGCATAGCGGTTCTGACTGAGGGGGTCTGTTGCTTGACCCGCATAGCTATCCTCGGTTAAGAAAATGCCAGCCCTGCTATCATAATATCTTGCACGCAGGTAGTCAAGACCTGTGATGTCCCTTGCTTCCC
>NZ_SPOZ01000013.1 GCF_004569635.1 Streptococcus sp. LYSM12
CTCAGAGATAGTTAAGTGACGATAGCCTAGGAGATACACCTGTACCCATGCCGAACACAGCAGTTAAGCCCTAGAACGCCGGAAGTAGTTGGGGGTTGCCCCCTGTGAGATAGGGTAGTCGCTTAGCAGTCAAGGGAGAAATCCCTTAAGGGGAGTTTAGCTTAGTTGAAAGGGAGAGGGAATCGAGCTTTCAATCGGGAGATGTGGAAAGCCTTGCTTTCTACTAATCCAGCTGAGCTAGGCTTCCTCCCATGGGAGTTTAGCTCAGCTGGGAGAGCATCTGCCTTACAAGCAGAGGGTCAGCGGTTCGATCCCGTTAACTCCCATAATGATAGTACTTAGGATTAGGAACTTGTCAGAAATTTATCTTTTGTCTAAGATTTTGATTCAGGTACAAATAAGCGGGTGTAGTTTAGTGGTAAAACTACAGCCTTCCAAGCTGTTGTCGCGAGTTCGATTCTCGTCACCCGCTTTTGGATTATATCCAAATACCAAACAGGAATGTTTGGGCGCGTAGCTCAGATGGTTAGAGCGCACGCCTGATAAGCGTGAGGTCGGTGGTTCGATTCCACTCGTGCCCATTATAACAATATGGTCCGTTGGTCAAGGGGTTAAGACACCGCCTTTTCACGGCGGTAACACGGGTTCGAATCCCGTACGGACTATTTTAGCTTTTTCTCAGTGATACTGTAGTAAAGTAGTAAGCAGATGAAAAAGTAATTCTAGAGAAGACCAACTTGGTCTTTTTTTATGCAATCAACATTAGCATCTTAAAGTTTTCAAAGTGCCTGAACCCCAAGGGATTTTACCTTTAATGACTTTGCATCGATTTCTGGCCTATATGAGTAGTACAAAGAAAGGGATTCGGAATGAGGCTTGAAGTGTATACGCTAGAGTCTGAGTGATTACAGTCATTGATGAGTAGTTGAGTGATTTTTTCTTTGATGACGGTTGAGATTTTGTGGGCTTTCTGGATTGGCTAAGGTCATAGTAACAATTATCTTCCCGCAATTTTTATAAGGGAAATGTCCTTTTTTAAGAGAATAACTGTAAAACCAGCACATTCTAGATAAGGGGCTTTAGAGATGCTTTAAAAATCTTATTTAGCCCTCTGACCTTTGTAGGCTAGCTATTTAGAAGCAGGTGTAGTCCAGATAGCTATAGAGTTCCTTGTGTATCCATATGTCTTATTGCCTATTAGTATAGTCATTTCATTTATACTTAGAGGAAATTTTGTTTCCCTATTTCTCACTTCCCATAAGCAATAGTTATGGGAAGTTACTTTTTAGCAATCTCTATTTCTGACTTGATATAATGTGGTTTAATTCGAAGCAACGCGAAGAACCTTACTAGGTCTTGAGATTCCAGTGATTTTTCTATAGAAAACAGCAGTCAGGGAAGTGACTGCTGTTTTATTCTATATGCTCTCTTTCTAATGAGCTGTTTGATTGATTTTCATTGTAGAGATCATAGGCATCTTTTTTCTACCCTTAAAAAGGCTCATAATCTCCTCAGTAGCTTTTCCTACTATAGAAATTATAGAGCCAGATTTTTTGGATAAGAGGGACGAATTGTAGCTAATACATTACTTGGAATATTCTGCAGTCTCTTCACTAGAGAGAGGTATATGTCGTTGGTAGTTCTACTTTTCTATAAACATCTGCAAGAAAAAACATCTATAAATATGTCTTTATATACAATACTTGTATATAAAGTTATTGACAAAGCCAATAACTTTAACTAATTGTTCAATCGTGATTAGCTTTCTTTCAATATGCTCCATTTGGAGAATAGGAGATTGCTTATATAAGGAGGTTTTAGATGTCTCATGCTATCATTCAACAGTTTATAGGAAAAAATAAGGATAATCTCCCGCAAGACGAGATTGCATTACTACGTTACAGATTAGAATATCTGACAGAATCGGAATTAAATGGAGTTATCACTCTGAGCTTACGTCAGCCTTTCAAAGCGATGCTTTTTTGTATTTTTTTTAGATATCTAGGGATTCATAGGTTTTATATTGGACAGGTTGGACTTGGATTTCTTCATTTATTTTGTAATGTATTGATTATAGCTGTCCTTATCTTATATACTTTGGTGTTACAATTTTCATGGAAATCGTGGGGGCTTGTTGCTATCATCTTACCAGCTTGGTTACTAATCTGGTTTGTTATGGATATCTTTACGATTTGGAACGATACTAAGTTAGCGAATTTAGATAAGATAAATGAGCATGTATTATCCATCTACTCGCATTCAAGAGGAGTTTATTAATGAAAGAGTTAAAAAGAACAGATGAAAAGCTAGGACGGTTTAAGGATGCTTCCTCCAATGAACTAGGAGAGCTAGGATTTTCTAGTGATGCCTATCAATATGAGCTGAGTAAAGACAATGTGATGCGGGACTTGGAGAGGGACATCCAAAAACGTAAGCAAGAAAAGTTATTTTATGCATCAAGTATGATAGGGGTTACAATCATTCTCTTACTTCTCCCTCTCTTTTTTATAGGAAAAGAAGACCAGGGGTACTTATCCTCAGAAGATAACTTTAGCAGTGATACTGTTACAGCCTCAAACTCAACCTCTAGTTCATTCTCAATGGAAAGTAGCAGTCAGTCCACAGCTTCCGTCGCAAATGGAGGAAAACCGTCCTCATCGGCTGTTTATGACCCAAGATTTGTTGGTCAAGAATTTTCCGTTCAAGTTTCTGTAACTGACTTAAATATAAGGAGCGAGCCGCAAGATACGTCGGATATAGTAGGGAATTGTCCACCAGGAAGATATACGATAGTAGAGGTGCATCAAAATAATGGCTATACCTGGGGAAGGTTAAAATCGGGAAAAGGATGGATTGCTCTTGATTATACAGACTATATGAACGAGACAAACAAACTCAACATTGATACGAAACGTTTGACAACTCAACAGGTCAAAAATTGGGTGCAAGCAGCCTATGAGCGGTCTATGGCTCCTTATGCTAATCATGATACTATTCGTGAAATTGATGTTCGAAAGGAAAAAGATGGCTTGGTCTATGCCAGAGTTTATGAAAACCGTCATCAAGCAGAATTTCTTTTTCGGATTTCTGCCGACGGCTATTTAGAAAGGCAGTCAGCAGAAGGGCAGTGGTCAATTCTTTCACGGAAGTACTTTGAGTAGTAACGATTGATGAACAGGGAGCAATGGCAGGAATAGCAGTTCTACGGTTGGTATTGAAATCGTTACATATACAATTCATCAGGTAGGAGAATTGTTTCAGACCCTTGTTTGTCAACAACTAATAATTTGGATGGATAAAGGGGGACAAAGGGAATCTGTAAATCAACGGAGAGAGCATTTTGATAATGCTCTTGCGAAAAGGTAACGGTCATTTTCCCCTTGTTATTAGTGAGTTGGAATTGGATAATGGATTTCAAGGGGATGACGTGTTTGAGGTAGTTGTCGATAATGTACCAGATACTGTCAATAACGTTGCCAGGTAGAGAGGTAACGATACCGAAGCTAGCGTATCGTCCAGTCGTATTTGTAAATGCCATAATAGCTCCTTTTTTATTTGCAAGAAAAAAGCCTGAAAATCAGGTTTTTTCTATATGCAACTTTAACGATTTCGTAGTTCTAAATATCGTTTGTACCAAATATTGACATAGGCTTGAGAGAAAGGACCTCGTTTGTTATTGATCCAATCCACAAGGATTTTGACATTTTCTTTGAGAATAAAATCAATATCTGCTGGATAATTCATCTGCCTGCGGTGGCGTTCATATTCATCAACATCTAACAAGCGCTTTTCTCCATCAACGAAAACCTTGACATCAAGGTCATAGTCAATGTATTTGAGAGCTTCGTTATCAAGGACGAAGGGGCTTGCTAGGTTACAATAATAGGATACGCCATTTTCACGAATCATGGCAATGATATTAAACCAGTATTTCTTGTGAAAATAGACAATAGCAGGTTCTCTGGTGAGCCAACGTCTGCCATCATTTTCAGTGACTAATGTATGATTGTTGACACCGATGATCGCATTTTCTGTTGTTTTTAGTACCATGGTATCGCGCCAGGTGCGGTGCAATAAGCCATCATGTTTATAACTCTGAATTGTAATAAAGTCGCCTTCTTTTGGTAATTTCACTTGGTTACCAACTTTCTACAATTTAAGTTTAATCCTATTCATTATACCATAACTTTTAAAGAATAGGAAAAATTTTCATCGATACTATTGTTTTGTTCGGGAATTAAGGTTTAGAGATAGTCCCGCAGTGTGCTTGTTATTTGTTGGGAATCATAGCCTTTGCGCAAGAGCGCTTGGAACAAGCGTTGTTGCAATTCGTAACCGTCGTATTTGCGACTATATTTGCGGTACTGCTTGGCCAATTCTTTTTGGATGAGTTGCTCTTCTAATTCATCATCTGATTTTAAATCAAGGTTTTTGATGGCAGTTTGGGCTTGTGGGTAAGAAAATCCTTTATTTAATAAGGATTGAAGCAATTTATCTTGTAAGGCTCTGGGAGGGAGTTTGTGGGCATGTATTTTGGCAAGCTTTTGGGAAAGACGCTCTGCAATTGGTAAAAAATCAAGTTTTTGGAGTTCTTCTTCGATGAGAGAAATAGAAATTCCTTTTTGAGAGAGTTTTTGTTTGAGGGCTTGGGGCCCTTTGTCTCCTGATAATTGATTTTGGTGGAGAAAGGTTTCGACATATTTTTGGTCATTAATCCAATTATCTGCTTCAAGATTGTTCAAAATGTGAGGAATAATAGTCGGCTCAATTTCGTATTTTTCAAGGTAGCGTTGAACTTCCTTTCGGGTGCGTTGTTTGAAAGAGAGGTGGTAGAGTGCAAGATTTTTACCATAGGATAGTTGGGCAAAGGACTGGATTTCTATCAATGTTTCTGGCGTAATATCCTTGTCTTTACTGAGCATAAAGCGGACAATCGTATCTTCGGTAATATAGAGTTGTTTGTTGCTATCCAACTCTAGCAGATAGAGGCGTTTTTTCTTTTCAAGTTTTGTGATTTTCATTCTTTCATTATACATGAAATTTCGGTAAAATAGTATTATGAGTATACAAGTAAAACAACGGATTGCCTTGAAAATTAAGCGAATGGGCATCAATGGTGAGGGGATTGGCTTTTATCAGAAGACCTTGGTCTTTGTACCTGGAGCTTTAAAGGGCGAGGAAGTCTATTGTCAGGTGACAGCTGTTAAGCGGAACTTTGTAGAGGCACGTTTGCTAAAGGTGAATCGTGCTTCTAAGTTTCGTGTTGCCCCAGCCTGCCCTATATATGAAGCTTGTGGTGGTTGTCAAATTATGCATCTGCGTTACGATCGGCAGTTGGATTTCAAGACAGATTTATTACGACAGGCTCTAAAGAAATTTCAGCCAGCAGATTTTGAAGACTATGAGATTCGTCCGACTATTGGTATGAAAGAGCCGAAATATTATCGTGCAAAATTACAGTTTCAGACGCGTCTGATAAAGGGAAAAGTTCATGCAGGTCTATACGCAGAGCATTCTCATCGCCTGATTGCAATTCAAGACTGTTTAGTCCAAGATAAAATGACGCAGACGGTTATCAATCAGGTAGCAGATCTGTTAACCAAGCATCGTATTCCTATTTATGATGAGCGACGTAATGGGGGCATTCGGACAGTTATGGTGCGACGGGCTCGAGAGACTGGGGAGATTCAGTTGATTTTTGTGACTTCTAGTCAGGTCAATCTGACACGTTTGGTAGAAGAGTTGGTCGGAGAATTTCCAGAAATTGTAACAGTAGCAGTTAATTGGAATGCCAAAAAGTCTAGCGAGATTTATGGAGAAAAAACAGAGATTATTTGGGGACAAGAAACGATTGAGGAGGCAGTCCTAGGCTATGCATTTGCCTTGTCGCCACGCGCCTTTTACCAGTTGAATCCAGAGCAGACGCAGATCTTGTATGGTGAAGCTATCAAGGCCTTGGACATTCAAGGACATGAACACTTGATTGATGCCTATTGTGGTGTTGGAACTATTGGTTTTGCCTTTGCAAAAGAGGTAAAATCTTTGCGAGGAATGGATATAATTGCTGAGGCGATTGAGGACGCTAGGCGCAATGCAGTAGCATTGGGATTAGACAATACGTATTATGAAACAGGGCTGGCGGAAGAAATTATCCCGCGATGGTATAAGGAGGGGTATCGGGCAGATGCTCTGGTTGTTGATCCGCCGCGGACAGGGCTTGATGAACGATTGCTTGCGACTATTGTTCGTTATCAACCAGCAAAAATGGTCTATGTGTCTTGTAATGTTTCTACTTTGGCTCGAGATTTGGTCCAGCTGGCTAAGGTCTACAAAGTAGACTATATCCAGTCGGTAGATATGTTTCCTCATACTGCACGGACTGAATGCGTAGTGAAGCTACAACGAAAGAAAGGGTGAGAATCTTTGATTTTAGCTGCTTCTTCCCGAGTTGGTTATTAGTGAAAGGTAGCGTAGGAACGCTAAAAAGGATAGAAAAGAATAGAGATATTGTCATCTATAGTAAGGTTTATTATAGTAGATAAAAAGATAAATAAGGAGGGAGTGGGAAAGAGCTCGACAGGTCAAAAAAGAGTTCGGTTTTTAGCTTATTTCCTGTATTCTAGCTTAGGGCTGAAACTGTCTATTCCTAGACCGCTTCCCTCCCCCTCCTCGCATCATAGTTCGTAGTGACTGTTGGAGGTTGGAAATGATGCGAACGCGTTCGCATCAGTCGTAGAGGTCAGATGTGGAGTGGGAAACACCAACAAATACGAGTAAAAAGCTCCACTGGAGCTTTTTAGCCTGCTTCCTGAAAAAGAGCAGCATTTCCAACCGTCAACGGCAGGATAGCTATTATAGTCATTTCGTTTACTTTTAGTACTAGGCAAGGAGCTGCAGGCTGTACTAGAGTACGGCAAAGCGAGTGAACGAAGTAACAAAAGATAAACGAAATGACTATAAAGTAAGCAACCACTGTGTCAACATCATTGGGTTCATAAAGTTAGAAGGCTGGGATTTTTTCCCAGCCTCTTTTTTCCCCCTTTTTGTTTGAAAATAGAAAGCAAAATCTTAAAAAATAAGGAACAGCACTCAATCAACATTAAAAATAGCAAACTAATACTTGTCCAGTATTGACCTTTTCCGCCGTTAGATATCTTTTTAAATCTCAGTTCTGGAGGAGGCTAGCTTTGCTATCCTTACTCTTTCATCATTTTTTAATGGTGATGCTCGTCAGACGTAGGTGTTTATAGAGTGTAGGTAGATAGGAAGAAAGGTGATATAGAAAGGGACAGTAAACTGGCTAATGATGTTTACTTGGTAGCTTCTAATCAGACGGATACGCCCTTTTATAGTTTTTTGTTTACTTTTAGTACTAGGAAAGCTGCAGGCTGTACTGGAGTACGGCAAAGCGAGTTAACGAGGTAATAAAAGATAAACGAAAGGACTATAATGCGGAGATAAAGTTGCTGGAGCAGTACATAAGTCTTTAAAGTTTTTGATAAGCGAGCTAGCGACCGATAGGTAGGTAATGATTGCTATACTTGTTGGTGGGGAGAGAGTTGTAAATTACAATACTATTACGTTTACCTATGTAGGGACAAAGAGTGGCTACTATATGGATATAGAAAATGTCATGAGGAAGATTTTTACATACGAAAGCAGAAAGTGACAACGAGCATTGTCCAGCATTTTAAGGAGGCAAGGCTATTAAGGGGACTTCTATCGACTTTATGATTTTTTTCGAAAGTAGGTGGACAGGAATCTATCCTTAGTCTTGCCCAATCATTTCAAAGAAATGGATGCGGAATTGAACGACAACTGTCGAGTAGTAGGATGACAGGTTTTTCTGTTCTGAATGCTCCTGTTTTGTATCAAGTTTATTTTATTTGAAAGAGTCTGCTATTTTGGATGATGTAAAAGATGTCTTACAGAAACTTTCTTCAACAAGTAGAAAAGCTTGTTATTTCTTAGGTCTTGCTCACCAGTTTCAGCTATTATTTGGTAGAAAATAGCAAAAAGCATTTAAATAGTTGCAATAAATTATAGGTTATGCTATAATTTTTATATAAAATAACAAAGGAGAACTACTATGTCAGGACAAATTCGTGTATCACCAGAAATGCTAAAAATTCGTGCTAAAGAATATGGCAGAGCCTCAAATGATATTCATCAAATGGTGCATAATCTTCAACGGTTACAAGATACGCTTCGTAGTGAGTGGGAGGGTGAGGCATTTAATGGCTTTGATAGCCAATTCAATGAGTTAAAGCCAAAAGTTCAGAATTTTGCTGAATTGATGCAACAAATCAATCTTCAACTTGATAAGACTGCGGATATTATGAGAGAAAACGACCTTGCTATTAGGAGTGGATTTGGTCTTCATCATGGCTGATAGTTATAAGCATCAACTTCTTTCGTCATTAGATCCCCTTGCTGGACTTCGGTTCTACCTAGAGTATTAAAACGACAAACATAGGTGTTGGGGTGGCGAAGTTATCATTTCATACTAGGAGAAAACAGTGAACAAGAAACGATTAAGCTGGTTGGGAGTGGCTCTAGTAGTCATTACAATGTTCATGTCTTTTTGGGGGATTATAAAACCAACTCCGATCAGCAAGACTTATTCTGAACAACCGTCACAGAAGCATTCTCTAAAAATTGCAGTTGTCAATGAAGATAAGGGAAGCAGTTATAATGGAGAAGATGTAAACATTGCAGATACCTTGTTGAAATCCATTTCAACTTCAACTGACTATGATATTGAAATGGTATCTCGTTCAATTGCAAGGAAAGGTTTGGAAAACAATACCTATCAGTTAATGATTATTTTTCCAAGTAAGTTTTCAGAGGATAGTTTAGCCATTGAGGCTACAAATCCCTCGCAGGCTGTGTTTCAGTATGAAATGAAGGCTGATAAGCAACTGGTTGTAAAGCAAGCTGAACAAGCTGTGCTTGATTTTAAGAGTATTTTAAACAAAGGTTTAATCAATATTTATTTTCTTAGTATTATTGGCAATCTTCAGACTGCCCAAGCACAAATTTCAGATGTGGTGACCAATGAAGGTAGCGCCTTAGAGGCTTATCATACGAGCTTAGTGAAGCCCTTGAACTCCTATTCTCAGCGATTTACAGGATTAAGTTCGACACCACGTAATTTAGTCAAGACTTATTCTTTATTTAGCAAGGAGCTTCATCATACAAATGATGCATTTACGTCAATTATGAGCGTGGATAAAAGCTATGAAGAAGAAATCAAAACGATTAAATCTTTGCAGGAATCTTGGCAATCATCGCTTGGGACGAGAGAACAGGGTTTAAGACAGTATGATGAAGCATTCTCGAAGATAAGGCTCGAACCACAGTTGGCTCAGATGAACGCTCTCAATTCTTATATTTTAGAACAGTTAAAGGAACCAGAAGTATGGAAAGATACAACAGATCAGGTAAAGAAATTCAATACGGAATTAAGCAGTTTTGTTGCTCGTTTAAGAGAGTTAAATACCGATATTGATACAGCCTTAACCAATTATGATGAAGCGATTGCGATAGCAGTTGAAGAATCATTGAATGATACGAGTGGGCAGGTTGATAAGACTGATGAGTTTAAGCAAACACTAGGGCTATACTTCAAGACCTTGCATGATACAATGCTTTCAAAGATAGATGATGCTATTATGGCGATGCCTTTCTATCATGATGATACCATTGAGAGGATGAGTTTATCGGACGCGGATAAAGCTTACTTAAAGAACATCAATCGTTTTGTAGAATGGTATTCGAAAGAAAATGGGAAGTCTCTGCCAGTAACGCGTGTAGCTACTTTTCACCAGGAGTATTTGGCAGAAGTTAAACAGGCTGTCCTGGACTATTTCCAAACACCGAGATCTATTTCTTTTAGTGACATAGAGGGTGAGGTTACCAGTGTGCAGCTAGTCGTTCCTGCAAATTATATAGTACATGTCAGCACCTATCCTATCTCAAAGATAAGTGATACAGAATATGCAATCAGTGGTTTAAATGGAACGTCATTTATAATTCCATATAGCCTTGAGAGCGCTAGTCCAGAACAAATGGATATCTTCCAAGATGTCCAAGTACGAGCAGTTGTGAAAACCTCCCAAGAAATTGAACTACTTTCTGATGAGAATGAGGAGAAAGAGAGGAGGATGACAGTTCCTGCGGATTTAGAAAATCCAGTCTCCAAACCTCAAGAAATGGAGGTAGACACGGTTCTAGGTAACCCGAAAGCAGCAACAAAGAACCTTACGAGAACTTATTCGTATACAGATATGATTTCTACTGCTCCTGCTTATACAGTGAACAAGGGTGTACAGGCTGTTTATGATGATGTGAAAAGCTATTTAGAAGTTGCCTCTCTTGCTAATGCCTATTATGATATGGACTTGCAGAGTGGTAAAATAAAGCCAGGTCCATCTACTTTATTGAATCAGACAGATGTTGATAGTTTAAAGACAATCATTGGTCACTTAATCAAAGATGCGACGGTTTCGAGTTTGAAAGATCGATTAAAAATTCCGGAGAAAGACTTGCAACAATTTGAAGCCAAGAGTGCAAATGCTGATGGGCTTATTAAAAATATTGAAAAACTAAGAAAAGGTACGTCAGATTTACTCGTTCAGCTAGGAGCAACGATTCAAGAAACTGAGAAAATTCATACGACTATTCAGAACAAGCCTGTGTTCATTGAAACCGAAAAGCATGAGAATACAAATCTAGTGACGATCACAATGGACTTGAACAAGGATCTGACTCAGCTGATGGCAGCCAGTCAAACACTGTTGAACAATACGAAATCACATCAATCTATCTCCAAAACAATAGAAGCAGATGTAGAAAGATTGTCCTTAGATGTTGCTACTCTTGAGAGAGAAGGCGAGTCTTTATCTAATCGCGTGCTAGAATTGAAACATGTGATGGACGATAAATACCAATCGAATAAAGAGTTCTTGCAAGCCTTTTCAACTGTTTTAAGCAATACCAAGACAGGAAATAGTAAAAATGAAGCTGTGTACGACTACTTATCGAATCCAGTTGATGCTGTCAGTATTCAAAGCGTTTTGGAAAACTCTGTACCTATGAAAGTAACGACAGCGCGTCAAGATGAGCGCTCTGGTTTTCTGATTATTTTGATTTGTTATTTGGTTGCTTTAGGAATTGCTTACTTGCTACAGCATGCGGCTCGTTTAGGCTTGCAGCGAGGGAAGATGACCAGTCGAATTCATTGGAAAAATGCGACAAGGCCTCTAACATTCTTAACAATGATGGGAGCTATTACAGGTATTGTCATTGCATGTATAGCAGGCTATAAATTGGACATGAGTGTCGACCAGATTGTCGCATTCGCATTCCTGTTAGGAATCATTACTCTATTTTTTACATATGGTATCAATTTACTGTTAGAAAAGTTGCATAGTTTGGGTTTCTTGATTGGGATTGCGCTATTGCTTTTGTATCTTATGACAGCTAGTCAGTTATTAGATGCACAGTATGTTAGCTCAACTCATTTCTTAGATGCAGTTTCTCCTGTAACGCATCTAGAAAATCTCGTAACAAGTGCTATTAACCATGCCACAGGTTGGATACTGCCAGCGACTCTGGTATTCTTGATGACTATAGTTTTAGGAAGTGTGAATGTACTGGTTTATCAAAAGGTAAAAGGAGCTAAGGAATCAATATGAAAAAACGGCTTGTCTTTCTTTTATTACTTAGCTGTCTATTATCCGAATCTATTGATGCAGCTGATGGCTCATTGAAAATAGATACGACTATTCATTCAAGACAAGAAGAAACCAAGGAGCTTCAGTATAGTGAGCAGGAAAGTGAACTTGTCAAGTTGTTTCATGTAGACACAACTGAAGCGATTCAAAAAATGCAAGAACAAGCAGACGAATTGGAGATAAGAGAAAGGAATCAACTTTTCTTGCAGCACCTATCTAGCGAGAATGTGATAGAAGCTTATCAATCATTGTTGTTTACTTCAACAAGCATGGTGTCAAATACAGGAAACCATCATGGTTCATTAAGTGCAAAGTCTTCTGTCCTTTCATGGCAGGCGGTAGGAATATTAGGTGTGGGATTCTGTGTGATGGGATATTCTATCATTCGTGTCTTCACTAGAGAAAAGAAATGAGAGAGTGTATGGATGGATATGTGAATGTTAGTTTGGATTTGACTCTATTGCTCAATCGGCAATTTGATCTGAGAGTTCCCTCCTCAATGACTGTAAAAGAATTCTTGCAGATTGTATCGGACTCCTATGGTCTTTCTCTAGCTGTCATCAATCCAACTGTACGAGTTGTGCAAATAGGGCAGCTGGTTGCAAGTACAGGGACATTAGAGAAATTGAAAGATGGAGTCTTGTTACAATTAGAAAGCATCTAGGATATCATCTGGAGAGAGTGATGAACGAATTAACAATAGAGCTATCCCTAGGGGATATAAAAGGAAATCGTGAGATAGCTTATGCCTTACTAGAGGCTAGACATCCTCTTTTTCTTACGGCAGCTATCAGTGTCCAAGGGGAAATGCTGTTAGTGGAAGCTTATCTTGAAAATGGGATGTATGGCTGGGAACGCTTGAGTGGTTTAACGGTGGAAGAACGATTACGTCATCTCTTGAATATTGGTCACTTATATAAGGAATTAGAGGTTTCTAAATACACGTATTCATTTGAACCAGAATCTATCGTTTTTACGATGAATGCTAGTCCTCGATTTATCCATAGGGGAATCAAAGGACAAGTACCACCCTACGTCCCAATAACAGAGGAAGAATTTCTTCAAGGCTATAGAGCGATGATTTTATCCCTTTTAGACGATAAGACAGATTATCTTTCTTTGCTGGATGGGAAAATCTCTTTTTACAAAGGAAATCTTTTTTGTGAGACTGTTTTAGAGGCAGAAACAATCCCAGATGTGTTGAACTTACTTCAAAAAAAATATACAGCGGAGAAGCAGTTCAATGAACAGCACTATTTAAGAGTGAGTCACACACTCGTTACGAGATTGAAGCTTTCTGTCCTTATTTCCGTCATTATGGCCGTTTGTTCATTGATTGGGCTGGGCTATTTTCTATTCTTTGCTTTGCCAAGGCAGGAAATCATTTCGGCGCTTCGACTAGCATTTGTTCAAGAAGATTATTCACAAGTCATCTCAATAGTGAAATACGTAGACAGTACATCACTAAGCCGAGATGATAAATATATTGTTGCGTATTCAGTGGTGATGACAGAGCATTTAACAGACGAACAAAAAGCGGAATTAAGTAGGATATCTCGTCAATCTAATGAAGACTATCTTCGTTACTGGGTCTTACTTGGACAAGCTAAGATTGATGAAGCGATTGATATTGCCAGCTTTTTAGATGATCCACAATTATTGATGTACGGAATGACGAAGAAATTGGATGAGATTCAGCGGAATCCAGATATGACTGCTGAAGAACGGACAGAGCAGATGAATAGCTACAAGTCGAAATTACAAGAGTTGAAACTGCAATATTTGACTGTTTCTGATAATAGTGGGCAGGGAGAAGCTGTGGAGATAGACGATTCGTCATCAGCTACTACACGTTCCTCATCACATTCGAAGAGGTAGGAGGAAGAGAGATGATGTATCTTATTTATGGAGAAAATGCTTATCCTCTCTATCCAGAAAAGAATTATGTGTTAGCTCAAGAAGTGGGATCGGATATTCCAATCCCGCTTGGGACTTCTCTTTCTTTAAAAGTGGACAAAGAAATGGTGTGGTTAGCAGACCAGAAGTATACAATAGGGGTTCATGTGATTGCTTTATCAGAAACTGTAACCGTCAGGCTCATGATTCTTCCTGAACCTCAGTACTTTCTTCTCCCAAAAGATGTTCTTTACTTATCAGGTGAAAAAGAGGCGACAATTTGTCTAGGAGGTTACTCGGGAGAAATTGTCTACACTTTTCATGAGAATAGTGAGATTGCTGTTATCAGTAGTGATGTGTATTTTTTAAATGGTCGCAAGCAGTCAGGGAAACAAGCTATTCGGGAAAATGATATTCTTGTTTTAGAGGAGGGGATTGTACTATCTCTTCAGAAGCAGTTTCTTTTTCTATCGACTGTTTTTGATATTGAAACTTCTCTATTGAACTTTTTTGAGCCAGTAGTAGAGGGGCAGGCGAGAGAGTTTCATCGCTCACCTCGCATTATTTTAAGAGAGCCGGACGGGCAGATTACCATTGCCTCTGCTCCAGCAGATGAAGCTATTGTGAAACAGTCATTACTGAAGCTTTTAAGCACTCCTCTAGCGATGATTGTATGTACAGGTTTTATCTATTTCTTTTCTCGCAGTGGAGGAATGGTCTTCATGATGATGGGGATGTCCATTATCACAATTGGAACCTCTCTTTATACCTATTTCTCGGATAAGAAACACCATAAAGAAAAACAGGTACAAATACTACAGGACTACATGTCGTATTTAGATACGAAATACAAGGAACTGTCAGCGTATAAAGAGGAGCAGATAGCAGCACTCCTGTATCACTATCCAGATATGCAGACCATTCTTGAAATGGCAGAAAGAACGGATGGGCGAATGTATGAAAAAGCAGCCTACCATTTTGATTTTTTGACCTATCACTTGGGATTAGGAGAAGTATCGGCTAGCTTCCAAATTGACGATAGCAAGGCCGAGCTAACAAACTGTAATGAGGAAGCAGGACAAAAGGTGCAGGAACTGGTATCGTACTATAAAATGCTAAGTTCAGTTCCGATTCAACATACGATTGCTAGTCCCATTGGTTATATTGGAAATCGTAGGATTGTTATGGAGCAGGTTCAGCAGCAGCTGATGCAAATCGCTGCTTTCCAAAGTTACCATGATGTGCAATTTATTCCCATTTTCCGTGAAGAAGAACTGTCGTTTTGGAATTGGAGCCGTTGGTTGCCCCATATCAAGATTCAAGCCTTTAACAGCCGTGGATTTGTCTATAATCAACGGACACGAGATCAGTTACTGACCTCTTTCTATCAGATTGTTAAGGAGAGAAAGTTAGATAGGGAGCAGGATAAGGATACTGAAAAGCAGTATGCCCCTCGTTATATTTTGTTGATTACAGATCTAAGTCTCCTTTTAGACCACAATATTAGAGAATATATCAATGAAGATTTATCTCATTTGGGAATTCATTCTATTTTTGTAGAAGAAGTCATTGAAAGTTTACCAGAACATGTGCAGACCGTTGTGGATTATCAAGGAGATAAGAAAGCGATTCTTTTGCTTCAGAATGGTCGCTATGTGAATAAATCGTTTGTTCCTTTACCGATGATTGATATGCAGTCTAAGGAGGATTTTGCCCGGAATATGGCAGGGATTCATCATGTTCAAACTTTAGGCAATTCAATTCCAAATAGTGTGACTTTCTTAGAGATGTATGGGGTTAGTCGCGTTGAAGAACTGAATATAGTGACCCGGTGGTCGAAAAATGAGACCTATCAAACCATGGCAGTTCCATTGGGAGTTCGTGGACGTGATGACATTCTCTATCTAAACTTGCACGAAAAAGCTCATGGACCGCACGGCTTAATTGTTGGAACAACAGGGTCAGGGAAGTCTGAACTGATTCAATCCTATATTTTATCACTAGCTGTCAATTACCACCCATATGAAGTAGCTTTCTTATTGATTGACTACAAAGGAGGAGGGATGGCCAATCTGTTTGCGCCCCTCCCACACCTTGTAGGAACAATTACCAACTTAGACGGTAGTCAAGCCAATCGCGCCCTTGTATCCATTAAGGCAGAGTTAAAAAAACGTCAGCGAATTTTCTTAGAAAATGATGTAAACCATATTCATCACTATACAAAGCTTTTTAAAGAGGGAAAAGTAAGTGAACCCCTCCCCCAACTGCTTATTATCAGTGATGAATTTGCCGAATTAAAAGCCGATCAACCAGATTTTATAGAGGAGCTGGTTTCTATTGCCCGTATTGGTCGCTCATTGGGAGTAAAATTGATTCTAGCTACCCAGAAACCAAGCGGTGTGGTTAATGATCAAATCTGGTCCAACTCGAAATGTAAGATAGCTCTAAAAGTTCAAGATGTTGCGGATTCACAAGAAGTCATCAAAACCCCAGATGCGGCAGAAATCACTCAAATAGGCAGGGCTTACCTGCAGGTTGGGAATAACGAAATTTACGAGCTATTCCAAAGTGCCTGGTCAGGGGCGGACTATAATCCAGATGGGGAACATCAAGTCAAACGAGAAACCACAATCTATGAGATTACAGATAGTGGTCAGTACGTACCGATTAACAAAGATTTAAGTGGTTTAGTATACCAGAAAGAGGTCAAAACCATTCCAACAGAACTAGACGCGATTGTTAGAAAAACTCAGGAATTATTTGAGAGTTTGCAGCTCCCTAAAGTGGCCAGCCCTTGGTTACCTCCGCTAGAAGAGAGAGTGTATGCTCATGATTTACAATCGGTAAATTTTAACGATTATTGGAAACATAAGCCTAGTCCACTAGAGATTTTAATCGGTTATCAGGATATTCCAGAAAGGCAGGAGCAATCTCCACTTTATTTCAATATGGAACAAATAGGACACATTCTTCTAGTATCTAGTCCAGGGTTTGGGAAATCCACTTTTCTTCAGAGTTTGGCTGTAGATGCTATGAGAAAACAATCGCCAGCTAATCTGCATTTCTATCTTTATGATTTTGGGACAAGTGGTTTGATTTCTCTATCAGATTTCCCACATGTAGCAGACTATTTTACCCTCGATGAAACAGAGAAAATTCTGAAGTCCATGCGTCGTCTTCAACAGATGGTCAAGGAGCGTAAAAAGGCCTTGTCGGAATTGAAAGCGACGAATTTACACCAGTATAACCAACTATCTGCATCTAGCTTTCCGACACTCTTCATTATGATTGATGGTTTTGATAGTGTCATAGATGCACTATTTGTGGATGTTTTCTATGATGTCCTGAATATCATTGCCCGAGATGGTGCTTCATTGGGCATGTATCTTGTGACGACCATGTCTCGTCTCCATGCAATGCGATTACAGCTTCAGTCTAATTTTAAAACGAAACTTTCTCTCTTTCTGTTTGATACAGGCGATCTATCAAGTATTGTAGGACGTTCGACTATTGAACTAGATGAGATTAAGGGGCGTGCAGTCATGAAATTAGATGAAATTACCCAGTTTCAAATCGCCTTACCATACCTTAGTGAACAATATGGTGACTATATTAAAGAGGTGGCACAAGAAGTATCTGCGATGAAAGCTGCCTACCGAGGTGAATTGCCAAGTGGTGTAGCGATGTTACCTGAAAAGGTAACAGTTGATCATCTTACGGTTTCTACTAACAAATTTGTCTTTGGCTTAGAGAGGGAGTGGGTACAGCCCGTCGGTTTTCATTTTGAAGCTCCTATCTTAATGGCTGCCGAAAGGCTGGTTTCCATTCATCATTACTATAAGATCCTGGATTTTTATATCCAACGATTGAAAGAACAGTACCATGTTGTCGTACTTGATAACAATGAGAAGATACCAAGACAGTTTTTTCAGGGAGCCAATCGCTTTACAAGTGGATTAGAAGTAGGCGGTGTTTTTCGCACCATTGTGGAGGACTTAAAAGATAGGGTTGCTAATCCACAGGTGGCGTATCCAAATTGTTTAGTCCTTATTCCTGATATTGCTACAGCAGGAATGAGTGCTTGTTTGAGTGAAGTAGACATGAAGCTTCTTTTGATTGACGGAGCTAGGAACGGGATTACACTGCTCTTTATAGGAAGCTATCAAGATTTGGTCAATAACAGCTATGATAGTTATGTCAAGCTCATGCTTCAGCTAGTAGAACAAGTCTTTTTAGGTGTTCGCATCAGTGATCAGAATCATACCCGCTATCCGTATATGAACAATGAACCACCTCTCCAACCGAATCAAGGCTATATCCTCTATCCGGAAAGATATGAGTTTGTACAATTACTTGAAATGTAGAATGTGATGCGGGCAGATCTTACAGTCTTTTAGTTGGCTTTTCGTACTAGGCAAGGAGCTGCAGGAGGCTGGGTAAAAAGTCCCAGCTTTCTCACTTTATGAACCGAATGCCGTTGACGCAGTGGTTGATTGCTTCAATGGCAGGATAGTTGTTGAAGTAATCAACTAATGCGCTGAGAGGTCGATCCGAATTCTGAGAAGTGGAGATGAGTTTTTACACCCTCAAGAGTGTTGAAGCTGTATACTAAGCGGGGCTTATCTCTTTGTGAGTAAAGCAGAGGAGATGTTAGGGATGTGAAAAAAGTTATATAAAACAGTTTAAAACAAGGAGAAAGCTGTGCTTAGATGCCTATGGTAGTCATGGTTCTGTGTTTGAATTTCCTAGTTCCAGGATATTTGTCACAATTTTTAGGGAAATTGTGGGTATTCTTGTATTACAACTGAGGAGAAGTAAAAGTAACGGGGGCAGGAGTATTGTCCAGCTTGCATTTAGAGAGAAAATAGCCTATACTTATAGTGGTTATAACCAACAAAGGAGTAAATACCATGGCTGATATATCTAGTACAAAGCCTCTTTATCTTCAACTAGTCGAGACTCTTGAGACAGAAATTCGAGACAAGATGGTAGCAAATGAAAAATTGCTATCGGAAAGAGAATTGACACAGGTTTACGGTGTTAGCCGTATTACTGTCCGTTTGGCCTTGCAGGAACTAGAAAAAAGGGGATTGGTGTATAAGGTTCATGGTAAGGGGACTTTTGTGTCAGAAGTAGGGCATCAAGTAGTTGATTTATCAATGGCCTATAGCTTTACGGAACAAATGCGCAGGGTCGGTCGCGTTCCCAACACACAAATTTTATCTTTCGAGCGGATTCAGGCGACGGATTATTTAGCTCAACGCCTGCAGATTGCAATTGGTGAGCCTGTCTTTGAGTTGGAGCGTTTACGCTTAGCTGACGGAATTCCTATGATGTTAGAGCGGACCTATGTACCTGCCTTGGTGTTTGATTCCTTGTCTGAGGAGGAATTGCAGACGCGATCTTTATATGCTATTTTTGCAGAAGATTACGGTCAGATTATTCGTTTGGCAGAAGAGGAATTTTATGCCAGTATCGCACTTGAGAATGAAGCAAATCTTCTTGATATACATAATGGAGATGCGGTTTTGCACTTGGTTCGAAAAACATACAATGATAAAAATAGAATGATTGAATATACCTTTAGCATTGCACGTGCTGATCAATTTCGCTACAAGATTATCCACACACGCGGAGAATAAGGGGATAAATAAAAAGGGCTTAGCATCAAGTTTATTATAAACTATTGATGTTAAGCCTTTTCTGCTAGATTTAGTTATGATGATTAGCTATAAACTTGAGTTTTTCTCCCCGTCTTATAGTCCTTTCGTTTATCTTTTATTACTTCGTTCATTCGCTTTGCCGTACGCTAGCACAGCCTGCAGCTCCTTGCCTAGTACTAAAAGTAAACGAAAAGACTATATCTTCTAACTAGAATATTGCCTATTGGAGTCTTACAAGTCTGATTGCCTGCGCATTTGATTTATAGGCTTAAAAATAGTTAGTGTTTATTGGCTACAATTTCAAATTTGAAGAATTTCCAATGTTTGTAGGTCTCGATATATTCCAGAATTTCCTCTGTCCCTGTTCGTTTGGTTGTCCGAACCTGAAAAATACTTGGTTCGTTATCTGTCATATTGAGATGTTTTGCTACTTCTGTTGGGGTAGGAAAGAC
This sequence comes from Streptococcus sp. LYSM12, assembly GCF_004569635.1. Classification (GTDB taxonomy): domain Bacteria; phylum Bacillota; class Bacilli; order Lactobacillales; family Streptococcaceae; genus Streptococcus. The sequence continues at coordinate 19,750 of NZ_SPOZ01000013.1, forward strand.
GACTTCGTTGGTTTCAGAATAGAATTCTTCGGACATGTGTAGGTTAAAGTCCAATTTAAAGCGCTGATAAATGGATTTGAAATGGGTGAGTGCTGCATCAGGTTCTTTGATATAGCGTGCTGGAATGTAGGACTGATGATAGATATAGGGTGTTTGTTCAGTCGAGCGAACGCGGATAATTTTATAATAGTAAGAGTTTTTACCAAGCTCCAATTTTTCCAGAATACGTGGGTCATTGCCTTTTTCACAGGCTAGAACCTCCACGCTATCCTTCTCAAGTGGAAAGATTTCAATATCTGAAAATTCGACGAGTTTACCCTTGCGAGAGCGGGAGACAAAGGTTCCCTTTCCTTGTTGGCGAACGAGATAGCCATCTTTGACTAATTCGTTAACGGCTCGAATGACGGTGATAGAGCTAACATTGTAGAGTTTGGTTAATTCAGCCTCGGTATAAAATTTATCACCATTTTCAAATTTTCCTGAAATAATCTGGTGACGTAAGTCATTTTGTATTTGTTGATATTTTGGTACTTTCATGATTTTCTCCTTTAGATCACACATCTTAATATACTTATTATACTAAATTTTTATGAAAATAGAAAAATTTTAAAAAAACAACTGGACATAACCAGTAAAATGTGTTAATATATTGATAGAAAACAAGAAAACGGTTACAAGGAGAGCGCAGTGAATACTTTTCAGATTCGAGAAGAATTTTATATTGATAATCAGCCTTTTAAGATTTTATCAGGGGCGATTCACTATTTTCGAGTGCATCCAGATGATTGGTATCATTCCTTGTATAATTTGAAGGCTTTAGGTTTTAATACAGTTGAAACTTATGTTCCTTGGAATTTGCATGAGCCTCAAAAGGGTGTTTTTACAACGGACGGTATCTTGGATATTGAGCGCTTTTTAACGATTGCGCAGGAGCTTGGCTTATATGCTATTGTTCGTCCGTCACCTTACATTTGTGCAGAATGGGAGTGGGGTGGTCTTCCTGCTTGGCTATTGACAGAGCAGGTACGTGTGCGCTCAAGGGATGAAGTTTATCTACGACATGTGGATGATTATTATGCTTTTCTTTTACCAAAGTTAGCCAAACATCAGCTGTCCCAAGGGGGCAATATCTTGATGTTCCAAGTAGAAAATGAATATGGTTCTTATGGTGAGGATAAAGACTATCTGAGGGCAGTAGCTGCTCTGATGAGAAAGCATGGTTTGACTGCTCCTTTATTTACCTCAGATGGTTCTTGGAGAGCGACTTTGCGAGCTGGAACCTTGATTGACGAGGATATACTGGTCACAGCGAACTTTGGTTCAAATGCTAAGGGGAATTTCGAGCAATTACAGGCTTTCTTTGAAGAACATGATAAAAAATGGCCACTCATGTGTATGGAATTTTGGGACGGTTGGTTCAATCGTTGGGATGAAGACATCATTCGTAGGGATCCAGATGAGTTGGCTCAGGCTGTCATGGAAGCAGTTGAGCTTGGTAGTGTTAATCTTTACATGTTCCACGGTGGTACCAACTTTGGTTTTATGAATGGTTGTTCGGCACGCGGACAGATTGATTTACCGCAGATTACCTCCTATGACTATGATGCGATTTTAGATGAGGCGGGCAATCCAACCAAAAAATTCTACGCCCTCCAAGCCTTAATGAAAGAGCGTTATCCGCAACTTGATTATGCAGAACCCCTGGTTAAAGAAGCAAAGGCTTATCCAATCGTAGCTTTGAATGACAAGTTGAGTTTGTTTGCCGCACTGGAAAATATAAGCGACCGCCAGAGTGCTTTTTATCCAAAATCGATGGAAGAGCTAGGTCAGAATGTTGGCTATACTTACTATAGGACACAAATTGAAAAAGATAAGCCTACTGACGAACGTTTGCGCATCATTGATGCCAGAGATAGGGTGCAAGTCTTTTTAGATGGTCAAAAGATTGCGACCCAGTATCAGGAAGAAATTGGGGAAGAGATTAGCTTTCAACAAGCTGATACAACCGCAACAGTAGGTATTTTAGTTGAAAATATGGGGCGGGTGAATTATGGTCATAAGTTGACAGCACCAACTCAATGTAAGGGACTTGGGCGCGGAGTGATTGCAGATTTACATTTTATCGGACAATGGGACATGTACCCGCTCCCACTTGAGCGATTAGATGAGCTTGTATTTACAGGAGAATGGAAAGAAAATCAACCCGCTTTCTATCGTTATCATGTAAGGATTGAGCAGTGCCAAGATACCTATCTAGATATGACAGGTTTTGGTAAGGGGGTTGTCTTTGTTAATCAAGAAAATATAGGTCGTTTCTGGGAACGAGGCCCACTTCTTTCTCTCTATATACCAAAGGGATATTTAAAGAAAGGAGAAAATGAAATTATTGTCTTTGAAACAGAGGGCAAGTATAGGGAGAACCTTCGTTTTTCACAGGAGCATGTGTATAAAGAAAAAGGAGAATAATGATGGCAATTATAGGAACACGTATTGATGGTCGATTGATTCATGGTCAAGTGGCTAATCTTTGGACAACTAAACTCAACATTTCACGAATTATGGTTGTAGATGATGAGGTGGTCAATAACGACATTGAAAAATCAGGCTTGAAGTTGGCTTGTCCTGCTGGTGTGAAATTATCTATTTTACCAGTTGAAAAGGCAGCAGCCAATATCTTAGCAGGTAAATATGACTCACAACGTCTTTTAATCGTAGGGAAGCGTCCAGCTCCATTTTTAGGATTGGTAGAAAGAGGGGTTGAAATACCTGAACTCAATGTTGGAAATATGTCCCAATCATCTGAATCTCGCTCTGTTACTCGTTCTGTAAATGTTGTAGATGCAGACATCAAGGTCTTTGATGAATTAAATGCTAAAGGTGTGAAATTGGTTCATCAAATGGTACCAGGTGATACTGCTAAAGACTTCTTACCTTTGCTTGCTAAGGTAAGATAGGCAGCTAATACCTGTCAAAAATCAGCTTCTTACATCGTTCACCTATCTTGTTGAGTGGCTGGATAAGAGATAGGAATGTCTGACACAAGTATCACTCGTTTTATTTCCAACTCTCAGCAATCTATCTTTAGACTATTGCTACCCCGCTGTTGAAGCTAGCTAGGTTCATCACAAATGAACTGTGGTGGTAGCTATCGGGCGGGTTGGCTTGCAATCAATGAACGTTATTTCTAAAGGGAGCCATAGCTCCAAAGGTATGCTATATTTGGAGCTAGCTAAGGCTAGTAGCTCTGTTCTCCTTTTTCGAAATCTTAGCTTGCGGGCGGTTTGATGTTGATTTTTGTAGAGTGTTATTTCATTTGTATATTATAAAAATTTTTAGGAGGTTACATCATGATTCAATGGTGGCAAGTTCTTTTACTTACGTTATACTCAGCATATCAAATCTGTGATGAGTTAACAATCGTATCTTCTGCAGGGTCCCCTATTTTTGCAGGCTTCATTACAGGTCTAGTAATGGGAGATTTGAAAACGGGTCTCTTGATTGGTTCAAGCTTGCAGTTGGTTGTGCTTGGCGTTGGAACTTTCGGGGGTGCATCGCGTATTGATGCAACTTCAGGTGCAGTTCTTGCGACAGCTTTCTCTGTAGCGCAAGGTCTTGATCCAGAAATTGCAATCGCAACGATTGGTGTACCAGTAGCAGGTCTCTTGGTTTATACAGATATCTTGGGTCGCTTCACAACTACCTACTTCGCCCATCGTGTGGATGCAGCGGTTGAGCGCTTTGACTATAAAGGAATTGAGCGCAACTATCTTTTAGGTGCTATTCCATGGGCTTTATCTCGGGCATTGCCGGTATTTCTAGCTCTTACATTTGGTGGTGGTCTCGTTGAAACCCTCGTTAAAAGTATTGAATTACCACAGTACAAATGGATTGCAGCAGGTCTAACTCTCGCAGCACGTATGCTTCCTGGTCTTGGATTTGCTATCTTACTTCACTATCTTCCACTGAAACGCAACCTTCACTACCTTGCAGTCGGCTTTGGGCTTACTGCTATGCTAACAGTTCTTTACGGTAATGTTTCATCTCTAGGTGGGGCTGTTGCTGGTATTGTTGGAACTCTTCCAGCAGATGCAGGTGTTGCATTTGTAAATAACTTTAAGGGTCTGTCTATGATTGGTATCGCAATCATCGGTATCCTACTTGCAGTACTTCATTATCAAAATGCGCGTCGTACCGTAGTGGCTGCTCCAGTATCAAACGTAGAAAGTGGGGAAATTGAAGATGACGAAATCTAATTACAAATTAACAAAACAAGATTTTAATCAAATTAACAAGCGTAGCTTATTTACCTACCAATTGGGTTGGAACTACGAGCGGATGCAAGGTTCTGGTTATCTTTACATGCTCTTGCCACAGCTTCGTAAGATGTATGGAGATGGCACTCCAGAATTGAAAGAAATGATGAAGACCCATACTCAATTCTTCAACACTTCCAACTTCTTTCATACCATTATCGCAGGTTTTGATCTTGCCTTGGAAGAAAAAGAGGGAATTGAAGCAAAAGATGCGGTCAACGGGATTAAAACTGGTTTGATGGGACCATTTGCACCGCTTGGGGATTCTATTTTTGGTTCGCTTATTCCGGCGATTATGGGGACGATTGCGGCTTCTATGGCAGCTGGCGGCAGCCTTGCTGGTATTGTTGGTATCGCTCTCTGGGTAGCTGTGGCCTTTCTTTATGACATCTTCCGTTGGAAACAGTTAGAGTTTGCCTATAAAGAGGGCGTGAAGTTAGTGACAACCATGCGTGACACCTTGAATGCCCTTGTTGATGCGGCTTCTGTTCTTGGTGTATTCATGATGGGGGCCTTGATTGCGACCATGGTTAACGTTGAGATTTCTTGGCTACCAAAACTTGGCGAAAAGACGATTGACATTCAAGACTTATTGAATACCATCTTCCCTCGCCTCTTGCCAGCATTGGTTACAGGAGCTATCTTCTGGTTGTTAGGTCGTAAAGGTATGAATTCTACAAAAGCAATCGGCATCATTATTTTAGTGGCTCTTGCTCTATCAGCTATTGGTCACTTTGTATTTAAAATGATGTAAGGGATGATGTATGGGTAAACATTTAGTATTAGTAAGCCATGGACAATTTTGTGAGGGGTTAAAGCAAAGTACAGAAATGATTATGGGTCCACAAGACATGATTCATACGGTTGCCTTGCTCCCTGCAGAGGGTCCAGAAGAATTTCAAGCGAAATTTTTAGATACAATTCAAGGGATAGATGACTTTGTTGTCTTTGCAGATTTGCTCGGTGGGACACCTTGTAATGTGGTCAGCAAATTGATTTTAGAGGGTCACGCGATTGAGCTCTATGCAGGAATGAACATGCCAATGGTTATTCGTTTTATCAACGATGCCCTTCTTGGGACGGCATCACGTTATGATGAAAGTACATCAGAATACATTCAGTATGTGAATGATGTACTAGCAAGCATGGCAGATGATGAAGATGAGTAAGCTTTAAGTATCCTAAAGGGTTGGCAGAAATGCCAACTCTTGTTTGGTTTCACTTGTTAACAATCAAATTCTGACATTGGGAAAGACATTTGATTTTTAACCAGTAAACTTATATTTTATGAAAATCAACTAGATACCAAGCTCATTGCTTGCAGGGCGGTATCTAGCTGGCTCCTCTCTTCATTTCATTTGTGACGAGCCTAGCTATCTTCGCAGGGGTCTCACAACGAAGCGTTTCGCTTCTGTTCGGCCGCCTATTTTCGCTTTGAGTTTTTACGGGCTTTGTATCTTGGTTTAATTGAACTCGGGCTAAAAGCTCGGAAAAAAGATAAATACTCCTAGAAGCAAACGCTTCTTTGTCGTATTTTCTATTTTTACCGTAGCTGTTGCAGGCTATGCCTGCTTTACAGATATGGAAGAAACTATCCAGCGGAGAGTTTCTTAGGCACAGGGTACATTCGCTTTTTACACGCCCTCGTATCTTGGTTTAACTGAACTCGGGCTAAAAGCTCGGAAAAAAGATAAATACTCCTAGAAGCAAATGCTTCTTTGTCGTATTTTCTATTTTTCATTCGCTTTTTACACGCCCTCGTATCTTGGTGAAAGGAGAAATGATGATAGAAGTTTGTCAATTTGGCAGTAAAAAAGCTAAAAAATACTGTTTGGTCAACGAAGCTGGAATGCAAGTGATTTTGACCAATTTTGGGGCAAGGATTGTAGAAATTTTGGTACCCGTGGAGGAAAATGGTGGTTTGCGCAATCTGACTATGACGGCATCATCAGATGAAGAGTATCTGGCTAAAGATGCCTATCCTGGTGCGACCATTGTACCAGTGGCAGGACGCATTTCTGGAGCACAGGCTAACATTAAGGGGCAGGTTTACTCCTTTACTGAAAACGAACCAGGTCGCACTTTGCATGGTGGCTTGAATACAGCTAATGAACACTATTGGGATGTAGAAGTGGACGAGGAAACCAATAGCGTTTGCTTTGCAATTGAGCTTGCGGATGGTTTTAATGGATTTCCAGGGGCTGTGCGTGTGAAAGCCTGCTATCGTTTGACCGAGGAAAATAGGGTAGAGATTTCTTATACGGCCCAATCGGATAAGGATACGATTTTTAATCCGACCAACCATGTGTATTTTAATTTGACAGGTGATATTACTCAAGATATTGCAGATCACCATGTGCGGATTGCAGCTCAGACCTATGCTCCACTTGGTGAGAATAATCTGCCACTTGGCAGGTTGGATCTTGTTGAGAAAACTCCCTTTGACTTTCGCTCAGGTGGAACATTTGCTCAAGGATTTGCCTTAGAGCACCCGCAAAATCAACTGGTTAAGGGCTATGATCATCCATGGGTTTTGGATAAGGTGGCAGAGCCAGTAGAGGTCGTCAGCCCAGATCAGAAAATTCGTTTGACGGTTGAAACCAACCAGCCAGCGGTAGTCATTTATACCTATAATTTCCCAAGTGAGGGCATGGCAGCCTTTCATGGTGCCTTTAGTTTGGAATGTCAAGGGCTTCCTAATGCTTGCAACCTGGAGGGATTTGGGTCCATTTTGTTAGAAAAAGATCAGTTATTTGAACATCGGACATGCTATCATTTTGAGTGGTAGCAGGAAAGAGGCAGGGATAGCAGTCCTTGCCTCATAAAATTTCAGAGCATGGATGATTTGCTATAATGGTACTGGTGGAGGGCTAAAATCATCCACTGGAGTATTTTAGCCCGAGCTTGGGAACTGCTATGCGAGGATACTCCAGTGGATTATTTTCTAGACACTAATAATTGAGGTCTGCTTAAAACATTACTGTAAGGCGATTGACCTACATTGTTGTTGGCAGTAGCTATCTGCTTTCTCCCTCCGTTTCATTTGTGACGACTTTTGTTATCCTCTACCTTGGTCTTATGATGAACCTAGGCGAAAAGACCATCTCCACTTCTCAGAGATTGCATCAAAATCTCTGAGAAATAGTTGTTTGCTTCAATGGCTATAAGGCCGTTGAAGTTTGGAAATAAAATGAGTGACACTTGTGTTAAACGCTTCCTAGGAAGTAGGCTGAAAACCTCCACGGGAGCTTTTCACTCGTCGTATTTCCTATTTTAACCGTAGCTGTTGCAGGCTATGCCTGCTTTACAGATATGGAAGAAACTATCCAGCGGAGAGTTTCTTAGGCACAGGGTACATTCGCTTTTTAACCGCTCTCGTGTCTTGTTTTTCTACAGCAAGATTTCTTATAAACATAAAATAACGGTTGGAAAAATTTCCTATTGGTCAATTATCCATTTCTTCCGACCTTACTTCTCCTTGCTGCATTTTGGTTTAGAGGGGTCTCGCTTGCTGATCCGTATCTTCAAGTTTTCACCACTAAGAATTGTGAAAGCTAGTCAGATATTGATTTCTATAGAGTATTATAGCCGTTTCGTTTATTTTTAGTACTAGGCAAGGAGTCGCAGGTAGTTGAAATAGTTGATAACTATTTCAAGTGACAGATAAGAAAAGTGTAACTTTTCTCAATGGTACAGCAAGACGAGTGAATGAAGTAATAAAAATATAAACGAAATGACTATAAAAGGCTTAGAATATCATTTGTGCTTTTCTAGCAGTGGGGGATAAAAACGCATTTTTTACTTGAAAATTTTCCTTTTTCTTATAGAATGTGCTATAATGGGGACGATGTGTGAAGGTGGACTTGTTTTTTTCAATCTCCTAATGTGCTGCACTATCTTTGCTAAAATGTGTCGCTCAAGCTAGGGTTAGGGTGAAGAGGGGGATTTACTTCATATTTCAGTCAATCATTGAGTACCATGGCTATTTGTCTGTGAAATAGGCTCGTTTTATCTTACAACATTTGCCAATGGAAATGGTGTTCGTTCACAAGGAGGAATAGAGTGCTGGGGTTATGAACGAAGTACTGCGCTTTAAACGGATTCCAATCTCCAAGTTGTACGACCTGTTGAAATGATTGCTAGGGTTAGCCGCTTTGCATCAAGATTGTCGAGACAAGCTTGAGATGTGAAGCGAGTCAGAAGCATGCAGGTAATTTGTCCATATAACCTACAAGGTCGTTTGCGATGTAAATGATGAATGTTAGGGAAGCTTGGAATATATTTTATATTAGATATTTGATACAGGTGTATAGGAGGATTGGCGAATGACTTATGAACAGGAATTTTTAAAGGAGTTCGAGACTTGGATCGATACTCAAGTAATGATCAATGAAATGGCTATGGAAGAAAGTCGCCGTGTCTTAGAAGAAGACAAGGATGAGCGGGCAGCAGATGCTTATATCCGCTATGAGAGTAAGGTAGATGCTTATCGCTTCATTCAAGGAAAATTTGCTAATTACGCTGCTGGTAAAAACTTCCATGACCTACCAGATGAATTATTTGCTCAGAGACAGTATTAAAAATATAAGGAATGACGATAAAAAGGAGAGTAGAAAAAATGGCGAAGAAAAAAGTAAACCGAAAAAAAGTATTGAAACGTGAGTGGGCAAAATTGAAGAAAGCTAGCCGTGAACAGTTGGAGAAAGTTGTTGATGTCGCTGAAACGGTCGTTGATAAGGCTGTTGAACAAGTCAAGGAAGTGGTAGCAGATATCAAACATCAGGCAGCTACAAATCTAGAGGAATTTCAAGCCCTACCAGAATTAGAGGGCATTCCAGTTAGTCGTTTGGAAACTTTCTATCAAGCAGGGATTAAGAGTGTGGCTGACTTTGCAGCGTGGACAGAAAAAGATTTGCTTGGTTTGAAAGGCATTGGTGCAGCAACGATTAAGCAATTAAAGGAAAAAGGCATTGCCTTGAAAGGTTAAGAACTACTTGAGCTGGGGTGAGCAGTTAGGCAGCAACGATCAGTAATTCGTGTCTGATACTTCCAATGTGCTTATTGCTGTTAAGGTAAGTAGAAGCTGCTCCATCTCTGACCTTGCAACGGTCTACGAGAGTGTTTGCAGGCCAGTATTAAAATCAAGTGGAATGACGAAGAGTGAGGGCTTGTACGGCTATCCTCGCTTTTTCTTTTTCAAATCAATCGATTGATTTATGCCTATATTATGTTAGAATGGAATTATATTTGTGAAAGGGGTATCATTGCTATTGTTACAAACGTTAGCAGACTTTCGACATACAATCTACCAGTCGTCAGAGGGTGTGATTGGAAGTAGCCTAGATGAGCTGGTCTTAGCAGATGTTTTTTTGAAAGAAGTGAATCGGAATCAAGAACAGATTATTTGGCATATTTGGCCCCTAGAACAAACGGTTATTCTAGGTATGGCAGATTGTCGCTTGCCCTATCTTGCACGGGGCTTGGAAGTGATTCGTAAGCAGGGGTATACCCCTCTTGTTCGCTCAATCGGTGGTCTAGCTGTTGTAGCAGATGCAGGGATTGTCAATCTTTCGTTGATTATCCCTGAGCGTTTGGGCGCAGATAAAGTAGATATGGGGCAGGCCTATCACCTTATGGTTACTTGTATAAAGGAGCTCCTTTCTTTAGAGGATTCTGAGGTTGAAGTGGGGGAAATCAGCGATTCTTATTGCCCTGGTAGTTATGATTTGAGTATCAAGGGCAAGAAATTTGCCGGTTTAGCCCAAAGGCGTATCAAGTCAGGCATTGCCATTTCAGCTTATATCAGTCTCTCAGGGCATCAAGCTAAGCGCGGGGAGTTAATCCGTGACTTTTACCAAGCAGCTATCGGAGAGGATGCTGCTTTCTTGACCTATCCTAGGGTCAATCCTGCTTCTATGGCAACCCTGTCAGACTTATTGGATCAGTCTGTTGGTTTGGAGGATATTGTAGCAGGTATACGCCGATTTATCATGAGGATTGGACACATACCAGCAAATTGTGCCTTGAGTATGGAAAGTCTAGCAGATTTTGCAAAGGGGAAGAAAGAAGCGATGGAGCATCATCAGAAAGTAGGACTGGGCTGATATGACAGATACAAGTAGTTTATTTAGCCCCTTTTCTTTAGGTGAGGGAATAGAGTTAGACAATCGCTTTGTCCTGTCACCCATGGTCACCAATTCTTCTAGTCAGGAGGGTTATGTTAGTCAGGAGGATTTGGCCTATGCTAGGCGGAGGGCAGCATCTGCACCCTTGCAAATTACAGGAGCAGCCTATGTCAATCCTTACGGTCAATTATTTGAATTTGGCTTTAGCGTAGCAAAGGATGAGGATATTGCGGGTCTCAGTCAATTAGCGAAAGCCATGAAAGCAGAGGGAGCGAGAGCGATTTTACAGTTGACTCATGCGGGGCGTTTTGCCTCGCACACACTAGCGCGAGAGGGCTTTGTCTATGGTCCAAGTCCTATGCGGTTGCAGTCCCCATTTCCCCATGATGTCAAAGAATTAACACTTGAGCAAATCAAGAGCCTTGTAGACGATTATCGTCAGGCAACGAAACGGGCTATTTTAGCAGGCTTTGACGGCGTAGAGGTGTCCTCAGCCCAACGTCTGTTAATTCAGACGTTTTTCTCTACTTTTTCTAATCAGCGGACGGATGTCTATGGAGCGCAGGATTTTGCTAGCAGGGCAAGGCTAACTCTTGAAATTTTAGAGGCTGTTCATGGAGTGATTGCAAGGGAAGCAACCGATCCATTTTTACTGGGTTTTAGAGCAACACCTGAGGAAACAAGAGGCAATCAGATAGGTTATTCGATTGAGGAATTTCTCCAACTGATGGATGAAGCAGTGGCGAAAGTACCACTTGCTTATCTAGCGATTGCTAGTTGGGGGCATGATGTTTTTCGCAATCGGGTGCGCTCTAAGGGACCTTACCAAGGTCTTTTGGTTAATGATGTCCTTTATCAATGCTTGGGTGGCCGTCTGCCAATCATGGCGACAGGAGGGATTAACAGTCCTGAAAAGGCAGTGGAGGCACTTGCTCATGCAGACCTAGTCGGGGCTTCAACGCCTTTCATCGTGGATCCTGAATTTGTTCATAAAATCAAGGCAGGTCGTGCTGACGAGATTCATCTGAAAATTAAGGCAGTGGACTTACCCTCTTTAGCCATTCCGAACGCTTCTTTTAAAGATATCGTGCCTTTAATGGATTATGGGGAGTCCTTACCTGCAGATTCGCGCAGTTTATTTCGAGGCTTGGCTGTCAATTACAGGGAGGAGAAATCATGAAGTTTGGCATTCTAGATTATGGGGTGATTGATGAGGGACAGACAGCAGCTGATGCCTTAGGCGCGACTCTTAAACTAGCAAAGCGAGCTGATGAACTTGGTTTCAATCGCTTTTGGGTTGCCGAACACCACAACCTCTCTGCCTTTGCCATTAGCGCTCCGGAGATTATCATGGCTCATCTAGCCAGTCAGACCAAACAAATCCGAATAGGGTCCGGTGGAATTATGGGGTTACACTACAGTCCTTATAAGGTGGCAGAAATTGCTCGTACCTTAGCAACCCTGTATCCAGGGCGGATAGACATCGGTTTGGGAAATTCGCTGGGGACAGCTCTGGTACACCAGCATATGAAGAGCCTTTATACCAACCGAGACTATGGGACATGGTTAGAGACCCTGCTTCACTATTTGGAAGATAAAAAAGAGGAGATTGTGGCCACTCCGCAGCTTACTTCTTCTCTTGAACTCTTTGTACTAGGAACAGGAGGGCGCTCGGTGCATGAAGCGGCGCGATTGGGACTAGGCTTTAGCTACGGGAGTTTTCCTTTTATTGCCCAAAACCCGCTGGAAACAGCAAGGCTACTCGGAAAAATCTATCGAGAACAATGTACAGCGTTTGCCCAGAACAAAGAGAAACTCCTTTTGGCTCTCTTTGTCGTCATTGCAGAAACCATGGACATGGCAGAAAGTTTCGCTAAACCTTTGGATATCTGGATGCTAGGGAAAGAGGATTTTAATGAGTTTTCTTGCTATCCTAGCATAAAAACAGCGCAAGCATATACCTTGACAGAAGCTGAACGAGCTCAGATTGCAGCCAACCGCACGCGGATTTTAGTTGGAGATGTCAAAGCAGTCGAGCAATCGGTTAATGAGCTTGTGAGGGTATCAGGAGCAGATGAAGTCATCTTTATTCCCTTGATACCTGACATAGCACATCGCATGAGGGCTTTGGAGCTCTTGATACAGATTCAGATGAATGATAAATAAGAAAGAAGTTATGATGAAAAAAATTGCAAATTACCTTTGGATTGAACAGGAAGACAACTATTATGTCATCAGTATGACACCAGAATTACAAGATGATATTGGAACCATTGGCTACGTGGAATTTTCAGAAGGAGACTATCTGGAAAAGGAGGATGTCATTTTGAACCTAGAGGCTTCAAAAACGGTTATGGCGATTGTAAGCCCCTTAGCTGGTACCATTCTAGAACGCAATACAGCAGCCTTGGAACAGCCTCTCTTATTGAACTCGGCAAAGCCAGAAGAACATTGGCTAGTCAAGTTGACAGATGTTGATAGTGCAGCTTTTGAAGCTCTTGAAGATGCATAAAGAACGAGAATTTCAGTTACTAAGGGAGATGATTCTCCTACTGGGTGGTAAAGAGGTCATGCTGGAACATAAGGAAGAGCTTGTCAGGGTGTGGAGAGGCTTAGTCAACCAGCGCCCAGCAGGTCCGATTTCGCAGGCTTACCTGACTTATGAACAAGAGTTCCTCACCGCCTATCATGAAAAGCACCAGTGTTCTCTAGAAGCTTGTGAGGAAACTCGTTCTCCTCATATTCTGCTTTACTATGGGGATATTTGTCACTTACAGGTGGATGCTATTGTCAATGCAGCAAACAGTGACTTACAGGGCTGCTTTATTCCCAATCACACTTGTATTGATAATGCTATTCATTTCTATGCAGGAATGGAGCTTCGTAATGCTTGTGCAGAACTGATGAAAGAACAAGGACACCGTGAACCAGTTGGACAGGTCAAGGTCACAGCTGGATATGCCCTACCAGCTAGATTCATTTTTCATACGGTAGGTCCACGGATTTCAGTTGGAAAAAGACCGTCTCTTATTCGGGAACACCTCTTGCGGCAATGCTATCTGTCTTGCCTTAATCAAGCACGTAAGAAAGACATTAGGACCATAGCTTTTTGTGCTATTTCAACAGGGGAATTTGGTTATCCTAAAGAAGAGGCGGCGTATATCGCCGTTCAAACAGTGAGGGATTGGCTGCAGGAGACAGGTTATGAGCTTACTGTTATTTTTACCTTGTATACGGCAGAAGATGCTTGCTATTATGAAGAAGAATTAGGAGTAAAGGAGAAGAGATGACCAAGTGGAAATCGCTTGATAGTGTGCAGGATGAGCCAGAAAAACTCGCGGCACTTTTGGCTGAAGCAGAAGCTATTGTTGTCGGTGTCGGGGCAGGAATGTCATCAGCAGACGGTTTTACCTATATTGGTGAGCGCTTTGAAACAGCCTTTCCTGATTTCATTGAAAAATACGGTCTATTGGACATGCTACAGGCCAGTCTTTATCCGTTTGCAGGTTTGGAAGAATATTGGGCCTTTCAAAGTCGCTTTGTTGCGTTGAACTATCTGGATCAGCCGGTCGGTCAAGCCTATCTGGATTTAAAGGAAATACTTGAAACGAAGCCCTATCATATCATCACGACCAACGCAGATAATGCTTTTGCGGTAGCGGATTATGACATGGATAAGGTCTTTCATATCCAAGGGGAGTATGGCTTGTTGCAGTGTAGTAGGTTTTGTCATCAGCAGACCTATAGGGATGATACCTTGATTCGCCGAATGGTTGCTGAACAAAAGGACATGAAGATACCGCGGCACTTGATTCCCTACTGTCCCGAGTGTGGAGCACCTTTTGAAATCAATAAGCGCAATGCTGAAAAAGGCATGGTGGAAGATGCAGATTTCTTTGCCCAAAAGGAGCGCTATACTCGCTTCTTAGCAGAGCATGAGGGGCAGCAAGTCCTCTATCTGGAGATTGGGGTGGGCTATACAACACCGCAGTTTATCAAGCATCCCTTTCAAACCTATACACAGGCCAACCCTGCAGCTCTTTTTGTGACCATGAACCAAAAGCAGTACCGCATCCCACCTGCTATTCGTTCCCAGACGGTTCAGCTAACCAGTCATATTGCCAATCTAATCGCCAACACCAAAAGATGTTATATAAGTAAAGGAGAAAATGATGTATCTTATTGAACCGATTCGAAACGGGCAGTATATCGCAGATGGTGCGGTTGCTCTAGCCATGCAAGTGTATGTCCAGCAACACGTGTTTTTAGATGATGATATTTTGTTTCCTTATTATTGTAATCCCAAAGTAGAGATTGGTAAGTTTCAAAATGTCATTGTAGAGATTAATGAGGATTATCTCAAGGAGAACAATATTTTGCTTGTTCGTCGCGATACAGGTGGAGGTGCAGTCTATGTTGACTCCGGTGCAGTTAATGTCTGCTATTTGATTCAAGACAATGGTATCTTTGGAGATTTTAAGCGAGCTTATGCTCCAGCTATTTGCGCCCTCAATGAATTGGGAGTGACGCAGGTAGAGCAGACAGGGCGCAATGATTTGGTGATTGAGGGCAAAAAGGTCTCAGGTGCTGCTATGACTATCTCTAATCATCGCGTCTATGGTGGGTATTCGCTGTTGTTGGATGTTGACTATGAGGCGATGGAGCGCGTGCTTCATCCAAACCGAAAGAAAATTGAATCAAAGGGGATTAAGTCTGTCAAAAGCCGTGTTGGCAGTATCCGTCCTTATTTAGCAGAGCAATACCAAGACATTACGACTGATGAATTTAAAAATCTGATGACTTGCAAATTGTTGGGGATTGATCGTATTGAACAGGCCAAGCGATATGAATTAACAGAGGAAGATTGGGCTGCTATTGATCAGCTGGTTGCAGATAAATACAAAAATTGGGAATGGAATTATGGTAATTCACCGCAATACAGCTATCATCGTGATGGCCGGTTTGCGGCAGGAACCATTGATATTCACTTGGATATTGATAAGGGGCGGATTGCTCACTGCCGTATCTATGGTGATTTTTTCGGAAGAGGAGATGTAGCAGAAGTTGAGCAAATCCTCGTTGGACAGCGAATGGAGAGAGACGACATCAGCCTTGTTTTGGCAGACGTAGATTTGTCCCCTTATTTTGGGAAAGTGTCAACAGAGGAGCTACTAGATTTGATGTTTAGTTGATTAGCTATCGATATCGTGTTTCGCCCTATGCTGAGCTTCTTACTGGCTGTAAGAGAAAAGGCGCTTGCTAGGCAAGGGGCGGATTTCTTTGAGAAAGTGGACGTTGATTTTTTGTGACTTCCCCCATTACCAGTTTTTCAGGATGTTGGTTCAAATGCTGTTTAAAACTTTTACCATTGAAAGGTTTAGAATCAAAAAAGATTTTAAAGCAAGGACAGAAAAGGAAGTTCTTGTCATCAAGGCATTGGAGCTAAAATGATTGAATCATTAGCGAACAATGGAGCTGTGTTTCATCAGAATAGGTTGCAATTTCTTGAGAAATCTGCTACAATAAAGCCAATCAGAGGGATAATGAGTTTGTCTGTTACAGAAAGCGGTGGTGTTGAGAAATCCGTGCAGATATCAGAGTTTGTTGCTGAGGTTAGAATAGAGTAAATTGAATAAAGATAAGAGCGGGTATATGCCCGAATCTGGGTGGTACCGCGGAAACTCCAAGGTCTCATGTCCTGTTAGTTAGCAGTTGTTTTTCTTGATAGACGGTAAGTTTTATCGGGGGAAATAGTCCTATCTAGTAACAGATGAGTTCCTTGGTTCTTTCGTCCCTGTCGTATGGCAGGGGCGTTTTTTGCTGGAAAAGGGCAGTTGTTGGAAAGAAACGGGCCTTTTATGGCACATTCTTTATAGAGTCATTTCGTTTACTTTTAGTACTAGGCAAGGAGCTGCAGGCTATACTGGAGTACGGCAAAGCGAGTTAACGAAGTAATAAAAGATAAACGAAATGACTATAGAACAAGATGATACGCTTTGAAACTCAAAAACGATGCTTCAGTTTTTGAGAAGAACTAGATTGGTTTTTGAGAGGGAAAGGATAGATACAGTTAAACAGCACTGAGACAGATTTAGAAGTACAGGAAACTGCCTAGCAGGTAATAGGAGAAATGAGGAGGCTTCAAGAAATAGCATGATTCATCATGTGGAAATTAACGTATCAAACCTTGAAAAAAGTCGTGCTTTCTATGAGAGGCTCTTTGCCGATTTGGGCTATGAACTCTATCAGGAGTGGGAAGAGGGCTTTAGTTACCGGGATAGGGAGACTTATATAGTCTTCGTTCAGACTGATGAGGCCTATAGAGAGCCCCTCTATCACCGGAAGCGGGTAGGAATCAATCATCTGGCTTTCTGTCTACCGACAAAGGTGCAGGTCGATGCCTTACACGAACGCTTGCGGGCAGACGATGTGCCGTTGCTCTATGATGAATTCTATCCGTATGCTGGTGGCGCGAACCACTATGCCGTCTTTTTTGAAGATCCAGATAGGATAAAGATTGAGGTAGTGTGGGAGGAAGTATGGTAAATGCAGTCATGATTGGCACGCAGATTTCAGGGAAGAGGTCGGTAGGTCAAGAGATTGAAAACTAGCGGATACGTCATTGTTTCATAATCACGATAGTCTTGATTTTGTGTTGTGTCTTATGGAATAAAGGAGATGAGAGGGAGGAAAGATGGCGGTTTTTCATATTAACAATCAGCAATTAGAACATCTAGAGGAAGTTCCATTTGAGCTAGAACGTGAGCTTCAGCTATTGTTTGAGGAAAATTTGGAAAAAATATCGGATTTAGAGTTTATCTCGTCCGAGTTCATTGTCCAAAACCATCGTATAGACACCTTGGCATTTGATAGGGAAAATCAAGCCTTTGTTATTATTGAATATAAACGTACCACACATTACAGTGTTTTTGATCAAGGAATTTCTTACCTCAGTACATTGCTACGATATAAAGCTGATTTTCTTTTAGAATATCAAGAAAAGACGGGAAAAATGCTATCTAAAGGACTAATTGATTGGTCTCAAAGTAAAGTTGTTTTTGTTTCTCCTCAATTTACTCATTTTCAAAAGCAGGCTGTTGATTTTAAAGACCTGTCAATTGAATTATGGGAAGTTAAGCGATTTGAAAAGGATATTCTTGTCATTAATGGAATTAAAAAATCAGTAAATGCTCCCAGTATAAAAGCATCTGTTAAAGGAGATTCTTCAGAACTATCGCTTGTCACTAAAGAGGTGAAAACATATTCAGAAGAAGATTTATTGACAAATAAGACAGAAAAAATTCAAGAACTATATGACTCTTATAAACAGGCGATTTTGCAGTTGATTGTTGATTGTGAAGTTGTACCTAAAAAATGTTATGTTGCCTTTAAAAAAGATCATCATAATATTGTTGATATTGAAGTTCAAAATAAACAATTAAAATTATTTATCAATGCTAAAATAGGTCAAATTGATGATACTAAGGGAATAACTAGAAATGTTTCACAAATTGGTCATTATGGAAACGGTGACTATGAAATCAAGGTTACAAATACTAAATATTTAGAATATATTATGAGCCTTATTAAACAAATATTATAGAAAATAGAAAGGAAAGTATATGTCAAAAGAACTTTCACCAAAATACAATCCAGCTGAGGTTGAGGCTGGGCGCTATCAGAAATGGCTTGAAGCCGATGTATTCAAACCGTCAGGAGATGAGAATGCTAAGCCCTATTCTATCGTGATTCCACCGCCAAACGTTACTGGTAAGTTACATCTTGGACACGCTTGGGATACAACTTTACAGGACATTATTATCCGTCAAAAACGCATGCAGGGCTTTGATACTCTTTGGCTGCCAGGGATGGACCATGCAGGGATTGCCACTCAAGCCAAGGTGGAGGAGCGTCTGCGTGGTGAGGGTATCACACGCTATGACCTTGGTCGTGAGAAATTCCTAGAAAAGGTCTGGGAATGGAAAGATGAATATGCTGCGACCATTAAGGAACAGTGGGGCAAAATGGGCTTGTCACTTGACTATTCGCGTGAGCGTTTCACCCTTGATGAGGGCTTGTCTAAGGCTGTCCGCAAGGTCTTTGTTGACCTATACAAAAAAGGCTGGATCTACCGCGGTGAGTTTATCATCAACTGGGACCCAGCGGCTCGTACGGCTCTTTCTGATATCGAGGTTATTCACAAGGAAATCAATGGCTTTGAACACTATTTCAAATACATGTTTGATGATAATAGTGGGAACTACTTGTCCATCATGACGACTCGTCCTGAAACCATGTTTGGAGATGGAGCCATTGCGGTACATCCAGATGATGAGCGCTATACTCACCTAATTGGAAAGTCTGTTATCGTTCCACTGACAGGTTACCGGATTCCAATTATTGCCGATGAATATGTAGATATGGAAAAAGGATCAGGCTGTGTGAAAATCACTCCTGCTCACGATCCGAATGATTTTGAGGTTGGCTTGCGCCATCATATCAAGCAAGATATTATCATGAATTTAGATGGCACCATGGCCTCTACTCATCGGGTACCTGAGAAATACCGGGGCTTGGATCGTTACGAGGCAAGAAAATTATTTATTGAGGATGCCGAGGAAGCAGGGCTCTTAGAGAAGCTGGTTCCAATTATTCATTCAGTCGGTCATTCAGAAAGAACGGGTGTTGTTGTGGAGCCACGACTATCCACCCAATGGTTTGTTAAAATGGATGAATTGGCTAAAAACGCCATTGCCAACCAAGACACGGAAGACAAGGTTGAGTTCTACCCACCACGTTTCAACGATACTTATCTACAATGGATGGAAAACGTTCACGACTGGGTTATCTCACGCCAACTCTGGTGGGGGCATCAAATTCCCGCTTGGTACAATGAGGCAGGAGAGGTCTATGTTGGAGAAGAAGCTCCAGCAGGTGATGGTTGGACGCAGGACGAAGATGTCCTTGACACTTGGTTCAGCTCTGCTCTTTGGCCATTCTCAACCATGGGCTGGCCGGATGAAGAAAGTGCAGACTTCAAACGCTACTTCCCAACTTCAACCCTTGTGACAGGCTATGATATCATCTTCTTCTGGGTTTCTCGCATGATTTTCCAATCTCTAGAATTTACAGGTCGTCGTCCTTTTGAAAACGTCTTGATTCACGGCTTAATTCGGGATGAAGAAGGACGTAAGATGTCTAAATCTCTTGGAAATGGCATTGACCCAATGGATGTCATTGACCAGTATGGTGCAGACAGTCTTCGTTGGTTCTTGTCAAACGGTTCTGCACCAGGGCAAGATGTTCGCTTTAGTTATGAGAAAATGGATGCTAGCTGGAATTTTATCAATAAAATCTGGAACATTTCTCGCTATATTCTGATGAATAATGAGGGGTTAAGCCTAGCTGATGCGACAGCGAATGTGGCTAAAGTTGCAAGCAGCCAAGCTGGAAATGTGACAGACCGTTGGATCCTCCACAACCTTAATGAAACGATTGACAAAGTAACAGAGAACTTTGACAAGTTTGAGTTTGGTGTAGCAGGTCACATCCTTTACAACTTCATCTGGGATGAATTTGCGGACTGGTATGTGGAATTGACTAAGGAAGTGCTTTACAGTGATAATGAAGCCGAAAAGGTGATGACCCGCTCCGTTCTTCTGTACACCTTGGATCAAATTTTACGCCTCCTCCACCCAATTATGCCATTTGTGACGGAGGAAATCTTCGGGCATCTCTCAGAAAGAAGTATTGTAACGGCAAGTTACCCAGTGGTGCGTCCTGAATTTGAAAATGAAGTAGCAGCAAGTGGAGTGGAGGCACTGAAAGAGGTGATTCGTGCAGTGAGAAATGCACGTAGCGAAGTTAACGTTGCCCCAAGTAAGCCAATCACGCTCTTGATTAAGCCGACCGATCGTCAGTTGGAGGAGTTCTTTAAGGCTACTATTAACTATATCAAGCGCTTTACTAACCCAGAACAGCTGGAAATTGACAGCAACCTAACTGCACCAGAGCTTGCCATGTCAAGTGTCATTACAGGTGCAGAAATCTACCTACCACTAGCTGACCTGCTCAATGTTGAAGAAGAGCTCACTCGTCTTGCAAAAGAACTAGCAAAATGGCAGAAAGAACTCGATATGGTTGGCAAGAAGCTAGCCAATGAAAAATTCGTTGCCAACGCCAAACCAGAAGTCGTTGCAAAAGAACGCAGTAAACAGCTAGATTACCAAACCAAGTACGATGCGACCGTCGCGCGGATTGAGGAGATGAAGAAGTTGGTTAAATAACAGGTTTAGACAAGATCAATAGTTGAAAACCCCACAATGATAGGATACCCCACTTTACATACTCCACAATATATTAGATAATAGTTCTATCAAGTTAGATAGGACTATTTTTATGGAAACAGCTTTTGAAGAACAGTTGTTAGAGTCGATGCAATTTGGGTTTATTGACCGAATGCGATTTCGGGATGTATCCTACGCCCCTAAGATTTTGATTAATAATGCGGAGGAGAAGCGCTTTGTTTTGACGAATTTACAGGAAGAATTGTTGAGGAGTAAGGCATTTTACTTTTCAGTAGCCTTTGTGACACAGTCTGGGATTTCTATGATTAAGGCACAGTTGGCTGATTTGGCATCGCGTGGTGTTTGTGGTAAAATCTTGATTTCACCATATCTTGATTTTAATGATCCTTTGGCCATGTATGACTTGCTAAAACTATCGAATATAGAAGCTCGAATTTCAAAGGAATCTCTGCAACTTCATTCCAAGTATTATTTGTTTGAGCAGGAACAGAGGCAAGTTTTGATTGCTGGCTCATCTAATTTGACTGCGACAGCATTGAAACAAAATTATGAATGGAATATTAAACTCAATTCGACAGACAATGGAGATTTACTCTATCAAACGAAGCAAGAATTTGAGCGTATATGGGCTTTATCAAGGCCGTTGACAGCTGAAGTTATTGAAGGATATCAACGAAAGCGTAAACCTGTTATTCAGACGGTGATTCTGGAAGAAGAGACAAGAACGGACTATCAAGTTGGTAAGATCGAGCCCAATAAGATGCAGGAAGAAGCGCTAGCTAGTTTGCAAGAAGTGCGTGATAATGGTGCCCAAAAAGCTCTGGTTATTTCTGCAACGGGAACGGGCAAAACCTATTTGTCGGCCTTTGATGTAAGGCAAGCAACTCCAGAGCGCGTGCTTTTTATTGTTCATCGGGAACAGATTTTGAGTAAGTCGTTGGAAAGTTTTCAACGTGTTCTTAGATTTTCTGACGCTGAGGCTTGTATCTATAAGTCAGGTGTAGATATTTCAGGTAAGAAATATATTTTTGTAACTATACAAACTCTTTCACGTGATGAGCACTTACAGCGTTTCACACCTGATTTTTTCAATTATATTTTGATTGATGAGGTACATAAGGCTGGTGCAGATTCCTATAGGAAGGTGATGGACTATTTTGAACCAGATTTCCTTTTGGGAATGACGGCGACACCCGAGCGTACAGATGGGCAAAATATTTATGAGTTTTTTGACTATAATATTGCCTATGAAATTCGCTTGCAGGATGCTATGGAAGCGGATTTGTTGTGTCCATTTCACTATTTTGGAGTAACGGATATTCTGGTTGATGGCCAGCTTATTAGTGATAATGAAGATTTTTCAAACTTGATTTCCAAAGAGCGAGTGAATCACATTATAGAGAAAATTGGCTATTATGGGTACAGTGGTGAGTCTGTCTGTGGATTGATGTTTTGTTCGAGTAAAAAAGAGGCGGCAGAGTTATCTATCCTTTTAAATCAGAGAGGTTTTCGGACACAAGCATTGACAGGGGAAGATAGCCAAGTAGTCCGTGAAGAGGCTGTTAAAAAACTTGAAAAGGGAGCATTGGATTACCTACTCACGGTTGATATTTTCAACGAAGGGATTGATATTCCAAGTGTGAATCAGGTAGTACTGCTTCGCAATACAGAATCAAGTATTATTTTTGTTCAGCAACTTGGTCGTGGCCTTCGCAAGCACCCCTCGAAAGATTATGTCACGATTATTGATTTTATTGGAAACTATCGTAATAACTACTTAATTCCAGTAGCCTTATTCGGCGATCAATCAATGAATAAGGATAATTATCGTCGTGAAGTGCGTGAGGCCAATTTGATTAGTGGGTTGACAACTATCAATTTTGAAGAAGTCGCTCGGAAGCAGATTTTTGAAGCGATTACTAATACCAGTCTTTCTAGTATAAAAATTTTAAGGGAAAGTTATGTAGAGTTGCAGAATAAATTAGGGCGGCAGCCATTCCTGAAAGATTTTATGACCTATAATGGGATTGATCCGCTAGCATTCTTTGACAACAATATTTTCAAAGATTACGCGGATGTTGTGACGAAGTTTGGAAAACAAGCGATTTATTTTGAAGCACTTCCTAAAAAGTTTTTGTCCTTTATCACCTTTGAATGTTTAAATGGAAAACGCAAGCATGAACTTGTATTGCTACAGTTGTTAATTGAAAATCACGGCCAGATTTCATTTGATTTTTATTTTAAAAGACTGGTTGCAAATAATTTGGATAGTTCAAACGATGTGCTTGACTCCGTTGAGGGTGTGCTGAATTTATCGTTCCTCAAAGCACAGGAGAAAAAACGTTTCGGTGCAGAACCCTTGGTATCAAAGAACAATGATGTGTACCAGTTGAATGAGCAGGTATTGGAAGCACTTCAACGTAATGTAGCTTATCGAGAATTTTTTAGAGATGTTATTGATACTGGCTTGCTAAAGTCTGAAGGTTATCCGCGGGTATTTACGCTTGGACAGAAATATTCTCGTCGCGAAGTGCTCAAGTTATTGAATGTCAAACATGATGAGCCTCCGCTCAATATTGGTGGTTACAAGATTGATAAGGAAACCAACACTTGTCCGATTTTTGTAACGTATCATAAGAGTGAAGATATTAGTGATACAATCAAGTATGAAGATGAGTTTTTTAATGAGTCAATATTGAGATGGTTTTCTAAGAACAAGCGAACTTTAGAATCTCCAGATGTGAAACAAATTATTGCTTCTAATGAAAATGGATTACGTTTAGAATTATTCGTCATCAAGGATGATGCCGAAGGCGGTGATTTCTACTATTTAGGCCCTCTGAATTATGTTGAGGGGAGCGCGGAGGAAATGAAGCGGGCAGGTGAAAGTATTGTTAGTATGCTATTTACACTTAAGGAACCGGTTAAAGCTGACTTATTCCATTATTTAACAACAAAATAAAAAGATGAGGCTTAGATAAAAATACCTAACCTCATTAAGTTTTATAGTCTGAGCAGTTTGATGAAGTGGCTGTCGAACTTGTAAAGTGCTGATAAATCAACATTCTAAAAGCTTCGATAACCGTATCAATGAGCCTATAAAATCGCTCTCTTCGGAGCATGATTTTTGTTTCATTCCTATCTTCTACTTAATAGGTTAACTGCCGGGCGGTCAACAGGAGCCCAATTAAGGGTATGGAGATTGTGGGGCTCTAACCATTTTGAATCTTGATGCTCTAACAACGTCAACCTATTAGAGAGTAGCGTTGCTTCAAAAGTTTTCATGACGACTGTTCCGAACTCATAATCATAAGAAGCCTCATTGATATAATTTACGACGTCAATATCAGCATTGAATTCCTCTTTAATTTCGCGAACAAGTGCTTCTTCAGGAGATTCTCCTTGCTCTAATTTTCCGCCCGGAAACTCCCAAAATCCGGCAAGTAATTTCCCTTCAGGACGTTGAGCACAAAAGTATTTTCCGTCTTTTAAAATAGCTGCAGCAACGACATTGATTATTTTTTGTGACATGATACCCTTCCTTTAGTTATACAGTCATTAGTTTATAAGACAGGTGAGATAATACATGAAAAGGAGCCTGGAATTTCTTTTAGATAAGCATTTGGACAAAATTCTTTAGTGCTTCCAAGAGAATTTTCATCAATTTATTGAAATGCTTTTCATGTTGAGACTGCCTTATACTATTTAGAAATGATGTGATTAAAATCTACATCATATGCCATAGGAAGAGTATAACATATTTGTTTTACAAGCTAAAGGATTATAAAATGAATTGAAGCAGGGACCATTCCTGCTTTTTTCTTTGGGATAGTAGGTAAAAGGATAATAATGAAATATATATAGTCTTTTAGTTTAGCTTTTATTATTTCGTTAATTCGCTTTGCCGTCCTCCAGTACAGCCTGTAGCTCGTTGCCTAGTACTAAAAGACTATAATAATAGCATCATTACAGTATTGTCATTATCATTAAAAAATAGTATAATGGTTGTGTAAGCGGATACAGATTTGAACAACAAAAAAGCACCGAATCGGTGCGCACCTTCACAGGGTGTATACGGACTAAGCCTTATTTTAACGTTGCTGTGTTATTTCAAATGGTTCCAACACATTCATTCTACAATATTTTGTTTTAATTTGCAAGTGGGAGGCAGGAAAATGATGAAAAAACCTTATTCTATTGGATTAGATATTGGAACAAACTCTGTTGGATGGGCGATTATGACTGATGACTACAAGGTGCCTGCTAAAAAGTTCAAGGTTCTTGGGAATACGGATAAACAATTCATCAAGAAAAATTTACTTGGAGTCTTACTATTTGATAGTGGCGAAACGGCGGAAGGGAGACGCTTAAAACGAACAGCCCGCCGTCGGTACACACGGCGTAGAAACCGTATTTTGTATTTGCAAGATATTTTTAAAGATGAAATCAACAAGATTGACGAGAGTTTTTTCCAACGCTTGGAGGATTCATTTCTTGTCCCAGGAGATAAAAAAGGTGAGCGACGTCCAATTTTTGGTAATCGGGTTGAGGAAGTCAACTATCATACTACTTTCCCAACGATTTATCACTTGCGAAAGTATTTAGCAGACTCTGCAGAAAAGGCAGATTTACGCCTAGTTTATCTAGCCTTGGCTCATATCATTAAATATCGAGGGCATTTTTTGATAGATGAGCCAATTGATATTCAAAATATGGATAGCCAAGGATTGTTTGACCAATTTTTAATGACCTATGATCTCATACAGGAAGATAGTCATGTAGCAGATATAAAAATTGATATCTCTGCCATTATCACTGCAAAAATGAGCAAAGCTCGTAAGGTAGAGACCCTATTATCCCATTTCCCAGGTCAAAAGAAAAATTCATTTTTTGGGAACCTTGTGTCTCTCGCTTTTGGCTTACTCCCAAACTTTAAAGCGAATTTTAATTTAGCTGAAGATGCTAAGCTACAACTGTCTAAGGACTCGTATGATGAAGATTTAGAGACTTTATTAGGGCAGATTGGTGATGAGTATGCGGATGTCTTTGTAGCTGCTCGAAAATTGTATGATAGTATTCTCTTATCAGGAATACTGACAGTGAATGATTTGAGCACAAAAGCGCCACTATCAGCTTCTATGGTGAAACGTTATGATGACCATCAGACGGATCTAGCCCAGCTTAAAGCATTTATTCGTAAGAATCTACCAGATAGCTATAAGGAGGTTTTTGGTGATGAAACCAAGAATGGCTATGCGGGCTATATTGAAGGTAAAACGAGTCAAGACGATTTTTATAAGTACCTAAAAAATCTGCTTGCTAAGCAAGAGGGTAGTGCAACATTTATCGAAAAAATAGATCAGGAGGACTTTTTGAGAAAGCAACGAACCTTTGATAATGGTTCGATTCCTCATCAAGTACATCTGGCTGAGATGAAAGCTATTTTAAGACGCCAAGGTGAGTACTATCCATTCTTAAAGGAGAATACGGAGAAAATCCAACAAATTTTGACCTTTCGAATTCCTTACTACGTAGGACCTTTGGCTCGCAGTGGTCGCAGTAACTTTGCTTGGGCAAGTTTTCATTCAGAAGAACAGATTAGACCCTGGAATTTTGAAAAGATTGTGAATAAAGGGAAGTCAGCAGAGGCCTTTATTAAACGCATGACCAATAATGATTTGTATTTACTGAATCAGAAAGTTTTGCCGAAACACAGTCTCTTATATGAAAAATTTACGGTCTATAATGAACTGACTAAACTCAAATATGTCACTGAAACAGGTGATGCGAAATTCTTTGATGCAAATCTAAAACAGGAAATTTTTGATGCTCTTTTCAAGCAAGAGCGAAAAGTTACTAAGAAAAAACTACTCACTTTTTTAGATAAGAATTTTGATGAGTTTAGAATTGTTGATATTCAAGGACTAGACAAGGAAACGGAAACGTTTAACGCTTCCTATACTACTTATCAAGATCTATTAAAAATTATAAAAGACAAGGCATTCATGGACAATCCTGAAAATGCCGGTATTCTTGAAGAGATTGTTCTTACCTTGACGCTTTTTGAGGACAGGGAGATGATTAAACAGCGTCTGACAGAATATGCGGAGCATCTGGATGAAAAAGTGCTTGCTAATCTCTCACGCCGTCATTATACTGGCTGGGGACGACTATCAGCCAAGTTAATCAATGGGATTCGAGATAAGCAGTCAGGTAAGACAATCATATTTGATTGATGATGGCTATTCGAATCGTAATTTGATGCAGCTCATCACTGATGAACAGTTGACCTTTAAAGATGAGATTGCGAAAGCTCGGTCTAATGATAGTGGGAATGATAGACATCAAGCGGTTCAAGATTTAGCTGGTAGTCCTGCTATTAAAAAAGGTATTTTACAAAGCCTGAAGATTGTTGATGAGTTGGTTAAGGTCATGGGATATGATCCAGAACAGATTGTGGTTGAAATGGCGCGTGAACATCAGACTACAGCTAAAGGGCGACGAAATTCCCAACAACGGTTAAAAGGATTGACAGATGCTATAAAGGAGCTTGGTAGTAATATTCTCAAACAGCATCCTGTTGACAATGATCAGTTACAGAATGATAGACTCTATCTCTACTATCTTCAAAATGGTCGAGATATGTATACGGGAGAACCGCTTGATATTGAACGGTTAAGTAACTATGATATCGACCATATTATTCCACAGGCTTTTATGAAAGATAATTCGATTGATAATCGCGTTCTAGTATCCTCAGCTAAAAATCGTGGTAAATCAGATGGTGTACCAAGTGAAGATGTCGTTACTATGATGAGACCCTTTTGGAATAAATTGTTGCGCAGTGGCTTGATTTCTCAACGGAAATATAGCAATTTAACCAAGAAAGAATTGACACCAGATGATAAGGCAGGGTTCATTAAACGCCAATTAGTTGAAACACGACAAATTACCAAACATGTAGCACGGATTCTCGATGAACAGTTTAATAAAAAACGTGATGACACAGGTAAACGTATTCGTAATGTAAAAGTTGTGACCTTAAAATCAAACTTGGTATCAACATTCCGTAAGGAATTTGCGCTATATAAAGTTCGTGAAATCAATCATTATCATCATGCACACGATGCTTATCTCAATGCAGTTGTAGCTAAAGCACTTCTAGTGAAATATCCAAAACTAGAGCCAGAATTTGTCTATGGCGAGTACCCAAAATACAATAGCTATCGAGAACGTAAAACAGCAACTCAGAAAGTGTTTTTCTATTCAAATATCATGAATATGTTCAAAACGAAAGTCACATTAACTGACAATCGAACTATTGAACGCCCGACGATTGAAGTGAATGAAGAAACAGGTGAAATTGCTTGGGATAAAACAAAACATATCACCACGGTTAGAAAGGTCCTCTCCTATCCACAAGTCAATGTTGTGAAAAAAGTCGAAGAACAGACCGGCGGATTTTCTAAAGAATCCATTTTGCCAAAAGGTGAATCTGATAAATTGATTCCACGTAAAACTGGATGGGATACAAAGAAATATGGTGGTTTTGATAGCCCAACCGTTGCCTACTCTATTATTTTTGTAGCCGATATGGAAAAGGGGAAGACAAGGAAGTTAAGAACCGTTAAAGATATCATTGGAATTACGATTATGGAGCGGTCTAGATTTGAAGAAAATCCTATTGCATTCCTAGAAGCCAAAGGGTATCAAAATATACGTGAGCACACGATTATTACACTACCTAAGTACAGTCTGTTTGAATTGGAGAATGGAAGAAGACGACTGTTGGCAAGTGCTAAAGAACTCCAAAAGGGCAATGAGTTAGTTATTCCAATAGATTGGGTGAAGTTTTTATACCTAGCCGAACGATTTGAATCGCTGACAGGTCAAATAGAAGCTGTTGAAAGAAAGAGAGATTTTGTACTTCGAAATAGTCATTACTTTATTGAGATGATGAATTATATTAAACTTTTCTCTAGCAAGAATATTCAAGCAGAATCTAATTTAGAAAAAATTGTCAACATTTTCGAGAATGCAGCAGACAGACCTGTTAATGAGAAAGCAAAGCAATTCAAATCATTATTTACGTTTACTGCTATGGGGGCACCAGCTGCTTTTAAATTTTTCGACAAAAATATTGAGCGAAAACGGTATACATCTACTGCCGAAATTCTCTCGGCCACTCTCATTCATCAATCCATCACTGGACTCTATGAAACACGGACTGATCTTAGTAGGTTAGGAGAAGAAGGATGGGATGGCGAACAGTAGTTGTGAATACACATTCAAAATTGTCCTACAAGAATAATCATCTGATTTTTAAGGATGCTTATAAGACAGAGGCGATTTACCTGTCGGAGATTGATATTCTGTTGTTAGAAACCACGGATATTGTCTTAACAACAATGCTAGTAAAGCGTTTGGTGGATGAAAATATTTTAGTGATATTTTGTGATGACAAGCGCTTGCCAACAGCTATGCTCCTACCTTATTATGCCCGACATGACTCGAGCTTACAGTTGAGTAATCAGATTTTGTGGGAAGATGACATCAAATGCGAAGTTTGGACAACGATTATTGCGCAGAAAATTTTGAATCAAAGTTTGTATTTGGGAGAGTGTTCTTTCTTTGAGAAATCGCAATCCATTATGGATTTATATCATACTTTAGAACCATTTGATCCGAGTAATCGTGAGGGGCATGCCGCACGTATCTATTTCAATACCTTGTTTGGAAATGATTTCTCACGAGAGCAGGAGAATGATATTAATGCTGGTCTTGATTATGGCTATACTCTTTTGTTGAGCATGTTTGCACGTGAGGTTGTTATTTGTGGATGTATGACGCAATTTGGTCTCAAACATGCGAACCAGTTTAATCAATTTAATCTTGCTAGTGATATTATGGAGCCTTTCCGCCCTATTGTTGATAGGATTATTTATGAAAATAGAGAATGTTCATTTGTGAAAATGAAGCGTGAGTTGTTTACCCTATTTTCGGAAACGTATCCCTATAATAACAAAGAGATGTATCTATCGAACATTGTCAGTGACTATACAAAAAAGGTTATAAAAGCTTTGAATAATCAAGGGAAAGGAGTTCCTGAGTTTAGGATATGAGTTATCGGTATATGCGAATGATAATCATGTTTGATATGCCAACAGATACAGCTGAGGAACGTAAAGCATATCGTAAATTTCGGAAGTTCCTGTTAAGTGAAGGATTTATCATGCACCAATTTTCAGTTTACAGTAAATTGGTGCTAAACAATTCTGCTAATCAAGCTATGATCAATCGTCTTCAAGAGAATAATCCTAAAAAGGGGAGTATCACCTTATTGACCGTAACGGAGAAGCAGTTTGCTAGGATGCTTTACTTATATGGTGAACAAAATAAGAGTGTTGCAAATTCAGATAGTCGTGTGGTGTTTTTAGGGGAGACTTATGATGAAGATTAATTTCCCGCTGTTGGATGAGCCACTGATGTTAGAAAATGGGACGATTCTTGTTGTTGAAGATGTGAAAGTATTTTCTGCCTTGGTTAAACATTTTTATAGTTATAATGAGGATGGAGAGTTAAAGGTATTCGATCATCATTTCAAAGCGCTTAAAGAATCCGAGCTCATGGTAATAACGGATATCTTAGGGTATGATGTCAATGCGCCTGCATTGTTAAAGCTCATTCATGCTGACTTAGAATCTCAATTTAATGACAAACCAGAAGTGAAATCAATGGTTGAAAAATTAGCTGCTACTATTACAGAGTTGATTGCCTTTGAGTGTTTGGAAAATGAGCTGGATTTGGTATTTGATGAGATTACGATTTTGGAACTGATTAAAGCCCTGGGTGTGAAAATTGAAACAGAGAGTGATAGTATTTTTGAAAAGTGTTTTGAAATACTACAAGTTTACAATTATCTCAGTAAAAAGAGACTCTTGATTTTTGTGAATAGCGGATCTTATTTAACACAAACTGAAATGAAAAAATTGATGGAATACATCGAATTATCTCATCAAACGGTATTGTTTTTAGAACCACGACGCTTATATGAGCTTCCTCAATATGTTTTGGATAGTGACTACTTCTTAATGGTAGAAAATAGGCATTAGCATATGAAAATGGTGGATAGAGATAGGTGTGAGAGGGGATTATCAAGAGGAACCTTGGTCATGGAAAGCAGTCCTAGAGTAGAACATTGAGGGGGGTAATAAGGAGATAAAAATGTAGCTAACAATGTTTTATAAAGAAGCGGTGGTAGTTACGGGGGACATTTTCAAATGTAGGTGGTGGTACAGAGGGGATGCGATGATGAAATGCTAGAAAGTGTTTTAGCATCTTTCTCAGTAGCTATAATTGTTGAAATTCTAAGAATAGAAAAGGAAATGTAGCTATTTGATACATATTTGAAGATATGCCGAGCGATTTGCAAAAATGTAGTGGCTCCACAGTGGTAGTTGGGTTTGTAGATAGAAAGTCGACCGCTTATTCAGGAAGATTAATGAAAGCACTAGAAAAACAAGTATAACTGTAATATATTGTGCTTGGAACGATTGATTAAAACAGCTGTTTAAGGTATAATGATAGGTAAGAGATAGAACCATTTGAAATTGAAGTCTAGCTGGGATGAATGGCGCGATTACGAAATGTTCTGGATAAAAATTGTCCACGAGGTTTTAGAGCTGTGTTATTTCAAATGGTTCCAAAACCGTCTGGACTAATTATTCGCTCATAGTAGCGTTTTAGAGCTGTGTTATTTCAAATGGTTCCAAAACCGGTAAGTAGTGCTGTGCGCAACACCGTCTGTTTTAGAGCTGTGTTATTTCAAATGGTTCCAAAACAGGAGGTTTATGAAGAAATTGAATTAGCGAGTTTTAGAGCTGTGTTATTTCAAATGGTTCCAAAACTTTTAAATCTCTTAATCCCTTGTGGCTCTAGTTTTAGAGCTGTGTTATTTCAAATGGTTCCAAAACTGAAGCCTTGCAAGCCTGGGCAATGTTCTCGTTTTAGAGCTGTGTTATTTCAAATGGTTCCAAAACCAGAGATTAAAATAACTCTTAAAGTTGAGGGTTTTAGAGCTGTGTTATTTCAAATGGTTCCAAAACTGCAGGAATTGCTTCTGCTATGATAATTGTGTTTTAGAGCTGTGTTATTTCAAATGGTTCCAAAACAAGATGATGACTTCGAAGATGACGAAGAAGGTTTTAGAGCTGTGTTATTTCAAATGGTTCCAAAACCACCGAGTTATGCGTGCATGATGTGCAAGATGTTTTAGAGCTGTGTTATTTCAAATGGTTCCAAAACCGAATGTTAAATCCAAAACGTACGACAGTTGGTTTTAGAGCTGTGTTATTTCAAATGGTTCCAAAACAACAATGACAATCGAGATAACAGATTATAAGTTTTAGAGCTGTGTTATTTCAAATGGTTCCAAAACAGCAGCTAAAAGCAATGCACGGATACAAGCGTTTTAGATCTGTGTTATTTCAAATGGTTCCCAAATGTTCGGGCTTTCTGTCGTGTTCATTCGAAAGTTGGTAGAGCTTGCTTTGAAAATAGGAGTCTAAAAGGTAGAGGCTCTCAAATTTTGAAGGCTTGAGTTTCCCTTAAAATTCTGTTATACTGAATGTCAATAAATCGAAAAAAGTGCTAGATAGTGCTTTTTTCTTGTTATGAGAGGGAGGAGATATGAATTACATTTGGTCTTATTTGAAAAAGTATCCTAGGTGGTTGGTCTTGGACTTGGTTGGTGCCATTTTTTTTGTGGTTGTCAATTTGGGTCTGCCGACCGTTTTGGCTCGAATGATTGATGAGGGAATCAATAGCAGAGATACAGAACGTTTGTATTTTTGGGCAATGATGATGCTTGTTGTGATTGTCCTTGGTACCTTGGGGCGGATCGTCTTGTCGTATGCAGCCAGTAAACTGACTACGAGTATGGTCCGCGATATGCGAAATGACCTCTATGCTAAGCTGCAGGAATATTCACATCATGAATATGAACAAATCGGGGTTTCCTCCTTGGTGACACGGATGACCAGCGATGCATTTGTCTTGATGCAATTTGCAGAACAGGTCTTGAAATTAGGGGTTATTACTCCTTTGATGATGTTTTCAAGTGTGATGATGATTTTCTTGACCAGTCCATCTATGGCTTGGATTGTGGCTTTAGCCATGCCATTTTTAGCCATGGTTGTCTGGTATGTGGCAGTGAAGACCCGTCCGCTATCTGAAAAGCAACAGAAAACCTTGGATAAAATCAATCAGTATGCGCGGGAAAATTTGACTGGTTTGCGGGTTATTCGTGCCTTTGCCAGGGAGGGATTTCAGGAAGAACGTTTTGCCGAGCAAAATAATCTATATGCGCAAAATTCCAATCGTCTGTTTAAATTAACCGGCTTGACGGAGCCTTTGTTTGTACAGATTATCATTGCCATGATTGTCTCCATTGTCTGGTTTGCTCTGGCACCACTAGGTCGAGGCGATTTGCAGATTGGGGATTTGGTTGCCTTTATTGAGTACAGTTTCCACGCTCTATTGTCTTTCCTCCTCTTATCGAATCTCTTTACCATGTATCCTCGGACCGCGGTTTCAAGTGAGCGGTTGAAAGAAGTCATGGAGATGCCAATTTCTATTCATCCGAATGAAGACGGAGTGACAGACACGAAGACCAAGGGGTACCTGGAATTTGATAATGTAACCTTTGCCTATCCTGGAGAAACAGAAAATCCGGTCTTACACAACATTTCGTTTAAGGCAAAACCGGGTGAAACCATTGCCTTTATCGGCTCAACAGGATCTGGGAAGTCTTCCTTGGTACAGTTGATTCCCCGTTTCTATGATGTAACTCTCGGAAAAATCTTGGTTGACGGTGTGGATGTTCGCTCTTACAATCTCAAGGCTCTTCGGCAGAAGATTGGCTTTATTCCGCAAAAGGCCCTCCTCTTTACCGGAACGATTGCTGAGAATCTCCGCTATGGAAAAGAAGATGCGAGCCATGAGGAACTGCATCAAGCAGCAGATGTAGCGCAGGCACGCGAATTTATCGAAAGCAAGGAAGAACAATTTGAAACTCACTTGGCAGAAGGGGGAAGCAACCTGTCTGGTGGTCAAAAGCAACGGCTATCTATTGCCCGTGCAGTGGTCAAAGAGCCCGCTATCTATATCTTTGACGATTCTTTTTCGGCCTTGGACTATAAGACAGATGCCATTTTACGCCGCCGTTTGAAAGAAGTAACGGAAAATGCAACGGTTCTTATTGTAGCTCAGCGTGTGGGAACGATTATGGATGCGGATCAAATTATCGTTCTTGATAAGGGAGAAATTATCGGTCGTGGTACGCATGAAGAATTGATGAAAAGTAATAGTATCTACCGTGAAATAGCCAATTCTCAGCTAAATAGCCAATCATTGGCAGAAGAATAGGAGGAAGCATGAAACAATCATCTAGTTTTGCTCGTTTATGGAGCTATTTGAAAGTGTATAAACTGGCTTTTTTTGCAGCAGTTTTCCTCAAGATTCTCAGTGTCGTGATGAGTGTCTTGGAGCCCTTTGTACTAGGACTTGCTATTACTGAGTTGACTAAAAATCTGCTGGATATGGCAAAAGGTGTGGTAGGTGCTAGTATCAACGTGACCTATATTTTCTGGATTTTGTTGGTGTATTTCATTCGAGCGCTTTTTTATGAAATTGGAGCCTATTATTCCAATTATTTCATGACCAATGCTGTCCAGCAGACGGTGGCAGATTTGCGTAATGATTTGAGTCGAAAAATCAATCGCATTTCGGTGGCTTACTTTGATAAGCAACAATTCGGTGATATCTTGGGACGTTTTACTAGTGATGTGGAGACGGTGTCTAATGCTCTCCAGCAAAGTGCGCTTCAGTTGGTCAATGCGATTTTTACCATTAGTCTTGTGGTTGTTATGATGCTCCTTTTGAATCTCAAATTGGCACTAATTGTTATGGTGAGCATTCCTATAACATATATTGGTGCTCAGCTTATCCTCAAAAAATCACAGCCTTATTTCAAAGAGCAGGCAGCCATTTTAGGACGGCTCAATGGCTTTGTCCAAGAGAACTTATCAGGTTTCAATGTCCTAAAACTCTATGGTCGTGAAGAGGCTTCAACGGAGGATTTCCAAGAGATTACCAATACCTTGCAACGGGTTGGCTTTAAGGCCAGTTTCATCTCCGGCTTGATGATGCCCATTTTGCATGCAGTATCTGATTTGACCTACTTGCTGGTCGCTGTGGTCGGTGGTTTGCAGGTCATTGCAGGACGTTTGACTATAGGAAATATGCAGGCCTTTGTCCAGTATGTATGGCAGGTCAGCCAGCCCATCCAGACCTTGACTCAATTAGCGGGGCCTTTGCAGAGTGCCCAGTCGTCACTTGAGCGGATTTTCCAAGTCTTAGATGAACCTGATGAGCCAATGGAAGTAACAGAGGAGCTAGCTCATGATTTGACAGGGCAAGTCAGCTTCAAGCATGTGGATTTCCAATATGTGGAAAATAAACCCTTAATTCGGGACTTTAATCTGGAAGTAGCTCCAGGAGAAATGGTGGCGATTGTTGGCTCGACAGGGGCTGGAAAGACCACGCTGATCAATCTCTTGATGCGTTTTTATGATGTGACAAGTGGAGCGATTACGGTGGATGGTCATGATATTCGGAACCTCTCGCGTCAGAAATACCGCCAGCAATTTGGGATGGTCTTGCAGGATACCTGGCTCTATGAGGGAAGTATCAAGGAAAATCTTCGCTTTGGGAATTTACAGGCAACAGATGAGGAGATCGTCGTTGCAGCCAAGGCTGCAAATGTCGATCACTTTATCCGAACCCTGCCGGGTGGTTACAAGATGGAGATGAACCAAGAATCCAGCAATATTTCGCTTGGTCAAAAGCAGCTCTTGACGATTGCACGAGCACTCTTAGCAGATCCTAAAATCTTGATTTTGGATGAGGCGACGAGCTCGGTTGATACCCGCTTGGAGCTTTTGATTCAAAAAGCCATGAAGAACCTGATGAAAGGTCGGACCAGCTTTGTCATTGCCCATCGCTTATCAACCATTCAAGAAGCTGATAAGATTTTAGTTTTGAAAGAGGGCCAAATCATTGAACAGGGAAATCATCAGAGCCTCCTAGCTGATAAAGGTTTCTATTATGAACTCTACAATAGTCAATTCGCAAAAAGAGAAGAAAATACATAAAAGATATACTTGATTCTTTCAAGGTATAGATAACCCCTCTAAATGGCAAAAAATCTAAAAATGAGTGTGGAATGACACGATTTACTAAACTCTTCTAAAGCTGATTTTATATTAGTTACAAGAGTTTCCATATTCTGAACGATTAAGAAAAAGGTTGAAGAAAACGTCTATTTTTGATGGTTTTCTTCAACCTTTTTCTTATTTAATGGAGTACGGCAAAGCGAGTGAACGAAGTAATAAAAGATAAACGAAATGATTATATAATTGACAAATACCATTTTCTTTCGTTACTAGTTCATCTTGCTGAACTTTCGTTCTATTCGCTTTGAAGAGACCAGCTTTGTTAGTTTTAACTCCAATCTTTTATCATGAGAATGGGAAAGATTTTCAGATGCTGATGTTTAGAGGGTAGGAACTCATAAAAATTCAAAAACGAGGCTGGGCAAAAAATCCCAGCTTTCTAACTTTACGAATCGAATTGCGTTGACGCAGCGGTTTCTTGCTTCAATGGCTATCCTGCCCTTGAAGGTTGGAAATGAAATGTTGCACTTTTTTCAGGGAGCAGGCTCAAAAGCCCCACTGGAGCTTTTGATAGTCTTTTAGTTTGCTTTTAGTACTAGGCAAGGATGTATTAGAGTACGGCAAAGCGAGTGAACGAAGTAATAAAAGATAAACGAAATGACTATACTCATATTTGTTCCTGTTTCCCACTCCAACTCTGACCTCTGCGACGGATGCGAACGCGTTCGCATCCTTTCCAACCTCCAACAGTCAGAGTAGTGACTGTTGGAGCTATGCGGGGGTGGGAGTGAAACGGTCTGGAAATAGACCGTTTCAGCCCGAAGCTAGAATGTAGGCAATAAGGAAAACCCAACTCTTTCTTATGTGTTTTGAGTTCTTTCCCACTCCCGATAGTGGGAATTGGTTTGTTTGATTTTTTATGTAATGAATTAGAAAAAGAATGAACGAATCCATGACAAAATAGTTATTCCGATAATGATAGCGTGCCATTTCCAATACATGAGAAAGAGACCAGCTGTTTCACGAATCCAGGCACTTGGTAGGTAGTAGAGGGCTGTTTTTGATCCTACGCTACGACCTTTGAGCTTTAGTTTGCGCATATAGATTCCAGCCCGTAATGAATGAAAGCTATTGGTTACAACAAGAAAACGTGGCCTAGTATCTGGACTTTCACCAATGAGATTTCGAGAAAAGGTCAGATTTTCAAGGGTGGTCGTGGATTGCTTTTCAAGAAGAAGCTTGTCGCTCGCTAGCCCCTTATCCAGCAGATAACGAGACATAGCCTCAGCTTCAGAAATAGCTTCATCCTTTCCTTGACCGCCAGAAACAATAATGGTCGGTTGTTTGCCAAATTTTTCATAGTAGAAGAATCCCTTATCCAGACGTTGGGCAAGGAGAGGTGGGACCTTATCTCCCATTAGCCCAGACCCTAGTATAATGATATAGTCTGGTTGGTAGGTGAGGGGAAATAGATTATAAAAGAGTCCGTAAGCGATATAGGATAGGTAGATAAAACTTCCGTAGATGAGCAAACTATCCAGTAATTCGGTTATTTTTCCAATAAGGAAATAATGATTCAAGAAATGTAGAGCTAGGGTAATCAGGATTGTGAGACCATAAAAGAGTGAGAGGAGATTGGCTAACCGACGTCCTTCAAAAGTCATCATCTGTCTGCCATTAAACAGGAGATAGATAGTGGATAGGATTACACTCAATGGAATGAGTAGGAGTCCGCCGATAAGGAAGATGATAGCGGTCTGTTTATCCCAAAGACTCAGTTGGACAACAAAGAATCCTGCAATGGTAAAAGCAAAGAGGATGAAGACAATTAAAAAGAGATAGGCATTGATGAGGCGTCTTGGCTCGATGAGAACGAGCGCGATAAGTAAGAGGGCAGGTATGAGCCAAACAAGGTGAAGAATCATAAATGGGAAGAGCCTTTCCTTTTGATGTTTTGATAAGATGAAGAAATATATTTAGTTAGTATAGCATAAATTGTTGAACTAGAAAAGACGACAGGAGTCTTTCTTTTCGATTTTAATCTAGAAAGGAATACGGGCTAGAAGTTTAAAAAAGGGTTACAGCCCGCTCATTTGATGAACGAGATTTACAGGTTGCTCCTTTCTTAGCACTAAAAGTAAATGACTATACTAGCTATCATGTCGTTGACGGTTGGAAATGAACTGCTGCTCTTTTTTCAGGGAACAGGCTCAAAAGCTCCACTGGAGCTTTTTACTCATATTTGTTCTTGTTTCCCACTCCACATCTGACCTCTAGGACTGATGCGAACGAGTGCACTTCATGTCCAACCTCCAACAGTCACTACTCTGACTGTTGGAGCTATGCGGGTGGGAGTGAAACGATCTGGGAATAGACCGTTTCAGTCCTAAGCTAGAATGCAGGAAATAAGGTATAGCCGTTTCGTTTATCTTTTATTACTTTGTTAACTCACTTTGCCGTACTCTAGTACAGCCTGCAGCTCCTTGCCTAATACTAAAAGCGAACTAAAAAACTATAACCCCCACTCTTTCTTATGTGTTTTGAGTTCTTTCCCATTCCCATTCATGAAGTTGAAAATGGAAAATCGAGTGAAGTTCATTGGAGTGTTGAGCTGTATGAAGTTCAGTAAGGCAAGCTGGTGATAGAAGAAGTTGATGTTTGATGAGTATAGCCGTTTCGTTTATCTTTTATTACTTCGATAACTCACTTTGCCGTACTCTAGTACAGCCTGCAGCTCCTTGCCTAATACTAAAAGCGAACTAAAAAACTATAACCCCCACTCTTTCTTATGTGTTTTGAGTTCTTTCCCATTCCCATTCATGAAGTTGAAAATGGAAAATCGAGTGAAGTCCATTGGATTGTTGAGCTGTATGAAGTTCAGTAAGGCAAGCTGGTGATAGAAGAAGTAGTATAGTCATTTCGTTTATCTTTTATTATTTCGTTAATTCTCTTTGCCGTACTCTAGTACAGCCTGCAGCTCCTTGCCTAGTACTAAAAGCAAACGAAAAGACTATAACCTTTCCTTTGGTGTGTAATATCTACCAACCGTCTATCCCTAGGCTGTTGGTAGATACTAATACTTTATAAGCATCAGCTTTGCATGGTTTCTTCACTTTCGTGAACGTTCGTTCTAGCTTCGATTTCCTTGGTAGTCAGAAATTGATTTTTAGAGAGTATGAATGGAGGCTTTTTTCAACCGTCTATCCTTTTAATTGGCACTTGAGAGGCCATAAATGATAAGAAAGAAAAGAAATCGTTCTCATGGAAACTTTATTCTTGACACCTGGTTGGAAAATGCTAAAATTGTTCTCATGGAAACGAAATGAGAAAGGAAACCGTTGTGACTACAGATCCACTTAAGGAATTTAAAAGACTGGCTCATAATATGAGCTCTGTTGTTCATGCTGCCGCTCGAGATGCAGGGATGGAGTTATTGGGAGGACCGCAAGGGCATGTGCTGTATTATCTTGCTCATCATGAGGATGAGGAAATTTTTATCAAAGATATTGAGCACCACCTGAAAATCTCTAAATCTGTAACTAGTAATCTTATCAAGCGGATGGAAAAAAATGGCTTTATCGTGGTTGAACCGTCCAGGGTTGATAAGCGTAAGAAAATCGTTCGTATGTCAGATACTGCTAGAATAAAGAGCCAGAAGATAGGTGCATTTTGGAGAAATATGCGTCAAAAATTAGTCGCAGGGATTGCAGAAGAAGATTTAGCTGTCTTTTCAAAAGTTATCCAACAACTTCATGATAACCTAGAAACAATAGAGCAGAAGGAGAAAGAATGAAGAAATTATTTAAACGTTTAAATAGCAAAGAGTGGCTGATGGTTTTGGCTAGTATTGCCTTTGTCTGTTTGACAGTTTGGCTCGAGTTAGAAGTCCCGAATTACATGTCTGAAATCACCAAGCTCTTGCAATTCCCAGATACGACTACCTCAGAACTTTGGTCGCCAGGACTTAAAATGCTGGGCTTGTCGTTAGCAAGTTTTGGAGCCTCTGTTATGGTTGGGTTTATGGCATCGCGGTTAGCTGCTAGCTTTACCACTCGTTTGCGTAAGGATATTTTTCACCGTGTGTTGGATTATTCAGATGCTGAGATCAAGCACTTTAGCATTCCGAGTCTATTGACGCGAACCACCAATGATTTGACACAGATTCAGCTCTTGTTTACCATGGGCTTGCAGGTTGTGACGCGTGGACCAATTATGGCGATTTGGGCACTGAGCAAGATTGTCGGAAAATCAGATAATTGGCTTTGGGCGGTTACCGGAGCAGTCTTGATTAACCTTGTTATGATGACTATTTTGGTCACCTTGGCTTTTCCAAAACAAACGATTGTCCAAAAGCTGACCGACCGTTTGAACAGCATTACGCGTGAGGGCTTAATCGGTATCCGTATCGTTCGGGCCTATAATGCTGAAGATTATCAAAACAGAAAATTTGCGCAGGCTAATGAAGAATTAACATCGCTTAACTTATTTGTCAGTCGCCTAATGGCTCTTATGAATCCTGTTATGATGACTATTTCGAGTAGCCTAGGTCTGGCAATTTATTGGATTGGAGCCTACCTCATCAATAGGGCTGAGGTACCAGATAAACTACCCATTTTTAGCGATATGGTGGTTTTCATGTCCTATGCCATGCAGGTGGTTATGGGGTTCATGATGATGAGCGCCTTGTTTATCATTTTGCCTCGTGTCTTGGTTTCAACTAAGCGCATCAATGAAGTGTTGGATTTGACCTCTTCTATCATTTCGCCTCAACAATCTCAGTCTGGGGCAGTAGAGTCTGCTCAGATTATCTTTGATGATGTAACTTTCCGCTATTCTGATACATCAGAGCCTGTGATTGAGCATATCAATTTTACTGCAAAAGCCGGGGACACGGTCGCTTTCATTGGTTCGACTGGTTCTGGAAAGTCAACCTTGGTGAACTTAATTCCGCGTTTTTATGATGTGAGTGAGGGGCAGATTTTGCTAGATGGTGTGGATGTAAGAGATTATAGCCAAGCAGACTTACATGCTAAAGTTGGCTATATTCCCCAAAAAGCAGTTTTGTTTTCAGGTGATATTCGTAGTAATATTGACTTTGGAGAAAGCAAAGAAAGTCCACTCAATGATGAGGCGATTTGGGAAGCTCTGGATTTAGCGCAAGCTAAAAGCTTTGTCGAGGAAAAAGAAGACGGACTTTCTTCACCGGTTGCCCAGTCTGGAAGTAATTTTTCAGGTGGTCAGCGCCAGCGTTTAGCGATTGCGCGCGCGCTTGCTCGTAAGCCAGAAATTTTAATTTTTGACGACTCATTCTCAGCCCTTGATTATCGGACGGATCGTATGTTACGGGAGGAGCTCGCAGCACATACCGTAGGAATGACCAAGTTAATTGTAGCTCAGCGGATTTCGACCATTATGGACGCGGATCAAATCTTGGTTCTTGATAAAGGAAAAGTTGTTGGCCAAGGAACTCATAAAGAATTACTTGCAAGCAATGAAGTCTACCAAGAAATTGCTTACTCTCAATTGTCGAAGGAGGAATTGGAAAATGAACAATAAAACATCTTCTTTATTTAGGCAGATGAAGCCTTATGTTAAACGTTTTCAAGTTCCTTTTGTGATCGCGGTGATTGGAGCAGTTGTATCCAGTGTTATCACAGTAATCGGTCCTGACAAATTAAGCGAGATTACAGACTTGATCACCGAAGGCTTAATGACAGGGATTGATACTGCTAAAATATCTGAAATTGCTGTGACTCTGGCGATTCTCTATGGAATTGGTGCTGTAGTTAACTATGGTCAATCCTTTACTATTTCAACTATTATCCAGCATTTTTCAAGGCGTCTGCGGACAGCGATTGCCGAAAAAATGAATAGACTTCCCTTGGGTTATTTTGATCGTCATTCTCAAGGTGATACCT
Organism: Streptococcus sp. LYSM12; assembly: GCF_004569635.1. Classification (GTDB taxonomy): domain Bacteria; phylum Bacillota; class Bacilli; order Lactobacillales; family Streptococcaceae; genus Streptococcus. The sequence continues at coordinate 61,646 of NZ_SPOZ01000013.1, forward strand.
TATCTCGCGTGACCAATGATGTGGATACAGCTAGCCAATCTCTGAACCAAAGTTTAGGAACAGTTCTCTCTTCTAGTATTCTCTTGGCTGCGACTCTTATTATGATGTTCAAAACCAACGTAATCTTGTCTTTTGTTGCGATTAGTTCGGTTTTGATTGGCCTTGCCTTTGTTGGCGTTATCATGAAACAAGCGCGAGGCTTTTTCAAGAGCCAGCAAGCTAATCTTGCCAACGTCAATGGTTATGTAGAAGAAATGTATTCTGGTCATCAGGTTGTGCTAAGCTACTATGCAGGACATGAGGTGAAAGAGCAGTTTGAACATCTCAATCAGGCTTTATATGGTAGTATGTGGAAATCTCAGTTTATTTCTGGAATTATGATGCCTATGATGATGTTTATCGGAAACTTTGGCTATGTTATGGTTGTGCTGGCTGGTGCTGCCTTGACCTTAAATGGTTATGCGACTATGGGGACGATTGTAGCTTTTATGATCTATGTTCGCATCTTTTCTCAACCCTTGTCTCAGATTGCTCAGGGCTTGACCGTTTTACAATCTGCTAGTGCTGCTCTGGGACGTGTCTTTGAGTTTTTGGGTGAAAAAGAAATGGAAGATGATCATGCAAAATCGCAACAGCTGGTTTCTGTGAAAGGGAATGTGACATTTGAACAGGTGTCTTTTGGGTATTCGCCTGATAACACTATCATCCGTGATTTCTCTGCAAGGGCTAAGGCAGGTCAAAAAATTGCCATTGTTGGACCAACCGGTGCAGGAAAGACGACCATTGTTAACCTCTTGATGAAATTTTATGAGATTAATCAAGGACGGGTTTTGATCGATGGTGTAGATATCAAGACGATGAAAAGATCTGAAGTTCATGATGCTTTTAGTATGGTCTTACAAGATACCTGGCTCTTTGAGGGAACGATCAGGGAAAATCTGATATATAATCAGCAAGACATTTCAGACGAGGCAGTTATTCAGGCTGCAAAAGCAGTCGGGGTTCATCACTTTATCATGACCCTACCAGAGGGTTATGATACGATGCTTGATGATACGGTTACCTTATCGGTTGGTCAAAAGCAACTATTAACGATTGCTCGTGCGCTTTTAAAGGAGGCACCTCTTCTCATTCTTGATGAAGCGACTAGTTCTGTCGATACGCGAACGGAAGAGTTGATTCAAAAGGCTATGGACACGCTTATGGAAGGACGAACTTCCTTTGTCATTGCGCACCGTCTATCTACCATTCGTAATGCTGACCTCATTCTCGTCATGAAAGATGGTAATATCATCGAACAAGGAAATCACGAGACCCTTATGGCCCAAAATGGCTTCTATGCCAACCTATACAACAGCCAATTTGATGAGGAGTAAAGTGGCGTACTGCACCACTTTAGCCCCGCTCTTGAAAATGAGAAAGCGTGGGAAATATAGTGTCAGATTTCGCCCCCGTTCTTAGAAAACTGAGTGTATGATGCATCTTGGGGGAGGCTATCAGCCTATCTCTAGAAATGGGCTATCTGGGTTTCATAGCTAGATTTAGCATACCTAAAGGGTAGATGAACAAGTACAAAAAGACTTGAGAGTAGCAATTTAACTGCTATTCTCAAGTTTTTTATTCTTGCAGTCATTTAGATTTTCCATGATATAATAGAGAAAAGGAGGAAGTACCATGTACGAATTTCAAAATCCAACAGATGAACGTATCCAAGCCTATCTAGCAACCAGTAAGACCATTGCGGTGGTAGGTTTATCGGATAAGGACGATTCGGTTAGTAAGCGCATTTCTAAGTTTATGCAGGATATGGGGTATCGGATTATTCCTGTCAATCCTCGCTTGGCTGGCGGTGAGATTTTAGAGGAAAAAGTGTATGCCAGTCTTTCAGATATTCCACTAGCGATTGATATTGTGAACGTCTTTCGTAAGAAAGAATTTTTGGCAGATGTGGCGCATGAGTTTGTAACCATTGATGCCCGCATTTTCTGGGCACAACTAGATTTGCAAAGTCAAGAAACTGCTGCTATTTTAAAAGAGGCCGGTTGTGAAGATGTGGTTATGAATCGCTGTATCAAGCGAGATTATCTTCGTCTTATGAGCGGAGGTGTAATCTGATGGCAACCCTCGTTATTATTCGGGGAAATTCTGGATCGGGCAAGACCAGTCTGTCAGAGGCTTTACAGGAACACTATGGTCGTAGGACCTTACTTATCTCTCAAGATAATGTTCGCAGAACCATGCTAAGAGAAAAGGTAGAGCCTGGTAATCTTTCGATTTTGCTGACAGAAACGATTGCTCGTTTTGGACATGCAGAGGATTTACTGGTAATTATTGAGGGATTTTATGAGGCAGAAATTTATGGAGAGATGCTGGCAAGATTGCGCGACCTCTTTGCACCTCGGGTCTTTGTTTATTATTATGATATTCCATTTGAAGAAACGGTCAAGCGACACGCCACTCGAGCTAAAAAAGATGACTTTACAGCAGCTGATATGAAACGTTGGTGGATAGATAAAGATTATCTTGGTTGGGAGGAAGAAACATTTTTTACAGCAGGAATTCATTTGGAGGCAGCTTGTGAGATGATTTGTAAAAAAATAGAGGATAAACATGGTAGGACATTGTGATTGGAAAAATTGATGTTTTGCGCTTCACTAACATGTGAGTCTATCAACCTTGTACAAGTCTGACAAACCTTATTTTTTATTTGTTGAGTTCGTTGACAAATTATTTTTCTCATTTTTTTATTCTTAGCTCCAAAGGTAGAGCCATACCTTTGGAGGCGGGAAATAGACGCTTGGGGAGCAAAGGCTCCCTTTAGGAGGACGAAGCTGTTGCGAGGTTTACTTGCTTACGGCTGGCTACCTTTAGGAAGTAGGCTGAAAACCTCCACTGGAGCTCTTCACTCGCCAAATTTCCTACTTTTACCGTAGCTGTTGCAGGCTGTGCCTGCTTTACAGATACGGATGCCCTCGGGGTACGCTTTGAGTTTTTTACGGGCTTTGTATCTTTTGTAGCTAAGTGACTTCATCTATTCTCTCATTTAGATGGGGTGTTTTTGTATACAATAAGCAGTAGGTTTTTGCATATTTCGTTTGTTATAGTCATTTCGTTTCTATTTTTATTACTTCGTTAACTCGTCTTGCTGTACTCCAGTACTACCTGCGACTCGTTGCCTAGTACTAAAAATAAACGAAACGGCTATATAGTCTTCTCGTTTGCTTTTCCTACTAGGCAAGGAGCTACAGGCTGTATTAGAGTGCGGCAAAGCGAGTGAACGAAGTCATAAAAGATAAACGAAGTGATTATATTGAATGGGGAGAGATTCTCTTTTGGGCGGCGTCTATACAGCATTAAAATTGTCAGATAATTGCTTGAAAATGAGAGAAACTATGCTATAATGGAGGTAGGTTTTTAAGGAAAGGGAATGAAGATGAAAAAATGTGGCATTATGTTATTATCGTCTGCGATCTTACTGACAGCATGTGCAAGGACCGAACCTAAGATGGATGCAAGTCAGGAAAGTACAGTGATGCAGGTGGATGATAAAGCTTTAGACAAGGCAACGTCTGATTACAAGGTGTTTGTAGAAGAGCAAATCGGTCAATTATTGACAGATACGGAAAATCTCGCGCGCTTGCTCAAAGACGGCAAATTGGAAGAAGCAAAAAAAGTCTATCCTGTTATCCGTATGGCCTATGAACGTTCAGAGCCGATTGCAGAAAGTTTTGGTGAATCAGATGTGAAAATCGATTTCCGTCTGGTTGATTACATGGAAGAGAACAAGACGGAAGAAGGCTGGTCAGGTTTTCATCGTATTGAAAAAATCCTCTGGGAAGACAATACCACAGCAGGTACTGAAACATACGCTGATCAATTAGTGAACGACATTAAGGAATTGAAAGCGAAAATTGCAACTGTTGAAGTAAGTCCAGACATTATGCTGACAGGTGCGGTTGATTTGCTCAACGAAGTGGCAACCAGCAAGATTACGGGCGAAGAAGAAGTCTATTCTCACACGGATTTATATGATTTCAGGGCGAATATTGAGGGCGCAGAGAAGATTTTTGAGCTTTTCAAACCGATGTTAAAAGTAAAAGATACCAACTTGGTTAGTACCCTTGAAAAAGAATTCAAGACGGTCAATGGACTTCTTGATAGGTATATGGTAGATGATACACATTACAAACTTTATACAGATTTAAGTACAGAAGATACTAAAGTTTTGGCTGAGGCTGTGACCAAGCTCGGTGAACCTCTTTCTCAAATGGGGATTATCTTAGACGGGAAGTAATCATGACAAAAGATAAAAAATGGTTTGATAAGAAAATGGATCGTCGTGAATTTCTTAAAAAAGCAGGTATAGGGGGAGCTGGTTTTGCGCTTGGTGCCTCTGGTGCTTCTGCTTTTTTCGCTAGAAAGGTAACGAGTGAGAGTGCAAAAGTTGAAGGAGGAGAAGAGCTTTCCTTTTATGGTGAACACCAGGCGGGGATTGTGACTCCAATGCAGAAACATGTCTATTTTGTGGTATTGGATTTGCATTCAACAGATAAGGCTGCAGTCATTCAGATGTTTAAGGACTGGACAGCCTACAGTGAGAATTTGGTGACGGGGCACTTGGTCAAAGAAGATAGTGATAATGGCTATCTGCCACCTTTTGATACAGGAGAAACAGTTGGACTGAATGCACACCGTTTGACTCTTACGTTTGGCATTTCTCCCGCCTTTCTGACGAAGTTAGGCCTGGATAGTAAGAAGCCCAAAGAATTTCGGGATTTGCCTGTATTTCCACGGGATCAGCTCAAGGAAAGATATACTGGAGGAGATATCGTCATTCAGGCCTGCGCAGATGATGAGCAGGTGGCTTTTCATGCGGTTAGAAATCTAGTGCGGAAAGGTCGCCATGTTGTGACCATGAAATGGAGCCAGACAGGTTTTGCAGCGCTTGGCAACCGCAAAGAGACGCCACGAAATCTTTTTGGTTTTAAAGATGGTACAGCAAATGGTAAGACTGAGGAAGAATTTCAGAAAGTCATCTGGTGCGACGATGCTAATTGGATGCGAGGTGGTACCTATATGGCGGTGCGTCGGATTCAGATGTTCTTGGAAACTTGGGATCGTACCAGTCTTAAAGAGCAGGAAAACACCTTTGGTCGCTACAAGGAAAGCGGTGCACCGTTTGGACAAAAAGATGAATTTGATGAAGTGGATTTAGATCGAACAGATGAAAAGGGAGACCCGCTTGTACCGGTTGATTCCCATGTTCGCTTGGCCAAAGAAACTGGTGTGGAAATCTATCGCAGAGCATTTTCTTATTCAAATGGGATTGATGAGAAAACAGGACAATTTGATTCAGGTCTGCTCTTTATCTCTTTCCAAAAAGATCCAGAGCAGTTTATCACGATTCAGAAAAATCTTGGAAGTGTGGACAAGTTAAATGAGTATATCACGCATATCGGAAGTGGTTTATTTGCTTGCTTTTCTGGTGTGAAAAAAGGAGAGTATATTGGACAAGCTCTATTTGAATAAACTGGCACTCCTTATCCTCTTTGTTCTGACGCTCTTTGCTACTCCTGTTTTAGCAGAGGATTCCTATAGTCATCTTTTTATTACGATTACAGATGCGACAAGGGCTCTGAAAACAGGTGATAGGAAAGTGGCTGAGCAGTTGATTGCCCAGCTACAGTTGGATTTTACGCAGATTGAAAACCATGATTCTAAGGCTGGTCAATTAGTGACAAGCCGCTTGGCGAAATTAGAAAACACTCCGACTGAAGAAAATTTGGTCGCTGTTTCAAAAGCTCTTTTAGATTTTGAAGTGGAGCAACATCCAGTTGATGTCGCAGCTGAAAAAGAAAAGCTGATGATGAAACTTGTCCCTAGCTATGATAGATTGCAGGAAGCTATTGATAGTCAGGACATTGATGCGGTCAAGGAGCAGTATAAAAAATTGAACAGTACCTGGACGATCAATGAGCGCATTGTCCGTGATACCAGTACTAGTCATTATGGGAAAATTGAAACGGCTATTTCTTTCTTGCGTAGCAGTATCGAGGCAACTCCAGTAGAGTATAGTCTTGTTCAAACGTCATTTGATGACTTAAAAAATGCAATTCAGAACTTTAAAGACGGTAAAGAGGTGGCAACGATTGCTACAAATCTTACCTTGCAAGACGGGATTGAATTGTTGGAGCAGGCTAGGGCTGCTTTTGCGGCGGAAGATAAGTCCAAAGGAGCTGCTTTGATGAAGGAATTCATCACTATTTGGCCAAGCATTGAAGGAGATGTCAGCACGCGACGTCCGAGTCTTTATACCCGGGTAGAGAGCGAGTCACCAGTTATCATGGTACGGGGTGAGGAGAAAGAATATCAAGAAAAGTTAGCTCAGCTGATTGCAGATTTGTCAAGCATTGATACCTCTGCCAGTTATAATGTATTTGATGCCATGCTGATTTTGCTGAGAGAGGGAGTTGAGGCTCTACTCATCGTCATGGCCTTGGTATCTACTCTCAAAGCCAGCAAACAGAAAAAAGGCTTGGTCTGGGTTTACAGTGGAGCAGTTGGAGGACTTCTAGCTAGTGCACTCCTAGCTATTGCTCTGCAACAATTTTTCCCAACTCTCTCATCAGCTGCCAACCGTGAAATCATCGAGGGAGCAGTTGGGATTGTCGCGGTGGTGATGATGATTGTCATTGGAATCTGGCTCCACAGTAAGTCCTCATCCAAGAAGTGGAATGCTTATATGGAAAGGCAGATGCGTATGGTGATGGCAAGCGGTAGTTTCATTTCGATGTTTGCCTTGAGCTTTCTAGCAGTCTTTCGTGAGGGAGCAGAAACAATCCTCTTTTATGCGGGAATGTTGCCTAAAATTGGCTTCGATGAATTTCTACTAGGGATTGGTTTGGCCTTTTTAGTTCTAATTATCTTAGCGGTTCTGATGCTGCGAACGACTAGTAAAATTAAGCCAAATCGGGTCTTTTTCTACCTGACTTGGTTGCTATATGCCCTTGCATTTAAGATGCTAGGAGTGAGTATTCATGCCTTGGAATTGATGAATATCCTGCCGACCCATGTGATAAAAGAAGTTCCTACGGTGGAGATTATCGGTCTATATCCGAGTTTGGTAGTTCTCTTGCCACAGATCTTACTCATTGCCTTAATTGGCTGGTTAACATGGAAGAATCGAGAAACTCATGAAGACTAAGCAAGAACTAACCGTTGTCGAGCATTTGAGTGAATTTCGCATCCGCTTTATTTGGACCCTTTCCTTTTTCTTTATCAGCTTTTTGATTAGTCTTTATTTTTCGAGCAGTCTCTATCAGTTTTTGACCCAGGGATTTTCTCAGAAATTGATTGTACTGGGTCCCAATGATATCTTGTGGATTTACATTAGTTTGGCGAGCCTGGTGGCTTTTACCTTAACCTTACCTTTTTTGACTTATCAGGTTTGGGCCTTTGTTGTACCGGCTCTTGAAAAGGGAGAGGCAAGGAGTGTGTTCTGGTATATTCCAACGGTCTTTTTGTGCTTTATAGCTGGCTTGCTGTTTGGCTTTTATCTGGTCAGTCCAGCCCTCTTGCAGGTTCTCTTATCCTTTGGGGAGGGACTCTTTGACACCAAGTTAACAGCTCAGAATTATCTGACCTTTTTATTGCATACGACCCTACCCATGGCAGTTGTCTTTGAAATTCCTGTTTTGGTTGCTTTTTTGACCTCCATTGGTATCCTTCGGCCACGATTTTTGGTACAATATAGAAGACATGCCTATTTTAGTTTGCTGGTGCTTGCTGTTGTCATTACACCGGCTGATTTTACCAGTGATTTAGCCATGACGGTGCCGCTTCTCTTTATCTATGAAGTAAGTGTATCCATCAGTAAGTGGCTCTATCATAGAAAAGAAAAAAGGAGAACTTGATATGGGAGTTTTACGTGATATTGGGGCACCAGGAATGATTATCTTGGTCTTGGGTGCTCTCTTGATTTTTGGACCAAAGCGGCTGCCAGAGTTAGGTGAGTCTATTGGCAAAATGATTTCATCTTTTAAAAAAGCCATGGATTCAGGGGAAGAAAAAGATAAGGGAGATACAGCCAACTAGGCTGATGTCAGAAAAAACAAAAGAGTGGGGAATGTCAACTGCACAGTTCCACGCTCTTTTTTGCAAGATTTTGGACGTAAGGATGCTTGATAGATTACTTATCGTTTGTTTTTTTCAACCTCCAATGCAAAGGGGGCTTGCTGTTTAAAAGACCTTTACTTGAGTCAAAGTCCCTTATTTGTGAATGCAGGTTATAAGGATAAAGAAAGGAAGAAGAATGCTGTTTGAAGAGCCCTTTTTCAAAGATAAAATCTGGCAGAAAGAGCGTCTATTGGACTATGGTTTTAAAGAAAAAGATGGAATGTTGACCTTTTGCCAGCCTTTTATGGAAGGGCGTTTTGAGGCACGAATTCAGGTGATAGGGGATCATCAAGCTTCGGCTCAAATCTGGGATTTGGAGATGGATGAAGAATACCATACCTTTCGCATTCAGCGTGCGGTAGGCTCTTTTGTAGGGGAAGTGCGGGAAAGCTATGCGGCGATTCTCCAACAAGTGGTACAGCATTGTACAGAAAATCAAATCTTTCAGTCCGCTCAAGGTAACCGTCTGATAGGTTATGTGAAAGAACAATTTCAAGAAAGTCCTGATTATCCCTTTACCAAGGCGCCAGAGATTGCGACCCTGCGGCATGCAGCCAATCAAAAATGGTATGCCCTTGTGACCCAAGTACCATGGACAGCCTTAGGAGAGCTGACTCAAGCGGGATGTGTCGAAGTGATGAATGTCAAGGTAGAAGCAGGGCAGATAAAAGAGCTGTTAGCCAACCCGGCCATTTATCCAGCCTACCATATGTCCAAGAAAACGTGGGTTTCCATTAGCTTAGACGACCGCTTGGCAGATGAGATGTTGTTTGACCTGGTGAATAACAGCAGGAATTTAGTAGCTCCCAAATCAGTCCAGTCTTCGTTGTATCCTCGTTATTGGATAATCCCTGCCAATCCGAAACGGTATGATATTGACACAGAATTACGGAGTAAGGGTAAGATTCTCTGGTTTCAGAAGTCCAACATCAAGGTTAATGATGTGGTTTGTATTTATATGACTGCCCCGATCCAGTCCATTCGCTATCTCTGTTGTGTGACCGAGACCTATATCCTCCAAGGAGATAAGGAATATATGCAGTTGGAAGTATTGCGTGAGCTTACAGATGCTGTCTTTCCCCTATCGCAGCTGAAAACTCTTGGAGTAAAAGCTGTTCGTGGTCCACGGCTGGCGACACAAGAATGCTGCCAGGCGCTTGAAAACATATTGAAAGAGTGATGATGCAGGGAGTAAAATTATCAGAAAATTTAATCTTTTACTTTACATATTCCCTAAAAAGAGGCTATAATTAGGAAATAGATTTTTGGAGGTTATGGAGTATGAAGAAGAGTTTTATTCATCAGCAAGAAGAAATTTCCTTTGTCAAAAATACCTTTACCCAATATTTAAAGGACAAGTTGGAAATAGTGGAAGTACAAGGACCGATTTTGAGTCGTGTCGGTGACGGGATGCAAGACAACCTTTCAGGGGTTGAAAATGCCGTAACAGTCAATGTCAAATTGATTCCAGAGGCAACTTATGAGGTGGTGCATTCCTTAGCCAAATGGAAACGTCATACCTTGGCTCGTTTCGGCTTTAATGAGGGAGAGGGCTTGTTTGTTCATATGAAAGCTCTTCGTCCAGATGAGGACTCGCTTGACCCGATTCACTCGGTGTATGTAGACCAGTGGGACTGGGAAAAGGTGATTCCAGACGGGAGACGTAATCTTGCGTATTTGAAAGAAACGGTGGAGCTAATTTACAAGGCAATCCGTCTGACAGAGTTAGCTGTTGAAGCTCGCTATGATATTGATGCGGTCTTGCCTAAGCAGATTACCTTTATTCATTCGGAAGAATTGGCAGAGCGCTACCCAGATTTACTACCAAAAGAGCGGGAAAACGCGATTGCAAAAGAGTATGGAGCTGTTTTCCTAATTGGAATTGGTGGAGAGTTACCAGACGGAAAACCACATGATGGTCGTGCTCCTGACTATGATGACTGGACCAGTCCATCTGAAAATGGCTATAAGGGCTTAAATGGGGATATTCTCGTTTGGAATGAGCAGTTGAACTCTGCCTTTGAATTGTCTTCTATGGGAATCCGAGTAGATGAAGAAGCGCTGAAACGTCAGGTTGTAATGACAGGTGATGAGGATAGATTGGAATTTGAATGGCACAAGGCCTTATTAAATGGTCTGTTTCCACTCACCATTGGTGGCGGAATTGGGCAGTCTCGCCTGAGCATGTTCTTGCTCCGTAAAAAACATATCGGTGAAGTTCAATCAAGTGTCTGGCCGCAAGATGTCCGTGATACATTTGAAAATATATTGTGAGGAAATAGCGGGAGTGGGAAAGAACTCAAAACATATAAGAAAGAGTTGATTTTTTCTTATTGCCTAAATTCTAGCTGCGGGCTGAAACGGTCTATTCCCAGAGCGTTTCACTCCCCTCCCGCATGGTCAACCGTCAGAGTAGTGGCTGTTGGAGGTTGGAAATGAAGCGGACTCGTTCGCATCAGTCGTAGAGGTCAGATGTGGAGTGGGAAACAGGAACAAATATGAGTAAAAAGCTCCAGTGGAGCTTTTTAGCCTGCTCCCTGAAAAAGAGCAGCAGTTCATTTCCCACCTTTAAGGGCAGGATAGCTATTATAGTCATTTCGTTTACTTTTAGTACTAGGCAAGGAGCTGCAGGCTGTACTAGAGTACGGCAAGACGAGTGAACGAAGTAACAAAAGATAAACGAAATGACTATAAAGCAAGTAACCACTGCGTCAACGTCATTCGGTTCATAAAGTGAGAAAGCTGGGACTTATGTTCCGGCCTTTTATAAAAATGTTGCAGTGTTTTATAGCCGTTTCGTTTACTTTTAGTACTGGGCAAGGAGCTGCAGGCTGTACTGGAGTACGGCAAAACGAGTGAACGAAGTAACAAAAGATAAACGAAATGACTATACTAACGTGATACTGGAAATCGAGGGTGCTTCAGGCTTTGAAAGTAAGGTCTTATCCCATATCCTTTTGGTTTATTTCATGAGAACTCTTTTTATCTTTCACATTTATCTCTGAAAACATTTACAATTAGCTTATCGGTGCTTTTTATAGAAATCTGTGATATACTTTTTTAGTTAAACTAAACAAAGTAGAGGCAGATATGACAAATTTAAGAAATGATATTCGCAATGTCGCGATCATTGCTCACGTTGACCATGGGAAAACGACCTTGGTTGACGAGTTGTTAAAACAATCTCAAACGCTTGATGAGCGTACGCAGTTAGATGAGCGTGCGATGGATTCAAATGATATTGAAAAAGAGCGTGGCATTACGATTCTTGCGAAAAATACAGCAGTGGCTTATAATGGCACCCGTATCAACATTATGGACACACCGGGACACGCAGACTTCGGTGGAGAAGTGGAGCGGATCATGAAAATGGTCGACGGAGTTGTCCTTGTTGTTGATGCCTATGAAGGAACCATGCCACAAACGCGTTTTGTATTGAAAAAAGCGTTGGAGCAAAACTTGACGCCAATCGTTGTCGTAAATAAAATAGACAAGCCTTCTGCTCGCCCAGCAGAAGTTGTGGATGAAGTATTAGAACTCTTTATCGAGTTGGGAGCAGACGATGACCAGTTGGAATTTCCAGTGGTGTATGCATCAGCAATCAATGGAACCTCATCTCTTTCTGACAATCCAGCAGATCAAGAAGAAACAATGGCACCAATTTTTGACACAATCATCGAGCATATTCCAGCTCCTGTAGACAATTCAGAGGAACCCTTGCAATTTCAAGTGTCACTCCTTGACTACAATGATTTTGTCGGTCGTATCGGTATTGGTCGGGTCTTTCGTGGAACAGTGAAAGTCGGTGACCAAGTAACCCTTTCTAAATTGGACGGCACAACGAAAAACTTCCGTGTTACCAAACTCTTTGGTTTCTTCGGTCTTGAACGTAAGGAAATCCAAGAAGCAAAAGCAGGAGACTTGATTGCCGTTTCTGGTATGGAGGACATCTTCGTTGGAGAAACGGTTACTCCTACAGATGCGATTGAGCCGTTGCCGGTGCTTCGTATTGATGAGCCAACTCTTCAAATGACCTTTCTTGTCAACAACTCGCCATTTGCGGGTCGGGAGGGAAAATGGATTACCTCTCGTAAGGTTGAAGAGCGTCTTTTAGCTGAGTTGCAGACAGACGTATCGCTTCGTGTTGATGCGACAGACTCACCGGATAAATGGACAGTATCAGGTCGTGGTGAGTTGCACCTATCTATTTTGATTGAAACGATGCGACGTGAAGGCTATGAACTCCAAGTATCACGTCCAGAAGTTATCATCAAAGAAGTGGATGGTGTGAAAATGGAGCCGTTTGAGCGTGTGCAGATTGACACTCCTGAGGAATACCAGGGTTCCGTTATTCAAAGCTTGTCTGAGCGCAAGGGTGAAATGCTTGATATGCAGGCGACAGGAAATGGTCAAACTCGTTTGGTCTTCCTTGTTCCCGCTCGTGGATTGATTGGGTATTCAACTGAGTTCCTCTCAATGACTCGTGGTTATGGAATTATGAACCATACCTTTGACCAATATCTTCCAGTAGTTCCAGGTGAAATCGGTGGTCGTCACCGTGGTGCCTTGGTTTCAATTGACGCAGGAAAAGCCACCACTTATTCTATTATGCGTATCGAAGAACGTGGTACGATTTTCGTCAATCCAGGTACAGAAGTCTATGAGGGAATGATTATCGGGGAGAATTCTCGTGAAAACGATTTGACCGTCAATATCACGACAGCTAAAGCGATGACCAACGTGCGTTCAGCAACAAAGGATCAAACAGCTGTCATCAAAACACCGCGTATCTTGACCTTGGAAGAATCACTTGAATTTTTGAATGACGATGAGTACATGGAAGTAACGCCAGAATCGATCCGTTTGCGCAAGCAAATTTTAAACAAAGCAGAGCGTGATAAAGCTGCTAAGAAGAAAAAATTAGCAGCCGAAGAGGGCTAAACCGATGTTTTATCTGATTGTTGCCATTATGTTGGTACTCTTCTACATTTTTGTAGCACCGAGCAATATTAAGGGAACTATGAATGTTGTAGCAGCAGTATTTATCGTTGTGGGACTCTTGATTGCCTTATTACTTGCTTTCTTGAAGATTTTGCAATCTCCACCAGAAATGTGGCTTGTTATCGGACTGATCGTTGTGGGACTCTGGGCCATGCGCGATATTCATTTCCTAGATAAATCAGAAAAAATACAACGAGCTCCGAGGAGAAGACCCTATCGCTATCGCTAGGAAAGAGTAGTCCGGAGAAGAGCAACAATGTAGGAGAGAAATTGAAAATGGGAGAACCAGCTAGCTACCGCTAAGTGACCTGATAGTGATGGACTATACTCCATTTAAAGGTACCCACACTTCCAAAGGTATACGATACTTTTGGAGCTAGGAAGATTTGTACCTAAAGGTAGCCGAAGCCGTAAGCGAACTATGTTCACTTACGGCTTCGTTTTTTTGCACATAGTGTCGCCTGAAGTCACTGTAGTATCCTTGCCAGGCTTAGTCTAAAATACTCCATTGGAGTATTTTACTAACGAGATAGGTCAAACTGTTCATGCTACATAGCCATTCAGTCTACCTTTTATAGCCGTTTCGTTTATTTTTAGTACTAGGCAAGGAGTCGCAGGCTGTACTAATAGCAAACTAAAAGACTATAAAAAAGAAGAGGCTGGTGTTTTTGAACGGCTCCCTGTCAAGTAGACAGTCAAATAATAAAAGATATTAAGCAACCTGATTCCTGAATTCTATAGGAGTCAGGTTATTTAATTTGGTCTGATAGCGTCGTGTATTGTAAAACTCAATATAGTGTTCGATGTCTGTGACGAGCTCATCATAGGTCTTATATTTCTTCAGGTGATAAGCTTCTGTCTTGAAATGCCCAAAGAAACTTTCGATTGGGGCGTTATCAATACATTTACCAACCCGAGACATGGATAAGGTTAATCCAGCTTGTCGTGCAAAGTATCGATACGCTTTAGAAGTATACTGGCTCCCACGATCGCTGTGAACCAGTGGTGTCGCACCTG
>NZ_SPOZ01000014.1 GCF_004569635.1 Streptococcus sp. LYSM12
TATATTGAGTTTTACAATACACGACGCTATCAGACCAAATTAAATAACCTGACTCCTATAGAATTCAGGAATCAGGTTGCTTAATATCTTTTATTATTTGACTGTCTACTTGACAGGGAGCCGTTCAGGATATGATAGTCTTTTCATTTACTTTTAGTACTAGGAAACGAAATGCAGGCTGTACTGGAGTACGGCAAAGCAAGTGAACGAAGTCATAAAAGAGAAACGAAATGACTATAAAAAGAGTTCAGTTTGAAAAGAACCACTTATAATGGACAGTATAAAAAGTATACGCTACTGTTGTTATAAGGAGGTTCTTTTCAGTTTTGCCTTACTTCTTACATTCTAGGTTCGGTTTGAAGCGGTCTATTCCCAGACTGTTTCAAACCTGTCCCAGCACAGTTGGTTGATTAATACTCATTTAAAATCAAAATTAGCATTTCTTACTACTTCCTTAAGTTGTGCGGACAAAAAGCAAGCTCCTACGGCGTTTCATTCTTAATTTTCGAGCCAAAGGTTTTGAAAATCCTGTCCTTAGCAACAAGGTATCTATTGCCGGGGGGTACCACTACGGCGGAAATAGCCTTTTAGCTCACTACGTTCGCTTTCCCTTAAAAACTAGTTTTTGATTTTACAAAATTCGCTATTTTTGAAATTAGTTAAGTATAAGTTTAAAAAGAAAACCAATAGGTGTAAAAAGATCCGGTGGAGGTTTTTATACCTGCTCCCTTGAAAGAAAAAGAAACAACATTTCATTTCCAATCTTCAACACCATTATAGCCGTCACTGCGCTGAACTTTGAGAAGTGGAAAGGGCCTCATTTTATCACACGAACAATTTGATATATAGTCTTTTCATTTACTTTTAGTACTAGGCAAGGAGCTGCAGGCTGTACTGGAGTACGGCAAAGCGAGTGAACGAAGTCATAAAAGAGAAACGAAATGACTATACCTATCGGGAACGAGCCCGAATCCATTGGATTCGGGCTCGTTCGTTTCATAAAATCAAAAAGCACCTCAGAAAAGTAGTGCTGAAGTGCGATACTTTTCTTGAGGTACTTTTGCCCTGCTAGTGTTTCAAATAACTATAAAAGAATAAGGTTTAGGAAAGTTGGAGCTTATTCTTTCTCTTTTTTCTTGTAAAAGAGGAAACCAAGAAGCGCCATGCCTGAGGTAGGAAGCCCACCACTGCTCCAGCTACCTGTAGTCGGTAGTGCAGCTTTTTCTACTTTGACTTGATTGACCGTTTGTTTTAGAACCTCATCTTCTTGAGTCTTTACAGGTAAGAGTACGGTTTTAATTATTGGCTCTTTAGCTGGTTTGTCTATCCTTGATTCTCTAGCACCTTTATCAGAATTTTTTTGATCCTCATCTACCAATGTTGGAACTTCTTGTCCCTTATCTGGTTTAGGTTTCTCATCGTCCATTGGTTTAGATTGCTCTATCGGCAACAGAGTCAATTTCTCACGCGCTTCTCTTATCGCTTTTGCAAATACTGCAACCTGACCTTGCTCCGCCCGACTCAGCTCCCAATTAATGGAAGCAAGAGCTTGGTTCAATCTCTCCACACTGTCAGGAGTATAGTGAGTTAAATCAGAAAGCGACGGATTTAGGTTCATCTCAGCATAGACCAAACTATAGTCTGCTGGGAAATAGGTACTGTTCTTCCTATAAAATGCATTCATCAATCTGAAAAGATTTTCCTTAACATATGGTCTCCTAGGATTATCTGCCCAGACAGCAACCATACTTCCAATAGTTGGAACCGTACTTCCCTCATTACCTAAGACAGAATCAAAGGAATGTTTTTTTATACCATCAATTCCCTGATCAAGATTATAGTAACCACTTCCTGTCTTCTCACGACCAATCACATAATACCACGAGTCATTGGTATTCAAAATGGCATGTCCCTTATCTGACAAGAATTTGGAAGAAGCAACATTATAACCATTCCATCCTGCAGTCCAGTAAGATACAATCAAATCCTTATCAAAAACTCCAGCATCTTCTTTAGAATGATAGTAGATGCCATCATTAAAGGCTAACGGTTTCATACCCGCCTGTTTGACGATAGCTGCTAAATCATTGGCATATTGGACAAATTTACCATACTGTCCTGTCGACTGGAGGAGACCAAAACCACTTATTCCTTGGAAAGCATCGTTGGCATATTCATCTAAGCCAATATTGAAAATTTTGACTCCCTTACCTGCAAAATATTCCGCATACTTCTTGATAAGAGCCTTTGTAAAGTCAAGCGCAGCCTCATTATTCAAGTTAACCGTCCGCTGAGAACTTCCAGTTCTTCCATTTTTCATGGTATGACTAAAATGAGCATTTTCAATACCTAACTGCCTCATAGCTGTCAAGATAGCATCCATATGACCTGGACTATTTAAAGCAGGAATCAGAGCAATATCCTTAGCCTTAGCATAAGCAATCAACTGATCCATCTCCGCTTGACTGAGTGCCGCTCCTGCCGGATCATCATAATAGTGACGATTTCCTTCAAAAAGAGCCGTCTTCACATCATCGCTAGCATACACTTTGTGAGGAGTTTCAATGGTCATATCATCGAGCAAGAAACGCAAACCATCGTTTCCTACAAGAAGATGAAGCGTATTATAGCCATACTCATGCGCCTTATCAATGATTTCTTTCAAATCTTGTGGAGAAAAGTATTTACGACCTGCATCAATAGAGATTGCCTTAACAGTCCCCAATCTTCGCGTCCTCTCCTCTGGGCTCATATGTTCGAGTTCTTCTTTTGAAACCTCAATAACGTCTTCACCTGTACCCACTTCTACAATTTCCTCAATTGGCTCTGCTAAAACTTCTCTCGTCCCAACCTCTTGGAAATCCTCAATCTCCCCTTCCGCATCTTTTATCAGCTCATAAAAGATACGAACGCGTCCCACTTGCCCTTTTTGAGTCACTTTCTTAGTTCCCCTAGGTAAGTCCTTATTCTCTACTCTAGTAGTCCTATAGGCTATCTCTTCCTCAACCATTTCAAGTTCCGTTTGAGAGTGGGTTAACGGCTCTATCTTTTTGCTTCTCTTTAATTGCGGCAGATAAGCCACATAACTATCAAGCAGGTTTTGAGTCAACAGATGATCTCTCTTTAATTCATCTATAAAATCTACAATCCCTTGCAAAATTTCCGGTTCTTCTAATTTTCCATTGCTACGAAGATCCTGCAAAGTACGACGATAAGCATCATAGTTAACTTCATTTTCTTCTATGACTGGCACCACTAATCTTAATTCAGCAGCTGATTGGAAAGTATCCGGAGTATCCCCATAAGAAGCCGTCCCTGTTAAAACTACCTTTTTTGCCTTAATCGTCTTACCAAAATCAATTACCTTTTTCTCTGCAGTATCTGCCCAATCTCGCCCTTCAAAAACATGTTCCTGCCCTTGATTATCCGTCACTACCAAGCGCACATTCTTCAAAATACCGTTACTGCCGGATTGCCGAGGAACATATTCAAACTTAGTAATATCTGTCGGTTCTTTGAGAACAATCGTTGCAGGTGTGTTGATGCTTGTCTCACTCCACGGAGTATGCCACAAGGTTTCTGTGTTACCATCAAAAGCATTTTCCAAGCCCTCTCCAGCTTGAGCTGCTGCATTTACGGATTCAATCTCATTTGGTAAAACAATCTGACGTTTCGCAACTAAACCAGCAATGGATTGATTCACTTGTTCAATCAAGACTTTGGCATCCTCTACAGAAATATCTGGATCACTTATCTTTAATAGGTATAAGGCTTCACGAACTGAATCGAGGCTTGCTCTTGTATAGACATCATTCGCAACGATTGGAAGGTAGTTCTGCAAAGCTCCCTCTACTAACATAGCGCCTGTCACTTCAATCTCTTCAATAACTAGGTTATCTAGGATAAAGTCATTGTAACCTCTAAAGTTAGCATTTCCACCTGTATCACCGTGGGTATTGGAGGCTGTCCCTGTTGAGTAGATACCTATCCAGCTCTCTCCACTTTCTGCTCCATTAACGAGGAAGTTAACACGTTTCGCCCTAGGAGAATCTGTCCAGGTATTTCCCAGTAAATGCACCTCTGTATGATTGATATTCTCAAAAGCACCCTCTCCAATGACAAAGGCATAGGTATTATCCGAACCAGACTCATAATCAAAGCTGACACGATAGGACTTCCCAGCCTCAAAGCGGTAGTTTTGAGGAATTGTTTGATAAATCAAACGCTGCCTACCCACCAAACCATTTGTCTTTAAAGACCAATCCCCCTCGATAACGTCATCGATTTTTTTACCATTCCAACCTCTTTGAGTATAAGGAGCATTCTTTTCAGACAAGTGGGTCCGGTTATCGTTAACTCCTTCGGCAGCACCAATAACAAATGGGAAGATGCCCTGAGCGACATTTTCAAAGTCTTGTGTAAATTTCTTGGCTGCAGGAGTAGTGTCGTGACCGTCAGCATACATCGCTGATTCATTTTCAAAAATCCGAATCTCATCGAAATAGGCTGCTCCATCGCCTGCCTCTTTAGCCAAGGTCAAGACGACGTTTGAAACATCGCTACCTGTTGTAAAGTAAACATACATGTTCTGGAAGTAACTCAAATTATCAACCGTTGCCGTTGAGGATAAGGTATTATGAGCGTAAGCCTGAACATAGTTCAATGCAATGGACTGCTTGGTGTAGTTGCTGACTTCTTTTTCACCCGTATGAACAGTGATACTTGCCTTTGAATTACTACGGTTGTCAATTCCAACATACGCTGCATAGCGCGTATTTGGTTTTAGATCTGTTAACTTCTGAGTCAAGCTGACCTTGTCGCTGTTATTTTGAATCCGCAACATGTCATTGGATCCTTGAGATTTCACAATGCTTGCTGTTGTCGTATCGCCAGTCTTAATCCAATGATCGAGGGTTCCACTATTGAATCCCTGATCATAGATATGCATGCCCTCACTCCAAGACATTTCTGGATTTGTCTGTGGTGTCTTATAGACTACATAAGGCTGGTTCGCTAGTAGATTTAAGGTAATCTGACCATTTACGACTGGAATAAGCTGTTCTTCCGTCTTGCCTAAATCTGTTAGTTTGTAGAGATAAACAGAAGAAGTTGTCCAATCAGCCGGTAACTGCCATCTTGTTTGTCCTGCTTCTGTATTAAAGTAGTACATCTTCTCCTTGTCTTTTGCCAACTGATTTCCATTAGCATCCCAATTCCAAGGAACTAAGTAAGCACTGCCATCTTGAATGACCCGGCCATTTAGGGTAACCGTTCTCTGACGATATAAAGGACTCGTTACATCGTTACTCTTACGCGTGAGAACCAGCTGGGCATTGTCTTTGTCTGTCAGCTTAATCTCCATCTCTGGCACCCATCTATAGGTCGAGCCATTATCTGTCATACTGACAGCTTCACCATTCTTCCAGTTGCTGACTGTAAAGTGTTGGATGTATTTGGTCATGACATCATGAGCAAATAAATTAGTGACATAGCCATTATAGTCGCTACGACCTTGCCACCCTTCAAAGTCTTTCATACTGTAACCACCTAGCAGTGGATAGTTCGCAGCACCACCATAGGATGGATAGTCTCCATTCCAGGCATCTTTTTGATGGTTTCTAATAAAACGTGTAATAGCGCTATTAATTCCCTTATTGGTATAACCTCCATAAGTTAAATCCGCAGCCCAGTGTTGGAAAGTAGAATCATATTCTCCTCCGTGCCCCCACTCGATTGCAAAACGCCATCCTTGGTCAATAATTTCCTTGGCTAGTACATGGGTTGCCCAGGCTCCATTGTCACCAGACTGTCCATTCCCCCAAACATCTACATAGATGAAATCCAAGCCCTCACCTAATTCAGCCTTGAGGTCCTGCCAACGTTTCAAACGATTATGGGCCAGATCGTAAGCTGCATCAATATTGATTCCTTGATCCAACCAGTTCCAACCATAGCGATAGTTGCCATTTGTATCCTTGCTCAAGATTTCTTCTGTGAAATACTTGGATTCTGGATAGGTTTCAGAAGCATTGACATGGATTCCAAGTTTTGCACCATAAGCCTTAGACTTTTCAATCAAAGTCTTAAAATCTTCGACTCCACCGATACGTTTTCCAATATCTGCATAATTCAAATGTCCAGAATCATGCCCCTCTGATCCATACCCTTTCAAAAGGATACCTTGTCCCAGACCATCTGTGTGTAAGGCAATCTTCTTGATACCGTCTAAGGTCATCAAGAACGGATTTTGTGCCTGTGAGCCAAAGTTCATCGCAATACGGTAAGCAGCGATATCCTTGACACTCTCCCACCCTCTCGGATTGTTCATGATTTCACGATAAGCAATCGCTCCATCCTGCCAGTCAACCACCTGGTCATTGTTTATATCTTCTGTAAAGACAACCTTAGCACTCGGTAATTCTAGGGTATATTCTGGAAAGACAATATTGTTATGAGCCTTTTGCCATTGCCAAGGAGAGCTTGCAATGCCAATATAGTTCTTATCTCCTACCGTCTGCTTATATGCTGAAACGCGGGTGAAGTCATCTGCTCCTCCTCCATAACTATTTTGAGAATTACTCCAAACACCTGCTGCAACCTTATCCGTAGAAACAAAACCATACATGAAGCCTGAGGAAAAATCATTCATTGGATTTCTGACATCTACATGGACATCCCCTGACTGATGTGTGTTGTTAGACATCCGTGCTCCGTCAAATTTAGCCTGATTTTGATCGCTCGATACAGAAACTAACGGAGTGGTTAAGAAGTTCAAACTAGAAAGAAGTTTCTCAGTATTATCAATCCTTTGACCATAGTTCACCTCATTATGATTGGTGATATTGGTGATGTCAAAATGGAGTTGGTTGTTTTCAATTTTGAGACGAACAGTAATATCCGCATCAATCTTTTGATCAGCCTTTTGTACCTTTAAGACATATTCGGCTGTTTTATCATCAATCTTGCGATAGGTAACTTGTGGTTCAATATCCTGATGATTGATACTAATCTTCTTAGTAGGAACCACTTGACCATACATCTTGTTCCCCTTGTAACTATACTCTTTGATCCGGGGGAAAGTAGTATCAATGAGTGCTTCTAGGACATCGGATTTGATGGTGTCGTAAACAATGTGACTATCGTCCACTACTGGTCCAGTTTCTTTATCACTACCTGGTTGCCGGGGAGTGACATTTTCTTGATTATCTGTCTTCACTCCAACGACTGTTCGATCATCGCCATAACTACCTGCCTTTACCAAGATGCGCTTGCTATCTGCCAAATTATCTACTACAGCACTAGGCAATGTAATCGTATCAAAAAGAGAGGTTCCATTATTTGTTGCATTTAGCTGACCATCAGCCTTTAGGGTAATCGTCAATTCATTTAGAGAATGTTGAGCCGGTGCTGCAACGCGGCTTCCTTGATACCAAGCATTATGGTTTGGTGTTTTATGCTCCCAGAACCAACCCTCACGATCGTACCCAACAAAAATATTATTATCAGTATCCTTGAATTTTAAGAAGACTCCAAAGCGAGATTTAGCTGCTTCGGATTCTGCCAGAAATTGGAGAGTTACAGAGGCATTCCCATTCTCATCAACTAGTAGCCCCTCTTTTTCGTAGAGTGCAGGATTGGCAGCGTTATCATTTTGAGCAGTAGAAGACAGTCTATTGTAGCGAACACCATCTTTTTCAATGACTTCTATTTCACCTGGACTAACCCCTTGTGACGGTCTCCATTCCTTATAATCAGGTTCAGTACTTGCACGACGAACCCTTCCTCTAGGAGCTGTTTCCGGATCAGCCTTTGGAACTACTTCTGGTGCAGGCAGTTCTTTTTCAAGTACCTTTTCTTCTTCATGCACTTCTACTACCTCCTTAACAGGAGCAGGCTCTGGATTTGGCACTGCCTGCTCAGGAACAATCGGTTGCTCCAGCTGAGGATTAACTTCTACAGGCGCCTTTAGCTCTTCAACAGAACCCTCTGCTACTTTAGCCTCCTCAACTGGAACTAGAGCCTCTACAAAATCTGTGCTTGAACTTTCTGACTCACCAACTACTAGCTCAGGAGAAGCCTGGCTAGCACTTTCTCCTCCTTGTGTAACCTCTTGTGCACTAGCAGTCATTGCAGAAAAACTAAGACCGATGAGAACCGAACAAACTCCCACAGCTACCTTACGTAGACTATATTTGCATTTTCTTTGATAGAAAAAATCTTTCATTACAATACCCTTTCTTAACCTGCGCTTTTCTAATATTATTCTCTTTTCCCCTCCTTTATAAATGTAGTGCCCTAAGCGCTATTTAATATATTGACATATTTATTGTAAGGGTTTACAGTTAGTTTGTCAATCAAATTTTAAAAGATTTTTACATTTTTTAACCTTTCTCTTTCTTACTTTATAGTCTTTTCGTTTGCTTTTAGTACTAGACAACGAGTCGCAGGTAGTTGAAATAGTTGATAACTATTTCAAGTGACAGATAAGAAAAGTGTAACTTTTCTCAATAGTACAGCAAGACGAGTGAACGAAGTCATAAAAAGATAAACGAAATGACTATATCTCGCAGAAAGACATGCGAACACTCTATAACAATCAACATCTGACTAGCTCTCACAATTAGTTAGGGAACAGGAGAGAAAAGCTAGCCTCCTCTAACTGAAATAAAACAGCAGTTCAGCAAGGTGGGCTAACACCGGAAGAACGAATATACGTGAACCTCGACGAGATAAGTCGTACTCAAAAAGGCCGGGACAAAAGTACCGACCTCTTAACCGTTTATAGTATCGTTTCTTAGTTTGCTTTTAGTACTGGCAACAAGCTGCAGGCTGTACGAGAGTACGGCAATGCGAGTGAACAAAGTAGTAAAAGATAAACGAAAGGACTATATCAATCATTTGACGTATCAATCGTCAGGGGCTTAGTTAAGCCTGAACCCCAAAATGAAGAAACAAGACCTAGACAATACGCCTGTTCTTCTATTTTTATCTATGCAAGTTCAGCAATGATAGCTTTGAGCTGTTCTTTGCTATGGACACCTGCGACTTGTTTTACAACTTCTCCGTCTTTCTTGAATAAAAGGGTTGGAATTGACATAATTCCAAATTCGCGAGCTGTATTTGGATTTTCATCGACATCCATTTTCAAAATTTTCACTTCATCTTCATGAACTTCTTCTGCTAATTGCTCCAAAATTGGTGCCTGCATGCGACATGGACCACACCAGGTTGCCCAAAAATCAATCAATACAAGACCTGATTTGGTTTCTTCAACAAAGTTTGCATCAGTAACTACTTGAACCATATTTGTTCTCCTTTTTTCTTTGTACTGTTATTCTACACCAAAAGAAAATTTTTGCAAAATATTTGCTACGCCTTAAGAAAGTCAGTCGAATTCAGAAAATCTTTCTTTCTAAATCACCTGTTTAGATGTCATAAATGCAGTTCTCCAAACATTCAAACAACTGTAGCAAAACGTGCGGGATCCCCGGGTTTAAAGAAACCGATGTTTGACAAGTATTTTGAAAGAATACAGCCATATCTTGAAAGACCAACAGCGAGGGCAAAAAATGCGTTTGAGCTGTCAGCACAGGCTCTATTTAAATGTCACAATGGTTGCACCACTTCCTCCCGCATTCTGCGGTGCATAGCCAAATTCTTTGACCTGCTTGTTTCTACGGAGATACTTGGTCACTCCCTCACGGATAACACCTGTTCCAATACCGTGAATGATGTCTACTTGAGACATATTATGGAGCAGGGCTTGGTCAATAAATTCATCCAGTTCCTGCATCGCCTCTTCATAGCGTTTCCCACGCAGATCAAGGCGCGCCCTAGGTCCTTTTCCGGTGGTCCGTTTGACGACATGAACCTGCTTTGGTTTGGTTTTTTCTTCTTTTTCAACCTTTATCAAGGTAAATTCATCTGCTTTGAGTGTCATCTTAATCAAACCAACTTGGGCTTCCCAGCGACCGTCTTTTAATTGCTTGATTAAGGTGCCACGTTGCCCATAACTGGTCACTAAAATGTCATCACCCACGCGCGCCGCCTTTTCTTTCTTGGCTTTTTTCAAAACCTTGTTTTTAGAAAGATCTACAACTTCTGGCGCCAATTTTTTCAGCTGACTTTTGGCTTCGATAATCTGATGTGGTTTTAGGCTAGCCTGACTGTGAAGATGTTTTAAAATATCATCACTTTCTGCTAATGCCATGGTCACAATCTCTTGGGCTTCTAAGCGCGCCTTGTTTAACTCTGCTTCTTTCTCCCGCGAAAATTCATGATAGAGTTTCTTCAAGACGCGGTTCATCTTGAGATTTTCCTGCTCCACCTCACGAATCGTGTCAAGACGCTTCCTGCTTTCTACCGCTTGTGCCTCTAACCTTTCAATGATTTGATTGACATCGCTATCCGTCTTAGTCATGCTCTCAGCATCACTAATAATGGCTGTTGATAGACCGAGACGTTTTGCAATATCAAAGGCATTGGAGCGACCTGGAACCCCCTGCATGAAGTGATAGGTTGGTCGCAAGCTCTGGCTGTCAAACTCCATACTGGCATTTTCCACACCGATTGTTTCAATTCCATAGGCCTTTAATTCAGGATAATGGGTAGTCGCCATCGTTTTTATACCCCGCAAGCGCAGGTCTTCCAAAATAGCCATGGCAAGAGAAGCCCCCTCTTGCGGATCGGTTCCAGCTCCCAATTCATCAAATAAAATGAGGGAATCTTGATTAGCAATCCTTAAAATATCCACCGTATGGAGCATATGGCTAGAGAACGTCGACAAACTTTGCTCAATCGATTGCTCATCACCAATATCCGCAAATATTTCATGAAATAGAGCAACGCGACTGCCCTTATCTGCCAAAATGGGCAAACCTGATTGAGCCATGAGATGGGTCAGTCCTAGCGTTTTCAACATAATGGTCTTACCACCCGTATTAGGACCAGTAATCACAATCGCGGTTAACTCTTCTTTGAAGTATAAATCATTGGGCACAGGATCAGCCAAGAGCGGATGGCGAACATTTAAAAGGGCAATATCCTTTGACAAGGATAAGGTAGGAATGGTAGCTTGATACGTGCGCGCAAAAACATGTTTAGCACGGATAAAATCAAGGTGCCCAATCACCCAAGCATTATTGCGAATAGCACGACTATGCGGTCGCAACATATTGGACAATTCCTGCAAGATACGACTGATCTCATGGCGTTCTTCCGCCCTGGCATGGGTCATTTCTTCATTGAGAGAAACGACTGCGCGTGGCTCAATATAGACCGTCGAACCAGATGCCGAAATGTCATGAACCACACCCGAGATACGGTTGCGGTAGGTATTTTTCACAGGAAGGACATTGCGACCATTTCGACTGGCTAGAACCGTATCTGTCAGCATATCACTCTTGGTCTTTAGCATCTCCTGCAAGACCTGTCTGATTTGATCTTCTGATTCGCGAATCTTTCTGCGGATTTGCGTCAGTTTTTCGCTGGCAAAATCTTCTACAAAACCTCCGTTATGAATGACTTGCAAACTCCCTTGGATTAGAGGAAAAAGTTCAAACTTTTCAAATAAAGAGGGCAGTTGAATTAAGTCTACATTTTCCAAATGCTGGTAAAAATCCGCTAATTCCTTTGATACTTCTAATACTTTTTTAACCGCTAGTATTTCAGGAATATTGAGATCCGCTTCCAAGTCCAAGCGCTTCATGGCAGGTACGATATCAACCGTAGTCCCAAAACTAAAGTGAGGATGTTCTACGAACAATGCTGCCATGTCTGCCATTTCATCAAAGGCCTGCTGAATCCGCTTTGCATCTGTCATGGGCATGAGCTCCTGCAATGCAAGAGCCCCTTGTTCTGTTAGGATAAAAGGTTCCAACAAGACCTTGACCTTGTAAAACTCCAAGGTTTCCATAATTTTTTGATTCATTTTCTTTCTCCAACAAGCTACGAGAGCGTGTAAAAAGCGCATGTACCCCTAGGGCATCCGTATCTGTAAAACAGGCATAGCCTGCAACAGCTACAGTAAAAATAAGAAATACGACAAATGAAAAACTCCAGTGGAGGTTTTCAACTTCTTTCCTAAAAATAGCCAACTAGACTGGCACCCTGAAACAGCTCTATCAAGTAGCACATACTGGTTTCTAGCTAGTGCAGCCCCTCTCCACCAAATCTCGTATCTTCTTCCGTCCCCTTTCTTCCCATGTCCTGTATCATCAATCCTACCTGTATAAACAGAGGGACTGGCAACTTGTGCTCAACCCCCTTTTTACAACTAATAGTAAAATCTCCTATTGCCCAATCGTAGCAATCCATAAGTTTTTAAACAAGCTACTAGTAACAGGTATGTATTGGATTATCGCATTAGCAAGCCAACTTTTATGGAGCGTTTCTTGTACCAATGCAAGTGGAATACTTCCTACAAGGGTCAGAATAATCTGTAAGGAGATAAGGGCTACAATGACTGCCAATCCCCCACCAATCACATTGGTTACGGTTGTATCTGGATCGGCAAAACGTACCAAATGCATCAAAAGTCCAACTAGTCTCATCACAGCATAGACAAGTGCATAAACGACCAAAAAGGCCAAACCTGCATAAAAAATCTTATCTAGACTGAACAAGTATTGGCTATCAAAATAATACGTGCTGGCACCTTGACTTGCCGTTGAAAACGGTACCCATAAGTACAGCAGAGGCACTATTTTTTTAAACTGAGCTGCTGCAATAATAAGAGCAAAGATACTGGCGAACACATAATAACTTTGTAACACAATCCCTCGACTATAGCCAATGTAAAAACTCCAAACGAGAATTATCAACAAGACCAATGTTATCATGTCAGGTCCTCGAATTCATCTAAATCTAGTAGGGTTTCATTTTTCTTGAGAACTTGTTCTCTCATACTAGCTAATTCAGCTTCCACTTTCTCGTGCTCCATTTCGCGCTTCAGCTGAACAGATAGGGCATTGATAGCAAGCAACAAGGCCATGGTCTCAGGATCTGCCGTCGGCATTTTTTCCTTAATTGCCTGATATTTTTCCTGTACAATCCGCTCAATCTCTTCCATAAAAAGGTTGTCATGCTCTGTTGTGAGCGTCAACTGCTTGTCTCCAAATGTAAATTTGTATCGATTTAAATTTGCCATAAAATTACCTCACCTACCATTATATCGTAAAATCAGCCATTTGGCTAATGGACATGCCCTCTCAAACAAGACTAGAGCACTTTCTTTCTCCGCGCAAAATCGACAAAACGAAACTTGTCAATCTTATGCTTGCTTTCCGTGTATTGGAATTGCTGGGTATTTCCTAAAAAGACACGTGAACGAATTTGAACCAGATAGTCGTCCTTACTCTGCATCAGCTCCCTTTCTTCCCTGTTGGTCGGCTCGACCGTAATTTCCTTTTGAGCATAGGCAATATCCAAATGCAAGTCACCCTCCAAATAGGCATAAATAGAAACGGCTGCAATATCCTTTGTCAAATGTGGCACCAAGTCATACAATAGATAATCCGTATCAAGAACCGATACCTTGCCGTCAATAGATCTTGTACGGATAAGTTTCCAAACCTGACTATACGGTTCAAAGCCTGTCAACTGGGATAAATTACTCGTAACCGTCAATCGCTCCAAGCTCACCACCTCTGTATGACTATCCATATGAAGCGACTGGGTCAATTCTTGATAGGAGGTGAGACCTGATACAGGAAAATCAAGTAGCTCTTGCTTTAACACTAGTGAGCCCTTACCCTGTACCTTTTGAATCAATCCACGTTCTGTCAGCATCGCTAAGGCTTTACGAATTGTATCACGACTGACCTGATACTGATGTTGCAACTCTTTTTCCGTTGGCAAGACATGCTCAGCTACATAAACATTGCTATCAATTTTTTCTTTTATATCATTGAAAACTTCTTGATATTTTTTCATACTTCTTTCCATTGGTCTGCTTTTTATCATACAACTATCCCTATTATAACAAAATTTGAAAAAATGTTTTTAAAAAGCTTGCATTCTATCTTGAAATCGGATACAATACTCTTGCCTTTAAAATTTGTCCGTACAAATTTTAAAAAAATGAAAGGAGACATAGTTCAACTATCGTCTAAAAGGAAACACATCAATGGGAAAATTTGAACAAGATGCTAAGACCCTTCTTGAAGCGGTTGGCGGCAAAGAAAACGTGACAGCTGTCACACACTGCGCGACGCGCATGCGGTTTGTATTAGGAGATCCGAAAAAAGCAGATGTAACAACAATCGAAAACATTCCTGCTGTTAAAGGAACCTTTACCAACGCAGGGCAATTCCAAGTTATCATCGGAAATGATGTCCCAATCTTCTATAATGACTTCACTGCGATTTCAGGTATCGAGGGGGTGTCAAAAGAAGCTGCTAAATCAGCTGCTAAAAGCAACCAAAATGCCATTCAACGCGTCATGACTATGCTAGCAGAAATCTTCACACCACTCATTCCAGCCTTGGTCGTTGGGGGATTGATTCTCGGTTTCCGTAATGTCCTCGGAGAAGTGCAAATGGAATGGCTCGGTCAAAAAATCATTGACGGCGTTAAGCAAGTCAATGAGCAAGGAGAACCCGTCTACAATACCATCGCCGATATTTCTCAGTTCTGGAGCGGTGTCAACGATTTCTTATGGCTCCCAGGTGAGGCTATTTTCCACTTCTTGCCTGTAGGAATCACTTGGTCTGTTACTCGTAAAATGGGAACCACTCAAATCCTTGGTATCATTCTTGGTATCTGTTTGGTTTCATCTCAATTAACAAATGCCTACGATTATACCAAAGCACTGGCAGACGGAAGCTTAAAATACTGGGACTTTGGCTCTTTTTCAATTGCCCGTGTAGGCTACCAGGCGCAAGTTATTCCAGCCCTCCTTGCGGGTCTATCACTCGCCCATCTTGAAAAATTCTGGCGCAAGGTCACTCCAGAAGTGATTTCGATGATTGCAGTTCCATTCCTCTCACTTGTACCAGCCCTTATCCTTGCACACACCATCCTTGGTCCTATCGGCTGGACTATTGGTAAAGGACTATCTGCGGTCGTATTCGCTGGTTTAACCGGTCCATTCAAATGGCTCTTTGGTCTGGTATTCGGAGCTCTTTATGCCCCATTTGTTATCACCGGTCTTCACCATATGACCAATGCCATTGATACACAACTCATGGCAGATACTGCCACTCATACAACTGGTCTTTGGCCAATGATTGCTCTTTCAAATATCGCTCAAGGTTCTGCCGTATTTGCTTACTTCTTCATGAAACGTCACAATGAACGTGAGGCACAAGTTGCTCTTCCGGCTACAATCTCTGCCTATCTTGGTGTTACAGAGCCTGCCCTCTTTGGGGTCAATGTCAAATATGTCTATCCATTTGTCGCAGGAATGATTGGCTCAGCTCTTGCAGGTCTGGTCTGTGTGTTGTTAAATATCCAGGCCAATGCTGTCGGAGTCGGTGGACTTCCAGCCATTCTTTCAATCAATTCCAATTACTTCGGTGCCTTTTTATTGACCATGGTAATTGCGATTATAGTCCCTTTTATCCTAACCTTTTTCTTTGCAAAAACAGGCTTATTCGTAAAAAAAGAAGAAGCTACTGAAAAAGTTGTGACAGCCACAGCGAAAACAAAAACTCCTGCTGATATCATCAGCCCCTTGACTGGCCAAGTAAAAGAATTGGCAACCGCAACTGATCCTGTCTTTGCTTCTGGTGTCATGGGACAAGGTGTCTTGATTGACCCAAGCGAGGGGACATTAGTCGCACCAATTGACGGTGTCGTATCTGTCCTCTTCCCAACCAAACACGCAATCGGCATCACTGGTACAAACGGAGTGGAAATGCTCATACACATCGGTATGGATACTGTAACCCTCGAGGGGAAAGGCTTTGATGCCTATGTCCAACAAGGTGACCGCATCAAGGCGGGCGATCCATTAATCAAGTTTGACATCAATATCATCAAAGAAGCAGGGCTCGTGGCAGAAACACCTGTGATCATCACCAACCACACTGATTTTCCCGGCGAAATCGTAGGTAGCCTGCCAAGACCAATAGAGCGGGGACAAGCAATTCTTAAAGCCTAATCCCCCAAATGAACAACCACTTGAAGCTGAGCTTCCACCTCCTATTTTTAAACTGGTTGGAAGAACTCAGCTTCTGCTATTACAGGCTTAGAAAAAAGGCCGACCTTTATTTGAACAATTTGACATATCGCAATAGTTGCAGGGAGCGACGTTTATAGTCTTTTAGTTTACTTTTAGTACTAGGTAAGGAGCTGCAGGCTGTACTGGAGTACGGCAAAGCGAGTGAACAAAGTAATAAAAGATAAACGAAATGACTATAATACCTCATGCTAGAACCAAGAAAGTCGAGGTGGTAATCCGAGGGATTATGTTAGACCGAATCTAGAGAAAAAGAGGAGGACACACAAGACCTAAGTCCCGCTCCCTTTACTTTCCAAATAGAATAGGAGAACAACATGGTAATTGATAAGCGCAAGGTCGTCTATCAAATCTATCCAAAATCATACAAAGATACTACTGGAAATGGTATCGGAGACTTGCAAGGAATCATCCAAAAACTGCCCTATTTAAAAGAATTGGGCATCGATATGATTTGGCTCAATCCGTTTTATCCTAGCCCACAGCGGGACAATGGATACGACATTTCAGACTACACAGCAGTCAACCCTGATTTTGGTTCTATGGCAGATTTTGAAGAGATGATTGCAGTAGGGCAGGAACTCGGTATTGATTTCATGCTTGATATGGTTCTTAATCACTGCTCAACTGAGCACGAATGGTTCCAAAAAGCCCTTGCCGGCGATACCTACTACCAAGATTTCTTTATCCTACGCGATGAGCCAACCGACTGGGTGTCTAAATTCGGCGGCAACGCCTGGGCACCTTTTGGTGATACTGGCAAGTACTATCTCCACCTCTTCGACGTGACCCAAGCTGATCTCAACTGGCGTAACCCGCATGTCCGTAAGGAATTATTCAAGGTCGTCAATTTCTGGAAAGACAAGGGTGTCAAGGGATTCCGCTTTGATGTCATCAACCTAATCGGAAAAGACGAAGTCTTAGAAGATTGCCCCAGTAACGATGGAAAACCGGCCTATACGGATCGCCCAATCACACACGACTACCTCAAGATGATGAACCGTGCAACTTTTGGAGCTGAAGATGGCTTTATGACCGTTGGGGAAATGTCTGCTACTACTATTGAAAACTGTATTCTATATACTGCACCTGATCGTCAGGAATTGGCCATGGCCTTTAACTTCCACCACCTCAAAGTGGACTACAAAAACGGACAAAAATGGACTATTGTTGACTTTGATTTTCCAGAATTAAAACGCCTCTTTCACATCTGGGGAGAGGGTATGAGTAACGGCAACGGTTGGAACGCACTCTTTTACAACAACCATGACCAACCGCGTGCACTCAACCGCTTTGTAGATACCAAGCGGTTCAGAGTGGAGGGGGCAACCATGCTGGCAGCTTCCATCCACCTCTCTCGCGGAACACCTTACATATACATGGGAGAAGAAATCGGTATGATTGATCCAGACTATGATTCAATGGCAGATTATGTCGATGTAGAAAGTCTAAACGCTTATCAAATCATGCTCGAGCAAGGAAAGACTCCTGAGGAAGCCTTTACCATTATCCAGGCCAAATCACGCGACAATTCCCGCATACCAATGCAATGGGATGCGAGCAAACATGCAGGTTTCACGACTGGCACTCCTTGGCTCAAGGCAGGAAAATCCTACCCAGAAATCAACGTTGAAGCTGAAAAAGACGGACCAATCTTCACTTTCTATCAAGAGCTGATTCGCCTGCGCAAGACTATGCCGATTATTGCAGAGGGTGACTACACCGCAGCCTACAAGGACAGCAACCGTATCTATGCCTTTGAACGTAGTTTCAAGGATCAAAGACTTCTCGTCATCAACAACTTCTTTCCTAAAGAAGTTGAGCTTGATATACCGACAGACTATACCGACGGTAACATCCTCATCAGCAACTATGCAGACACTACCGTCAGCGACACTCTCACTCTCAAGCCCTATCAAACATTAGCGATTTTAAAAGCCCCAAAATAGGCGGCCGAACAGAAGTTGCTGACAACTTCGTTGTGAGACCCCGACGAGGATAGCTAGGCTAGTCCCAAACGAAAGTGCAGGGAGGAGCCAGATAGCTACCGTCAAGCGGCCGAACAGAAGTTACTGACAACTTCGTTGTGAGACCCCGACGAGGATAGCTAGGCTAGTCCCAAACGAAAGTGCAGGGAGGAGCCAGATAGCTACCGTCAAGCGGCCGAACAGAAGTTGCTGACAACTTCGTTGTGAGACCCCGACAAGGATAGCTAGGCTAGTCCCAAACGAAAGTGCAGGGAGGAGCCAGATAGCTACCGTCAAGCGGCCGAACAGAAGTTGCTGACAACTTCGTTGTGAGACCCCGACGAGGATAGCTAGGCTAGTCCCAAACGAAAGTGCAGGGAGGAGCCAGATAGCTACCGTCAAGCGGCCGAACAGAAGTTGCTGACAACTTCGTTGTGAGACCCCGACAAGGATAGCTAGGCTAGTCCCAAACGAAAGTGCAGGGAATTGCCAGATAGCTACCGTCAAGCGGTCGAACAGGGGCGGGGAAGAACTCGATAGGTAGAAAACAGTTCGATTTCCCTCTCTTCTTACATTCGAGGTTTGGGCTAAAACGGTCTATCCCAAATCATTTCACTCCCACCCCCGCACAGCTCCAACAGTCAGAGTAGTGACTGTTGGAGGTTGGAAATAAAGCGAATTCGTTCGCAGCACAGTCATAGAGGTCAAATGTAGAGTGGGAAACACGAACAAATATGAGTAAAAAGCTCCAATGGAGCTTTTTAGCCTACTTCCTAGGGAGCGCTTGCTCTGCAATCGTCAATTTCCCGCCTCCAAAGGCATGGCATACCTTTAGAGTTAGGAGTATTTATACCTAAAGGCAGCCGTATCCGTAAGCAAATAAAATTTGCAACGGCTTCGTCTCTTTTTTCCGAGCTTTTAGCCCGCGTTCAATTACACAAGATACCAGAACATATAAAGCACATATGTTTCAGAGGAGGAGAGTTTGGTTATCCGTATCTCTAACCTTTCACGATCTCAATGGTGAAAGCTAATCAGATGTTGATTTTATAGAATAATAGACCTTTATTATCTGTCCATTATCTATTTAAGAAAAAATTAAGGATAGAAAGATATACTATCCCTATCCTACTTTTTCATATCGTTCAGGTAGCTGAAATAGATTTCTCTATTATGGATACTCTGTGAAAACCAACGGATAACGTTGTTTTTCATTCAGTAGATGCTACTTGACGAAAAAATCTCCTTAAAAAATCCCTGTCATCTGACAGGGATTTTGTTATATCGTCATTTCGTTCGTTTATTACTTCGTTCACTCGCTTTTCCGTACTCTATAGTACAGCCTGCAGCTCGTTGCCTAGTACTAAAAGCAAACTAAAAGACGATACTATTTAAAAATATTTCCCAATTCAACATCAACTTTGTTTTCCTTGACATCAATATTTGTGACAGCAAGCAGTGATTTGTAATTGGCAACGTTACGAGCGCCTTTTTGATTTTCGGCAAAGACTGCTACACCTGCTAGGCTGCTGTCAAATTCTGATAAGAGGCTAATCATCCCGTTAATGGTTCCACCATTTTTCAAGAAATCATCCACAACCAACACGCGACTACCTGCCTTAAGACTACGTTTTGACAAGAACATTTTTTCAATACGGTCGCTAGATCCAGACACGTAGTTAACAGATACCGTTGATCCCTCTGTAATTTTTAAATCACGGCGTACAATAACAAAAGGCACATTCAAGACATTTGCTACGGCGTTTGCTAACGGGACTCCCTTGGTTGCGACTGTCATAACAGCATCAATCTGCTCATCCTTGAAACTGTTGGCAATAATCCGACCGACATTTTTCAAAATATGAGGAGTTGAGAGCAAGTCGGAAGAATAAATATACCCCCCTGGTAGGATACGGCTGCTTTCTGCCATTTGACTGCGCAGTTCTTCAGCAATAGCAAGAGATTCCTCATCTGAAATCATAGGAGTAAAGACCACACCGCCACTTGCTCCTGTAATCGTTTCAATCTGACCGATAGAACTTTCCTCAAAGGCTTTTTTGATAATCGCAATATCCTCTGAAATGGACGATTTGGCAGAGCTGTACTTCTTTGCAAACATATTTAGGCTGGTTAATTCATAAGGATGGTTGAGGAGATAGTGAGAGATGACCACCATTCGTTCACTTCTTCTTAATTTCATAGTTGACTCCTTCTTTGCTTTTTAACATTATAACATAAAAAAGGAAAAAACGAACTTTTTTTATTTATCTGCCCTCTTTTTTCGTATTTTATAAACACTGACCCAATACGCTCATTTTCTCTCTGAATATTTACTCAGGAAACATAAGTGCACGCAACCTCCTCCAGCACATTCAATAGTGCACCTGACTGCTGACAGTTCATTACTAGGAAATGGTATTTCTAACGCTTACTAAATCAGTCAATATTCGGTTTATAAAAAGCTCGATTATCCATTGCAAAAATGCGACTTGTCATCTCACCTGGTCCAATCTTGTCTAAAGCAGTTAGCATCATCATCATTTCCGCATCAATATTGTCAATCATGTGGAGAATTTCTGCCTCCATAATCTGTGGACGAACAGGACTGCCGTATTCAAGCAAACCGTGGTGACTGAGAATAACATGGCGCAGGATTGTCACTTCTTCTCTGCTATCATCAATTCCTAACTCTATCAGCACCTTGGTAATCTCCTCATCAATCAAGGAAATATGACCGATGAGATTGCCCCTTACAGTATAATTGGTATTTTCAGGACCTGATAATTCAATAACTTTAGCCAAGTCATGCAACATAATCCCTGCAAATAATAGACTCTTATTGAGTTGCGGATAAATATCGCCAATCTTATCGGCCAAACGCACCATGGTCGCTGTATGAAAAGACAACCCCGAATAAAAGGCATGGTGATTAGTCTTGGCAGCTGGATAAGAATAAAATTCCTGTTCATATTTACTATACAAGGATCGCACAATCCGCTGCCAAATAGCATTTTCGATTTTGAAAATCATCTGACTAAGGTACTTGCGTGTATCCTCCACATCAACAGGCGGTTTCTCCTTAAAATCGGCAGGATTATTTGGCTCACCGGGCTTGGGAAGTCGGAGGATAATCTGATTGACCTGTGGTGTGTTGTTGTAGACCTCTCTGCGTCCTTGCATGTGGACAACAACGCCTGCCTTAAAGTCCTTAATCTTACCTTGTTGAGCGTCCCAGATTTTT
Source organism: Streptococcus sp. LYSM12 (assembly GCF_004569635.1). Lineage (GTDB taxonomy): Bacteria > Bacillota > Bacilli > Lactobacillales > Streptococcaceae > Streptococcus. The sequence goes on from NZ_SPOZ01000014.1 coordinate 21,389, forward strand.
CCTTCAATTTCTCCCGTATCATCTTGGAAAGTCAAAGCAAGATAATCTTTTCCAGCCCTGGTCTGTCGAATGTCAGCGGTTTTAATCAGATAAAAGCCTTCAAAGAGCTCATCTTTTTTCATTTGGTTAATTTTCATCTTCTTCCCCTTCCTTCTGGAAATTCAATAGGTCAAACGGCATCTCTCCGTCTGGCAATTCAATGTGGCGCAAGGTTCGCTCAATCGCATTGGTCCGCCGTGTCAATAAATCATCCAAGTTGCCTGAGGCGTGTTGTAAATGGCGCTGTGCTTTCATCAAAACAGTCCCAAACTTGCCAAATTCTGACTTGACATTGCCCAAGACCTTGCTAATATCGTCTGCTGAACGTTGAATATTCAAGGTCTTAAAGCCAACCGATAAGGAGTTTAAAAGGGCAGATAAGGTCGAGGGACCTGCCACCACGATATGCTCTGTCCTCCGCAATTCATCAAAGAAAATCGGATTGCGCACCACCTCAGAATATAGACCTTCTGTCGGTAAAAAGAGAATGCCAAAACTAGTGGTCGCTGGTGGGTAGAGATACTTTTGCTGGATTTCCTTGGCAAAACGCTTGATAGAGGCCAAAAGATGCTTGCGATGTACTTCAATCTGCTCCTTGTCCCCTGCTTCATAGGCTTCCTCTAAACGGTAATAATCTGCGAGAGGAAACTTGGAATCAATCGGCAGATAGACAGAATCATCCTTGGTCTGACCTGGTAATTTCACTGCATATTCTACCCGCTCATTAGACCCAGCCACCGTGGCAAATTCCCGTTCATACTGGGAGGGGGTTAAAATATCTTCAATAATCTGTCCCAGCTGCAACTCCCCCATAATACCGCGCGTTTTAGTATTGGAGAGAATTTTATGAAGAGCTCCAACATCACGCGCCACCGTCTGCATTTCGCCCAAACCGCGATTGACCGACTCCAACTGCCTAGACACAGTTTCAAAAGAGGCCTGTAAGCGTGTCTGCAAGGTCTGCTCTAACTTTTCTTCCACTGTCTGGCGCATTTCTTCCAAGCGTTTTTCATTGGAATCTTGAATAGCCTGCAAGCGTTGGTCTGCCACATCACGGTTCTGGGATAGAAGTTGGTGCATTTCCTGTCGCAAAACAGTCAGTTGTTGGTAAAGGTCCCTGCGTAATTCCGTCATGTCTTGATGCAGGGCTTGTTGCTGGCTAAAAGTCTGTTGATTTTTTTGATCAAAAAGGTAGGTCAACTGGTCTGACAAGTGATCCGCCACCTCTTCTGATTGGATAGACAAACGCTTGGCATGCTGCTCTAAACGAAAGAGGACAAGGACCGAAACAGCGATGGCTATAAAGGCTAGGATATCTATCATTCTACCTCCTATCACGACTATAGATGAGAACGACATAGCCCTTATCTATTGTAAATTCGATTTCTTTTCCGATAAATTCGTTACTACTGTAACATTTTTTAAAAAAATAATGGCTTTCATTCAAGGGATACTTAGCATGGGAAATACTCAAACGACTTTCATCTGCTGGCATAAAAGATACATATGTCATCCCTTCAATCGGGGAAATCCGATGCCTGCCCGCTGGATAAAAGCGTACAATATTCAACTCATCAACCAATTCAATCTGGCGCATATAAGGTGCCAAATCAGGTTCACTAGCTAAAAAGAGATTGCTCATCATGTGATCCAGACGCCCGCCAAAGGCCCCAAACACTGTAACCTGTGCCTTATGGTAACGAGCAAAGACCTCTTTTAAGGCTAACTCCAAATCCGTATCATCTTTTTCAGCCGGCGCCTGCACAAAAACCCCTGCAACTTGAGCAATCCTTTCCCGTTCCACAGCCGTTACTGAGTCAAAATCACCAACAGCTAAATCGAGCGGAAAGTCATGCTCCAACAAATAAACGGAACCTCTATCCACCCCTACAAAGAGGTCGTAAGAGCCAGAGAGACTCCTTATGTCACCACCTGCAGCTAAGGCAATCCTAGTCATGAAGAGCCACTTTCAAGGTATCAATATTGGACTGCAAGTCCCCCTTAAACAAGTAAGACCCTGCCACAAAGACATTCGCTCCTGCTTCCTTGGCAGCTAAAATAGTTTTGTTGTCAATTCCACCGTCTACCTCAATATCAAATGACAGCCCTTTTTCCTTACGAAGCTGAACCAAGTCTGCAATCTTTTCTGCTACTTCTGGAATATAGGCTTGACCACCAAATCCTGGATTGACTGTCATCAAGAGCACCTGATCTACCAAATTCAAGACTGGCTCAATCACGACAATCGGTGTCCCTGGGTTAATCACGACTCCCACTTTCATGCCCGCTGTACGAATTTTTTGCAACGAACCATGAAGATGCTGAGTTGCTTCAGCATGAATCGTGACAATATCTGCACCTGCCCGCGCAAAATTTTCAATGTGTTGCTCTGGATTTGATACCATCAAGTGGCAATCAAATACCAGCTTACTGTGCGGGCGCATAGCAGCTACCACATCCGCACCAAAGGAAATATTGGGTACGAAATGCCCGTCCATGATATCAATGTGGATATAATCAGCTCCTGCTGCCTCCAAGCGTTTTAATTCCGTCTCGAAATTGGCATAATCCGCAGCGAGGATAGATGGGGCAATTTTAAAATGTGACATAGGAATTCCAACTTTCTATTTGATTTTTTTGCTTACTTTTTTGTATGTTTCACGCACATTCTGAATTTCCATTAAAAATTGTAAGTAATTGTCGTAGCGACTTTGGGAAATTTTTTGACCCTCCACCGCGGGCTTAACAGCACAGTTTGGCTCATGTGTATGGGTACAAGTCCTAAACTTGCAAAATTGGCTTTCTATTGCAATTTCTGGGAAACAATCTGTGAGAGCCTCTACTTCTTTTACTTCGTAATCGAGCGAAGAAAATCCCGGTGTATCTGCGATTTTCCCACCATGGACGTTATAGAAGCTGACAGCACGAGTCGTATGCCGTCCCCGCCCTAGACTGTCTGATATAGCCCCTGTTTCTAAATGTAATTCCGGGGCTATCTTATTGAGCAGAGTTGACTTTCCAACCCCTGTCTGTCCCATAAATACTGTCACCTTGTCTTTCAAGAGGGGGAGCAATTCTTCCAAACGATAGACAAACGCATAGCCAATCTTCTCATAGATAGCACGATAAGAGTCCAGCTCCTCCTGATGTTCCAGCAAATCCATTTTTGAAATATAGATAAGTGGCGTCATATTTTTCTGCTCTAGCAGGACTAAAAATCGATCCAGGAGATTAGCATTGAAATCAGGCTCTTTAGCCGACATGATGACTACTGCTTGATCAATATTGACAATCGGAGGGCGTACCAAGCTATTCTTGCGTTCATGAATCTTAAGAATATAACCCTCGGATTGCTCCTGTGCTGAAAAATCAACAATATCCCCCACATAGGGGGTCTGTCCTTTTTTTCGAAAATTTCCACGTGCCCGCGTCTGATATATCCGCCCTTCTGATTCTACATAATAAAATCCAGCAAGAGCTTTCATAATAATACCTTGCAAATCTGCTCCTCTTTCATCGTCCACTCTCCACTCCTCCTACTCTATAAACATCCACATCTGACTCGCTTTTATAGTCATTTCGTTTCTCTTTTATGACTTCGTTAACTCGTCTTGCCGTACTCCAGTACAGCTTGCAACCCGTTGCCTAGTACTAAAAGACTATACCATTAAGAATTGTGAAAACCTGGGATACGGATTGCCAAACGCTCCTCCCCTAAAACAAGGGTAGAACGGATGTTTACCTTGAGTGTTGCACAGACCTTGTATCTTGGTGTAACTGAACGCGGGCTAAAATTCTAGTGAAAAAGATAAATTGCCTTGTGTCCTGCGACACGGCGCCAATTTCCTATTTTCCTACGAATTTTAAACGCCCTTGTATCTTGATGTAATCAAACCTGCCCTAAACTCTGTGTAAAAAAGAGATACTTTCCTAGTGCCTTAGCACTGCGTCAAGTTTCCTATTTTCACTGTGTGCTTTACACGCTCTCGTATCTTATATAATTGAACTCGAGCTAAGCACTGTGTGAAAAAGAGATACTTTCCTAGTGCCTTAGCACTGCGTCAAGTTTCCTATTTTCACTGTGTGCTTTACACGCTCTCGTATCTTATATAATTGAACTCGAGCTAAGCACTGTGTGAAAAAGAGATACTTTCCTAGTGCCTTAGCACTGCGTCAAGTTTCCTATTTTCACTGTGTGCTTTACACGCTCTCGTATCTTATATAACTAAGGGTTAATGGAGTATACATCTCATTATAGCTGTTTCGTTTATTTTTAGTACTAGGCAAGGAGTCGCAGGTAGTTGAAATAGTTGATAACTATTTCAAGTGACAGATAAGAAAAGTGGAACTTTTCTCAATGGTACAGCAAGACGAGTGAACGAAGTAATAAAAATATAAGCGAAATGACTATAAAACACTGTTTCATCAAGTATGCCTGCTCCTATTATAACAAAAATCGAGCGAAATAGTTGGTTTTGGAGATGAGAACAGAGATTTCAAAGCAGAGAAATACGGAAAGCAATCAAATCACTTTCCGTATTCCTTTTATGCAGCCTCTTTAGAGCTGAATCAAGTGACACTCCAGGGGAAGATGATCAGACGGGTAAAAGGGGCCTCTTTTTTCTGCCACAATCTCAGTATTTGGAATGGCGAATTGTCCCGAGACAAATATATAGTCAATTTTTTCTAGCTGTTTCCCCTCAATATCTTCTGGAAAATCTTCATCGATGAAACTTCCTTCAGGACCCCAACAATGCTCAGCAACCACACTCACATCACGAAAGTGCTGACACAAAATAGGATAACAGGCTTCAGCTGGTGTCGCATTCAAATCCCCCATTAAAATGATCTCCTGATAAGACTGGGATTTGACAAAATCAAGCACCTGCTTAGCTGACTCCTCCCTAGCCAAAGGGCTTACATGGTCAAAGTGAGTATTGATCACCAATATCTCCTTTCCCGACTGCTTGTCCTCTAGCAAGGCCCAAGTTGCAATCCGAAAACAAGCTGCATTCCAACAATCCGCTTTAGACATCATCTGAGGAGTAGGAGATAACCAGAAAGTATGGCTCTCTAGACATCGGTACTTGACCTTACGAAATAGGATTGGATTGTACTCCCCATATTCTTCCGTATCACGAACCGTTCCTAGCCGTTCAAATTCTTCAAGGTCCGCAAAATCCTGCCATTGTTCCTCAGTTACTTCTTGTAATCCTACAATATCCCAGTTTCTAGAACGAATCAACTGCATCATGCTTTCTTTTCGATGTACCCAATTATGTTCTGCTACTGCAACAGGACAGGCATTTTTTATATTATAGGTCGCTACTGTAATCATCTTCTACCTCCACTTCTCACTACCTAGATAGATTTGTTGCATTTCGTCCCTCTGTGGCACCATTAAATGATAAGCCGGTTCTCCCGTGTGGTATAGCCGTTTCGTTTATTTTTAGTACTAGGCAACGAGTCGCAGGTAGTTGAAATAGTTGATAACTATTTCAAGTGACAGATAAGAAAAGTGTAACTTTTCTCAATGGTACAGCAAGACGAGTGAACGAAGGAATAAAAAATAGAAACGAAATGACTATACTATCACAAACATCATTTCAAGCCTGGCTCTCTGCTCATCGACTTCAACTGATTATCGCTCTCTCTGTTATTTTTTGATTGACATACCAGACGAACTCCACACCTGCCCTCGCTATTCGTTGAAAATAGATTGGTGTTGTGATGTGTCATCTTTATTCTCCTGACTCATGCCAATACGAACTGTCCTAATCTCATATGGTTGCATTGTCAGCACAATGGTTCCTTGGTGCTTGGCACCGATTGGTCGTTCCAACAAATCAACCTCCTGCCACCACTGACTATTCTCAAATAAAAGTTCAAGGTAGTCTGTTCCTCCAGCATACTCGTGGAAACGAAAAATATAACCATTTCCATCTTCAGCTTTTTTCAAGGTATCCATGAACACATGAGCCCCACTTGTCATAGTCATCTGCGGCATTTCAACAGCAGCCTCCACAACTCCTAATGGATCGTTGATTTCCCAAGCCTCTTTCACCGTTTCTCCTTCGATAAAATCACCCCTATGTGGATATAGACTATAGGTAAACTGATGACTGCCAATATCGGCTATCGGGTCTGGGAAAATAGCCCCTTTTAACAAACTCAGGCGTAGGGTTTGTCCTTTGACATCACAACCATATTTGGAATCATTGAGCAGGCTCACCCCGTAATCTCTCTGCGATAGATCAACCCACTGATGAACAACAGACTCAAATTTAGCCAGCTCCCAACTCGTATTCCAGTTCGTTGCACGACGTACATTTCCATATTGAATATCATAGGTTGCATACGTACTGCGAACATTGACATCAAATTTAACTTTCAGTAACTGTTGACGCTCTTGCCAATCAACTTCTGTCACAAAGTCAATCCGTTTCGTATGATGATATAGTCTCATCTCCTGGACAAGGGTTGATTTCCCAAAGCGATAGCAGAAGCGAACGCTATCATATAACGGATTGGTCGGGAGGGCTTCAACACTCTCTGCTACCAATACACGATGCTTTTCCTGGTAGAAAATATCAATATCCCAAGCATCAAAATTCATCGGCTTGTCTTCAAATAGCTGGAAGACATTTCCTTTTCCTGCCAACACTTCTTTCTGATGCTCTTTGTCATAAATCTGTGTCAAATGCCCCTCTTCATTCCATTGAATCTGATACCATTCATTCTCAATAGAAGATAGAGCAACGGTAGCTGCTGCTCGAATTGGCTCACCTGTTTCTGGCGTTTCCGATAGTTGCACAATTTCAGAAGCATAAGCCGGGAGGGCTTCTATCAAAGCATAGGTCTTATCCTCTGCATTGAAGCTCAACAAGGGCTTTCCTGCAGAATCGATGTAGTTGTATCCTAAAGGAGCTAGGGGGAGCTCTAGGATAGACGTTCGCTCCCACGTACTCGTGTTACAGACCGTCATAGCACTTGAAGACATTCGTACTCCACTGAGCAATCGATGACATCTCTCAACTACTTGCCCCATTTCCAGTCGGTAATCTTGATAGACCTCTCTAATTGAAGAACCTGGTATAATATCATGAAATTGGTTTCTGAGAACTGTTTCCCACAAGGTATACAGTTCCTTTTGGGGATAGTTGGCATATCCTTTCATGTCTAGCAATGAGAAGAGGTACTCCAATCTACGTAGGAATAGCTCACATTGCCGATTCATCTTTTTCACAAAAGCTTGGGAGGTATAGGTTCCTCTATGGTACTCGAGGTAGAGCTCTCCGTCCCAGGTGTGAATATATTGCGAAGTCTGCTTAAAGGTTTCTTGCAAGGTTGCAAAATAATCATCTGCCCGCCCTGTTTTAACATAGGGCAAACCAGGTAATTGATCCATGACCCTGCGTTTTTCTAGCATGTCTCGCGTAACACCACCACCACCATCTCCAAACCCATAGGAGATGAGCAGGTTTTGGTTAATATTTTTATCTCGATAGGCTTCATAGACCCCCAGAACGGTCTCAGGTTCTAGTTCACCATTGTAGGTATAATACCAATTAGATTCCCATTCATTTTCTTCCCCTGGCTCAGGTGTGGTAATAAAATGCGTCAAGACCTCCGAACCGTCCAACCCTTTCCAAATAAAGGTATCATGGGGCATTCGATTAAACTGATTCCAACTGATTTTGGTCGTCATAAACGTATCGATACCACTTTTTTTCAGGATTTGTGGCAAGGCCCATGAGTAACCAAACACATCCGGCAACCAAAGATAGTGAACCTCTTTTTGAAATTCATTTCGAATGAACTGGGAGCCATGTAATATTTGTCTGGTCAAGGATTCACCGGATGGAATATTACAATCGGCTTCGAGCCACATAGCTCCATCGACTTCCCAGCGACCCTCAGCCACACGTTCCTTGATTTTATCAAAGAGTTCTGGATAATCTTCTTTGATAAATTGATAGAGCTGTGGCTGGGTCTGTAAGAAAATATAGTCGGGGTACTCTTCCATTAAACGTAGTACCGTTGCAAAGCTTCTGGCCGCCTTTTCTCGGGTATGTTTTAATCTCCACAACCAGGCCACATCAATGTGGGTATGACCAATCGTTGTCACCGTAATCGGACTATCTTTGGACATGGATTGAAGCTCTGTTTTTAGATAGCGATATGCAGCCTCTACCGATTGATGAAAGGTCTCACTACCTGGTTCTGACCAATCAAGAAACTGGAAAGTCTGATTCAAAAGGATAGAATAGCGATGATACAGGGGATTCGTTTCACCTAGCTCTGCCATTGTCTTGTGTAGCATATCCGCATAGCAAATAAGTCCATCTACCGAACGGTTCAGACGACATACGGCAGCTCTTCGAAATTCGTGTGTCTGGATTTTTTCTTCGCCACCACCTTCTAAGCCTGACCACAACTTGAGTGAAACTGTAATGGTCTGATTGCGATAGCTTTCTGCTAGCTTAACTTCCTTATGATTGGAATCAACTCCTTGATAAATCTCTCGATTAATGAATAAAAGGGATTCAAAACCTGAATTATAACCACCACCAGTGTGACCAAAATCCAAGTATAGATAGAGGTTCTCCTCATCGGGTATTATTATTTCTTGTTGAATCCACAAATAATAATCCCTCCCTTTCCACCTATCTCCTAACACAAAAGAAACACTATTTGAAAATGGAGAGGGAGGATATTTCTCTTGCTTGGTCTCATCTTCCAATAATTTCCATTCTGGAATCGTGTAAATCGTGTGGAAGCGATAATTTTCTAACTCATTTATTCGCGCACGTAGCTTTTCTGTTCGATAAAATAAACTCATTTGGGAACTCCTTGAAACTTTTCTTTTTCCTGCTTCATCAGCATGTCCAATACTGCTATAAACCAAACACCTGGCACAACCTCCTAGACAGACCGACAAAGCCCAAGAACTACACAATCCCGGAACAAGCACACTGCTATCGTACAAGTGGTTTCCAACTAATCCTCATCAAGCCTCCACCTCTTGCGTCGTTATATAGTCTTGTAAGTTTAGGCAACGAGCTGCTGTACTGAAGTACGGCAAAGCAAGTGAACGAAGTACACGAAATGACTATACTCTGCGAAAATCAACCTTAAACAGCGTTAGCATCCCCTTATTGAACTTTCGTTCTACGTTTTAGTGTCCCTGCTCCGTCAGATTTTGGTATTTTATAGAGGGTAAGATTGACGAAAACTCTCATCTACCTCTTTTAAAAATCTAGCTCTAACTCTGCATAGCGATCCTCTTCTACTTTTTCCTGAACATTCTTTTCATAGGCTTTAAAAAATGGATAATACATCACGGTAGCAAGTAGCAAAACAACAGCAACTAGCACCAAGGAGCGAATATCCAAGGTCGCAAGAAAAGGGGCTAGTGGGAGTGGGAGATCTGCTACAAAAAAGAGGGGCGGATTGACCCAACCTTGTCGGAAAACAAACCATTGAAATACGGCTAAAAGCGGTGTCCCAATAACAAAGGGAATAAACAAATAAGGATTCATCACCACAGGAATACCGAAGATAATTGGCTCTGACACAGACCAAAACATCCCCGAAACCGCTGCTTTCCCTACCTCTTTAATAGTCTTGTTAGAACTGAGCAAGGACAGAATAACCATGGCTCCTGTTAGCCCCGAACCTGTCATGCTGAAAAAATAATCCCACAAGTTCGGCGTAAAGATATGTGCAGGAATTCTCCCTTCCGTAATTGCTACGAGATTTGCTTGAAAATGATTGATTGCAAAAAAGAGCACAAAAGGAGCTAAAACACCGTAGCCATTCATACCAATGTACCAGAGGAGCATCTCAAAAAATACGATGAGAAAGATGACTAGCGGGTGATCCAGCGTCCAATATGCAAGATAAGAAACGATCGAGTAGGACGATAACCACTGCACTACTCCCCACAAGCCACCAAATACTATGACAAGATAGAGCATCTGGCACAAGTAGTCAAGCCCTTTCATCGGTAAGGACAACGAGCGCGAACACAGAAACTGAAAAAACACTCTCTGATAAATATAGGCGATACCTGTACTGATAAGAAGTGAGATAAACGCTATAGGAAGTCCGGTAGAAGCTGACCCACCTGCTCCATTTAATAGAAAGAAGACGATAGCACAGCAGCAATACAATAGGGGTTTTGTGAAATCTTGAGCTACCAAGTAGGCTAGTAAAATCATAAAAATCCATGAAAAATGTTGCGTTATCAGCCCTAATAATTCCGTCGTCACTTGGTCAAGCAACTGGTGATGTATCCAAGAATGATTTACTACTTTAACTGCCGCAAGAGCAGACATGGTCATCATCAAAACATTTAATTGCAAAAAGCATTGCTTTAAACTTTGAAACCAGCTATTTTTTTCAAGCTTAGCAACCACAGGGAGAATCAATCTCTGAAATCGCTCAAGCATACGGTGAAATTGATTTACTAACACTCTTTATCCCTCAGATGAATTGGTCTTTATCAAGTAAATGGCTTCTCTTAAAATATTAGCAGCATTCATGGTTCCGTAATCGGCTGCATCAATCACAGCCACTGGCACATGATAAGGTCGCGCTTTCTCTTCAATTTCTTCTTTTCGGTGACCAATCTGAGGTCCTAATAAAATAACTTGATATGTCTCTAACATCTTCCCATCAATACTACCTGCTGGCACTGCCTCAATCATCACATTCTTGCTTGATAGCTTCTGACTCGCTTCCACGATGGTTTGCATTTTACTGACGAGTATACTGGTAGAGGCTCCCAAATTGCAAGCCAAACAAATTGCTAGTCTTTCCATTTTATTCTCCTTTTTTATAAAACAATATAAATTCTTCGACAACAGTGGACATCAAGATTGTATTCATCAGCGTCCCTTGAGCATGAATCAACAATACATTCACTTGGTTCTCCTCTCCGTTCATCTCTTTCACAATCAACTGGGTTTGCAGATTATGAGCTTCATTCATCAGTTGCTCTGCTTCCTGCCTTTTTTGTTCTGCACTCTCAAAATGGTGTTGTCTAGCTTCCCGCAACGCCTCTATTAGTAGCGAAAAAGCAGTACCTGCTTTTGAAATCAATTCAAAAGAAATTTCGTTCATCGTCTTCCCTCATTTTTTCCTAACAAAGTATTTATTTTTTGGATACATTTCAAGCGATTGCTACTGTCGCGTAGCGTAAATAAGGTTTCCTCCTGTGTAATCCAATGGATAAGACTTTCAATCACCAAATAGGAACTGTGCTTATCCATCGCGACAACGATGATGACTTGTATGGGCATCCCATCTATGGACGGGAAAATGACTGGCTCTTGAAAAACATGCATACTCAGTCCATTTTGCCTCACGCCATCTTCTGCACCAGCATGGATTAACATCACACCGGGAGCAATAACCATGTATAGCCCGAATTGTTCGATATTATAAATCATTTTTCGGATATAGCTTGCTTCAATGCTTCCGTTCTCTAGTAAGCATTCTGAGCTAAGCTGTACAGCTTCCCGCCATTCCAATTTCTCGTGTTCTTGATGATAGACCAGCATCGTCGGATCAAATAGAAAATCAGGCGAAGGAAGCGACGGTTTCTCAACAACATTCGTTGACAAAATGTTGATAATCTTCGCTTCTATCCGATCCATCTGAATATGGTCTCCCAATTCTTCCGCAAGAACCTCCATGATATACGAAAGCTTGGTTACATCACGTGATGGAGCTAAGCGCACTTGTGCTGTCAATAGCTTCTGTATCTGCTGCAGAAAGACATCTGAAAAGGCATTTTCTATATAGATAACTTTTTCTGATTCCACCTCCGGTAATTTAATCGTTGTCATAATATAATCATAATCTTGAATCTGTTTCGGCTGAAATTCGAAGACTGCTATAGTATCAATATAAGCCTCCTCTACAAAGTAGGCAATTCTCCCTTTCAAAATACTTGAAATAGCACGGCCCTCTGCACAAATAATAAGAATCCGCGGGCAGAATGGTTCCACTACTGGGAGTTCATCTAGGCCATTGATATAATAAAGGGTCACCAAGGCAGCTTCTGAAGCAGTCACATATTGAAATATCTGTCCCTTATAAGAACGGAGGGCAGTCAAAATAAGATGAAACAGCTCCGGATACATTTTGACAAAATCTAAATTAACATCTTGTATCGGAGTACCTTGCTTTTGGCGTACAATAAACCGCTGGAGATGCCCAATCAATACTTCTGTCGTATGGCGTGATGTGACCAGTCGCAACGACGAGGTGATTTTCGTCTCAAGATAAACAAGCAGATCTTGTGCCAACTGTAAGTCGTCAGCTTTTTGTTCGTGATTCATCTCTAAACTAGATAAGAACTGGGTCAACTGCTCCATTCTCTCTGATTGAGTCAAATCCGGAAGCTCTTTTTGCACCCTTATCAATTTATAGTTTAGAATCATCATATTCAAAAAGGATGTATCATCCAGCTGATCATCTACTGTTTTAGAATATTCAATCGTTTTTTCTAAGGCTTCAAAGAGTAGATCTAATTCAAAAATATCAAAGAAAACCAGATCACCAACTTTAGAATAGACGGTATCCTTGTAATAAAAACTGTAGATTTCTCGGATATTGATTAATTTTTTTAAGATAGATACAAAGAAAGCAAACCGCTTAAAGCTGTATTCTGGTACACGATATCCCCGTCTCAATACGTAGTCCAGCTGAATCGCTTCTATTGCACACCTTTTCTTCACTTTTTCAAGCAGGTTGACAATGCTAGTTCTGGAAGAACCTAGCACTTTTGTAAAATAATTAATCGGAATATAATCATCTGCAATGAGTAATTTCAATAAAATGAAATATTCCATTTGCTGGGGTGTAAATTTAAACTGCCCCGGCGTCGTATGAGATACAAAAAAAGTAAATTCTTCTAGGATTCTTTCTCGATCTCCAATCAAGATACAGTCCTTCTCCACCTTTAACAAACTTACTTTTCTGGTTCGTAAAAAGCGATTGATTTTCCCTAGGGTATAGCGAATTTGATTATCAGACAAGCCCAATCTTTGGCGAATGTTCGCGATTTTCAGCCCATCTTTTTGTTCCAAAATAAACCGGAGTAGATCAATTTCACGCTGGGTCAATTTCATGGCACTCCTCCTTATACTCAATGAAAATCAACAGAAGACTAGAAAAAGATGACGGTCGCACGGCAAGTTACAAAATAGGCTGCTGATTGTTTAGAGTACTATCGCTCTCTTCTTCCTGATATCACCTGCTCACTTGTCTTATTGAGTAGTTGAAGAAAACTACCTATTACTACCACTAGACACGGCGGATAAATGACCACTGCAACACCTACCACGCACAACAAAGCAAATAATCCTATCCAGCTTGGAACTCCTACGATAAGTCCTTTTACCCCTTGATAGAGAAGCTCCCTAGATGGAGCACAGCCCCTTGCTAATTGCCATATGCCTGTCGTCAGAAGTGAAAAACTAACGATACTCAATACGGTCAGTAAAAAGCTACTCACAATGACAAGAACATTCGGTAAAACTGAAAGAAGCTGCAGGTTCAATAAAAGAATGACTAAGAAAAGATAAACAAGAAACTGTAGCCCGATACAAACTGCAATAACCTTTTTATCTTTCACAACGGTCCACTTACTATCTGATAGAGGAGCTAGGTATACAAACGCAAGCAATAAGCCATACACCCCTCCAATAATCGTCAGTAAACCAAGCACAGCAAGTGCACTCACAATGATGATGTCCATCAATTTTGCTTGCCATTCTACGACTTTTTCTTTCATCGCCTTACCTACTGCTTCACAGCTCCTTCTGTAATCCCTGCAATCAACTGCCTACTAAAGATAACAAATACAACCAACAGCGGAATGGTTGCTAATAGCGTTCCTGTAATAACCAAAGGATAATTGACGGTGTAGAGTCCTTTTAACTGGGTGAGCGCCAACATCAGGGTATACTTTGATTCGTCATTCAAAATAATCAACGGCCACATATAGTCATTCCACGAGCCCATAAAAGAATAGAGAGCTAAGAAAGCCAAGGCTGGTTTCATAATCGGCAGCGCAATTTTAACATACACTTTAAAAGTTGAACATCCATCTAAGGTTGCGGATTCAATAAGACTATCTGGTATTGCATCTGTACAATATTGCTTAATCCAAAAAATCCCAAAGGCGTTGGCCATACCTGGAATAATGAGTGCCTTATACGAACCAACCCAGCCCAACTTATCCATTAGATAGAAAGAGGGTATAATGTTTAGCTGCCCAGGAATCATCATGGTTCCCAATAAAAAGGCAAACAAGAAGTCCTTACCTTTAAAGGTCAATTTTGCAAAGGAGAAGCCCGCCAAGGAATCAAAAAATAAGATAAGCACAGTTGATGTAATCGCAATAAAGAGGGTATTGAGTACCGAATGGAAGAAAGGCGTTTCTTTAAAAACAGTCTCAATATTATGAAATAATTCAGAACCTAGTAGTAGATTTGGTGGAATCTGATAGATTTCCTTGTTCTGCTTACTTCCCATCACCAACATCCAGTAAAATGGGAAAATGGATACAACCACACCAATTCCTAAAAACATTCTCACAAATAATCTAAACGGTGCATTTCCCATGCCTATTCTCCCTTGATACGATAAGTCGTCAGATACCAGTTTACTAATGAGAAGAGTATAATAATGATCACCAAGGCCCATGCAATCGCTGACCCGTAGCCATAATCATTATTCGAAAACGCTGTATTATACAGGTAATAGACAATGGTCATCGCGCCACCCTCTGGTGTCGCCCCTTGCGGTACTAGCACCTGGGCTTCTGAAAATACCTGCAAACCACCAATCGTTGACATCATGACTGTAAACAGAATAATCGGCTTTAATTGGGGAATGGTAATGTGACGAAAAATTTGAAAATGGGTCGCCCCATCCATGATGGCTGCTTCATAATAATCATTTGGAATCTTGGTGATACCGGTCAGGTAGATAATTGTATTGTAGCCCAGATACATCCAAATATTAATCAGCGCGATGACAATTCGAACCCAAAATGTTGAGGCAACCCATTTTATTGGTGACAACCCAATATACTGTAGTAAACTATTTGCCAGACCGTCTAAATTGGAAAAAATCAGACCAAACAAAATGGTTACTGCAACAACAGAGGTGATATTTGGTAAAAAGAAAATGGCCTTTACCAATTCCTTATGTTTCACAAACTTTAGATTGATCATAAATGCTAGTACTAAAGCAATGAGGAGCATCGGAAAGGTTCCAACTGCCCAAATCACCAATGTATTTTTCACAGATAAGTAAAAATCCGCATCATGTATCAATCGGATAAAATTTCCCCATCCAACAAATCTCATTTCTCCCAGACCATCCCATTTATTAAAGGCTAAGATTCCTGCAAAAATAATGGGAAAGAGACCAAAAATTAAAAATAAGATATAAAATGGGGAAATAAAAAGATAAGGAACATACCTGTCAACATCTATTTTCTTACTCATCGTCCTACCTTTCATCTCTTCTCTGAAAGCACAAAACCTGTATTCACCATATATCGTCTTTTCATTTGCTTTTAGTACTAGGCAAGGAGCTGCAGGCTGTACGAGAGTACGGCAAAGCGAGTGAACGAAGTAATATAGCCGTTTCGTTTATTTTTAGTACTAGGCAACGAGTCGCAGGTAGTTGAAATAGTTGATAACTATTTCAAGTGACAGATAAGAAAAGTGTAACTTTTCTCAATGGTACAGCAAGACGAGCTAACAAAGTAATAAAAATATAAACGAAATGACTATAAAAGATAAACGAAAATGACGATAATACTTTTATCCAACACTTACTTTAGGGCATTCATCGTTTTTAAAAAAGTAATTTTCTGACAATGCCCCTCACTTGTAAATACAAGCCCTACATTTTGAGTCTGAACGAACGTCCAGACCCATTACTCAACGTTCGTATTAACATCTCAGTTCTTACCTCAAAGTCTGAGATACTGTTTGAGGTAAGAACTGAGATTTACTGTTGACGCAAATCCGTTCACTCCATTTCCACCCTCAAACTTTCTCAACTGTTGCCACTGTGCGAGGCGAGGTAGTCATCAGACAGCGAGTATCGTCCAATAAATGATGTTAACCCGAACGAGAAATCAGGAAGTGAGAGCACATTCGTTTTTGGTTCCTTGCATGCTTTCTCACTCCCAAAACAAAGCACTATACAGTACTATTTAGACATTTCTTCCACTTTCTTCTTCGCATCATTCCAGGCTTGTTCAGAATCCTTTCCTTGTTCAGCAACAAGAATGAGCTGATTTTCAAAAGCTTCAAAGGCAGCAGATTCACGAGAATCAAACGGAATATACTCTAAAGCATTTGCAGATTCAATAAAATAATGATTATACTGCTCATCACCGAATAGTTCATGCTTCACATTTGCGAACTCATCATCAAAAACTTTTTTATGTGATGGGAAAAGCGCTAATTCTTTATAGTTTACGCGTTGACTTTCTTCGTTGGTGAGGTATTTAACAACATCTGCTGCTTCTTTGGGGTGAGCAGTTGTCTTGATAACTGCAAGATAAGAACCGCCATAGTTTGAAGGCAAGAATGGTGATTTAGCAATTAGCCATTGCTCTGGAGCAGCTCCATTTTCTGCCAAGTCATTGATGCCCCAAGAGGCTCCAACCATACCGCCAAATAAACCTCGTTGAACAGAGTTTGCACCCTCTGCACTATTTCCTTTTGCTCCAAGGGTATAGCCATTTTTTTCTGCCATAACAGCATAATCCCAAGCTTTTTTCAATTCACCGTCTGCGTAGGTCAGATTCCCATCTTTATCGTAGATGTGCTTGGTCATCGCACGATAGCGTTCTTGAAAGAGAGACACAGAAGATTGGAACAAGGGCATGTCCGCTTTTTCTTTCATCTGCTTAGCCGCTTCCATATACTTCTCATCGCTACTCAATCGTTCACTGACTGCCTTATCATCTGTTGGCAAACCGGCTTTTTTAAAGGCTTCGACATTGTAGAAAAGGGCTGTTGGGCCAATGTCAATCGGCATCGCAATCTGAACTGACTTGTCATTGGTAAAGCAGGAATCCCATTTCCACTCCACATACTCCTGAGCCAAATCAGCTGTACCATAATCCAACAAGTTCACAAAACGGTCACTATAGGGAATATAATCTGCAATATTACTATTAATTGCCGTAATATCTGGAGCTGACTTTGAATTAAGACTGGCTTTTAATTTTGTATCAAAATCTCCATTTGCTGGAATTTGCTTGAAATTCAATTCATAGTCAGGAAACGCCTTTTTAGCATTTTCAATAGCTGCCTCACTAATGGCACCATTGTAATAGTTAATCGATAGTGATACCTTATCGCTTGCTGTTGGCGAGCTACTGCTACAAGCACTAAGCAGGGCTCCTCCTAACAATACACCACTCATCAGCATCCATCTTAATCTACTTTTCATATATGTAATCCTTTTCTTTTTATAGTGATACTAAATAATCAAAACTTTTAGCCAAGCTCTGTAGCATTCCAATCTTTGAGTAATCTTGTTCAATACAATAATACTCTACGCCATTTGCTTCTCCCCAGCGAACAATCTCGTCAACACGGACATCGCCACTACCCAACTCTGTCAGGTTATTGTCCATATCTTTTGGATCATACCCTTTTTTATAATCTTTCAGATGTACAATAGGAGCACGATAAGAAAATTTTTTGAACTCTTCCACGGGATCTTTTCCTGCAACAGACATCCAATACGTATCTGGTTCAGCATAAAGTCCCAAACCATACGCTGGAGCAGTAATATAGTCTAAAACCGTTACCCCGTCTATCTGGTTGTTAAAGTCATACTCTGGACAATGAAGGCCGACACGAAAACCAAGCCCTTTTAACTGCTCTTGAACGTGTAGCAACTGTCGCTTGGTCTTGACATAGCCGTCCACATGCTGATCTTCATCATCAATGTATTTATCATAAATTGTTTTGCAGTTAAATAGCAAAGCTTCTTCAATAATTCCATCGATATCATGAAAAAATCGGTCATGCTTGAGGTGCATTCCAGCAATCTCAAAACCGTATCGATCCACTAAGGCCTTGATTTCCTGAGGAGAATGGCCACGCATCCCATCCAACTGCACAGCTTCAAATCCAATTTCCTTTAATGCTTTAAAGGTTTCATCTGGATCCTTAGCCAATTCCTTACGAACCGAATAAAGTTGCACCGCTATTTTCTTTCTCTCCATCAACTTCTACTCTCCTTTCCTTAAAGATTCCATTTCCTCATCTGAAAGGTGAATGTCCAATGCATCAAGCGAATCCTGAAGCTGCCATTCTTCTTCTGGACCAATTGTTGCAAATACTGGAAATGGTTGATGTAATACGTAAGCTAGAGAGATTTGAATCGGTTTTACTCCCTTTTCCTGTGCTAATCGATCGCAGACAGCTAATCGTTTCCAATTCAATTCATTAAAATAAACATCTACAAATTCTTTTAGGGTTGGATCTGCAGCGTCTTCTTTTTTAAAGCGATGACCAAAAAAGCCCTCCGCCTGTGCAGACCAAGCAATCAACGGAAATTGATTGACCTTATGCCACTCCAGCATTTCTTGATCAGCCGTCACTGTATTTTCCCAACGTTGGCAGTTGACAGCAGCCAAGCTTAAATTGGGACTGTTAAAGGTAATCGGATGCAACTGATGTTCCTCACAATAAGCCAGAGCCTCCTTGATGCGGTCCAAGGTCCAGTTAGAAACTCCAAAGGCCTTGATTTTATGCTCATCTACTAGTTGACTGAGCGTCTCCATCAAGGGACCGACAGGATAAGTGGTATCATCTCGATGCAACAATAAAATATCAACATAGTCAGTACCCAGCATTTCTAAACTAGTCGTCAAATCTTGAACAATATCCTCTGGGGTAACTCTCGGCGCATGGGGCGCTTCTCGAACGGGGTGACAACACTTAGTAATAATCGTATAGGCTGAGCGTGGTTGTTCCCTCAGCCATTCACCAATGACAGATTCACTGTCCCTATAATGGCGCGCGGTATCAATAGCTAATCCGCCAGCATTTACATAAGCTCCAAACATCGTATGGACTTTGGGCATGTTGTTTAATTTCAGATAGTCACTCGATCCCAAAATAATCTTTGATAACCGAATCTCTCCACTGCCTACCGTTGTGATTTCGCTTTTCACCAAGAAATCTCCTTTCTATTTTCAGAAAACGCTTCCTTATATGTGTCCAGTCTACCATATACAAAAATGACTTGCAACAAAGCGAATAACAAACTTTTGCAAATTTTAGGTAAAAAAATGTTATTGGTAAGCTTGATTTTTCAGCCAATCTTCGTTATGGTAAAAGCATGGACATTTTTAAAAAATCGTACTCACTTCCCCTCTCCATTCAAGACTATTTAACCACTACGCAGCCCATTATAGTCTTTCAGTTTACTTTTTAGTACTCGGCAAGGAGTTGCAGGCTGTACTGGAGTACGGCAAAGCGAGTGAACGAAGTCATAAAAGATAAACGAAATGACGATAGTTGTTTTTTTCAATATATAGCTTTTAGTACTAGGCAAGGAGCTGCAGGCTGTACGAGAGTACGGCAAAGTAAGTGAACGAAGTAGTAAAAGATAAACGAACTGACGATACCACCTGCATTCTTTCAATCAAATTGCCCCTATCTCTCATGGAGGAATACAGGTTCTAATGAAAGGATATTCCTGATGCTCACCTATCAAAACGACACATTCAATATCTTACAGTTTACCGATATTCATATCGGCGAGGCACCTTTTAACCAAGAAGATCTCCAAACATTTGAACAGATTCGAGCGACCCTTGATACAACATCGGCTGATTTAATTTGTATCACAGGTGATTTGATTTGGTCCGATGGTGTAAAAGACCCCCAACAAGGCTTGATTGCCTTAGCAGAAATCTTTAACCAGTATCCCATCCCACTAGCTATCACCTACGGAAATCATGACTCTGAACAATCCCTATCCCGTCAAGACCTGCATACCTTAGAACAAGAATTATTCCAGCATTTAGCACCGAAGTCTCACGTATTTTTCGATAGCCAGCATAAAGAATGCTTCACTATTGAACTCTATCAAGGTCAAGAATTGAGCAATGTACTGTATTTCATTGATTCTGGAGTAGATGCTTTATTAGACATCGAAAGCTATGACTGGGTGTCCCTAGAGCAAGTAAATTGGTACAAAGAAACAGCCCAGCAATATTTGGAGAAACACCCACATCTGACCCACGACCTCTTATTTTTACATATCCCTCTCCCTGAATTTGAACAAGCTGGCGAGCATATTATCGACGGTCACTATTGGGAAATGAACCCTCGTATTTCAGCCCCTAAATTAAACACCGGACTCTTCAGTCATATCTTGCATCAGCAGCATATCAATGCTATCTTTTGCGGTCATGATCATGATAATAATTTCGAAGGCCTCTTCTTAAACCATCGGTTTATCTATGGAAATGTTTCTGGCTATAATTGCTACGGTGTTTTACCAAGAGGGTATCGCTCCATTACTCTCTCGCCTGATAAGATGAAAACCATGATTCACACCTACTCATAAAAAATACCGAGAAAGGCCTAGCACCTTTCTCGGTATTTTTATTACGTTTACCCTAATCCACCTGCCTTTAAAGCATCACTCAATCGGGCAAAATCCTCCAAAGTCAAGGCCTCACCACGGACAGAGGGTTGGAGGTTTGCTGCTGCTAGCGCTACCTCTAATGTTTCCTTGACATCGTCCGCCTTGCCAAAATAGCTGGTCAGATTATTCCACAAGGTTTTGCGGCGGTGGGTGAAGCTGGCCTTTGCCACCTTAAAGAAGAACTTCTCATCTGTCACTGCTACTGCAGGCTCAGCTCGTCTGGTCATTTTCAAAATAGCACTATCTACATTCGGTGCTGGCACAAAGACCGTCCGTGGCACGATAAAGGCCACTTTAGCTGTCATATAATACTGTACTGCAATCGACAAGCTACCATAAGCCTTGGTATTCGCCTCTGCTGAAATGCGGTCTGCCACTTCACGCTGCATCATCACGACAAATTCACTAAAGGGAATGCCACTCTCAATCAAGTGCATCAAAATGGGTGTCGTGATATAGTAAGGAAGATTGGCTACCACCTTGAGCGGTAGATTAGGATTCTTAAACTGCTTGATATGCTCCTCCAAATTGGTCTTTAAAATATCCTGATTGACCACGGTCACATTATCAACATCTCGAAGCGTATCTGCCAAAATCGGAATCAAACGCTCATCAATCTCAAATGCCATAACCTCCGCTGCCCGCTCCGCCAAAAACTCCGTAAGAGCACCAATTCCAGGACCAATCTCAATCACATTGATTGATGTATCAATCTCCGCTGTATCCACAATCTTCTGTAAAATATTCGTATCTGTCAAAAAATTTTGACCAAACGACTTCTTAAACGTAAAACCATGACGCTCTAAAATCGCGCGCGTCACACTATAATCTGCAATATGCATACCTTTCTCCAACTTTCTTCCATACGAACGCTAACTCTACTTATATATATTCTTTTACTTCAAGAGAATTACTCACAACTGTTATAGTCTTTTTGTTTACTTTTAGTACGAGGCAACGAGCTCAGACTGCTGAGGCTGGGCAAACAGTCCCAACTTTCTCACTTTATGAACCGAATGACGTTGATGCAGTGGTTGATGGCTTCAATGGCTATCCTGCCGTTGAAAGTTGGAAATGAACTGCTGCTCCTTTTTATTTTAAGGGAACAGGCTAAAAATCTCCACTGGAGCTTTTTACTCGTATTTGTTCCTGTTTCACACTCCACATCTGACCTCTACGACTGATGCGAACTCGTTGGCTTCATTTCCAGCCTCCAACAGTCACTGCTCTGACTGTTGGAGCTGTGCGGGGTGGCAGTGAAACAGTCTATTCCCAGACCGTTTCAGTCCCAAGCTAGAATTTAGGAAATAAGGAAAACCCAACTCTTTTTTTGACCTATCGAGTTCTTTCCCACTCCCAGGCGGGAAATAGGGAAACGAAGTTTCCTCAATCTCCGAAGTAATAAAAACTAAACGAAATGATCCTATCGCTCAATGATTGTCCTCATACCCTTTCATGACCTTTTCTACTTCAACCAGCGAAATCCCAAACATCTCAAGACGTTTTAAGAGTTGCTTACCATTCGTATAGCCAATGCGGAGTTGTTCACCAAGATACTCCCTACGTTTGCGGCTATCTGACCCTGCAAGAAAACCAAGGCGAATCAAATCGCTCCTACTGATGTCAAAGCTCGAGCCTTCTTCACTTGCGCCACCTAGCACCTGGGAAAGCGCCTTGTCCAAATCTTCAAAAGAAGCATGCTCAATACCGAGCGACTGACCTTTGTTCTTAGAGCTAGGGGTTGCTTCAGCACGTTTCAAAAAAGCGTGCTTGGCACTCGGAACAGCTGCCATAATCAGCTTCCGAATCCGCTCACCGTTAAAATCCGGATCCGTAAAGACAATCACTCCATGCAAGGCATTCAAACGTTGAATCCGCTCGAGGTCGTCCTCTGAAATCGCAGACCCCCTAGTTTCATAGGTCTCCACCTCGTAAAATCGTCTGAGATTAGCGGTATCATCTCGCCCCTCAACCACAATGATTTCTGATATTTTACGTTTCATCTCAATCACTCAACCCAAATAACTTTTGCGCATTGGCATAGGTTGCACTTGCGACTTCCTCGATAGATAGGCCTCGAAGCGCTGCAATTTTATCTACTACATAGCGAGTATAAGCGGTATGATTCTCACGTCCGCGCTTGGGAACAGGAGCCAAATACGGCGCATCCGTTTCCACCAAAATCTTATCAAGTGGTAAATGAGCCGCCGCTTCTTGAATGTCGACTGCTTTCTTAAAGGTGACCACACCCGAAAATGAAATAGTCATCCCAAGTTCGATAAACTGCTCTGCCATTTTGAGAGAACCTGAATAAGAATGCATAATCCCACCGCGTGGTCCTACGCCCTCTCTCTTGATGATAGCATAGGTATCCTCCAAGGCATCTCGGGTATGGACCACAAAAGGCAGGTCAACTTCCTTTGCAAGTGCAATCTGCCGACAGAATACTTGCTCCTGTATCTCTTTCGGCGCTGTCATCCAGTGGTAATCCAATCCAATCTCACCCAGAGCAATCACCTTGTCATGCTTGAGCTGCCTGCGCAAACGCTGTTCCACTTCATCGTTGTAGGTACCAGCCTCTGTCGGGTGCCAACCAATGGTCGCATAAATCTGCTCATAGCGTTCTGCCAGATCCAAAGCACGTTTAATCGTCGGCTCATCAAAGCCCACCACATTCATAGAAATCACACCCATTTCTGCGGCTGATGCTATCTCCTCCTCAATCCGTCCCTCAAACTCTTTGACATTGAGGTGGGTATGGGTATCAAAAATCTGAATCATCTTTTTCTCCTACATGTTTAAACTATAAAATCAAGGAAGTCGTCCTCCCTCCCCACCTTTATAGCTGGGATAGTTGAACGTATTTATCAACGTTAGGTGAGCAGAAAGCGATTACGTTTCCTTTGCTCTTTACGGGCTTAGTATCTTAGTTTAATTGAACACAGCCTACGAGCTATGTAAAAAAAGAAGCATTTGCTAGACGAAACGTCTTCGAAAAAGGCATTTACTTACATATTAAGGCACCAATCTCATTGGTCGTAAACCTACCTGCTTCGATTGCTGGGTGCTAACGCTAGCCGGGGTCTCAAGTTGGCATTAACGAGTATTCATACTTAAAATAGCGAATTTTTAAACTAATTTTCAAGGGAAAGCGAACATAGTGAGCTAAAAGGCTACTTCCGCCGTAGTGGTATCCCCGGCAATAAATACCTTGTGGCTGAGGGCGGGATTTTCAAAACCTTTAGCTCGAAAATTAGGAATGAAACTCCGTATCCGTCCGCACAACTTGAGGAAGTAGTAAGAAATGCTAATGTTGATTTTAAATGAGTATCAGTACTATCTCACTCCCATTATACCGCTTTTCCCATAAAAAAACCAACAGACTCGAGTTTCTGCTGGCTTTTTTATCATTTTATTATGCCACTGCAAGCACTTTGCGTCCTTTACGACGACGAGCTGCTAACACGCGACGGCCGTTCTTAGTTGACATACGGTTACGGAATCCGTGTTTGCGTGCGCGACGAATTTTACTTGGTTGAAAAGTACGTTTCACGATGAATACCTCCTCATAGATTTTGTATTCGTTTAGCCGGCTAGTTTTGATCAGTTACTAAACATACCTTACTATTCTATCTGATTCTTTCTGCTTTGTCAAGCTATACTCGTCCAGAAACCACGACAAAGGCAGGAAATATCTCTTTTCTCTTTACAGATTAGAGCCATTTTTGAACATGTTTTTCACCTCCCGTATGGCTTCTAACTGACTCGTTTTTCCTCGATAGTAGGCTAAAAATGTTCATTTTACAGGCTATTTTGCTTTTTAGCAGTAGATACTTGTTGTCTTGGAAATAACAGAAAGCATTCGTCTAACAAGTCCGAAATTAAATCATTTGCCAAATACTACAGAAAATTTTTTCAAGAAAAAACCAGAGGATGCGCTCCTCTGGTCTTTTCAAGGCTGATACCTAAGCTCAAGCTCCACTCTCTTGACTGCCCTCTGTTTTAACTTAGAGTCCTCAATTTCGCCAAGCTTTCGATTGAACTACATCAAACCGTTTCAACTCTAAACCCGACCCGACAAGGTTGGGATAAAAATCCCAACCTCAACAGTGCGTAAGATGAATTTATAATGTTTGGATTTTATAGTTATTTAGCTTATCTTTTATTCCTTCGTTCACTCGCTTTGTCGTACTCTAGTACGGCCTGCAGCTCCTTGCCTAGTACTAAAATCAAACGAAAAGACTATATTTTGATGAACACTAATCATTTTTTCCTTCAATATCAACTACCACATAACGATTTGGTTCACTGCCCTCTGAATAACTAGTCAAGCCATCCATTTTTGAAATGATCCGGTGGATAATTTTACGTTCACTGCTAGACATTGGATCTGTATGATAGGCTTCTTGCTCCTCAAGCACTCGCTCAGCAAGTTTTTGAGCATAGCCTTGTAAGACTTCAGCACGATGTTCTACATAATCGTTGACGTTAATAGTCACGTAGAAATTACGCTCGTAACGATTGTAAAGGAAATTTTGAGCTAATAGTTGCAAGGATTTCAAAACCTTTCCATGGTAGCCAATGACGCGTCCAGGTTCATCGGTATCCACTTGAAGATTGATGGTACGGCGATTATGTGTGGTTTCAATCCGTGCCTCCACATCCATATCATCTAAAATATCTTGGATGTAAGCAGATACTTCGGTCACCACCTGATCAATATCATATTGTTGCTCAATCTTAATATCTAAATCATCAAATGATTCTACTTTAGCTCCCCCAACTTCGGTCCCTGCTGTCATATCTTCATCTTTCATAATCTCGATACGACCTGTCTCAGCTAGAATAGTCTTTGCATCTTTCTTATTTTGTAAGATTTTAGCTTTCACCGTATCTTCTAACTGCTGACCAGTTTTTTCAAATTCTTTAACTGCTGCGACAACCTTTCCAAGGTCAATCGTTGCTTCAGAAACACTTTTAACGGGTTCATTGAGACTATTTACTTCATTTGGAACGCCACGCACTGCTTTTTGATTCGCTTTTACAACCGTCGTTTCATCGATGACATCGATATCTACTTGAGCAGGCTTTTTACCAAATCCTAAGAATCCTTTTTTCTCACGTGCAAGCACTGTAATATGCGCTCTCTTACGAGGAATATTTAATTCCAAAAGTCCATTCTGGATTGCTTCTTCTACTGTTGCTCCTACAAACTTCATCTTTTATCTCCTAATATCCTATTTTTTTCTCCGAGCCTTTTTCTGAGCTTTTCGGATCTTTGCCTGACGCTCCCGCTCCGCCTCCATCTTAGCCTCACGCTCCGCAATGATTTTAAAAGGATTGTTCAATGCTAAGATTTGGAAGACTTGATAGGCGTTTGATACAGTCCAGTAGAGGGTAACTCCACTCGCTGCCGAAAGGGCAAACAATAAAATCATAAGCGGCATAGCAAACATCATGACTGTCATCGCACTATTGCGTTCTAGCGCAGCCTTATTGCTCAACCACATGCTCAAGAACGTGAAACCAGTAGCTAGAATAGGCAAGATATAGTAAGGATCTGTATCCCCAAGATTCAACCAAAGGAAATGCCCAACCCGCAAATCTGGTACCCTCGTCAAGGCTTGATAGAGAGCTAGCAAGATTGGCATCTGAATAAAGACTGGCATCATGGATGCAGACATCTTAACATCATTGTCCTTATAGAGCTTACGTGTTGCTTCTGTCAGCAACTGTCTGCTCTCCAAATCTTTTCCTGGATACTGCTCTTGCAAGGAGCGTAATTGAGGTTGCAATTCTTGCATTTTCCGAGATGAGGTCATCTGTAGCTGGAAAAGCGGCAAGAGAAGAGTCCGAACTAAGATAGTAAAGAGAATAATCCCTACTCCCAGTTGTCCATTGATAGACAATAGTTTGATGATACTTGCAAACCAATAAATCAATCGTTCCCAAGCATCTGTCGATTGGCTGGTCACATCTCCCCTACCACAAGCCGTCAGTAAAAGCAAGGATAAGGTGAGCAGACTAGCCCACTTAACTTTCTTTTTCAAAAGGAACACCTTCCTGGTATAATTTAGCTAGTTTTAAAACATGCAGAAGATTTTGCTTAATTTCTTGATAGGACAACTCCTCAACCCCTTTACGGGCAATGACTACAAAATCATCTGTCACTAGATAAGGAGCACACTCCATCAAAACATGCCGAATTTTACGTTTGATTCCATTACGCGTCACTGCATTTCCTAATTTTTTACTGACAGATAAACCTACTCGGAAATGCGTTTGCTCCTTAGCCAATCGATAGATTACAAACTTCCGGTTGGCTATATTTTTGCCCTGTGTAAAAATATCGTTAAAATCACGTTCACGCTTCACACGATACGTTTTCTTCAAAATCTAACTCCATCTTTCAAAATTACTTCCATTATACCATATTTTTCAAAAAAGCCAATAAACTGCCTAGTTATGCAGGTCAATTCCTAACATTTTAGCTTTTGAAGAGCTATCTAAAAACGTATTCCTGTAACAAAACAAGATATACTCTATAAAAGTCAAACGCTGACTAGCACGGAAACTGAACGTGGAACGGAAGTACAGCAAGCTAATCTACGGATGAAAGAAGTTGTTTTTAACGAGTATAACAGGCGTTCCTACGCTTGCCATGAGTATGTTGATGTTCGATTTTCCCTATAACAAATGCCGGAAAGTACCCGTTCCAAACCTTTCGTTATGAGCCACAATCTTTTTACGTTAGGCCTCCTTATAAAGAAACAAGGTACTATGTCCCAGTTTTTAGAACATAAGGAATATAAAATGTTAAAAACGTACGTTTTTCCTAAGATTGAACCCATTTTAGATTGACGAATGATAAGGAATATAATATAATAATATAGAAGAAGTAAAGGAGATTTACAAATGAAAAAGATGTTTACTTATGTTTCGTTAGTCCTAGCTACATCTGTGCTAGCAGCCTGTGGCTCAGGTACCAAACCGTCGACAGACGGTGAGTCTGGTGGTAATGGTGCCGTTGAAATTCGAGTAAAGGACGGAATGTATGTCCTGCCATCTGATGAATCCCCAGATAATCACTACTTGGCCTTGAATATCGAGATAAAAAACAAGGGTACTAAAAAATTAGAAATTTCAAAGACAGATATAACGCTTTATAACTCTGATGATGAAAAAACAGAGTCATTAAACGTTTACGATTCCAATGATAAGTTTAAAACTCTTAGTTTTGAAAGCCTATCTGAAGGAAAAATAACAACAGGCTATGTTGTTTTTGAAGTAGACTCTAAGGAAGAAAGCTATGAAATGCACTACTCTCCTTTTGCTTACGATTTAGAAAAGAAAGACACTAAAGATATAACGATTAAAATCGACCCCTCTAAATATCCTGATGAGAAAGAAAAAGTTGCCGAGCTCGCAAAAGAATACATTACTAGTGTATTTTTAAACGGAGAAGCAACCGGTGGTACTAGCAATGTAAGTGCTAATTCCACTAAGCCAGAGATTATTTCCTTGGGTTCCTCTAATGAAAAGGATAAAGAAAATAAAAAAGATAAAGACATTTCGGAGGAGCAATCTGAGTCTGGCTTTGCGTTAGCAAATGATGTAGAAAAAGAACGCAATGAATTTACAAAAACCTTTATAGATAAGTTTGGCCGTGAGTTTATGAACTATCAGCCATCCGAAGCAGAACTTCGTACCTTTGTAGAAGCTTATATCAAAGCAAACGCAAAACGCGCTAAGATAACCTATACAGTGAAAGAGTTTTTCCCAGATAGCGCCGTCATCTACATCCGTCCTGAAACGATTGGATTAGAAAATGTGAAGACCTATGATTTAGTTTCTAAATTTGCTCAAGATCATGCGAACGAATACAATAACTATAGTGACGCTCTTAAAGCAGCTGAAAAATATCTACTCGAACAGATTCCAAGTCAGCTGGATTCAACACCATTAGTGACGAATGACATGAGTGATCGCAATGGTTTCCGCTTAAAATTGACCAATAAAAAAGGCCAATGGACTGTGGACACTTCAGACTACGAATATGATAGTATTTCCGAAGCTTTCCGCGGTGGATTATACTAAGAAGTTGAAAACCAATGAAGCTCTATAAAAGATAGCCAACCATACTCCACTCTAAAACTTGAAACCAAAAACAATCACATACTTATTTCCTATCTAATGCAGGAAATAAGTATTTTCATTTCTGCTCAATGCTCTTCTTGATTTAAGGAAAGCTCAACTATTTTGAAAAAAGTGTGGTATAGCCGTTTCGTTTATTGTTAGTACTAGGCAACGAGTCGCAGGTAGTACTGGAGTACAGCAAGACGAGTGAACGAAGTAATAAAAATATAAACGAAATGACTATAACACCCCAAAAGTTAGATAGAAAAAATCTAACTTTTGGGGTGTCTATCACAATTTTCTTCAGCTTTTTTATTCTCTTTGAGAAAGAAAAACTCTTAGAAACTGCACCAAATCAACAGTTCTAAGAGTAGAGTTTATATAAAGTTTATCTCAAATTTCGATTTTTCAGTTGTTTATTCAGTTTGTCGTCAGGATATTGACACAAACTCTGAAAAGCAGCTCTGGGATTATTGCCAGTCTTGTCAAACGCCCTTGTATCTTGATGAATTGAACGTGGGCTACGAGCTGTCCAAAAAAGTTAAATACGCCTAGAAGTCCATGCTGCTTCGGTGTGTTTCCTATTTTTGCTTTGCTCGCTTCAACAGTCTAAAAAGACTGTTGAAGATGGGAGATAAAACGAGTGAAACTCGTGTCTAATGCCCTTGTATCTTGTGTAACATGTTATCCAAGTGTTGGATAGATTTTTCACGGCCGAGTAGGTAGATAGTGTCCGGCAATTCTGGTCCATGCATTTCACCTGAAACGGCAATACGAATTGGCATGAAGAGATTTTTCCCTTTGATACCCGTTTCTTTCTGAACTGCCTTGATTTGTGGGAAGATGTTTTCAGACTTGAAATCTTCATCAGACATGGCCTCTAATTTTTCCTTGAAAGCAGCGAGAACCGTTGGCACAGTTTCACCTGCCATGACTTCTTTTTCAACCTCTGTCAAGGCTGGGAAATCATCAAAGAACAAATCTGTCAACGGTACAATCTCATCGACTGACCTCATTTGTGGCTTGTAAAGCTCCACCAGTTTTTCAGCCTTATCTGTCAAACGACCTGCTTCTTCTAGGTAAGGTTTTGCCATTTCAAAAATCGTTTCAAAGTCTGCATTTTTGATATACTCATTGCTCATCCAATCGAGTTTCTTAGAATCAAAAGAAGCTGGAGACTTGCTCAAACGGCTTTCATCAAATAAACGAATAATTTCTTCCTTAGAGAAGAGTTCCTCTTCACCCCCTGGTGTCCAACCAAGCAAAGTGACAAAATTAAAAATAGCTTCTGGCAAATAACCTTTTTTCCGATAGGCCTCAATGGACATTGTATTTGGGTCACGTTTCGACAGCTTTTTACCTGTCCCAGCATTGATAATCAAGGTCATATGACCAAACTCTGGTGCTTCCCAACCAAGAGCTTCATAGACCATGAGCTGTTTTGGAGTATTCGCAATGTGGTCATCCCCACGGATAACATGAGAAATTTCCATCAAATGGTCATCGATCACCACAGCAAAGTTATAGGTCGGATAGCCGTCTTTCTTCTGAATAACCCAGTCACCACCGATATTGCCACCTTCAAATTCAATCTCGCCCTTTACCATATCCGTCCACTTGTAGATACCCGCTTCATTAACCGCCAAACGAACAGTCGGAATAATTCCCGCAGCCTCGCGCTCTGCGATATAGGCTGCCTTTTCTTCGTTTGACATATCGAGGTATTCATTGATATAGCGCGGTGTTTCACCAGCTGCCTCTTGGCGCTCACGCTCTGCTGCCAATTCTTCTTCTGTCACATATGACTTGTAGGCCAAGCCTTTTTCCAAGAGCTCATCGACATACTTTTGATAGATTGCAAGACGTTCTGATTGGCGGTATTGAGCATGGGTTTCTGGACTTTCATCCCAGTCAATTCCTAACCAGCGTAGATTTTCAAGCTGCGAACGCTCACCATCTTCAATATGACGTTTGCGGTCAGTATCTTCAATCCGAATGATAAAAGCTCCGCCATGATGGCGTGCAAAAAGATAATTAAATAAGGCTGTACGAGTATTCCCAATATGTAGAAATCCCGTTGGACTTGGTGCATAGCGCACACGAATCGTTTTTGTCATTTACAATACTCTCCTTGTCAACATTCACTAGCTCCTATTATAGCACATATCCCTCGCTTTAAACCAAAAAATCAGCCACAAGCGCTGATTTATTACGAGCTGACAATGACAAGGTTGGAAAATGCCAAATCTGCTTTGACCACAAGCTTCTTTTCAAATACTGTAGGCTGAGATGCTTGCTGAATGGTACTGAATGCCTTATCCGCCTTGACCTGAACCAACCATGTTTCTGGTACATAAAGGTGAATCGTTGAAAAGGCTGCATCTACTTCAAAGGTTGCTTCTTCACCAGCCATAACAGTATGATTAAAATAAATGGTCGCATTCCCAAAGGCTGCATCAACATTTCCATACGTAAAATGTGTATCATGAATATAGCGGGTTGAACTACCAAAGGCGATATTATTCTCATCTTCTACCCAGGCACTTTTCCCAGTTGATTTGGATTTCAAATGAGTAAATAAACGGATATCTCCCTGCTTTGGCTTTAAGAGAATGCTAACACCAAGATAGGCTAATATAGCACCCATAACGACCGTTTTCGTATCCACTGCCAAAAAATGGTACTGCTTGTTCAGCAAGATAAAAAGTCCTGTACCAAAAAAGAAACTCCCATGCAATCTTTTTTGGATCAGATTATTTACTAAGCCTGCTGCGAATGCCAGAATAAAAGCCAGCTTCCATATAGTTACATCAATCCGTAGCAAATAATTTTGGAACAAGACCAAACCAGACAAGACCAACAAGCCAATTCCCAATACATACTTTTTCATAAGACTACCTCAACTCCTGCAATCTTTCTTTTAATAACTGATAATAGCGACGTGAAACATGGACTACCTTGTGCGTATCCGCAAAGCGAATCCGACTAGTCCCCGAAAAGGACTTATCCAGCGAATACACCGACCGAACATTTGCAATGCTGGACTTGGAAATCCTACAGAAGATTATCGGCAAGATTTCCTCCAACTCATACAATTTTAATCTGACCTCATAAGCGTCCGTCCTTGAATGAGCAAAAATCTTCCCACCGTCTGTCTCGAAAAATAAAATCTCCTCTAACCTAACAAAATATTCACTCGCATCCTTATAAAAAACCAAAGAGGGGTGCTTCACCTGGGACAAGAGCTGTTGCAACTGATGAACTTGATCCGTCAAACTAGCTGTCTTAATGATTACTTCCACATCGTCCAAGCTATCATCCAGCTCAATCCGTATTTTCATAATGCCCTCCTTGCTTTTCTACATGTATTATAACAAGATTTCTTCCAAATACAAGTCCCTTTCAATGACTGGTTACTTTTTAAGGCTAAGTGGTCATTCTGATGACCTGAAAGGAAAGTTCCCACAAAACCTCTTTCTTTTGAGCAACAGCTTCATACTCTTCAAACCAGATTACTATAAAATATTTCCACAAAGAAAGTACACCCCCTAAAGGAAGTCTATCTGTAAGTAGATATAGCCTATAACCGTCGTCATTCTTTCTTGTACAGCCCTTAGCCCATGTTCATTTGGTTGATTTTTTAAAATGTTTCAATACACTTGGTTAAGCACATTATGAAATCAACCATTTTACAGTTAAATCAGAAACCTTATGTGTAACAGACATCAAAAAAGGACTTTTGAGCCTGAAAATGAGGAAATGGAGCCACTCAACCAATATATAGATACATCTAAACGAAGATTACACAACTTCTGTCATACGTCCCGTATCAACATCATAGACGGCGCCAGAAATACCGATATCATCTGGAATCAACGGTGACTTGCGAAGCAAGTCCATATCTTCACGAACACTTTCTTCCACATCTGTAAAGGGTAAAAAGTCCTGATGTGATACATCTACACCGAATTTTTCTTGTAACTCTTCTTGAAAAACCTCATTTGTAAAGGTCTGGGCTCCACAATCCGTATGGTGTAAAACTACAATTTCCTGAGTCCCCAGCTGTTGCTCAGAAATAACGAGCGAGCGAATCATATCATCTGTGACGCGCCCTCCTGCATTCCGTAGGATATGAGCATCCCCAAGCGCCAGCCCCAGAGCTTGCGCCACATGCAAGCGCGAATCCATACAAGTCACAATCGCCACTTTAGTCTTAGGCTTCAAGGGCAAATGGTGCGTACCATGCAAATCAACATAGGCCTGATTAGCCTTCATAAAATTCTGAAAATAGGACATAAAAACTCCTTTCCTAAACACCATGTTCCTTTCATACTAGGCTACCATGTTCCCAAGCTTTTGTCAGTGCTTAAGCTTTGAAAAGAGCGTTTCGCGCTGTTACTTCCGAATGTTTTGAGGTAGACATAATCAAAAAGCTAGAAATTCAAGTTGGAATGTCTAGCTTTTTTCTATATACCGTCACTCGAAATAAAAGAACTAACCTTGTTGCTATTGGCAGAAAGCGCCTTTATCCTGTTGAGAAAACATGGCCACTTAGAAACATCCCCGAACAACAAAGAAGTTTATACAATACTTTAACGCTGGTATCGTATTCCTATTTCAAATGAACAGATAGACGCTGTCTTGCAAAAACTCCTAACCAAAAACGTTCTGCAAGACCTCGCCAATAGTAGTCACGCCAACGACCGTGAGGCCTTTGGGAATTTCAAGACCGATAAGGGAGTTTTTCGGAGCGTAAATTTTAGTAAAACCTAACTTAGCAGCCTCGTTCATCCGTTGCTCTATGCGGTTGATTCGGCGGATTTCACCTGTCAAACCAATTTCTCCAATAAAGCATTCTTGAGGATTGGTTGGCTTGTCCTTATAGCTAGAAGCAATCGCAACCGCAACAGCCAAGTCAATCGCTGGCTCATCTAGCTTAACACCACCTGCTGACTTGAGATAGGCATCTTGATTTTGAAGGAGCAAACCGGCCCGCTTTTCTAAAACTGCCATGATAAGACTGGCTCGATTGAAATCAAGCCCTGTCGTTGTTCGCTTGGCATTGCCAAACATGGTCGGTGTCACCAAGGCCTGAACCTCCGCCAAAATAGGGCGCGTCCCCTCCATGGTCACCACAATTGCAGATCCCGTTGCTCCATCCAATCGCTCTTCCAAAAAGACCTGACTAGGATTTAGAACCTCCACCAACCCGGCCGACTGCATCTCAAAAATTCCTATTTCATTGGTCGAGCCAAAACGATTTTTCACCGCACGCAAAATACGAAACGTATGCTGGCGTTCTCCTTCAAAATACAATACAGTATCCACCATATGTTCTAGCATACGCGGTCCTGCAAGCGTTCCTTCCTTAGTCACATGTCCCACGATAAAGGTAGCAATATTGTTGGTCTTAGCAATCTGCATCAATTCCGCTGTTACCTCTCGAACCTGGCTGACCGAACCTTGAATACTTGCAATCTCAGGACTCATAATCGTCTGGATAGAGTCGATAATCAAAAAATCAGGCTGAATCTTCTCCACCTCCGCTCGAATACTCTGCATATTGGTCTCAGCATAGAGGTAAAATTCATTGTCAATATCACCGAGGCGTTCGCTCCGCAACTTGATTTGCTCCGCCGACTCCTCCCCACTAACATAAAGAACAGTCCCGCGACTGGCCAGCTGAGTTGATACTTGTAATAGCAAAGTAGACTTCCCAATTCCTGGATCTCCACCAATTAGAACAAGACTACCTGGTACCACACCACCACCAAGAACACGATTAAATTCTGCCATATCGGTCTCAACGCGGGTAACATTGCTCGAAGTTACTTGATTCAGTTTAATCGGTCTAGTCTTCTCCCCTGTCAAGGATATTCGCGCATTTTTAACTTCTACAACTTCCACTTCCTCCACAAAAGAGGACCAGGTGCCACAGTTAGGACAACGTCCTAGATATTTAGGGGAATGATAATCACAATTTTGACAGACAAAGGTTGCTTTTTTCTTTGCCATGCTTAATTCCCCGTTGAGCCGAAACCGCCTGTACGCGTTCCTGTTGCTTCATCACCGTCTACTAATAAAAATGAAGCAAAGACCGCTTGGACAATTCGCTCCCCAACTTCAAGCACAACTGTCTTATCGGTAATATTTTGCATTTGAGCAAAGATATGCCCCTCATTAGCTGGATTACCATAATAATCACCATCAATCACACCGACCGAGTTAATCAAGACCAACCCTTTCTTGCGGGGATTAGACGAACGATCATAGAGATAAAGCACCTCACCTGTCTGCATATAGGCTTTGACACCCGTTGGCACTAACTGAATCTCACCTGGGGCAAGCACTATACGCTCTGCTACTTTCAAGTCATAGCCCGCTGCATGCGCTGTTTCTCGCTTTGGTAGCAAGCTCT
This sequence comes from Streptococcus sp. LYSM12, assembly GCF_004569635.1. Classification (GTDB taxonomy): domain Bacteria; phylum Bacillota; class Bacilli; order Lactobacillales; family Streptococcaceae; genus Streptococcus. The sequence continues at coordinate 56,703 of NZ_SPOZ01000014.1, forward strand.
CATCTGTAAAGTGCGATACTAATTCAAATCCACGTTGTTTCATGTCTATCTCCTAACATTTCAAATAGTCTACAGTCACCTACCATTATACTATAATATTCGTAAAAAATGATGAAAAGGGAGGTAGGCCATCACTTCCTTTCTGACACACCGTATTCTGCCACTTCTGTTTCCAAGCGGTCCGCCATATCGCTCAAATCAGCAGTTCGTAATAGAACAAGCCCTTTTTGAATCATCAAATCATCATTCTGACAGATTCCTAAACGTACCCAGGTAAATCCTAATTGATCAACACGCAGGCTGTCTCTCGCCAGTTCATGAGCTTTCTGTGTCACCCTCAGGCAATTTTTAACATCACCTTCATGGAGAAAAACAGTTCCCATATTTGCTAAGAGAGAAAATTGACTGCTAATAGACCCACGAAAAACACGGTACTTTTCTAAGGAAAGCAGCACTTTTTCAGCAATCTTCTCCATTTGAGCAGGTGAAAAGCAGATAAGAACTGCATTTAATTTGCGAAGATCCGATAGATACCATGTATTGCATTTTTCTAATTCCTGCCACATTTCTTGAGCGAGAATGCGTGAAGTATCTCCAATACCGTCTTGACAAATGGACAGACATAACTGGTATAGCTTGGCAATTCGTTCTACTCGAATATCTTGATGTCTTTCTAAATAATGATGACACTTCTCAAGCATTTCCTGAAACTCACTACCTTTCCGCACATTCGATGAAAAGTTTTCAAAATTTTCAATAATCTTAGATCTCTCTGTCGGAGTATAATAATGACAGATATAGTCAAATTCTGCAAAGCTCATATCGAGCTGTCGGAGGATATGTTCAAATTTCTCTAAATTAGGTACTTCTTTATTATTCTCAATTTTCGAGAGAGTCGTGCGCGATAGAAAATCACCACAAATCGCTCGCTGTGTCAACCCTTTTCCCTGTCGAATCTCCTTTAATACTGTACCAAAATCCCAGCGCATCACAGGCACCTCCTTATGATGTGAATATTGTTTACATTTTCTAAAAACTCTATACATATATGATATCATATTGTAAAAGAAAAAAGAATTGTGAATTCATGAAAACGACTATATAATCAGTGCTACCTATCTTTTACCCGTCCTTTTAATAGGAACACGGAATCATAATTTATAAACGCATCTCTTATTCATTCTAGAAAGGAAAAATAAAGGAACCTACGGATTGAGTGAATAAGACCGCAATCTTATTAGCCTATCCGAAAGAAAGGAACATACCATGAAAAAACTTAGACAATTCATACTGTTAGGCACACTACTAGCTACAACTACCTACGGAATTACGGCCTTTGCTGCTACTTACGGAAACAATGCACATGGGGTCAAAAATACTGAACACTTTCAACTTTATTATGTAGGAGAAGCTTGGACTAATCAACGAGGAAATAGCGCTTGGATAAAATACTATCGTAACGGTTCTTTTATTGGTTCAGCAGTAGCTTACAAAGATAACTGGAGAACCGATAATGGAAAAGTGTACGACAGCGTCACCATTTGGGACTCTATGAACCCTTGGGCTCCTAAAACAACCTTTACTTATAAACTATAACTGATAAAAGGAGAGCTATGAAACAACATCTCAACAACTACCTATTGCCATTAGCAGTATTAGATATTGGGACAATGTTAGTGCTCTCCTTTTACATTTATTATGGAAAAAGGATCTTTTTCCCTTTTATTTTCTTATCAGTTATAAACTATATTATTACATCTATCATCCTGTTCTCTCACAAAAAAACGATCTATGTCCATCATCTACTAGGGAAATCAAAAATCGATTTTCTATCTGACTATATGAAAATGCAAACCCTCATTATGACTTTAAACACTGTCCTATTTACAAGTGTCCTGTTCGTCACACAAGTCACCGTAGGAAAACAAATCTTCATTTTCACGGAATGTTGTCTCATTCTTCTTCTCACCAATTCATTGGTCTACTTTATCTTTTTAAGGAGCTACCTATGAAAAGTATCTATTTCTTGATGTTCAAAAAACGTTGGTATCTCTTTGGCCTACTAGCCCTTATCACTCTTTCGATGAATCTTTTCTTATGGAACGAAGCAAGTCAATTGATTCGTGTCTATCCAATGTTAGAAATGATGAAAACAGAAGGAGATAAGGGAAGTTATGAAATGTATTACAATCCTCCCGTGACTACTGGAGGTCTGGTAACAGAGCCAAGTAAAGAAGAACGGACAATCCTCTATCAGATAGTAGCTCCCTATGTAGACCAACTCGCCACCCATAAAATAGAGTATTTTCAGGGAGGCGAGCTAGTCCCAATGACAGACAATGACCTCCAGGTAGCCTTGCTTTCGGAAGAATTACCCCCACTTTTCTTTGATGACCTGTTGGTACATGATTTGAATGAAATCGACTATCAGCAACTCTCAGCTGCTATTTGCGACAGCCACTTTCCAGTCACCATCCAACCCATTCGAGAACGCTACCAGATTCAGAAAAACTATTACCTAAAAAATTTCTTCTTCGGAGCCATCGTTTCCCTTATCCTTTTTCTCTTTGGAAATCTGATTGTCGCTTGGTTGATTGGGGCAACGCTCAAGATTTGCCAAGAAGAGCTCGCTGTTTTACGACTAATTGGTTTAACACAAAAACAACTCTATTACTATACGACAGGACTCTTTCTCATACCGATGTTCGTAGGTCTTTTCCTCTTTTTCCTACTCGTATGGACGATGGGAGTTGGACTTATTCTCGCTGATGCCCTATACCTATCTGCCGTCAACAGTCTCCTGCTAGGTTTCACTTATTTCTTGACTTGCTATCGTTTGAAAGGAGCACTTCAATGATTGTTATCAAAGGTTTAAGCAAATCTTATCAAGACAAGAATATTTTCACAGATGTAGACTTTGAAGCGTCCGCTGGACAAGTCATTGTACTCATGGGAAAATCTGGCGTTGGCAAGTCCACTTTCTTGGATATTCTTGCAGGCTTAAAATCCGCCCCTATCACGTCCTATACCTATAAAGGAAACGAAATAGCTGTTCAAGATGATGAGGTCATGAGTGCCTTTCGCAACCAACATATCGGCTATATCCCTCAGGATTTCGCTTTGATACAGGACTATTCTGTGAAAGAAAATCTGCTTCTGCCCGCCCTCTATCATCCTCATCTAACAGCTGAAACTATTAAACAAACTGTGCTAGACTTGGCTAAGAAATTTGATGTAACAGACATTTTAGCCCATAAAGTCAGAGATATTTCCGGTGGCCAAAAACAACGCGTTGCCATTATTCGCAGTCTGGTTCTAGACCCTGATATTTTACTAGCAGATGAACCAACCGCCAATCTGGATCCAGAGAATGTTCAACTCGTCCTTCAGTTTTTCAAGGAGCAACAAACCGCTGGAAAAATCTTGATTATTGCGACCCATGATGAGCGACTTTGTGAACTCGCCACTCATCTCTATCAGATTGAGAATAAGAAGCTATCCTTGAAATGAGATAGTTTAGTCTTTTCGTTTGCTTTTAGTACTAGAGGCTATACTGGAGTACGGCAAAGCGAGTGAACGAAGAATAAGAGAAACGAAATGACTATATTCCCCTGAAAACGAAGATTAGCCTACTATAGAAAACAGGTTCAAGATAGGGCACTAGAAAGGGACTATCTATGACAGAAAACGATACACGTACTCGCTTATGATGTGAGTATTGTTTACATCTTACAAACACGCTTTAAATACACAGCACTATCCGCCGCATACTCTTATAAAAATAAACCGCATTTTAGGGGGAAACATATTATGAAATATGCAAAATATCTTAGACTACTTTTTACCATATTAATGTTTATTTCCACATTGAACCTACCTGCATTATTAGAAAAAGGCTGGGAATATCTATGGGGAGTTTGACAGCAACATCTTTTCTAAGCTGACTATATGATACCGCCGGCTTAGTAGGAATTATCAGCATGATAGTTCAAAAATAGCATCTCTCGTGGTGCTGTTTTCATTTATCCAAACACAAACTGATGATAATCATTCTACGCAGAATCCACCAAGCTTGAATAGTTCATGGAATGTCTATGCTTGATCACTTCACCGTCTTTCACTCAGACAAGTGGTCTAATCTTATCTATTTTCTCCATACCTATGCCATGTGAGAACAAAATTGCCTCATGCAAATTTTTCACAAATATGATAGAATGGAAGTACTGATTATTCCCAAAGAGAGGAAGCAAGATGAACAAACAAAAAATTGCCGTACTCGGTCCAGGTTCCTGGGGAACAGCCCTGTCACAGGTTCTCAATGATAATGGTCACGAGGTACGTATCTGGGGAAATGTCCCTGAGCAAATCGAGGAAATCAATCAATTCCATACCAACAAACGCTATTTCAAGGATATTGTCCTAGATCCAGCTATCAAGGCTTATAAGGAGTTGAGCGAAGCTCTAGACGGTGTTGATGCAGTGTTATTGGTCGTGCCAACCAAGGTCATGCGCTTGGTCGCAAAACAAGTCGCTGAAACGCTGGATCACAAGGTAGTGGTCATGCATGCTTCTAAAGGGCTCGAGCCAGAAAGCCACAAACGCCTGTCTACGGTCCTAGAAGAAGAAATTCCTGCCACACTTCGGAGCGAGATTGTCGTGGTATCTGGACCAAGTCATGCGGAAGAAACCATTATTCGCGACCTGACCCTCATCTCAGCAGCTTCTAAAGACTTAGAATGCGCCCAGTATGTCCAAAATCTTTTTAGCAACCACTACTTCCGCCTCTATACCAACAACGATGTCATAGGTGTTGAAACAGCTGGCGCACTGAAAAATATCATTGCAGTTGGTGCCGGTGCTCTTCATGGACTCGGTTATGGCGACAATGCCAAGGCTGCCATTATCGCCCGTGGTCTAACCGAAATCACCCGACTAGGAGTTGAAATGGGAGCCAATCCCTTGACCTACAGCGGTCTATCCGGAGTTGGCGACTTGATTGTCACTGGAACCTCTATCCATTCGCGCAACTGGCGGGCAGGGGATCAGCTCGGACGCGGTGAGAAGTTGGAAGACATCGAACGCAACATGGGCATGGTCATCGAGGGAATTTCTACTACTAAAGTCGCTTACGAACTGGCTCAAGAACTCGGGGTCTATATGCCGATTACCCAAGCTATTTACAGTGTCATCTACCAAGGAGCTAGCATTGACGAAGCAATCAAACATATCATGTCTAGCGAATTCCGTCAGGAAAATGAATGGTCATAAAGGAGAAAAATATGGCAAAAAAAGTTAGAAAAGCCGTGATTCCAGCAGCTGGATTGGGAACTCGCTTCCTACCTGCTACCAAGGCCTTGGCAAAAGAAATGTTGCCAATTGTGGACAAACCAACCATTCAATTCATTGTCGAAGAGGCACTTGCTTCAGGAATTGAAGATATTTTAGTCGTTACTGGAAAATCAAAACGCTCCATTGAAGACCATTTTGACTCTAATTTTGAATTGGAATATAATCTTAAAGAAAAAGGAAAAAATGACCTTTTAAAATTAGTTGACGAAACAACAGGTATTCGCCTGCACTTCATCCGCCAAAGCCATCCTCGGGGCTTAGGTGATGCCGTCTTACAGGCCAAGGCCTTTGTTGGAAATGAACCCTTTGTCGTCATGCTCGGGGATGATTTAATGGACATCACCAATAAAAAAACAATTCCGCTCACTAAGCAGTTGATGAATGATTATGAAAAGACACATGCCTCCACCATTGCGGTAATGCCGGTTCCCCATGAAGAAGTATCTTCATATGGGGTTATTGCTCCACAAAGTGAGGGGATCAATGGTCTATATAGCGTAGATACATTTGTAGAAAAACCTGCACCTGAAGACGCACCATCTGACCTTGCAATCATCGGTCGCTACCTCCTCACTCCTGAAATCTTTGATATTCTGGAAAATCAAAAACCCGGGGCAGGAAATGAGATTCAATTGACAGATGCCATTGATACGCTCAATAAGACGCAACGTGTCTTTGCCCGCGAGTTTAAAGGCAACCGCTACGATGTAGGGGATAAATTTGGCTTCATGAAGACATCGATTGACTATGCTTTGCAACATCCGCAAGTCAAGGATGATTTGAAACAATATCTCATCGAACTTGGTAAAAAATTAGAAGAGAAAAAATAAAAAAGTCACGAATTCTTTCTAGTAGTTCAACTACGGATAGAACGGACCGATGTATACTCCCAAATTTGTAAAATCCAACTAAATCATAAAAGTCTATATAGTCATCATCCTATCTCTATACATGAATAACATCTTGCTTAGATAGTCTTATGATATACTATATACAAGAAACCAAAACGAGACTCTACCGTATCTATTAACATTTAGAAGTTTATCAGGAAACTATGATATGAAAGCAATTATTTTAAAAGAGTCAGAAAACACTGAAAAAACCGCTCTTTACCGTGTCTTTAAAGAAGCAAAACCATATTTTAACAAAATAGAGGGACGAGACCCTTTAAAACCACTTATCCCCATCAATGACCTAATTCCCGATATTCCCGCAGAAAATTGCTATTGTTTCAGCATCTATTATGGAGAGACAATTATTGGGTATTTATGGGTGTTTAATGATTCCCCGTCTAGCTACTATATTTTACACTTTTATATTTCTAAAAAATTTAGAAATCTTGGTCTGGGAAAGCTAGCGATCAAAGAATTGGAAAATAGATACAATCCCGCTCAATTAAAAAAGGCAGAACTAGTTGTTTCAGCCAATAATTACCTGGGTTTACGTTTTTGGAATTCAGTAGGATTTAATAAAATGATAAACGTCTACAAAGAAGATGACATCGGTGCAACCTCCGTCGAACTTGAGCTACAAAAAATATATAGATAGTAGTATTCCTCTTTCCTCGTCCAATTGCATGGTCCTGCCACTTCAAACAATAACGTATCGTTGAATAGGACGTTTGACATACGCAACGATACGTTTTCTAAAATCTATCCAATCCGTCAGGCTTTTGATAGCTTCTTAAAATCATAGACTGAAACTGACAAAAATCAAGCCGACTGCCAGTGCAATATAGAGCAAAAATACTCGTCGTTTCTGGTGGGTGGAAAATAAATAAGGATCCGCTAAGGGTGGTAAAAACACACCTGCCAAAGCACCTCCAACTACTCCACCAATGTGACCTACTAGACTGATTTCAGGATTAAAAAAACCTAAAATGAGATTGATCAGAAGCAAGGCGATATAGCGTTGTCCCAAAAGCTGCAAATAGGAATTTGAGCTATAATAACGTAGAACAATCATAGCTCCAAAAAGTCCAAATAAGGAGGTGGAAGCACCTGCTGCTACCGCGTCAGGTGTCAAAAAGAGGGTAAAGATATTCCCCATAATTCCTGATAGGAAATAAAGAACGAAGAAACGTTGCGAACCAAAGATTTCTTCTAATTGATAACCGAAAACGTAGAGGGTCATACTATTGAAGAAAAAATGCTCCCAGCCTATATGGATAAAAATTGGGGAAACCAGGCGCCACAACTGGCTCGGATCCAATTTCACCATGCGACCATACATACCCCCAAAGTCATAGATGGTCTGCGCTGTCGTTGCCTCTCCAAAACGCAAGATCTGCATGGCCACAAAGACGAGAGCTGTCACGAGTAACAAGATATTCGTTACGGGATAGCGTTTATTGATTATTTCTTTCATAGCATAAAACCTTTCTTACTGCTTGGTCAAATGTTTCTTCGATAAAATAACATCGTTGAAAATCATAAATCGTGCTGACGGTCATCCCTTGATAATCTTCCAGATAGCGGTCATAAAAACCCCCACCATAACCAATCCGATAACCTGCTTCATTCCAGGCAAGCCCCGGCACATGAATCACGTCAATCTCTGATGCCCCCACTGCCTCATCAGACTGCGGCTCCCAAACACCAAAAGAACTGAGCATCACATCATGTGCATCATAGGGCACAAAGACCATCCGACCCTTAGCGTAGGTTTTAGGGATAAGGACTCGCTTCTCATCACGTTGCGCTCGTTTAATCAAATGTGCCGTATCCACTTCATGGGGCATGGATAAAAAGGTCGCAATCGTCCTTGCTTCTTGATAGGCCACTAATTCGCTAATCGCTTGGCAAGCCCACTCACCCCATGCCTGTCTTTCTTGCTCAGACAAGTTTTTTAAGCGAGTAAGCATGCTTTTACGAATGCTTGATTTTTCCATATGTTCCCTTTCTTCAACTACAAAAGCCAATCTATTCACCATAGTCTGCCACATAGGCGTCTGATCATTCTTCATATCACCGATAGTCAACAATCGCTTCTCCAAAAGAGAAACGATTGTTGGCTCTTTCAATGTTTTCACCATAAGATGAAGAAGTTGACGATGTGGACTTTGCTATTTTAGAGAATTCTGTTGTCATCGATGACCAAGCGCCACTTTCCTCTTATGCCTCTGGCCTGTCCTAATCTTACCAAAATATCAAGATTTAACCTCACTTTTTCTTCTTTATTGGCAAGAATTTCGGAATTTCTTTGACCAATCTTGGAATGGTCGATCTTTTAGTCGCTGCTTTCTGAGCCATGGTCTTACTTTCACCTAATCCTGCTTCTGTCAGATAGTGCAATTTGACAAAACTTCCTTTTAGAACACTCGACACCAATACATTAGGCTTTGGTTGCATGTCAAGGACTGTATTGGTTTGTTGATTAGCATACCTAGCTTGCGCATGCAAAGCAATAACAATCGGTTTCAAACCTAGTTCTTGCAGATGTTCTTGGGCTTCTTCTATAGGAAGCCCGATTAGATTAGGCAGAACAATAGTCTGGTCGCTGGCCTCAATCACGTCTTGACTGACATAATAAAGTTTGATTAGGGTTCCAGGTTCCATATTGCCTGACTTGGGAAGCATAGCCACCACTTCATTGGCTTGTTTTTTAGCATAACGCTGATGAGGTTTAGCAAGAATTTTACTAACCACAAAACCCTGTTCTTCCAGATGAGTTTGTGCCTCCACGATGTCCATGTCTACCACATTGGGGAGCTGGACCAGACGGTTCTTCTTCTGATAATTCTGCTCCAAGACCTTATCCACCAATGGAACAACTGCATGAACAGCCTCGCCAATCACCCGAGTTGTATCTGGAATCATATCAAATATCTTTGCCACTTTTCCAACCGTTTTTCCATTGATTGGTAATTTCTTTTTCGTCATTTATTACCTCTTTTTCCTTTATTATAGATTTTTCAAACTAAACTTTCAAGAACTAACATCATCCCGCGAATGATGTTTGCTAAAGCAACAGACTAGAAAACAAGGTCAGACAGGGAAATATAGTCGTTTCGTTTATCGTTTATGACTTCGTTCACTCGCTTCGCCGTACTCTAAGTACAGGCTGCAGCTCCTTGTCTAGTACTAAAGACTATAACTGTTCACTCTTGACCTATGAAAGAAAAAGTAGGAAAACAATACAAGACCAAATCAAACCTAAAAATGAGAAATCCAGCATGGTTACAGAATAGCTACCCCCCATAATACAACAACTAATCTCACCTGGCTGCCTTAAACACGCACAAGAAACACCCATGGCGACAACCTTGGGTGTTTTCTTTATGCTTTGCTTTATCGAACTTTTAGATACATCAACATCTCGCAACCACTACCTGACAGGGTTTGTGGACGGTTTTCTGGCATATTATGGTTACTGCTACCTTGGGAACTGGAGAAAATCACTTATATAGTCATTTCGTTTATCTTTTATTGCTTCGTTCACTCGCTTTGCCGTACTCTAAGTACAGCCTGCAGCTCCTTGCCTAGTACTAAAAGTAAACGAAAAGACTCTATCATAAAAAGTCCCCTCGCGTTTTAACTTGTGATGTACTTCACAAGTTTCCGCTTACTTTCATCTTACCCCACTAAATAACAAATTCAATCACGCTACCTTCTTGGAGGGGGGGCACTTGTCCTGCTTCCACATGAAGGGTTCCTGGAAGCGATTCTTTATGGGAACCATCAAAGGCAATGGTGATATGGCCTAAAGCAGATAGGTTTTGCTCGACAATATTTCCAACTGCTGTAACAGAATACTCCACGCCATCAATAACCAAGCGTGTACCTGGGGCAATCGAACCTGACAAATCCTTGTTACTAATCTTGTAGCAGTAATCAGCCAAATCAGCTGGCGCTTCCATTCCGAATAAAATGAGCATATTTGCTTCTTCAATCATGTTTGGAGCTTGTTCTCCGATACTTACAATCTCTGTTTCAAAAATTTTTGTCATTCATCTATCTTCCTATTCTAATGTTCTTGCGTCATTTCATCTCCTTTTAATACAAGACAGGGTAACATGATTCAAACCTAACTGGTATAGTCATTTCGTTTATCTTTTATGACTTCGTTCACTCACTTTGCCGTACTCTAGTACAGCCTGCAGCTCCTTGTCTAGTACTAAAAGTAAACGAAATGACTATATGAAACAAATCGAGTTACTAAAAGAGATGAAATGATCATGTGTATCATTTATACGTCTATGCTCTAAAAGTCGATCGGTAACGAATGGAACACAACCTAAGAATTGTGTAAAAAGGGACACAGGTGTTCTCGCTTTAGCTAGTTACAGATGAGTTCCCTCAGTGCCCTCTGGAATAGAAATGGTCTGGGAAGTGACTATTTCTACCTGAGCCTAAAAACCAGAGAGCAAGGTCAGTGAAAAAATGACCGCAAATTAGTGGAAATACAGGTAGCTAGCTATTCACTGCATTTCCTAGGTGACGGAACCGAGCTATCATCAATGAGGTTTACCAACAGTCTAAGAATAGACTGTCGGGACCTATTAAATAAAAACTCTGTTCGGCTATCTTTACCGTAGCTGTTATGAACGTGCTCATTTTAAACCACGGAAATCCTTTTGAGTACGTATCTGCTTCTATATAGCCGTTTCGTTTATTTTTAGTACTAGGCAACGAGTCGCAGGTAGTTGAAATAGTTGATAACTATTTCAAGTGACAGATAAGAAAAGTGGAACTTTTCTCAATGGTACAGCAAGACGAGTGAACAAAGTAATAAAAAATAGAAACGAAATGACGATACGCTCTTATATCGGGTATATTTGCGAGTATTAGCTATAAAGACCAAAGCTTGCTAACCAGGCCACTATAACACGTGGTACGCCGTTCAAGAAACGGGAGTAGAGCACAGCTGGTACTCCTACCTCAACAGTTTCTGCTTCTGCTTCTGACAAGCCGAGAGCAACAGGGATAAAGTCACATCCGTTTTGCGTATTGATAGCAAAGAGGGCCGGAAGTGCCATTTGTGGAGGGATATTTCCTTTTCCGATTTCCACGCCAATCAAGGTACCAATGATTTGACTGATAACAGCACCAGGCCCTAAGAGTGGAGAAAGGAACGGGAGAGAACAGATAAATCCGATAATCACCAAGCCCCAAACATTTCCAGCGAGCGGTACCATCAATTTAGCAAGCCAGTTTCCGACACCAGAACCTTGGATAATCCCGATAAGAAGAGATACAAAGGCCATGAAAGGCAAAATGGTGTTGAGCATGGTTTGAATCGCCTCACGCGCTGCTTGATTAAAGGTAGCAACGACCTTGCCAGCTCCCATACCAATACGGGCGATAAGGCTAGATTCAGCACGCTGTTCTGTAATCTTTTTAGAAGTGTCATAGCTTGGTTTTTTCACTTCAGTAGCTGTTACTGGTGTTGTCGCCGCTGAACCATCTGCCAAGCTGATTTGGTCCACACCGACATTTGATACGTAGATGTCCTCCGTAATATACTGGGCTAGAGGACCGCTTTTTCCTGTCGGCACTACATTAATAGTTGGAATGCCTTTCTTTGGATAAATCCCACATCGAAGGGTACCTCCACAATCTACAATGGCAAGGGCAATTTCTTCATCTGGAATGGATGTTTTAAAACCATTGACTGGATCCATGCCGGTTAATTCTGCAATTTTATCTACAATAGCTGGTTTTTCACCACCACCAGTAATATAGATGAATTTGTGCTTTGCTTCTGTTGGGGTAATCACAAGCGGACCCCCAAAACCACCACTACCTTTTACAACTTGAATGCTCTTGTATGTCATTATCTCATCCTCTTTTCTTAGTCAAATGTCTTTTTAAGGGTGATGCCTTGTTGTCTTGCAACATAAGCAGTTGTAAAATCTGTCACCCAGCCACCGATAAAGTTCATCACCAAACCAACTAATAAATAACGAATGGCTAACTCTGTTTGATTGAGACCAAGCGTTTGGATACCTGTTGCAATTCCGAGATAAACAAACAATTCACCCGGATTGATGTGAGGAAAAACTCCATTTGAGGTATGGCAGAATTGCATCTGTGCTGCGACAAATCCTGGTTTATAATACTCAGGTAAGAAACGTCCCATACTGATCGCCATTGGATTTCCAAGCATGAAAGCTGAGATAAATGGTAAAATCATGTAACGAGTGAGGGGATTTTTAGCAGAAACTTGAGCAAGACGATGCACCCTTTCCTCCCCAAGAAGGGCAATCACCGTATTCATGGCTACCAAGAGCATGAGAACCACAGGAACAATCCCTGTCATCCAGCTGAGAAAGGTTTCACCACCTAATTGGAAGAGTCTGATAAACCCTTCGGCAAATTTTACAATATATTCCATAATGGACTCCTTTTTAAGATATTAAGGGCATTCGAATGTCCCTCTGAGGGTATCCGTATCCGTAAGTAATCAAGGTTTACAATAGCTGCTTCCTTTTGGCAGCACCTTATAACCCAAATTCTATTCTATAATGAGAGCTAAACAGCAAATAATCATGTGTCCTCTTTGAAACTCAGCATCAGACATCCGTTATTGACAACTGTTGAGAAAAGTAGTTGCATTTCCTACTTTCAACTACCTGCCGCTTTGTTGCCTAGCCTGTGACTCATTTTCTGTACCTATGCATTATTCTTTGGTTAATTGAAATCTGATTCGTGCTAAAAGCATTTTTAAATGAGTTGTGAAGTCTATGACTGGTGCAACTTTCGGGACTTCCCGATAGTTGCCTGCCTCAGACCGAACAAATACTTCCCGCGCATCTTCAATGGCAATTTGCAATAACTTATTTTCTTTTCGTACAAGAGGATGATAGCTATCCAGATAATGGATATCTTGCCCCACATAGTCCGACATCTGCTTAAAACGTGCTGCTACTGTTATTCCCTGCATTCTACGAGCATCAAGAATACGCCCCTTTTTATCAACTGCAAAAAGAACAATGGTTCCTGCCTTAATGCGACCACTCCTGCGACCAATGGCTACACGTCCTATTTTTTTCATTTCTGAATAGGTCTGATTAAAATGCTTGATTTGACGCAATCCAAAAATGATTTGGAAAATATAGGCTGCAATGACAACCGCCCCTAAGATATACACATTACCCATTGTTACTCCTTTCTTGCTTACAAATCCGAATTCTTTCAAACGAATGAGTTAGCCCCAAGCGTTCCTTGATATGCGTTTCACCACTCATGCGGAAAGTATTGTCAAAAATTTTAAACAGTAAATCCTGATTAAAATCATCCAATTCTACCGGGACAAAGAGTAAAATGAAATCGGAAATAGTCTGTCCAGCCCTGGTTTCTAAGGCAAAGGGAAATTCTTCTGACACCACAACGATCAACTGGTTCAAACTAGTATCTGTCAAATGTGGAAAAGCATAGCCGTCTTCTGAAATAGCTGAATGGTTAGCTTCCTTATCCCTCAATTTCTGACCTGCTTCGCTTGAAATCAGCTGTTTCTCCACCATTTCAGCTAGCAAAAGCTCTAGGTTTTGCTCATAAGTTTGGCATTCATCAAACTGCACATTGATGACCTGGCTGTACATTCCAATCTTTCGTCCCAGCACCGTTCTCTCCAGAGCTTCCCGCTCAGCCTGATTTTCCTTGGTCACAAGCGACAAGGACAAGAACGGTTGGAAAAGGTTTTGGCTGTACATGAGATTATCTGTAAAAATCAAATCATAGTGCTTGTTTAATTCTTCATAGGGCAGGTGATTGACAAAATCCAGAAAATCGAGCTGCACAGCTTCGCCAAAAATTTGGCGAATTTGTGTTTCAACCAAATAATGAAAAGACTGACCTGACTGGGTGATCACCGCGACCCGACCAATCAAGGGCTTGCTCTTTCTAGCCATCAACAACTCCATCCAAGCTGCTAATAATACCACTTCTTTTTCTGAAATGCTGATACCTGTCATGTCAACGACACGATCCACGAAAAATTGAGATACAATTTTTGAAAAGGAACTTTGAATCAGTTGCTCCCGCAGACTGACTTCTGCAAAACGCCATTTCATAACGCTACGATTGAGCATATAAACCAAATGTCGTTGCAAGACCTGAGCGCTTTCTTGAATATCAAGCGTAATGCCAAACTCTCGCACCGTCTGATATAAGATACGCTCTGCCATTTCAAGGATTTCTACCCGCGCAATCTCTGCTGGAAGTAGGCCTAATTGCATAGGGAAAGTTAAAAATTCCTTCTCTGTCTTGGTCAGGGGTCTCTCCATAAAGTAGGACAAAATATCGTAGAAAATAGTTGGTAAATCAAGAGTTTGCTGGCTGGTAAACCAAGTAAAATCCATTTCATTCAAGTGATGCTTGCGGCGTAAAACCGTCAGAAGCAAAGTAGAATGAAAGGTCCGCTCGACATCAATTGGAAAACGATGGTACTGTACAAAGTCCCTATAGGTTTCCATCAATTCTTTGGGTAACTCTAACTTGGTCTCTAAATAATCCATGACCTCATAGAGATAGAGGAGGCGCTTGGATAATTCAGATCCTACCAGCTGAATCCCGACACCTGATTTGGACACAATTCTCAACCGATAGGTTTCTAAGACCACTTTCATACGATTGATGTCTCGGGTGAGACTACGCCGACTAATTCCTAGCTGCTCTGCTATCGTATCTGCTGAAAGATAGTCATCTGCTTCTAAGAGAATTTGGAAGAAAATCGCTTGACGCTTATGGAACGAATTAAGATCCGTAGATAATAATAAATCTTCCGTTACCAAGACCTTAAAAGCAGCTTCATCATGTATCCTAATAGACAGCTTGCCATTCATCTCCTGTATAGAAAAGATATGATCATAGCTATATAATAGCGATTCAATCAGTAGTTTAAGGGTACGTCTAGAACATTGAAGCCTGCCACTTAGCACCTCATAGCTAACACTTGCATGAGATGATAAATAATATAACAATGCCTTTTTATTTAATTCTAGACTCATAATCCCTCTTTATCCTCTTGTTTTTCCACCTGCTACATTTGTGGTGACTCCCGTGATATAGCTTGCACGATCAGATAGGTAGTAACACACCAAGTCTGCAACTTCGTTCAAACGACCACTGCGCCCCAATGGAATAGTGCTGGTGTTATTGTAGCCTGCGCGTAATTCCTCAACCGTCTTTCCACGAGTATAGGCAAGAGCTTCTTCATAAGCCAAGGTACGAAGTCCAGTTGCTTCCATAATTCCTGGAGCGATACCAAGCACGCGGATACCGTGTTTGGCGAGTTCTTTCGCCCATGAACGGGTGAGAGAATAAACCGCACCTTTGGTCGCAGCATAAATACTTTGCCCCTCACTACCTTCTAGCCCTGCTTCTGAAGCCATATTAATGATGACACCTGATTTCTTGGTCGCAAGAATACGCGCTACTTCTTGCGACACGAAGAAGAGACCTTTGAAGTTGATAGAGACCATCTTATCAAACTTTTCTTCATTTAGCTCATACTGTCCAGCTTCTTCTGCCACATCAACCAACAAGCTGGGAATATTAATTCCTGCATTGTTAACTAAGCCATCTACAGTACCAAAATGTTCTACCACTTTAGCCACTGCTTCTTTGACCGCCTGGTGACTGGTCACATTGGTTTCGACAAAGAACAAGTTCTCATGGCTCACCTCTGAATCACGAATATCAAAATTTGCGACCTTGGCTCCTTGTTTCAACAACCCTTTCACAATCGCAAGCCCAATCCCTGAGCTACCACCTGTCACGACATATACCTTGTCATGAATAGCTAACCAATCCGACATGTTTTTCAACCTCCGTTGTTTTTATAGACTCATTGAAAATCTCAACATCATCGGTCAAATCACCCTAACTAGCTTCATTACCGCATTTATCAAGACTTTCCTTGAGTTGCTATTTACAGATTCATTATAAAACGGAAATGCTTTAAAGTTAAGGACACAATTTTTTGTAGCACCTACAAGAATTGTCCATAAGTCAAAACATGTCAATTTTTTTAAATATAGCCGTTTCGTTTCTTTTTAGTACTAGGCAAGGAGTCGCAGGTAGTTGAAATAGTTGATAACTATTTCAAGTGACAGATAAGAAAAGTGTAACTTTTCTCAATGGTACAGCAAGACGAGTGAACGAAGTAATAAAAATAGAAACGAAATGACTATAACTTCCTTTTATTGTATCATGTTATAGTCGTTTAGTTCGCTTTTAGTACTAGGCATCGAGCTGCTGGCTGTACTGGAGTACGGCAAAGCGAGTGAACGAAGTAACAAAAGATAAACTGAGTGACGATATGAACATTCTTAAATCATTTTAACAAAAAGAGGGAGTGGAAAAGAACTCAAAACACATAAGAAAGAGTTCAATTTCTACCTTATTTCCTGCATTCTAGCTTCGGGCTGAAACGGTCTATTCCCAGACCGTTTTACTCCCACCCCCGCACAGCTCCAACAGTCAGAGCAGTGACTGTTGGAGGTTGGAAATGAAGCCAACAAGTTCGCAGTAGTCGTAGAGGTCAGATTTGAAGTGGGAAACACGAACAAATACGAGTAAAAAGCTCCAGTGGAGCTTTTTAGCCTGTTCTCTTAAAATAAAAAAGAGCAGCCGTTCATTTCCAACATTCAACGGCAGGATAGCTTTTATAGTCATTTCGTTTACTTTTAGTACTAGGCAAGGGGCTGCTGGCTGTACTGGAGTACGGCAAAGCGAGTGAACGAAGTAACAAAAGATAAACGAAATGACTATAAAGCAAGTAACCGCTGCGTCAACATCATTCGGTTCATAAAGTGAGAAAGCTGGGACATAAGTCCCAGCTTTCTCAGTAACGTTTCTAGTTCATATGCCAAACCCAAAATAAAGGAGCAAGGACAACCGAAACTGAACGGCTCCCTGTCAAGTAGACAGTCAAATAATAAAAGATATTAAGCAACCTGATTCCTGAATTCTATAGGAGTCAGGTTATTTAATTTGGTCTGATAGCGTCGTGTATTGTAAAACTCAATATA
>NZ_SPOZ01000015.1 GCF_004569635.1 Streptococcus sp. LYSM12
CGTCTTTTTTTAAAGTGATAGCGAGCTGTTTGAGGGCTGCCCAAACAGAGGAGATACGACAGTTGAAATGTTCTGCTAGTTCTCGTAAAAAAGCATCTGGGTGCTGTTGAACATAGGCTTCCAACTGTTCTAAGGGAATTTTGCGAGACTTAGCAACACGTTTTTTCCGCTCTAGATGCCCTTGTTCTGAAAGTTGTTTTTCCCAAACGTAAAGTGTGTTTGTGCTAATGCCAAAAAGCGCACAGGTTTCTTTTTTGCTGTGACCAGCAGTTACGTATTCTAATACTCGGTTCCTAAAATCTAAATCATATGCCATATAACTACTATACCATATACTGTTTATAAACTAAAGGAGTATACTAGGCAACGAACTGCAAGCTGTACTGGAGTACGGCAAAGCGAGTTAATGAAGTATTAAAAATATAAACGAAATGACTATATAAACATCAACTTCTGACTAGGGGAGTAGGAAAGAAGTTGATAGGTAGAAAAAGAGCTCGGTTTTTTCCTCACTTCTTACATTCTAGGTTCGGCCTGAAATAGTCGTCGTCTGGGAATAGACTGTTTCCTTGAAGCAAAAAGAACAACCTTTTATTTCTAACTTTCAACGGCATTATTCGCGAAGCACTCAATCACTGAACTGGGCTGTTGATACAAACTCTGGGAGGTGGAGCTGGGCTTTTTGTCTAGGAATAGCAGGCTAGTTTCCTCTAAACTGCAGGTAGAAGAGGGATATTCAGCAAGGTGAGCTAACGATTTAGACTAGAATAGATAGACTTTTAGTTTGCTTTTATAGCCGTTTTAGTACTAGGCAAGGAGCTGCAGGCTGTACTGGAGTACGGCAAAGCGAGGTAACGAAGTAATAAAAATATAAACGAAATGACTATAGCACTAGGCAAGGAGTTGCAGACTGTAACTAGAGTAGGCAAAGTAAAATAAACTGAAGGACTATAATATCACAAAAAAACTTGGTACTAATGGTGGCACCAAGTTTTCATATTATGCTCTAGAGGTAGCTGTTCTATCGTGAACGTTGCTTACCGGCGTTGCGGTTTTTCTTTTCCGATGATGATGTAATCGCAGTATCCATTGTAGGTGTGATATCTTTGGCACGACTACTTGTATGGAGTGGTTTTGGAGGATTTTGTTCAAATTCCTCTGCAATTTGTCTGCGAAGTTTTGGTTTAAGGAAGAAGTTGGTGATGCCCTGTTGAATGATTCCGATAAGTCCACCGACCACCCAGTAGAGAGTTACACCAGCTGGGGAGCTCCATGAGAAGAAGATGATCATAAGCGGGTTCATTAGCATCATCGATTTCATCTGATTTTTTTGTTCTTCTTCCATGCCGACCTGCATGAGAAGTGATTGGAAGAAATAGAGGATACCAGCTACCGCTGTAAGAATAAGGCTTGATTTTCCAAGAGCAATTCCCATGAAGCTAGCATCTGCAATTCCTTCTGTATAGCGGGCTGCATAAAAGAGTGCTGAGAAGAATGGCATTTGGATGAGTAGTGGGAGACAGCCCATTCCACCAAACATGCTGACACCGTATTCTTTTTGAGTGGCAAACAATTCTTGTTGGGCAGCCAATTGTTCCTCTTGCGAACTAGCATTTTTCATTCGCTCTTGAATAGGACCAAGAATCGGTTTGAGGTACTGCATTTTCTCAGACTGATAGGTCGCTTTCCAAGATTGATAAATACCAAGTGGCAAGATGAGCAAGCGAACACAAATGGTTACAACGATAATGGCTACTCCAAAACCTAAACCTTGGTTTTCAGCAAAGAATTGAATAACATTTCCCATCGGCTCAACGAGGAGCTTGTAGACCCAGCCTTCCCCAGTCGGTACCCCGTTTTTGGTCTTTACACAACCAGATAGGAAGAAGAGCATAGATAGGACAAGTCCTGACAATATAATACGGTTTGATTTTTTCACTTTCTCAGTTCCTTTTTTACATGATACACTCTATTTTACTTGTTTTGGAGAAAATATACAAGTCTTTAATGCCATTGTTTTACTTGAAAGTCCTGAAAGTTTTCAAAGTTTGCAAGGGTCACATCGAGATAGGTGACCTTGGCCATACGAGAGGGGCCTTTACGAATTTCTTGGATAAATTGGCTGAGTTTGGCTGGCTTATCCGATTGGGCCAGAATGGAGACAGTTCCGTCTTCGTTATTCCAGACCCGACCATAGATGTCCCCAATCTCTGCTGCCAGATATTGGACGGACCAGCGAAAGCCAACTCCCTGTACCCGACCAGAGGCAATCATTTTTACTTTTTGCATATGTTTCTCCTTTTGACAAGACCTTTACTTTATTATATCATTGTTGGTAGTGAAAGAAAACGGAGAGTGATATGGAAGTTATTCGTTCCAAGTCTAATAGACTGATAAAGGAAGTAAGAAAATTACACCAAAAGAAATACCGCAAGCAGTCCTACTTGATTGAGGGATGGCATTTGTTTGAAGAGGCTTGTCAGGCAAAAGCTGATATTGAGCAAATCTTTGTTTTAGAGGAATACTGTGAAAGGGTGGCGGGAGATATTCCTATGACGGTGGTTAGTCCGGAAATTTTGCAAGACTTAGCGGATAGTCAAACTCCGCAAGGCATTGTCGCTCAGTTAACTTTACCAAAGACTAGGATACCGAACCAGTTTAGAGGGAAATACCTCGTTTTAGAAGATATCCAGGATCCAGGAAACGTTGGAACCATGATTCGGACAGCAGATGCAGCCGGCTATGATGCCGTCTTTCTCTCAGATAAGTCAGCAGATATCTATAGTTTAAAAACCCTGCGTGCCATGCAGGGAAGCCATTTTCATTTACCGGTCTATCGCGTTGCTATAAAAGAGCTTCTTACCCAATTCAAAGATGATGGGGTACAGATAGTAGCGACAACCTTATCTGAGAAATCTATAGATTATAAGGCAGTTGATCTAGCAAGCTCATTTGCCCTTATCATGGGCAATGAGGGACAGGGAATTTCAACATTCGTCAAAAATCATGCTGATGACTTGGTTCACATCAGCATGCCAGGCCAGGCAGAGAGCTTGAATGTTGCAGTAGCAGCTGGCATTCTTCTCTTTAGCTTTCTTTAAGCCAGAATTTATAGACTATGGTATAATAGAAGACAGAATGACGAGATGATTATCTAATAATAGGAAATTGAACAGTACATAACCTATGTCGGGCATTTAATCAAAAAGCTCAGGGAAATCCCTCATCATTATCATTTGACTTGTTTAGAGGCTTTTAAGCCAGCTATAAGACTGCCATATCAACGGCCTATAGTAGGCTCGTGTGTTTGGTTACGCTTAGCCGAACCAAGTTGAAAAGAGCCCTCTACGGCTCGCAGAAAAAAGAGCGGAAAGTTGACTGATTTGAAAAAGGTCGAAGAAACGCTCATTTTCAAATACCTGTTTGGCATGACTACTGTGCTAAAGGAAGCGGGGATTGTGACCTATGTTGATAAGTATTGGGTGGTGACAGAAGCAACATTCCTTTTACAACAATAGGGTGGCAGCGCCGTTTTCATACTCATTCAATCGTTATTCATTAGAGGAGGATTAAGATGAATCAGAACCCCTATATTATCAATCAAGTGGATAATACCGCTATCAATCGTTTCTTTGGTAAAATTTATGGTCTTGTGGCAGTAGGAATCGGAGTTTCTGCTCTGGTAGCTTATCTGTCTCTGACTGCTTTCTGGCCCTTTACCAGAAGTCTGTTATTAGGAAGCTCATTTGTCATCTGGCTTATCATGCTGGCTGAAATCGGACTTGTCTTTGTAGCTTCTCGTATGGCAGCTCAAAATAGTCCGTTGGCCTTCCCCCTGTTTTTAGCTTACTCTGTCATGAATGGTTTTACATTTAGTATCGTACTATTGGCCTATACAGGTACGACAGTCCTAACAGCCTTTCTATCAGCTACCCTGATGTTTGTTGTAATGGCTGTGATTGGTCTGACAACTAAGAAAAATCTTTCAGCTATGGGACAGGCTCTCTATGCAGCCCTATTTGGTGTGATTATTGCAAGTCTTATCAATCTCTTCTTAGCGAGCTCAGGCATGAGCTTTGTCATTTCAATCATTTCGGTCTTGATTTTTTCCGGTTTGATTGCCTATGACAACCAACGGATTCGTTATGTCTTTGAAGAGACGAATGGAGAGGTTGGTCAAGGTTGGGTTGTTTCAATGGCCTTGTCTCTCTACCTTGACTTTGTTAATCTTTTCTTGAGTCTTTTGCGTATCTTTGGTTCGAGAGACTAAGGGAGTATAATGTGTATAAGAAGATTGCCTGGTGCAGTCTTCTTTTGTGTAGTATAGTCTTTTGTTTACTTTTAATACTAGGCAACGAGTTGCAGGCTGTACTGGACTACGGCAAAGCGCGTTAACGAAGTCATAAAAGATAAACGAAATGACTATAAAAAGATGAAAGAAGTACCAGTATTCATACTTTTCTAAATTGTCAAAGGTACCTTGGGGATATTTTTAAGGCAGTGCGGACAAATGTGCCATAAGGAGAATGAGCCCAGCTCCTGATTATTTTCACTCTCCGACAGTTTACAGGACTGTCAGAGAGGTTGATACTGTTGCTTTTCATTTCAAACAGTCAATGTGATGATTCATTGAGTAAACGTTGTTACGGCATGATGAGATAGCTAGGAATGTTGCCTACATCGTTGGATTTGGGCTTCTGTTAGGGATAGCTTTTTCTATTTGTTGAATGGGTCATTCATTTCCTATGTTGAGTTTTTAACGAGCCCTACCTCTTGTAAAAGAAACCGTTCATTTTTTTAATAAAAATTGAAATCGTTTTCTAATTTGTGGTATACTAGACCTATAGAAGAAACTAGGAGGATTGTACATGGCAGTGAAAGATTTTATGACGCGAAAGGTTGTTTATATTTCACCTGACACGACGATTGCGCATGCAGCTGAATTGATGCGTGAGCAGGCGATTCACCGTTTACCTGTCATTGAAAATGATCGATTGGTTGGTCTTGTCACAGAGGGAACGATTGCAGAAGCGAGTCCATCAAAGGCGACTAGTCTTTCAATCTACGAGATGAATTATCTGTTGAACAAAACCAAGGTTCGTGACGTGATGATTCGTGATGTGATTACGGTATCCAAGTTTGCAAGTTTAGAAGATGCCGTCTATTTGATGTATAAACATAAGGTCGGTATTTTACCTGTCGTAGACAATGATCAAATGGCAGGGGTTATTACAGACCGTGATGTTTTTGCGGCTTTTCTACATGTATCTGGTTACGGTGAGGCAGGTGTACGTGTGCGTTTCCTAGTAGAAAATAAGGCTGGAGAACTTGAAAAGATTATCAGACTGATTTCAGAGCAGGGCTACAATATTGTCAGCACCGTTCAGATTGCAGATAGATCAGGTCGCGTGGTGATTGAAGTGCAGATTGAAGGCAAGGTAGATAGCCAGCAGGTCGCAGAAACGTTTGAGCAGGCAGGGATCAAAGTGGACAGCATGGTGCCAACTGAAACTAAAAAAATATAAGAGAGTAGGGCAAGGGAGTGATGTCAAAGTTTTGATTGTTCCTACCCTTTTATCCTGGGGTTGAGTTGATAATATTCTGTAAAAATCAACCTCTGACGAGCTTTTACTATTGAGAGTGTGCAGTTGGAGATAAGGGGAGTAATGCTAGCTCCCTTTTACATAAGCTGAAAGTAGAACTGAAGTTCAGCAAGGTGAGGTAGGCTGGTCAAACTTGAAAACCTACTATCAGTCATGTCGTTTATCTTTTATGACTTCGTTCACTCGTCTTGCTGTACCATTGAGAAAAGTTACACTTTTCTTATCTGTCACTTGAAATAGTTATCAACTATTTCAACTACCTGCGACTCCTTGCCTCGTACTAAAAATAAACGAAACGGCTATAACAGCAAAGGAAAAGACTATAAGGTTCAGCATTTTTGTTTCAACTGCCTTATGTTGAATTGCTTGCCTTATAGCTAAATGATTTTTTGAGAGAGAAAAAGAGTAGCCACTCACACTTGATTGTGAATGGCTTTGTGTTTATTTTTCAAAGGGTTGTTTGTTACTGTCCAGCGTAAATCCTTCTCCTAATACTTCGTGGGCATCGGTAATGGTGATAAAGGCATGGGGATCGATACGGTGAATCAAATCTTTCATTTCTTGTAGCTGACTCTTGTAGATGACGGAGTAAACCATGTCAATTTCTTTACGGCTATAGAAGCCTTGAGCTTTGATAAGGGTAATACCGCGTTCGATAGTTTCATCAATAGCTTGGGCCAGTTCGTGTGATTTCTCAGAAACAATCATAACCCCCTTGCTACCATAGTTTCCATCGCTGATAAAATCAATGACACGAGAGACAATAGCAACCATGACCAAGGTATAGAGTACATTACGGAGATCATGAAAGACCAAGATAGTTAGGGTCAAGACGAGCACATCGATAGCCAAAATGATTTGTCCAATGGTAAAAGAGGTGTATTTATGACCAATGCGAGCAAGAATGTCGCTTCCTCCCGTTGTACCACCAGCCTTGAAGATAATCCCGAGACCTGCTCCCATAAGGATTCCTCCTAAAATAGACACTAGAACCAAATCGCCCTCCAATGGAATATGAATAGGAATGCGTTCAAAGAGTGCCAACCAAGCAGTCACCCCCATAGTGCCCAAAATGCTATAGTAGAGGGTTCGTTTCCCTAAAATTTTCCAACCAAGGATGAAGAGAGGAATATTGATGAGGATATTCATTATCCATGGTTGAATACGGAATAGATAATAGATAATGAGATTGATCCCTGTTGCACCACCTTCATAGAGATGGTTTGGGATAATCAAGTAGTTGAGTCCAAAAGAAAAAAGTCCAGCACCCAGTATAATAAAAAAGAGATTCTTAAATCGTAGCATCCTCTGCTCCTTCCAGTTTACCTATTCCCATTCTACCAGATTTAAAAGGGATATACAATACAAATAAAAAGTGCTTTTTCGCTATTTTTTTGGTAGAATAAAATGAAATACACTTACGCAAAAGAATCGTACTCTATAAAAATTAAGGTCTGAATAGACAGCGAAATCGTAGATAGTTGGAACAGTTGACCAGTATTTCAAGCTTATGAATAGGAAGTAGAGCTAAAATCGTGATGACAAGGTCTGCCTTGTTAGCTTTATGTCTAGGTTCATGACTGTTTTCATTTGCTAGTTTTTGGGGTTGGGTATCAGTTGTCACTTTCTTGACGATTTGATAGTTGATCAAACTATGTATGTTATAAAATTTCAGGAAAACAGTGCTTTTGTCTCAGCGACTGAGCGTTCAGCAAGGTTCATTAAGGACGGAAAGAACTGCTTTTTAACGAGTATTAGGTGAATTTCAAAGAGTATCGATAGTATAGGGGATTCGTATGACACAAGGAATATTTATCACATTGGAAGGACCAGATGGTGCAGGAAAGACGACAGTTCTACAACAATTAGTCCCGCGCTTGGAAGTGCTAGGAAAGCAGGTCACAACGACTCGTGAGCCAGGAGGGGTTGCGATTGCAGAAGATATCCGATCTGTCATCTTAAATCCTCAAAACACAGCCATGGATGATAAGACAGAGTTACTGCTCTATATTGCTGCACGGCGTCAGCATTTGAAAGAAAGGATTCTACCAGCCTTAGCAAGCGGACAGCTACTCCTGGTTGATCGTTTTATTGACTCCTCTGTTGCCTACCAAGGTTTTGGTAGGGGATTAGATATTGAGGCGGTTCATTGGCTAAACCAGTATGCAACAGACGGACTGAAGCCAGATTTGACACTTTATTTTGATATTGATGTGAAAGAGGGGTTGGCACGGATTTCTCGCAATGCGAATCGGGATGTCGATAGGCTTGATATGGAAACCCTAGACATGCACGAACGTGTGAGAACAGGCTATCTGGCGATTTTGGATAAGGAAACAGAACGTGTCGTAAAAATCGATGCATCTAAGCCCTTGGAGGAAGTGGTAGAGGCAGCCTTTACTGTCATCTATGACCGCTTTTTTAAATAACATATGAAAAAAGAAGAATTACAGGCTCTACAGCCCCAGATTTATCAGTCTTTTCAAGTCATTTTGCAACAAGGACGCTTGGCACATGCCTATCTTTTTTCGGGTGATTTTGCTAGCTTTGAAATGGCTATCTTTCTCAGTCAAGCGATTTTTTGTGAAGATAAGATAGCAGAAATCCCTTGTGGACAATGTCGCTCGTGTCGTTTGATTGAGCGGGGTGAATTTACTGATGTGAGCATTATTAGCCCTCAAGGAAATACTATTAAGACGGAAACGATTCGCGACTTGGTCAAGCAGTTTTCTCAGTCTGGTTTTGAATCGAATCAGCAAGTCTTTATCATTCGTGATGCGGAGAAGATGCATCCCAACGCGGCTAATTCTCTGTTAAAAGTCATGGAAGAACCGCAGAGTGATATTCGAATTTTTTTATTGACCAATCAGGAACACGCAGTACTGGCAACGATTAAAAGTCGGGTTCAGATTGTTCCCTTTCCTAAAAATCTGCTCGTTTTGGAGCGATTGTTGGAAGAAGAGGGGGTGTTAAAAACGCAGGCCAGACTGATTGCCCGTCTCGTTGCAAGTATTGAAGAAGCCAAACAATTAGCCAGCCAGAAATCCTTTTTAGAATTGATGCTGGTTGCGAAAAAGTGGATTGATGTGTTGGTAAAACAGCCCGATAAGGCCTACTTACAGGTAGGAAGTCTGGTTCGTTTGGTAGATGAAAAGTCAGATCAAGTGCGCTTGTTTCATTTGCTCACATTGTTACTGGCAGAGCGGATGACAGAGCCGATTGTTTTGATCTATTTAGAGAATTTACAGTTCGCTTATCTACAGTGGCAGGGGAATGTTAGCCTGCAAAATGCTTTAGAATACTGGTTGTTATCAACAGAAAAACAAGTGAAAGGATAGAGAATGGATAAGAAGGAGATTTTTGATGCCTTAGATGGTTTTTCTCAAAACTTGCTCGTCACTCTGGCAGAAGTAGAGGCTATCAAGAAACACTTGCGCGGTGTGATTGAAGAAAATACCGATTTACGTTTAGAAAATTCCAAACTACGGGAGCGCTTGGAAAAAGATGATCGAGAACAGAGTAGGACGGCAAATTTCGGAAAAGAAAATTTGGAAAATATTTATGAAGATGGCTTTCATATCTGCACTTTTTCTTATGGACAACGCAGGGACAATGATGAGCCGTGTATGTTTTGTTTGGAGTTATTGAATAGAGAGTAGTCATGCAGATTCAAAAATCAGTTAAACATTCGTTACCCTACGGCACCCTGTATTTAGTCCCGACCCCGATTGGCAATCTTCAGGATATGACCTTTCGAGCTATTGATACCCTAAAAGCAGTGGCTGTCATTGCAGCAGAAGATACACGCAATACGGGTCTTTTGCTCAAGCATTTTGAGATTGAAACGCGTCAGACATCCTTTCATGAGCATAATGCCCATGAAAAAATTCCCTATCTACTAGATTTGCTCTGTTCGGGTCAGTCCATTGCCCAAGTTTCAGATGCAGGACTTCCAAGTATATCAGATCCTGGACATGACTTGGTGAGGGCTGCGATTGCGGAAAATATTCCAGTGGTTGCCTTGCCGGGCGCTTCTGCAGGAATTACAGGTTTGATTGCTTCAGGCTTAGCACCGCAACCACATATTTTTTATGGCTTTTTGCCGCGGAAATCAGGGCAACAAAAAGCCTTTTTTGAAGAGAAAAAGAATTATCCCGAAACACAGATTTTCTATGAATCACCGCATCGGGTCAAAGCAACTCTGGAAAATATGCAGGTGGTTTATGGAGATCGATCGGTGGTGGTTGTTCGTGAATTGACAAAACTGTATGAAGAATACCAGCGCGGACAAATCAGTGAACTCCTGACTTTTATCGCTGACAATCCCCTAAAGGGTGAATGCTTGATAATTGTGTCAGGTTATGCTGGAAAGGGGACAAATCAAGCTGACGAGGTGGACTTGGTAGAAGAAGTAGCTGCCTTAATCGCTACAGGTTTTAAGCCTAATCAGGCGATTAAAGAAGTAGCCAAACGTTACCAACTCAAAAAACAAGAAGTATATGATGTGTATCATGGACTAGGGGAATGATACAGAGATTATGATGTTGGAGCAACTGGCTCCAGGTTCTGTATAGGTCTAGGGCTGGGGCAATGAATTCACCAGCTTCTTCTACTTTTCAGCCATATAGTCCTTTCGTTTCTCTTTTATTACTTCGTCACCTCGCTTTGCCGTACTCCAGTACAGCCTGCAGCTCGTTGCCTAGTACTAAAAGTAAACTAAAAGACTATATCAGAATGTAGACACTTATCGTAAGGAAGCGATAAAGTCCTGCTAAAAAACTTCACTTGATGAGCGGAGCAAGTCCTAAGCGGGACTTGCTGCTGTGATAAAGTGTCTGAAACGATGCATTCTACATCTCAACCTTAAACGATGTTATAGGAGTTTGCACGGCAGACTTCTATTTTTATAGTCCTTTTATTCCTTCGTTCACTCGTCTTGCTGTACCATTGAGAAAAGTTACACTTTTCTTATCTGTCACTTGAAATAGTTATCAACTATTTCAACTACCTGCGACTCGTTGCCTAGTACTAAAAATAAACGAAACGGCTATACTAAAAGTAAACGAAAAGACTATATTTCCAAAAGTAGAGGATACTTTCTAAGCTTTAGGAAGATTTCTACTTAGTTGGATTATTTTGAAAAAAGGTCTATAGCTGGAAAAAAGCTGATGCATATTCTCTGCCTGCGGATATCGTATAGATTAAGTTAAAAATATAGAATTGTCTGAACATTTGTGATATAATAAGCAAAATCATTTTAATTGGAGGGTTATGATGACAATCTATAATTTTTCTGCAGGTCCTGCAGTATTGCCAACATCTGTTTTAGAAAAAGCTCAGGCTGAATTTCTGGATTATAATGGCTCAGGTATGAGCGTATTAGAGATGTCGCATCGCTCCAAAGAATTTGATGAAATTATAAAAGGTGCTGAGGCGACCCTGCGCGAGCTAATGGCCATTCCAGATAACTATAAAGTGTTATTTTTGCAAGGTGGAGCTTCTCTTGAATTTACCATGATTCCCCTCAATTTTGCGCGGGGGAAGAAAGCCTACTATCTAGCAGGTGGTTCGTGGGGGAAAAAGGCCTATACGGAGGCTGTTAAACTTTCCAAAACAATGGCCTTTGAACCAATTTTATTGGGTTCGACTGAGGACATTATCTATGCAGAATTGCCAAGTTTTGATAAGAATGTGATTGATCCAGAGGCGGCCTATGTCCACTTGACGACCAATAATACTATTGAGGGAACAGCGGTTTACACCATTCCAGATACGAATGGGGTCCCTATCATTGCAGACATGTCTTCTAATATTTTAGCGGCTCGTTACAATGTGGAAGACTTTGCCATGATTTATGCGGGTGCCCAGAAAAATATCGGTCCTGCTGGTGTGACGGTCGTCATTGTTCGGGAAGATTTCTTGAATGATGAACCAGTTTTGTCTAGTATGTTAGACTACCGTATTCAAGCAGCTAATGAATCGCTTTATAATACACCTCCGGCTTATGCTATTTACATTGCTAAATTGGTCTTTGAATGGGTTAAGAAAATGGGTGGGGTTGATGAAATGGAAAAGCTCAACCGTGAAAAATCAGGCCTCTTGTATGATTACATTGACCAGTCTAATTTTTATAAGAACCCAGTCCGTAAGGTGGAAGAACGATCTATAGCTAATATTCCCTTTGTATCGCCCAATCCAGAACTGGATGCAAAATTCGTCAAGGAAGCGACAGCAGCAGGTTTTCAAAATATCAAGGGGCACCGCTCAGTAGGTGGTATGCGAGCTAGTCTTTACAATGCCTTTCCACGTCAGGGAGTAGTTGATTTGATTGCCTTTATGAAGAAATTTGAAGAGGAGAATGCTTAATGGAAATTCGGCTTGCTCATCCCAATGAAGTGATTGCGATTTGTCAAATTTTTGAAGAAGCCCGTGTTTTTTTAGCTCAATCAGGTAGTGACCAGTGGCAGGGTGTCTATCCAAGTCAAGAAGATGTCTTTGAGGATATCTTATCGGGACGTGCTTATGTTGCTATTGTTGAGGGGCAGGTGGCAGCCTATGCAGCTGTCCAAATTGGTAATGAACCAGCCTACAATGAGGTTTATGACGGCAAATGGCAGCACAACAATTTTCTTTACACTACTTTTCATCGCATAGCTGTTGCTCAAAAGTTTCGTGGTCAGCAACTGGTCCAGACCTTTTTACAGGGCTTGATTGAGGGACAAAAAGGTCCAGATTTTCGCTGTGATACCCATGAAAAGAATCTAGCGATGCAACATATCTTGGAAAAATTGGGCTTTATCTATTGTGGAAAAGTACCGATTGACGGAGAGCGATGGGCTTATCAGAAGATAAAAAACAAGCGGGAAACCAGCCTTTATCAAGAAATTGCTGAAGATGACCGTTGGTTGCTTGGTAAAAACGATTAAATGAAGAATAGAAAGAGGAGGGAATGGGTCAAGGCCGCTCCCTTTTAGGAAATAAAATGGTATTTAGTGTACGAACTTTTAATAATATCAACCAGGTTGGCTTGAAAGAATTAGGAAATACATTCCAAATTGACGGAGACCAGGCAGCGAATCCAGATGCTTTTATCATTCGCTCTGAGAATTTGTACGGTTTTACTTTTCCAGAAAATCTGAAAGCCATTGCTCGAGCAGGAGCGGGGACGAATAACATTCCGATTGAAGAAGCAACCGCTCAAGGAATTGTCGTTTTTAACACGCCAGGTGCTAATGCTAATGCGGTAAAAGAAGCGGTGTTGGCTTCTATCCTACTATCTGCTCGCAATTATATCAAGGCTACTGCTTGGAGTAATACCTTATCCGGTGATGATGTACCCGAGCAAATCGAGGCAGGAAAAAAACAATTCGCAGGGACAGAGATTAGAGGTAAAACCCTCGGTGTGATTGGACTTGGTGCGATTGGCGCAAGGGTTGCGAATGATGCCCGTCGCTTGGGAATGAATGTCTTGGGCTATGATCCGTATGTATCTGTCGAAACAGCTTGGAGTATTTCGAGCCACGTCAAGAGGGTTAATGATGTGAAAGAGATTTTCACACAGTCAGACTACATCACGGTTCATGTACCACTAAATGATGCTACCCGAGAATTGTTTCATACGAAGACCTTTTCCATGATGAAAAAAGGGACTACCATTATCAATTTCGCACGCGGTGAATTGGTCAACCACCCAGATTTATTTGATGCGATTGCAACAGGAGTCATCGCTCACTATGTGACAGATTTTGGGACAGAAGACTTACTCAATAAGCCACATATTACAGTCTTTCCACATGTTGGTGGATCGACCGAGGAAGCAGAATTGAACTGCGCTATTGCTGCAGGTCAGACTATTCGTCGCTTTATGGAAACAGGTGAGATTACGAATTCAGTCAATTTCCCCAATATGCATCAGTCACTTTCAAGTCCATATCGTATTACCTTGATTAACAAAAATGTGCCAAATATGGTGGCAAAGATTTCCACAGCAGTTTCCAATCTTAATATCAATATCAACAATATCCTCAACCGCTCAAAAGGTGATTATGCCTATACGATGCTGGATTTGGATGAAGTAGATAAGGAAAAAATTAAGGCTCTAGCAGAACAATTTGAGAGTGATGAAAATATTATTAAAGTGCGTATTATTGAAAGTAGGCAATAAGCATGGATAAAAAAGAAAGAAAAGACTATGTGAAAGAATTAAACGAACGTTTTAACATTTTTCGAATCAATTTTGTCACAGAGCTTTGGGTTGATAAGGAGACAGGTGTCGAGTATCTTCGCTTAGGGAACAGCGAGTTGCGCCCTTTGTTCAATCCAGAAGGAAAGCCAAATATCAACAAGAAGTTTAAAGATGGTCTATTATAAATCTCTCTATCTGTCCCCCATAGGTTCCCTATCCCTGATTGCGACTCCCAAAGGACTGCGAGGAATTTGGTTTGAAGACCAGAAATATTTTGAGCGGGGTGTGACAGATGTACCGATGCTAGCAGATCATCCCGTCCTTAGGCAGACGATGGCCTTGCTGGATACGTATTTTTCTGGTTGTGCCGTTGATTTATCTACCCTGCCGATAGATGTTTCTGCAACTCCTTTTCAGAAAGCTGTCTGGCAGATTTTGCAGGAGATTCCTTATGGGCAGACCTTGACCTATGGGCAAATAGCACAGCGGTTAGGAATTGCATCTGGGCAGGCAGTTGGTGGTGCAGTCGGAAAAAATCCGATTTCTATTTTAATTCCCTGTCACCGAGTGGTGGGGAGTCAGGGACAGTTGACAGGCTACGCAGGTGGGCTAGAAAAAAAGCGCTGGTTATTAGCGCATGAATCATCAATGAAGAAAGAGGAGTACGATGTTACTATTTTATGAATATCCAAAATGTTCGACTTGCCGAGCAGCCAAGGCTGAATTGCAAGCTCTAGGTCTTAAATTTGAAGCGATTGACATTAAGATAGCTCCACCAAAAGCTGACCAGTTGAAAGAATGGATGGAAGCTACGGGGTTTGAACTCAAGAAATATTTCAATACCTCCGGCAATAGCTATCGCGCGCTTGGTTTAAAAGATAAGTTTGACAAGTTGACAGTGGAGCAAGCCTTGGATTTGCTCGCTAGTGATGGTATGCTAATCAAGCGTCCCTTGCTCATTCAAGACGGTAAGATCTTGCAGATTGGCTATCGTACAAAGTATAAGGAATTGGGCGCGTTCAATTAAGATGTGAAAACGTTAAGAAAATGTAAAAAATGGGCTGCCGAACGGAAGCTGCAAGCTACTTCGTAGTGAGCCTCTTGCGAGGCTGGCTAGGCTAGTCACTAATGAAAAAAGCAAAGAGTAGCCAGCTAGCTACCACAAAGTAATCGAAGCAGTTTGTCTTGCAATCTATGAGATTGGAACCAAAAGATAGCCACAGTTGTAACCAGTAAAAACTGGGACATCTGTGGCTTTTTCTATCGATTGAGTTCTTTCTTGCTCCCTTGCTTTCCCTGATATAGTTTTTTTGTTTGCTTTTACTACTAGGCAACGAGTCGCAGGTTGTACTAGAGTAGGGCAAAGCGAGTGAACGAAGTAATAAAGGATAAACGAAATGACTATAAAACTCACTTTATCGTTTTTAGTTCGGGGAGGGAGTGGGAAAGAACGCGATAGGTTAAAAAAGAGTTGGTTTTTCCTTATTTCCTAAATTCTAGCTTTGGGCTGAAACGGTCTATTCCCAGACCGTCTCAGCCCACCTTCAAGGGCAGGATAGCCATTGGAGCAAGCAACCACTGCGTCAACGTCATTCGGTTCATAAAGTTAGAAAGCTGGGACTTATGTCTCAGCCTTTAAAGCTAGAATATCGGCGTCTATTTTTTGAGCCTGTTTCTCTTACTGCGATGTAATTTCCCTCATTATCCACAAAGGTAAAATGCACCATGCCTTGGTATTCCATAATCGGGTTGGTGACAACACCTGCCTGAGTTAGGCGTTGATGTTCGGCTTCCAAATTTTCTGTTTCAAACAAAAGGCTTGGAAAACCGGTATTCACACCAGGGCTGTTGGCGGCGACCCAGTCCTTTTGATGAAGTCCAAATTTGGTTGCAGAATCGGTTGACGGCGCGATTTCATAGGAAATAGCCTCGCCGTAGTCGGCTGTTGCCAAGAGGACAAAGCCGACTTTTTCTGTCCAAAATTTCATCGTAGCTGTGGTATCTGCTACATAGAGCATAGTAGTTGATTTTGTAATCATTTTTTCTCCTTATAGGTCAATTTCCATGACGATTGGTGTGTGATCTTGGCGGGCTCCTGAATGAATCATCTCTGACTTAGTCACCTTGTCCGCCACGCGGTTGCTTGTGAGCCAGTAGTCAATTCTCCAACCAGTATTGTTGATTTTGCTAGTCTTACTACGTTGTGCCCACCAAGTATATTGGTGGGGAAGATCACCGTGCAAGTAGCGGAATGTATCTGTGAAGCCTTTTTCTAGCAGGTTGGTAAATCCTGCCCGTTCTTCATCGGTAAATCCAGGTGACTGACGGTTGCTTGCAGGATTTGCAAGGTCAATTTCATGGTGGGCAACGTTGTAGTCACCTGTTGCAAGAACAGGTTTTTGCTGGTCCAGAGTTGCTAGATATTCCGCATATCGTTGATCCCACACTTGGCGATCGCTCAAGCGTTTCAATCCGTCACCAGCGTTTGGTGTATACACTTGGGTCACAAAGAAATTGTCAAATTCCAAGGTGATGATTCTTCCTTCTAAGTCCATGGTTGTTGGTGCCCCGATTTCTGGGAAGGTAACGGTTGGAGTCAAGTCCTTTTTATAGAGGAACATGGTTCCTGCATAGCCCTTACGAGCTGGTTCAACAGAAGAACGCCAAGTCGTTTCATGGTTTGGAAAGAGCTCTCCTAGAATATCCAAATGTTTCTTGGTAGGCCCTGTAGCAGATAATTTGGTTTCTTGAATGGCAATAATATCGGCATCCTCTGCTACCAAGGTTTGTAAAACAGCCTGTGACAGTTGGGCACGGGCGGAATCGCTGGTTAAGGCTGCATTGAGGGAATCAATATTCCATGAGATGAGTTTCATAAAGGTATCCTTTTCTTTTTGTTCTTTTTCTATTATATCAGAAGAGGACTGCCTAAGCGTCTTTCTAGCTCAGAGGTTGAGGAAAAAGAGTTGAAAATAACAAAAAATTTCCCTATAATAAGTAAAAATAAATGGAGGCTTTGATGAAATTTTATTCTTATGAGTATGTCCTGAGCCAGCTTAGTAGTGCTAACTGGGTATTAGCAGGCATCATTTTGCTTATTTTAGTGGCCGTTGCCTTTGTGGCTTTTCAATATTACCATGAGAAAAGGGATAGCAAATACCGCGAGCTATTTATGATTTTACTCAATGGTTTACTTGTTACAGTTCTAATTGGAGTGAGCCAGCTTCAGAGTAATCAAGCTTCAGACAGTCAATACCAAACCTCGTTACATTTAATTGAAATGGTATCCAGTGACTTACATGTGGATAAGACAAAGGTTTATATCAATGCATCCGTTGCAACAGACAGAGTAATTGTGAAAGTTGGGGACCAGTTTTACCGTGTCATCAGCGGTAGTGAACCAGATACCCATCTCTTAGAAAAAATGGATTTACATGAAGCAGCTGTTGAATTAGTGGAGGTGGAGAAATGACCTTATCTTATCTGGATATTGCGATTAAACTAGGAATGGGCTTGATTTCCCTTATCTTTGTTATTAATGTTTCTGGCAAGGGCAATCTTTCCCCTAATTCTGCTAGTGATCAAGTGCAGAATTATGTTCTTGGGGGCATTATCGGAGGTGTGATTTACAGCCCGTCTATTTCAATTTTGCAATACAGTATTATCCTCTTGATTTGGACGATGTTGGTTCTAAGTTTAAAATGGTTGAAAACCCATCATCATTTCCTTAAACGTATAGTTGACGGCCAATTTACGATATTGATTAAAAACGGAAAAGTAGATGTAGAGGCTTGTCGTTCGGTTGGTTTGACAGCGTCAGATGTGGCTTTGAAATTGCGAGGACAAGGGATTTATCAGTTGAAGTTGGTCAAACGTGCAGTATTGGAACAAAATGGTCAACTGATCGTGGTGCAGGCAGGAGAGGAAAATCCCAAGTATCCTGTTGTAGCAGACGGAACTATTCAGACGGATGTTTTGGAATCCATTGATCGCTCAGAAAGTTGGCTTCTTGAAAAACTAGCAGAGATTGGATATCATGAAGTGACAGATATCTTCATTGCTGAATACGACAAGGGAGAGCTTGTTGTGGTGACCTATTAGCGAGTATAGGCAACGAGCTGCAGGCTGCACTAGAGTAGGGCAAAGCGAGTGAACGAAGTAATAAACGATAAACGAGATGACTATAAAAGAGCAGATAGGTGACCTCGTACACATCAAACGCAGGAAGAAAGCCTTGTTTTTAGAATAAGATAGTTTCATCAAAAAGCATTTCTGTTTAAGTAAATGTTGTAGTATAGGGACTAGATAATGGTGATATGTAAGAAACTCGGAAATGTTTTTAACAAATGGGAGCGGGAAAGAACGCGATAGGTCAAAAAAAAAAGAGTTGGGTTTTCCTTATTTCCTAATTCTAGCTTCGGGCTGAAACGGTCTAGAAATAGACCGTTTCACTCCTCCGCACAGCTCCAACAGTCAGAGTAGTGACTGTTGGAGGTTGGAAATGAAGCGAATTCGTTCGCATCAGTCGTAGAGGTCAGAGTTGGAGTTTAAAAAATGAATAAATAGGAGTGGAAAGCTCCAGTGGCAGTTTTTGAGCCTGTTCCTTGAAACAAAAAAGCAAGATCATTTCCACCTTTCAACGGCATGATAGCCGTTGCAGCAATCAACTACTGCGTTGAGATGTTGATAAACTAAAAGACTAAGCCAACTCTGAGATAGGGAGCTGGGCTTTTTACATGGCTTCATTTTTTCCATGTATCCGGTGTGCGAAATCGTAGAATTTGTGTTTATCAGGCTCTTTTTATGGTATAATAAAAGGATAAAACTGGGTTTCATTTGCCCTGAAAGGAAAAGGTATGACGAAAAAGAACTTTTACATTACCACACCGATTTACTATCCATCTGGAAAACTCCATATAGGAACTGCTTATACGACCGTTGCCTGCGATGTTTTGGCGCGTTACAAGCGCCTTATGGGGTACGACGTTTTCTCTTTGACAGGTCTTGATGAGCATGGTCAAAAGATTCAAACCAAGGCAGAAGAAGCAGGTATTGCACCGCAGACCTATGTGGACGGCATGGCTGAGGAGGTCAAACAACTGTGGGAACGTTTGGATATTTCCTACGACAAATTTATCCGTACGACTGATGATTACCACGAGAAAGTGGTGGCAGAAGTCTTTGAACGCTTGCTAGCTCAAGATGATATCTATCTTGGGGAATACTCGGGTTGGTACTCGGTTTCAGATGAGGAGTTCTTCACGGAAAGTCAATTAGAAGAAGTTTTTCGAGATGAAACGGGCAAGGTCATTGGAGGAATCGCTCCTAGTGGTCACGAAGTGGAATGGGTGTCAGAAGAAGCGTATTTCCTACGTCTTAGCAAATATGCCAAAAGATTAGTAGAATTTTTAGATACTAACCCACAATTTCTACAACCTAAGGGAAGAAAAAATGAAATTATTCAAAATTTTCTTGGACAAGATGGCGGCAAATTAGAAGATTTAGCAGTATCTCGTACGACTTTCGAATGGGGAGTCAAAGTCCCATCAAATCCCAAGCATGTTGTCTATGTTTGGATTGATGCTCTTTTGAACTATGTGACAGCTCTTGGCTATGGACAAGAAGAACACGCGAAGTTTGATGCATTCTGGAACGGAACGGTTTTTCATTTGGTTGGAAAAGATATTATGCGTTTCCACGCAATTTACTGGCCTATTCTCCTCATGATGCTTGACTTACCGCTGCCAGAACGCTTGATTGCCCACGGTTGGTTTGTCATGAAAGACGGAAAAATGTCTAAATCTAAGGGAAATGTTGTCTATCCAGATATGTTGGTAGATCGCTATGGGCTTGATTCCTTACGGTACTATCTCCTGAGAAGTCTACCAGTCGGATCGGACGGGACTTTCACACCAGAAGATTATGTGGGGCGCATCAACTACGAACTAGCCAATGATTTAGGAAATCTCCTCAACCGTACAGTGGCTATGGTTAACAAATACTTTGACGGTCACGTTCCTGCCTATGTAGCAAATGTTACAGCTTTTGACGGAGATTTAGCAAGTGTGGCGGCAGCTTCGATTGTCGAGTACCATAAGCAGATGGAAGCGGTGGATTATCCGCGTGTTTTAGAAGCTGTCTGGACCTTGATTGCCCGCACCAACAAATACATCGATGAAACAGCTCCATGGATGTTGGCAAAAGAGGAAGAAAAACGACCAAAACTGGCTTCAGTTATGAGCCACTTGGTGGCGAGCCTGCGCGTAGTAGCACACTTAATTGAACCCTTTATGATGACAACGAGCGCTGCTATTCTCGAGCAATTAGGCATGGACAAGGTAAGCAGTTTGGAAGCTTTAGCCTTTGCTGATGTACCAGCAGATTTGACCGTGGTTGCAAAGGGGCAGCCGATCTTCCCGCGCCTTGATATGGAAGAAGAAATTGCCTACATCAAAGAACAAATGGCGGCAGGTCAGTCAGCTGTTAAAAAAGAATGGAAACCAGAAGAGGTTGACTTGACGTTCAACCGCAAAGAAATCAAGTTTGATGACTTTGAAAAAGTGGAGATCCGTGTCGCGGAAGTCAAGGAAGTCAAGAAAGTAGAAGGCAGTGAGAAATTACTCCAATTCCGCTTGGATGCAGGTGATAGTGAAGATCGCCAAATCTTATCTGGGATTGCCCAATACTATCCAAATGAGCAAGAATTGATTGGAAAGAAACTCCAAATCGTAGCCAATCTTAAACCGCGTAAGATGATGGGGCATATCAGTCAGGGGATGATCTTATCAGCAGAACATGGTGATGGCCTGACCCTCTTGACAGTTGATTCTGCCGTTCCGAATGGTAGTCTGATTGGATAAAGGGAAAGATCTTACAGCTGTACTGTTCTAGCGGATAAGCCTTGCGGTTATGGCGAACCCACGAGCTGGAATACCAGATGAAACAGATTACGGGGCTTTTCACTAGCACATGGATATGAGATTATGGGGAGGGGTTCCTTTGATGAAGTGCCAACAATAGGGGGATTCTGCCTAATCTTCCCCAAGCATAACACTGTCATCTTTACCTCCTGATAGGGATGTTCCTCACAAAGGTTTTGTAGCAGGGTCTGAGGTAGAGTTTTGGGATGATACGCTAGTTGGTGTGCTAATCTTGTAAGCATTACATGCTTTGTTATCACAAAGGACATCCTGTCTTTGTTCTAAAGGAAGCGGCTTAGAGATTTGCATTACTCGATGATACGCACTACGGGCGACTCGCCGAGATGATGCCCTATCTAAAATAATAGAAAAAACAAGCGATACAGTCATTTCGTTTATCTTTTATTACTTCGTTACCTCGCTTTGCCGTACTCCAGTACAGCCTGCAGCTCGTTGCCTAGTACTAAAAGCAAACTAAAAGACTATACTAGTAAGTAGCTTGTTTTTTTTGCGAATAAATAGGGTAGGAGGGCTTATGTTAGTTGCGAAAAACGAGCAAGGACAGTCGATTTGTTTAGTGAAACAGCAGGCAGTAGGAGGAAAAAAATTTTTTTGTCCAGGGTGTGGCGGACCTGTTCGTCTGCGCAAAGGACAGGTGATACGACCACATTTTGCGCATATTTCTTTAAAACATTGTCGTTATTTCTCAGAAAATGAATCTGCTCAACATCTTGCATTGAAAACAAGTGTGTATCAATGGGCTCGTAAACATAACAAGGTGGAGCTGGAAAAATGGTTGCCCGAGATTGAGCAGATTGCAGATCTATTGGTGGAGGAGCGGCTTGCGCTGGAAATTCAATGTTCGAGTTTATCTTTCAAGCGTTTGCAAGAACGGACCCATGCCTATCAGCAGGCGGGCTACCGTGTGCTATGGCTTTTAGGTGAGCAGTTGTGGTTGAAAAATCGTCTCACCAAATTACAAAAGCAGTTCCTCTCTTTTAGCCAATATATGGGCTTTTTCGTCTGGGAGTTGGATTTAAAATGCCAGAGATTACACCTGCGCTACTTGATTCATGAGGATTTACATGGTCGTTTGCAATGTCTGACGGAAGAATTTCCCCTCGGAGTTGGAAATCTTCTTACGATTTTGCGTTTTCCTTATCAAAAGAAAAAAGTAGCTGTTTTAAAGGGGAGGCAAGATGTACAGTTACTTGACTATATTGCGCGCCAACTCTATCATCACTCCCCGAAGTGGATGGCAGCTCAAGCTCAGCTGTATCAGAAAGGAGGAAATCTCCTCATGCAACACCTGGATGA
Organism: Streptococcus sp. LYSM12; assembly: GCF_004569635.1. Taxonomy (GTDB): domain Bacteria; phylum Bacillota; class Bacilli; order Lactobacillales; family Streptococcaceae; genus Streptococcus. The sequence goes on from NZ_SPOZ01000015.1 coordinate 22,026, forward strand.
TTTTTATCCTCAAATTCGTCCGCCCCAGTCTAGATGTGGTTTTGTCCAAATCCAAGAGGATTTAACGGACTATTATGCTAACTTTCAAACCTATTACCAGCAATTAAACCACAAAGACGAGCAGTATCTTTATTCACCTGTTTTCTATCAGACAATTCTCAAGAAAAATTCTACCCCAAATTAGAAGTGACCCTTGATTTATGGTAAAATAAGAGGCATGGAGGTAACCCAAGATGATAAAACAACGAAATGAAATTGATGAAAAATACCAGTGGGATTTGACCACGATTTTTCCAACAGATGAAGCCTGGGAAGCAGAACTTGCAGCCCTTCAAGCAGATGTGGAGGCGACTGCTGGTTTGGCGGGTCACTTGCTCGATTCTGCTAAGAATTTATTAGAAATTAGCGAAAGGCAACTCACTCTCATGCGTCGCATGGAAACAGTATATGTTTATGCTTCCATGAAAAACGACCAAGATACTCGTGAAGGCAAGTACCAAGAATTTCAAGCTAAAGCTTTGGGCTTGTATTCAGCCCTTTCACAAGCCTTTGCTTTCTACAAGTCAGAATTTTTAGTCGTAACAGAGGAGCAGTTGGCAGCTTTTATGGAAGAAGAGCCAGCCTTGAAGCAGTACAGCCACCAGTTTGAGAAATTATTGGCGGAAAAAGAGCATGTCTTATCACAAGAAGTTGAAGAGGTGCTGGCAGCCACTAGCGAAATCTTTGATGCACCGTCAGAGACTTTTGCTGTTCTTGATAATGCAAGTATTCGTTTTCCAGAAATCACCGATGAAGAGGGGAATCTTGTGCCACTTTCACACGGTAGCTACATTTCATTTATGGAATCAAGCAACCGTGAGTTACGCAAGGAAGCTTATGAAGCCTTGTATGATACGTATCATCAGTTCCAGCATACCTATGCTAAGACCTTGCAATCAAATGTCAAAGTTAATAACCTAAAAGCTCGTTTGCGGAAGTATGGTAGTGCCCGCCATGCAGCTTTGGCTGAAAATTTTATTCCAGAGTCTGTCTACGATACGTTGATAGAAGCCGTTAACAAGCACTTGCCACTTTTACATCGCTATATCAATCTACGGAAGAAATTGCTCGGTATTGATGATTTGAAGATGTATGATATGTACACACCTCTTTCTGATGTGGACTACAAGCTCACCTATGGAGATGCATTGGAAAAGGCAGCAGATACCTTGACTATTTTTGGCGATGAGTACAGCATACAGGTGAAAGAAGCGTTTGAAAACCGTTGGATTGATGTACATGAAAATGACGGAAAACGTTCTGGAGCTTATTCAGGTGGTGCCTATGACACCAATGCTTTCATGCTGTTGAACTGGCAGGATACACTGGATAATCTCTACACTCTTATCCATGAAACAGGCCATTCGCTTCACTCCATGTTTACCCGTAAAAATCAGCCCTATGTCTATGGACATTATTCTATTTTTTTGGCAGAGATTGCTTCTACGACCAATGAAAATCTGTTGACGGAAAAATTATTGTCAGAAGTGGAAGATGACAAGACTCGCTTTGCTATTTTGAACCATTACTTGGATGGTTTCCGTGGTACAGTATTCCGTCAGACCCAGTTTGCTGAGTTTGAGCAGGCAATCTATCAGTCAGACCAAGACGGAGAAGTATTGACAGCTGATTTCTTAAATCATTTGTATGCAGAAATCAATGAGAAATACTATGGCTTATCTGCTGAAGAAAATCCACATATTCAATTTGAATGGGCGCGGATTCCGCACTTCTATTATAATTTTTATGTCTATCAATATGCGACAGGTTTTGCTGCAGCGTCTGCCCTTTCTCATAGGATTGTTCATGGAAGTCCAGAAGATAAGGAACATTACCTTGCTTATCTGAAAGCAGGTAGTTCAGACTATCCGCTTAATGTAATCAAAAAAGCAGGTGTAGATATGACCAAGGAAGACTACTTAAACGACGCTTTCAAGGTCTTTGAAGCCCGATTGACAGAGCTAGAAAGTTTGGTAGAAAAAGGGGTTCATTTGTAAGAAGCTCGGGATTTATTGAAGCCTGCTTTTCGGCCAGTCAGCCTTCGTTTTTTCGAAATACAGTCAGTATTTCATCAAAAAACTGACTTAATTATCGTTAGTTAGCTTTTAAACACTATCCTTTAATAGTCGTTTAGTTTGCTTTTATATAGCCTTTTAGTACTAGGCAACGAGCTGCAGGCTGTACTGGAGTACGGCAAAGCGAGTGAACGAAGTAATAAAAGATAAACGAAATGACTATACTTTTCGAAAATCAAAACCATACTTTGGTCAAAATCCTCGATAGACGGAAGCTCTACCTTCACCTTCAGTTTCTTGGCTATTTTCGCTTTTCTGGAAGTATGAACATAAACAAAGAACAGCTAACCCCTTGTTACCAAGGAATTCCGCTGTTCTTTTTGTTTATTTTGGTCTTGTGTGTGAAGTCTTGGCCGAATGTTTCAACTTCTAAAGTTAGACCCAATAGTCAGTTTAGCTCCTGCATATCAGAGCTTTAGAGCACGACAAAGAGAAGGTGGTCTTTGGGGTACAATTTCCTGAAAATAGATAATCGCCCACTAGAAAACGTGATAGATACTTTAGCTTCCGGATTCCTTAAAAGCTTCATATAGATGTTTATAAAGTTTTTTCTTCCCTTTTTTCTGAGAATTAAAATCTTCTTTTCCGTAGTCAAAATTTGCGACCACAAACCCCTCGTCATCAGTAGAAAACGTGAAAAATTCTAGTTCAATTAATTGATTATGCTTAGAATCTTCTAGGGTGTTCTCTCCTAAAAGGTTGTTAAATTGTTTAACTTCTTCTTTACTAACTCCGAAACCCATAGAGGCTCCATCTTCAATGATGTTGGAAAAGACTTCTTCTGTGGAGGTGGCTTCTTTTATCGTTATGAGGTAAATAGCGTCTGCTGTTTCTACTTGTCGTACTTTCTTCCATTTTTTGGTATCACTAGAAGAAATCGTATAGACGGTTAAATCTACTGTAGGTTTAGTCGGATTTTCTTGTTTGATGACTTGTCGTCCAACTAAGAAAATGGCGAGTAGTCCAGCGACTACTATCAAAATAATAGATATTTTCTTTTTCATATCTTACTCCCTATATCTTTCATATTAATGATACAATCAACCTGATTATAGACAGCTGGGTCATGGGTTGCGATAATCACATATTTATCTTCTGCTGTTTCATTCAATAATAAATGAATGATTTCTTGTCCGATTTCCCCATCCAAAGCTCCAGTAGGTTCATCGGCTAAAATAATTTTACGTGGTTTCAATAACATTCTAGCAATGGCGACACGCTGGGCCTGACCTCCAGATAATTCATAGATTTTTTGATGTAAGTAGTCACTAGAAAGCCCTACTTTTTCAAGTACCTCAACGATTGTTTTTTTGTCTTTAGTGATGAGTTTCAAATTATCATATACTGTTTTGTTTTCGATTAAAGAATAATTTTGGAATACGTACCCAATAGTATTTTTAAAGAAGGTTCGTTCTTTTATTTTCCAAATATCTTGCTCATCCACTAAAACCTTCCCACTGTCAATTTTTTCGAGTCTTCCGATGATATTCAGCAGTGTGCTTTTACCTGAACCAGAACCTCCAATCAATGCATAGCTTTTCCCAGCTTCAAAGTTTACATGTAAATCGGTAAAGATCTTTTTTGAGCCGAATGTTTTTGTAACATTCAAAAGGTCAATTGTCATTGTTCATCTCCTTTTAAAATTTGAGTGTACTTATCAGATAATTTTCTAAAACTCATGATGGTTGAAAAAATTAAAACCATTAAAGAAGTAGCACCAATAGTTAATAACTCTATTTGTCTGGTCATCATAAATGTAAATAGGATGGTCATTATAATCGTCATCACAAAATATTTGAGGCTAGAAATTGCTATACCTGTCTTTGAAAGACCTAATAGTATTTTTTTCACGAAGTCATTCTGCTTTGAAGCTATAAATAGTTGGGTATATTGATAAATGAGTAGAAAGACAATAGAGTAAATAATCTTCTGTAATATCTTTGAAAGGAAGACTTGGTGCTCTAAGGATTGAAGATTCAGTTGCACAATTTGGTAAACGTTTACTGGATCCATTGAAAAGTTCAAATGAACACTCATATCGTTCATTTTTTCTATTGCTTCAGGACTAAAAAGGGAGTTATTTACGATGTTACTTGCTAAAGAAAAATCATTGTTTTCGATCATTTTATCAGTGTCTAACACAACTACTATATTATCTTTGGTAGTTGCTGCACTTGCTAAATATGAAATGTCTTTATTTTCATGATAATTGTCCCCATGCTCATTGAAATAAAAAATTCTTTTCCCATTAGGAATGATTTGCACTGTAAGATCTTTTTTGGTATAGCTTGTTCCAGTAAATTGTTCTGCCGCAACGGTATTCTCAATTGATTCCCTACTGTCTTTGAATTTATCAGGAATATAGATGGTTGCTATCTTGTGATTTAACATTTGATAGTTGGTTCCATTCACCTTATTTTGTACACTAGCACCTGTTTGGTTGAGATAGAGCAATTCTTTATTGACCTCTGGACTCGTTATACCATCACTGTTCAATTGTTTAGAAAAATCTTCTGCAAACTCAGAATCTTTCATAAAATCTGGAATATATGCCGAAGATGGTTGGATATACAAAAAATCCAAGGTTTTCAAGGCGGAGGCTATCTGGAGATATTGAGCGTCTACATTATTTACTTCTCCACTCTGCACAGATTGATTTTCAATCCCTAGCAATTCTAGCCTTTGCCATTTTTTCACGTAGTTCCATGGTTCTAAATGTTCTATCTGAATGCTTATTCTTGCTTGACTAATCTTGGTTTCTTGTAAAAAAATACCTGAGATAATGATGATACCAGAAATAATGACCAGCCATATGGTAAAGAGTAGTTTATTTTTTGCCTTATTTTTGATAATTTCAATTGGTTTTTCAACCTTAATCGTCAGCCAAAAGAGGGCAAAGGTAATGATGTCAACGATTTGAAAGAGGACAAAATTCGTTAACAGCATGGCGAAAAATAACTTGGAACTGTAAGTGAAGAATCCGCTACCCCAAAAAGAACTGTAAGCAATCATCAATAAGGCAACTAAGACTAGTTCAAACGTCAAAGAAATGAAATAATCTCTTCTTAGGTTGTATACAGGTAATCCTAAAGAACGTCTGATGACACCTTCTTTCATCTGCCTCGTTCTAACAACAAATAAAACAACTAATAAGGTTAAGTAGATGGATACCATTAGCAACAACCTTAAATCCCCAGTAAATTGTAAAACCCCTCCTATATACCAGGGGTAAGCCATATACATTGTTTGCAGTCCAGCAGTCGTCAGTGGTTGTAAACTAGTTGAATCCATTTTTCCTAGGGTATAATACATCCCTGTTATTGGTACAGACTTTAATTGTTCATAGTCAGTATCATCGAAATTGATATAGATTACCTGACCTGAACTCTGAACGATTGGCTTATAGATAGTAACGTTTTTCCTTTTTGCTAGGTCACGAATTGTTTTGTATATTTCGTTACTAGAAAGGTTGCTTTTCCCTTGAATGGAAAAGGCACCATCAATGGGTAAAGGTACAGGTTTTTGAGTATCACTAATACTGACAACACCAATTGCAGCCATCAAACAAAAGAAAAACCCAATGACACCTAATTTTAATTTCATAAACACCTACCTATCAGTCCGAAACACCCTACAATATGATAGGGTATTTAGGCTTTCATTTTTGTTAAAATCTAAAGTAATCCCAATATGCATTTAATCGGACATCATTCCAATCTTTTGTTGCACTTGACATTGCCCAGCCATAATCTCGAGAAGCAGTTGCCTTAATTTTTCCCCAAAAATTAGTCACTGAAGATTTTGAACCAATATTATTTGGAGATTTGACATAGTAATTGGAGTAACCATAGTTACCATCTACCCCATAATGCCATTCATCAATAATTGGATCTGGAGCTGGATGTGCCACTGCTGCATTAACAACACTAGCTGTAGTGGTAAAACCGACACATAAAGCGCTTACAGCGAGTAAAGCTAATGCTTTAGTACTTCTCTTTGAATTACATTATTGAAGAATGTATCATTTTTCAATAATATAATAACATATTTTTATTTTAATTTAAAAATATTAATGAAAGATTTTTAGCAAGAAAATAAGGTTTTCTCTATTTCAAGAATAGGTGTGAATTTTTGTAGATTTTACTATAGGAAAACATGGAAAGTATTTATTTTAATCTGTATGTTCATTCATCAGAACTAGCTGGTTCATGCGTTTGTTGTGGACGATAAAAAGGATTAGTTGACCGACCAAGAGCCTTGTGATATACTGAAAAAATGGTAGAATCATATAGTAAAAACGCAAATCACAATATGCGCCGCCCGGTTATCAAGGAAGAGATTGTGGAGATGCTGCGCACACGTCAGGCGCAAAATATAGGCTTTTTAAAAGAATTAGAAGACTTTGCCCGCAAGGAGAATATTCCCATTATTCCCCATGAAACAACGGCTTATTTCCGTCTGTTGATGCAGGTCTTACAACCTGCTTCTATCTTAGAAATCGGAACTGCCATAGGCTATTCCGCTCTCTTAATGGCGAAAAATAGCCCGGCTTCCAAGATTACAACGATTGATCGGAATGAAGAGATGATTGGTTTTGCTAGGGAAAATTTCGACAAGTATGACAAACGACATCAGATTAAACTGCTCGAGGGGGAAGCCATGGATATTTTGCCGACCTTGGCAGATGATTGCTATGATTTTGTTTTTATGGATTCTGCTAAGTCTAAGTATATCGTCTTTTTACCAGAGGTCTTAAAGAAAGTGAAAGTCGGAGGACTGATTGTCCTCGATGATGTTTTCCAGGGTGGAGATGTTGCGCGAGATATTAAGGAAGTCCGCCGTGGTCAGCGCACCATCTATCGAGGCTTGCAGCGCTTGTTTGATGCAACCTTGGATCATCCGGATTTGACAGCGAGCTTGGTGCCCATGAGTGACGGTCTGCTCATGCTTAGAAAAAATGTAGAAAACGTCAACCTAAGTACGGCAGAAATTTAAGTCATTTTTAAGCATTTATGGTATAATGGTAGGGTTAATAAAAAAGGAGAAATAATTCATCATGAAGACTAAAAAAATTCTTGCAGGTGCTGTGACTTTGATTGCAGCAGTAACGCTTGCAGCTTGTTCAAATGGAGCCAATAAAGATATCGTGACTATGAAAGGTAATACTATCAATGTATCAGAATTTTATGAACGCGTGAAGACCAAGCAGCAGGCACAACAAGAGCTTTTATCGATGGTAATTGAAGATGTCTTTGAAAAAGAGTATGGGAAAAAAGTTTCTTCAAAAGAGGTAGATGAAGTTTATGACGATATAGCAAAACAAAATGGGGAATCCTTTACAGCAGCTCTGACTTCGGCAGGATTTACACAAGAGACCTATAAGCAACAAATCCGTGCTAACAAGCTAGTTGAGGTTGCGGTAAAAGAAGCAGCCGAAAAGGAGTTGACAGATGAAAAGTATAAAGAAGCCTATGAAGCTTACACGCCAGAAGTGACCGCTCAAATCATCCAGTTGAGTGATGAAGCAAAAGCAAATGAAATATTAGCACAAGCGCAAGCTGAGGGTGCAGATTTTGCTCAATTAGCAAAAGATCATTCACTAGATGCTACAACGAAAGAAAATGGCGGAACTGTCAAATTTGACTCTACATCGACAACTGTGCCAGATGAGGTGAAGAAAGCTATCTTTGCCTTGAATAATGATCAAGTAGGCGCTGCTGTTGTGAAAAGCATCAATCTATCGAACTATCAAGCTAGCTACTATGTAGTAAAATTGAACACCAAATCAGAAAAAGCTGCTGATTGGAAAGAGTATAAAGATGTTCTAAAAGATAGCTTTATCAAGGCAAAACAAAATGATGCAAACTTTGTGAAAAATGTGATTTCAGAAACCTTTAAGAAAGCCAATGTCAAAGTGAAAGACCAAGCCTTTCAAGGTATCCTATCACAGTACATCACAACTGAAGATTCTTCAAGCTCAACTTCTTCAACGGAAGCTTCAAGCAATTCTGAAACGAGTGAAGCAAGTTCAGACAATTAAGATTAGGAATGGGTATTCAGCTTCCTTATATAGTCTTTTAGTTTGTTTTAGTACTAGGCAACGAGCTGCAGGCTGTACTGGAGTACGGCAAAGCGAGTGAACGAAGTCATAAAAGATAAACGAAATGACTATACCAGAGAATTGGCGGTCGGTGCGAGCCATATAAGGAAGAATATCTTGCTGCTTAATCGCTAACAACTGTATAAGAAATGAGAATGACAAGTTCATTGAATGAAGGTGGTACCGCGGTTTTTCGCCCTTCGTTGGTGTTCTTGTCTTTTCTTTTTGGAGGTCTATGATGAAACAATTTCAGATTCAACAACGTTTTTGGTCCTGGGGTGGAAAATTTGATATCAAAGATGAGCGTGACCAGCTTTCTTATCAGGTAGAGGGGAGTCTTTGGAAGTGGTTCAAGAACTTTGAAATCCGTAATGCTGAGGGTCAAGTTGTTAGCACCATTCAGCAAAAATTTTCTTGGTTTTTTTCTCGTTTTGAAGTAAATGTTGTAGGACAAGCCCCCTTTATCATTCAGCAGAAGTTTTCCTGGTTGAAACCTTGCTACGAAATTGAGAACCTAGGTTTCGAAGTGGTTGGGGATTTCTGGGAGATGAAGTTTGAACTGCTTCACAACGGTATGGTAGTGGCCGACATTTGTCAGGAATGGTTTCGGATGACTTCGACTTATCAAGTAACAGTTTATGAAGAGGCTTACGCAGATAGCACGATTGCTCTTGTGATTGCAATTGATTATGTAAAGGAGATGCGGCTTGCAGCAATAGCTGCAAGCTAGCTGGAAAGGAAATAGGAAAAAATGAAACAATTATCTAGTGCTCAAATTCGTCAAATGTGGTTGGACTTCTGGAATTCAAAAGGACATTCAGTAGAGCCATCTGCTAATCTTGTTCCCGTTAACGATCCAACACTTTTATGGATTAACTCTGGGGTTGCGACCTTGAAAAAATATTTTGACGGTTCTGTCATCCCTGAAAATCCACGAATTACCAATGCCCAAAAATCCATTCGGACCAACGATATTGAAAATGTTGGAAAAACAGCCCGTCACCATACCATGTTTGAGATGCTTGGAAACTTCTCCATTGGAGATTACTTCCGTGATGAGGCAATCGAGTGGGGATTTGAACTTTTGACCAGCCCAGAATGGTTTGGATTTTCAAAAGAGAAGCTCTATATGACCTACTATCCAGATGATACAGCCTCTTACAATCGCTGGCTTGCTCTTGGGGTAGATCCAAGTCATTTAATTCCGCTTGAGGACAATTTCTGGGAAATTGGTGCAGGACCTTCTGGACCAGATACTGAAATCTTTTTTGACCGCGGAGAAGCCTTTGATCCAGAAAACATCGGTATTCGTCTTTTGGAAGAAGATATTGAAAATGACCGTTACATTGAGATTTGGAATATCGTTCTTTCTCAGTTCAATGCAGATCCGGAAGTGCCGCGTTCTGAATACAAGGAATTACCAAATAAAAATATTGATACGGGAGCTGGTTTAGAACGCTTGGCAGCGATTTTCCAAGGAGCAAAAACCAATTTTGAAACGGACCTCTTCATGCCGATTATTCGCGAAGTGGAAAAGCTGTCTGGAAAAACCTACAATCCAGACGGGGACAATATGAGCTTTAAGGTGATTGCAGATCACATTCGGGCCCTTTCTTTTGCGATTGGTGATGGAGCTCTTCCTGGAAATGAGGGACGTGGTTATGTCCTTCGTCGCTTGCTCCGCCGTGCGGTCATGCATGGGCGTCGTTTGGGTATCAATGACTCATTCCTGTATACGTTGGTTGTGCCAGTAGGTCATATCATGGAAAGCTACTATCCAGAAGTGCTTGAAAAGCATGAATTTATCGAGAAGATTGTCAAGCGTGAGGAAGAAACCTTTGCCCGTACCATTGATGCGGGATCTATCCACTTGGATGAATTGTTGGCTCAATTAAAAGAAGCGGGTAAATCAATTCTCGAGGGAAAAGATATTTTCAAATTGTATGATACTTACGGATTCCCAGTTGAATTGACCGAAGAATTGGCAGAAGACCAAGGCTTTGCTATTGATCATGACGGGTTTAAGATAGCCATGAAAGAGCAACAAGAGCGTGCACGTGCCTCTGTGGTTAAGGGGGGATCAATGGGGATGCAGAATGAAACCCTTGCAGGTATTACAGAAGCCTCAACCTTTGTATACGGTGTCGATGAATTGATAGCAGGATTGGCTGTCATGATTGCGGATAATGAGCGCGTGGATAGTCTATCAAATGGAGAGGCTCTTCTAGTTTTTGAGCAGACGCCTTTTTATGCGGAAATGGGTGGACAGGTTGCAGATCATGGAACTATTATTGATGAAGCTGGTTGTCTTGTAGCCCGTATCAAGGACGTGCAAAAAGCACCAAATGGTCAAGCTCTTCATACTGCTGAAGTGCTTGGTGAATTGCAGGTAGGTAGAACTTATACCCTTGTCATTGATACCTTACGTCGTCATCGTGTAATGAAAAACCATACTGCGACTCACTTGCTTCATGCAGCTCTTCACAATGTAATTGGTGAGCATGCCACTCAGGCAGGGTCCCTCAATGAAGAAGAATTCTTGCGCTTTGACTTTACCCATTTTGAAGCTGTAACAGCTGAAGAACTGCGCCGTATTGAAGAAGAAGTCAATGCACAAATTTGGGCAGCTCTTCCAGTTGTGACGGTTGAAACAGATATTGAGACAGCTAAAGAGATGGGAGCAATGGCTCTCTTTGGTGAAAAATATGGAAAAGAAGTTCGTGTTGTCACCATTGGAGATTATTCGATTGAGCTATGTGGTGGTACGCACGTAGGCAATACAGCTGAAATAGGTCTCTTCAAGATTGTGAAAGAAGAAGGGATTGGTTCTGGCACACGCCGTATTCTAGCTGTTACTAGCCGTGAAGCCTTTCTTGCCTATCGTGAAGAAGAGGAGTTGCTCAAAGCAGTTGCTTCAACCATTAAAGCACCGCAAATCAAAGAAGTAGCAAACAAGGTTGCGAGCCTCCAAGAACAGTTGCGTGAGCTACAAAAAGAAAATGCAAGCTTGAAAGAAAAAGCGGCAGCTGCTGCGGCTAGTGATGTTTTCAAAGATGTCACTGAAGCAAATGGTGTACGCTATATTGCAAGTCAGATTGAAGTATCAGATGCAGGAGCCCTGCGGACCTTTGCAGATAACTGGAAACAAAAAGACTATTCAGATGTTTTAGTCTTGGTTGCAGCGATTGGAGCAAAAGTCAATGTCCTCGTCGCAAGTAAGACCAAGGACGTCCATGCTGGTAATCTGATTAAAGCGTTAGCCCCAATCGTTGCAGGTCGTGGTGGTGGGAAACCAGACATGGCCATGGCAGGAGGAAGCGATGCATCTGCAATCGGAAAACTCTTAGCAGCGGTCGGTAATCAGTTATAATTAGACAAGAGAATCGAGTTTATCTCGGTTCTTTTTTTGATAGTCGCTTGTCTTTAAAATAGTTGTGTTTCTTATGCCCTATAAACGTCAAGCTCTGACTAGCTTTTATAGTCCTTTCGTTTATCTTTTATTACTTCGTTCACTAGCTTTACCGTACTCTAGTACAGCCTGCAGCTCCTTGCCTAGTACTAAAAGTAAACGAAAAGACTATATAATTGGGAGTGGTGAATGGTTAGGGATAGGGAGCGATAGGTAGAAAAAGACTCTATTTCTTACATTTTATGCCGTTTTAGTCCCACCCCAGTACAGTTGATGAGGCTAGATTGGGGAGCGTAAAAGGTAAGCAAATACGAGCGAAAAGTTTTTATAGTCCTTTCGTTTATCTTTTATTACTTCGTTCACTAGCTTTACCGTACTCTAGTACAGCCTGCAGCTCCTTGCCTAGTACTAAAAATAAACGAAACGGCTATAACCTGTTCTTTGGAAATAAAAGGGAACAGCCATTCATTTCCAACCTGCAACGGCAGGATAGACGTTGAAAGCATAACCACTGCACTGAGATGTTAAAGCGAGTTCTGAAAAATAGAGCTGGACTGTTTTGTCCAAGCTCTTTTTAATCGAAAGTAGAGATGAAGTTCAGCAAGGAGGTACTGACAACCAAAGAAGTGGATGTTGGACGAGTACTAAACAGGAAGCGGAAAGCTATCTAGGATGTCGAAGTCTTTTCTTGAAATTTATGCTGGTGTCAGGTGGTGTGAGATACTTGGCTCTAAGATAGAGCGCTATTAGGAAAAAAAGAGAGCTTATTCGTGATACGGTATAGGGGATTGATTGTAGAAAAGGTGTAAGTAAGCATGTAAGAGAAAGTCATACTTATTTATAGCTTGTTTTTAGTGGAAATACTCTAAGACTGAGTTTGCTTAAAACAATTTCAATCTATACATCATTAATCCAGCCCAGTGAGTATAAATAAATAGGAATATAAAATGACAACAAAAGTTGTCAATAAGTAAAAGATGTGTTACAATAAGATAAAGGTTATCAACAGCGTGTAGAAAGGAGACGTTCATGCTTTTAAAAAATAGGCTCAAGGAATTGAGAGCTAGAGATGGCTATAACCAGACAGAACTGGCTAAGCTAGCCCAAGTTTCGCGTCAGACTATCAGTCTGATAGAGCGGGGAGAGTATACGCCATCTGTTGTCATCGCTTTGCGGATTGCACGGATTTTCCAGGAACCTTTGGAGAGGGTTTTTCGCTTGGTGGAAGATGAATAAGACGATAGAAAAATGGCCGATTGTGTATGAGATTGGGTTCGAGCAGATAGGAGAAGTGTATGGAGAAGCTGGAGTAAGAATTACTATCTAAAAGATAGATTGCATGAGTTATGGTATCGCTGATGTTTTTCTTTCCTGCTGATAGAATGTTAGTAAGGTGTAAGAGAGATATCATGCTAGAATGGTATATGGTAGAAGTAGGTCTGGTGTTTCTAGAAACATGAATGAAAGGAAAGAAGCAATGAAAAAACAGGGCTTGAAGTATTTTAGTAAATATATGATGGCAGGTCTGCTATGTGGGTTCTTGGGAACCTTTATAGCAGGTATAGTTATTGGATATACGGGTGAATATTTTTCACTAACCACCTTAAGGGAGCCGCTTTTATGGATAAGTAGGGCAGCACTGGTATTGATAACAGGTTGGAGTCTTTATCTGATGCAAGTAGCTAGTCAATCTTACGATTACGATTCAAAAGGCGACTTGGAGGAAGAAAACGATGGTATGCTTTATAGAAAGACATTTCGTTCCTTAGAATATGCCCATATCGGCTTTAATGTAGCGCAAGTCTTAACCATTTTAAATATACTACTGAGCATACGGGGAGCTTTGACACCCGAGGGCTTGATATATGAATTTACCTTTCTTGATCTGGGCAGTCTCGTTATAGTAACCTTGTTGCAGATTTTCCTCGTACGAGTGATTAGAAAAGTAAGAGGACATCAGATCAGTGCTTTTCCAACTTCTCAGGAAATGAAAGAGTATATCTATTCCTATGATGAGGGAGAAAAAGAATCTATCTTTGAAAATAGTTTTTTAATCCTTTTTCAGCTGAATCAGCAAGTGCTTCCGATTGTCTATATTGTGCTCTTTGTTCTATCCATAATTACTGGAGAGATACAGTTTATAGCCTATCTAGTCGTTGCTTTTATCCATATTTATATCAATATGAAACAATTCAAACAAGTGCAGAGTTACTTTAAATAAGGAGAAAATCAATGAAAAAATTATTTGCCACTATTGGTTTGTGGTTTGCGGGTCTGCTAGGGTATTTGATTGGGAGCAGTTTTTTAGTAGCTGGTAGTTCATTATCGGGAAATCCAGATATTCCTGCGACCTACGTCCAGGTGTTGACGATGGCTTTTGGTATCTTTGGATTGATTTATCTTACTGCTCTGTCTTATCTTCATTGGAATCGAGTCTATAACAAGCTCGCGATAAGGATTGAGTTGCCCAAACCTTGGATGAGCACGATCTTTTTCCCGCTGGGACTTTTTGCTCTCTTGCTTATTGCCCAGCTACTCTTGCCGATTCCTCCGAGCGACAATCAGCAAGCAGTAGTCAATGGAATTTTAGCGCAGCCTTTCTTTTCTTTCTTTGCAGTTGTGATTTTTGCGCCAATTATGGAAGAATTACTTTTTAGGGGTCTGTTTGCAGGCTATTTCTTCCCAAATTTGACGAAGAAGACCAGTCTCATCACCTATTTTATCTTAACGAGTAGCCTGTTTTGCTTGGCACATGGACCGCGTACTCTACCACATATTCTGATTTACTTTACCATGGGAGCAGCCCTAGGGTGGCTCTACCTTGCCAAACGCGATTTGCGGTATTCAATGGGCTTACATGCTGCTAATAATCTGTTATCCTTTGTGTTAATCTTTTTATAAGATATAAGGGCGTAAAAAGCCCAAGTGTACCCAGAGGGCATCCGTATCTGTAAGTGAAGCATAGCCTGTAATAGCTACAGCAAGCTAGGAAAGCTGAAGAGGCTGGGACATAAGTCCCAGTTTTCTCACTTTATGAACCGAATGACGTTGACGCAGTGGTTGCTTGCTTCAATGGCTATCATGCTGTTGGAAGTTGGAAATGAACTGTTGCTCCTTTTTGTTTTAAGGGAACAGGTTAAAAAGCTCCACTGGAGCTTTTACTCATACTTGTTCGTGTTTCCCACTCCACTCTGACCTCTACGACTGCTGCGAACTCGTTGGCTTCATTTCCAACCTCCAACAGTCACTACTCTGACCGTTGGAGCTGTGAGGGAGTGGGAGTGAGACGGTCTGGGAATAGACCGTTTTAGCCCGAATTTAGAATGTAAGAAGTAAGGAAAAACTGCATTTTTCTGTCTGTCACGTTCTTTTTGGCTCCCTATCCGTAACTATTCACAATGCTTTATTGGGAAAGCTGGTCAGAGGTTGTTGCTTATAGAGTAGGAACATAAAAATTGGTTGGAACCGAAAGGGTTCCAACCAATTTTAGATGATGCTATAGTCTTTTGATTTGCTTTTGGTACTAGGCAAGGAGCTACAGGCTGTACTAGAGTACGGCAAAGCAAGTGAACGAAATAATAAAAGACGAACTAAATGACTATAAACCATAGAGGTAATCGTCGTCCTTCATGGCTTCGACACTACCGAGGAGGTAGCCATTTCCGACTTGGGAGAAGAAGTCATGGTTGGATGTACCTGTTGAGATACCATTCATGACAATTGGGTTGACATCATTGGCTGAATCAGGAAAGAGTGGATCCTGTCCTAGATTCATGAGGGCTTTATTAGCATTGTAGCGCAGGAAAGTCTTGACTTCCTCAGTCCAGCCAACACCGTCATAAAGACTTTCTGTATAGCCTTCTTCATTTTCGTAGAGTTGGTAGAGGAGGTCATACATCCAGTCGCGGAGTTTTTCTTGCTCATCTTCAGATAGCTCGTTAAAGCCAAGCTGGAATTTATAGCCGATATAGGTTCCATGTACGGATTCATCGCGAATGATGAGCTTGATAATCTCCGCTACATTCGCGAGCTTGTTATTTCCGAGGTAGTAGAGCGGTGTGAAGAAGCCAGAGTAGAAGAGGAAAGTTTCCAAGAAAACACTGGCTACTTTTTTCTCTAAGGGTGTACCTGTTTCATAAAGTTCATTGATGATTTGGGCCTTGCGTTGAAGATATTCGTTGCTGTTGGTCCAGTCAAAAATCTCATCGATTTCGGATTTGGTATTGAGAGTTGAAAAGATAGAGGAGTAGGATTTAGCATGGACAGATTCCATAAATTGGATATTGTTGTAGACTGCTTCTTCATGCGGTGTCCGAATATCTTGGCGAAGCGCTTGAACTCCTGTTTCAGATTGTAGGGTATCAAGAAGCGTCAATCCCCCAAAGACTTTTCCAACTAGGTCTTTTTCTTCAGCGGTTAATTTACGCCAATCATCCAAGTCATTTGAGAGTGGGATACGAGTGTCAAGCCAGAATTGCTCGGTCAATTTTTCCCAGGTTGACTTGTCAATTACATCTTCAATAGCGTTCCAGTTTATAGCTTTATAGTAGGTGGTCATTCGATTCTCCTAAGTGTGATGTACTTGTTAATACATGGTTCTGCCTGATTTGGTGGTATCTTGGCTCCCGTCCCAATGTTTGATGAATGTACGGTTTTCATTAAAATGGACGAAATCCATTGTGATGTACTCTTTGTTATAGTCTTTTCGTTTATTTTTAGTACTAGGCAAGGAGTTGCAGGTAGTTGAAATAGTTGATAACTATTTCAAGTGACAGATAAGAAAAGTGTAACTTTTCTCAATGGTACAGCAAGACGAGTTAATGAAGTAATAAAAATATAAACGAAATGACGATATCAGGTGGTTCCCAGATTTAATGAGTATGTAGGACAATAAGATTGTCTTCTGCTACTGCACAGACAAATGCAATAGATTTGTCAAGAGATTCATCTGGCATATGGTTGAGGAAGTGATAAAACTAGGAAATCCGTTCTTGACGTTGGCAGCATTTGCTATCGACATATTTTGCCAACAGCTTTTCAGGATTTCTTTCAAGGGCAGTTTTATAGCCGTTTCGTTTATTTTTAGTACTAGGCAAGGAGTCGCAGGTAGTTGAAATAGTTGATAACTATTTCAAGTGACAGATAAGAAAAGTGTAACTTTTCTCAATGGTACAGCAAGACGAGTTAACGAAGTAATAAAAATATAAACGAAATGACTATATAGAAATGGATAGCAGCGTGTTATGACACGGATATTGAAAGCCGATAATGCTTTCGATATGGGTCTAGCGTAGCAGGATTAGAGTCGTTAGACTCTAATCCTGCTTGGACCGTCAAATCACACAACTTTCGCACTGGTTTGCACCAACCTCTTCGCCGTCATCTGTAAAAGTGCGGACGTAGTAGATGGACTTCACACCTTTATTAAAAGCATAGTTGCGCAAGATAGAAAGGTCACGTGTCGTCTGCTTGTTATCTGTTTTCCATTCGTAGATCCCTTTTGGAATATCGCTACGCATGAAGAGAGTGAGAGATAGCCCTTGGTCAACGTGTTCTGTTGCGGCAGCGTAGACGTCAATGACTTTTCGCATGTCCATATCATAGGCTGATGTGTAGAATGGAATGGTTTCTGTTGCAAGCCCAGCTGCTGGATAGTAGATTTTACCGATTTTCTTTTCTTGGCGTTCTTCAATCCGTTGGGTAATTGGATGAATAGAAGCAGAAACATCATTGATGTAGCTAATAGATCCATTTGGAGCGACTGCTAGGCGGTTTTGATGGTAGAGTCCCTCTGACTGTACCTTGTCGCGAAGCGTAGCCCAGTCTTTTCCACTTGGCACAAAGATTCCCTCAAAGAGTTCTTTGACACGAGTAGATTGTGGTTGATAATCACCGGTAATGTATTTATCGAAGTAAGAACCGTCCGCGTATTTTGATTTTTCAAAGTTGTGGAAAGTTGTCTTGCGTTCGCGGGCAATATTATTTGATTCAACTAAGGTCCAATAGTTGAGGAGCATAAAGTAGATGTTGGTAAATTCAACGGCTTCTGCTGAACCATACTCAATCAAGTTTTGAGCAAGGAAGCTATGTAAGCCCATCGCCCCGAGACCGATTGAATGAGCCTGACTATTTCCATGTTCAATCGATGGAACAGCTGAAATATGTGAATGGTCTGTTACATAGGTGAGAGCACGCGTCATGGTGCGGACAGAGCGACCAAAATCGGGTGATTTCATGAGGTTGACGATGTTGGTTGAACCGAGGTTACATGATACATCTGTTCCCATAGTGAGGTATTCTTGCGAATCGTTCAATTTGCTTGGGACTTGAACCTGTAGAATCTCCGAACAGAGGTTAGACATGATAATCTTACCGTCTACAGGATTGTTGCGATTGGCTGTATCAATATTGATGACATAAGGATAGCCAGATTCTTGTTGGAGTTTTGAAATTTCGGTTTCTAAATCACGGGCTTTAATCTTGGTCTTACGAATGTTTGGATTTGCAACCAGTTCATCGTATTTTTCGGTAATATCGATGTAGCTGTATGGCACACCGTATTCACGCTCAACTGAGTAAGGACTAAAGAGATACATGTCTTCATTGCGACGAGCCAATTCGTAGAACTTATCTGGAATGGTAACCCCAAGAGAAAGTGTTTTGACACGAACCTTTTCATCAGCATTTTCTTTCTTAGTAGAAAGAAAGGCGATGATGTCTGGGTGGAAGACATCAAGATAAACCACACCAGCTCCCTGACGTTGCCCTAATTGATTAGAGTAAGAGAAGCTATCTTCAAACAGCTTCATGACAGGAACAACCCCCGAAGCAGCTCCCTCATACCCTTTGATTGGCGCTCCAGCTTCGCGCAGATTGCTGAGGGAAATACCGACCCCACCACCGATACGAGAGAGTTGGAGGGCAGAGTTGATGGAACGTCCAATCGCATTCATATCGTCCGTCACTTGAATAAGGAAACAAGACACCAATTCCCCGCGACGCGCGCGACCTGCATTTAAGAAACTTGGAGTTGCAGGCTGATAGCGGAGATGAATCATTTCATTTGCTAAGTTCATGGCTAACTCTTCATCACCCTCTGCAAAATAAAGAGCGTTGAAGAGGACACGGTCTTCCATACTTTCTAGATAATAGGCGCCATCATTTGTCTTGAGGGCATACTGGTTATAGAATTTATAGGCTGCCATGAAAGACTTGAAGCGGAAATGTTGCTCTTTCAAGAATTGCGCTAGTTTTTCAATAAAAGCAGGGCTATATTGTTCTAAAAAGGCTTTCTCAAGATAGTTTTCTTCCAATAAATAGTGGATTTTATCTGTAATGCTAGCAAACGGTTTGGTATTTGGCTGTACATTTTCCTTGAAAAAGGCTTTGAGGGCTTCTTGATCCTTGTGAAGTGGAATTTGCCCATTGATTGGACGGTTGATTTCATTATTAAGACGGAAATAGGAAACATCCCCTAATTCTTTCAAACTCATACATTCACTCTTTCTATATCTTTCAAATGGTAGATGATTAAGCTGAGACAAGATGTTTTAGTTTACTAGGTTGAAACCCAGAGAAGCTCTCTGTCTTTGTCTCGATGACAGGTGCTGCGGAAAAACCTAGGTTCTTGACATGTTCGATAAATTCAGGTTGTTCGTCAAGATTGATTTCCTTGAATGGGATCTGGTGTTGGTCCAAGAAACGTTTGGTCATCTTGCATTGTACACAATCATTTTTTGAATAGACAGTAATCATACGATTCTCCTTTTTTTAATCACCCATATAGGATACAATGAAATGGGAAAATTGTCAACTGAAAGAACTAAATATTGTGTTGCTTTTAAAGATTGAACACTATATATAGTGCAACTCCTGCTCTTATGCGGTTTGAGGAGCTTTTCACATTGTTTATAAAATAGTTTCACATTTTTACAGGGATATCCTCCTTGTAAGTCCTCTCTGGCTTGGAGGGATTTTTGAAAGAAAGGTAAAAAATTCTTGAAAATGATTTCAAGAAATGGTATAATGTCCTTTGTAAGGGTTATCACAATTAACCTTCAATATTGAAAAAATAAAGGAGAATCCAAAAATGGCTTCAAAAGATTTCCACATTGTGGCAGAAACAGGTATTCACGCACGCCCAGCAACATTGCTTGTGCAAACAGCTAGCAAGTTCGCTTCAGATATTACATTGAACTACAAAGATAAATCAGTAAATCTTAAATCAATCATGGGAGTTATGAGCCTTGGTGTTGGTCAAGGTGCTGATGTAACAATCACTGCTGAAGGTGCTGATGCTGATGATGCAATCGCAGCTATTACTGAGACAATGGACAAGGAAGGTTTGGCATAAGAGTATGACAGAAATGCTTAAAGGAATTGCAGCATCTGACGGTGTTGCGGTTGCTAAGGCATATCTACTCGTTCAACCAGATTTGTCATTTGAAACTGTTACAGTTACAGATACAGATGCAGAAGAAGCTCGTTTGGATGCTGCTTTAGAAGCATCACAAAACGAGCTTTCTATTATTAGAGAGAACGCAGTAGCTAGCCTTGGTGAAGAAGCGGCAGCTGTTTTTGATGCGCATTTGATGGTTCTTGCTGACCCAGAAATGGTCGGTCAAATTAAAGAAACTATTCGTGCAAAAAAAATAAATGCTGAAAGTGGACTGACTGAAGTTACAGACATGTTTATCGCTATTTTTGAAGGTATGGATGACAATCCATACATGCAAGAGCGTGCGGCAGACATTCGTGACGTGACTAAACGGGTCCTTGCGCACCTGCTAGGTGTTCGTTTACCGAACCCTGCAGCGATTTCAGAAGAGTCTATCGTGATTGCACATGATTTGACACCCTCTGATACAGCACAATTAGATAAAAACTTTGTAAAAGCATTTGTGACCAATATTGGTGGTCGTACTAGCCACTCAGCTATCATGGCTCGGACGCTTGAAATTGCGGCTGTTCTCGGTACAAATAACATTACTGAAATTGTAAAAGATGGTGATGTTCTTGCGGTAAATGGTATTACTGGTGAAGTAATTATTAATCCGTCAGAAGAAGAAATTGCAGCCTTTAAAGCAGCGGGTGAAGCATATGCTAAGCAGAAAGCAGAATGGGCTCTTCTAAAAGATGCACAAACTGTGACAGCTGACGGGAAGCATTTTGAACTTGCTGCTAACATCGGCACACCTAAAGACGTTGAAGGTGTGAACGACAATGGAGCAGAAGCTGTTGGTCTTTATCGTACAGAGTTTCTTTACATGGATTCACAAGATTTCCCGACAGAAGATGAGCAGTACGAGGCTTACAAGGCAGTTCTTGAAGGAATGAATGGAAAACCAGTCGTTGTTCGTACAATGGATATCGGTGGAGACAAGGAACTTCCTTACTTCGACCTCCCACATGAAATGAACCCATTCCTTGGTTTCCGTGCTCTTCGTATCTCCATTTCTGAAACGGGTAATCAAATGTTCCGCACACAATTACGTGCCCTTCTTCGTTCGTCTGTTCATGGTCAGTTACGTATCATGTTCCCAATGGTGGCCTTGATTACGGAATTCCGTGCAGCAAAGGCAATCTATGAAGAAGAAAAAGCGAAATTGATTGCAGAGGGTGTAGCAGTTGCAGATGATATCCAGGTAGGGATTATGATTGAGATTCCAGCAGCAGCAATGCTTGCAGATCAATTTGCTAAAGAAGTTGATTTCTTCTCAATCGGAACAAATGACCTTATCCAATATACCATGGCTGCTGATCGAATGAACGAGCAGGTGTCATACCTTTACCAACCCTACAATCCATCCATCCTTCGTTTAATCAATAACGTGATTAAAGCAGCACATGCCGAGGGCAAATGGGCTGGTATGTGTGGAGAAATGGCAGGAGATCAACAAGCAGTACCGCTTTTAGTGGGTATGGGCTTGGATGAGTTCTCAATGAGTGCAACTTCTGTTCTTCGTACACGTAGTTTGATGAAACAATTAGACACAGCTAAAATGCAAGAATATGCAAACCGTGCGCTGACAGAGTGCGCAACTGCAGAAGAAGTTCTTGAATTACAGAAAGAGTATGTGAATTTTGATTAAACCAATAGTCCATTGAACTATTGGTTCTCTAGTTAAAAAGCAAAAAGAGGTTCGTAGAGCCTCCTTTTTTATACATTTGTCTTTGTGATGTAACACTTCCAGAGGCTTGTTTTCACAAGCTGGAAGACGACTGCCTGCGATACTTCTGATTTTTATGTCTATTATAGCCGTTTCGTTTATTTTTAATACTAGGCAAGGAGTCGCAGGTAGTTGAAATAGTTGATAACTATTTCAAGTGACAGATAAGAAAAGTGTAACTTTTCTCAATGGTACAGCAAGACGAGTGAACGAAGTAATAAAAAATAGAAACGAAATGACTATATCACGATTGATACATGTAAATTATGGCGAGATATTCCATCAATCCTGTAGGAATGCACCGGTTCCTCTTTGAAGAGTTTCAACTCCAACAGTCGATATTTAAACGGTTTGTGGCAAGCATACAGTCATTTTATTCCTTCGTTCACTCGCTTTGCCATACTCTCTAGTACAGCCTGCAGCTCGTTGCTGAGTACAAAAGCAAACGAAAAGACTATAAGAGATAGATTTTTAAGAGAAATAAGTCAAAACCCAGCTTGAGCTACTCTCAAGCCGGGTCGCTTTTTTAGAATTTATGATAGAACTTGTTGTGTTGGTAATTGGGGTCAAAGGTGACGTTAATGCCGAGTTTTCGTAGGACATTGCGGTCTTCTTCGGGCAGGGTCACGGTAGAGTGGCACTCGCTACCTTTTAAGTTCCCCAACTGTTTCATGGCAAGATCTGCTTCTGGCTTGTTCATAGCCGTGATAGCGAGGGCGATTAGGAGTTCGCTAGAGTGCAGACGTGGATTGCGGTTGCCGAGGTGATGAATCTTGAGATTCTGAATTGGTTTGACATACTCAGGCTCAATCAGGTGGGTCGTCTTGTCAATCTTAGCTAGGTTTTTAATGGCATTGATGATGACAGCAGCAGACGGTCCAAAGAGATCTGATGTTTTCCCTGTCACAATCTCACCATTAGGTAGTTCAATGGCAAGGGCTGGTTGACCTGTTGCTTCAGCTTTCGCACGTGCAATAAGGGTCACCTTACGGTCGTTTGCTGAAACGCCGACCTCATTCATCAAGAGTTCAATCTTTTTCACCGCTGATTCTGGTACTCGTTCGGCCTTGAAATCCACCAAGGTTTGGTAGTAGCGGCGGATAATCTCTTCCTTAGAAGCAGCAATAGCAGCCTCTTCATCTGCGATTGAATAGCCTACCATGTTGACGCCCATGTCAGTCGGTGATGCGTAAGGAGACTTGGCTAAGATGCGCTCAAATGTCCGATTGAGCACAGGGAAGACCTCAATGTCACGGTTGTAGTTGACCGCTGTTTTGCCATAGGTTTGTAAGTGGAAAGGGTCAATCATATTGAGATCATCTAGATCTGCTGTCGCTGCTTCATAAGCTAAATTGACAGGATGATGCAATGGTAAATTCCAGACGGGGAAGGTTTCAAATTTGGCGTACCCTGCTTTGATACCATGTAGTTGGTCATGGTAAAGCTGTGAGATACAAGTTGCCAATTTACCAGATCCAGGACCAGGTGCTGTTACGACAATTAAGTTGCGACTGGTTTTGATATAGTCATTTTTTCCCATACCTTTAGGGGAAATAATATAATCAATGTCTGACGGATAGCCCTTGATAGGATAGTGTAGATAAGATGTGATACCGTTCTTTTCTAATTGGTGACGGAAAGCATCAGCGGCTGGTTGCTGAGTGTACTGGGTAATAACGACAGAACCGACATAGATCCCCAAACTATTAAAGGTATCGATCAAGCGTAGAACCTCTTGATCGTAGGAAATGCCAAGATCGCCTCGTGCCTTAGAATGCTCAATATTACTTGCGTTAATGGCAATGACAATCTCTACCTGCTCCTTTAATTCTTGCAGGAGTTTGATTTTGTTATCAGGCTCATAACCAGGTAGGACACGGGCTGCGTGGAAATCTTCCAGCATTTTTCCGCCAAATTCCATATACAATTTTCCGTCAAATTGCTGGATGCGTTCTAAAATATGGTCACGCTGTAATTGTAAGTATGTAGTTGAATCAAAAGCAATTTTTTTCACATTTTTCACCTCTTTTAAAATTATAATAAAAAGTTTGTAAAAAGAAAAAGATTTACCGTCATTTTAATAAAATATAGTTTTACATCAATACTTAACTGTTACTAAATACAAGTTGATTTATTTCAAGAGAAATGTAGAATAGTAGTAAACAAGTATTTAATGGATATAAAGCGAGAGATATGATGAGGACTTACTGACAGGGACCTTAAAAATCATGAATGATGAGATGCGCTATAAGATTATGGTAGCGCTGACCAACCCCTATGCTAAAAGTAAGGATATTGCAGAGCAACTGGCTATGACAGGTGCTGCCGTATCTTTTCATACCCAAGAGCTTATCAAAGCCCAACTCCTGCTCTTTCATTCAGAGGACAAGAGCGTAAAATGTGATGCTAATAAGAGTTTTCTACGGGAAATGCTTGCTGAGCTAGAGGAAGATTTGGCATTGTAAGAACCTACCGCCACAAGTGAGCTAAGTGGAGGTGGGAAATCGTTTTTCAATCCTCCAGCGTGGTTTTTATAGCCGTTTCGTTTTAGGCAAGGAGTCGCAGGTAGTTGAAATAGTTGATAACTATTTCAAGTGACAGATAAGAAAAGTGTAACTTTTCTCAATGGTACAGCAAGACGAGTGAACGAAGTAATAAAAATAGAAACGAAATGACTATAAAAGGATACAGAGGGGATATGGAAGAAAGTGAACGGGGGGAAGTGAAAAAGCAATCACAAATGAAAAAGTCTGCGCTATGCTTGCCCCTTATTAGTACTCTAGGGGAGGACCTCTTATGGTCTATAATAATGGTTCTTGGGTCTTCGTTTCATGCGTTTATTGCACGAAGTATGAGATAAATCTTGGAAATCCCCTGTAAATTTGGTATAATAGGGGGAATTGATTTTGTAATTTAGAAAATAGGAGATGGATATGCATTTAGGTCTTGCAATTATATTGATTATCGTAGCGTTTGCAGGTGGTGTTGCTTTGGGAATTTACCTTTCACGTAAACAGGTGGAAAACTACATTGCTGATAAACCTGTTTTAGATGAAAATGCCCTCCGTGCTATGATGAGCCAAATGGGTCAAAAACCAAGCGAAGCCAAAGTACAACAAGTGCTTCGTCAAATCAAGAGTCAGCAAAAAATAGCGACTAAGAAAAAATAATCAAGTGGGGGAAGTGGGACACCAGTCGAAATATCGGAAGCATCGACTGTCCTCACTCTCCCATTTTTTAGCGAGAGGCTCTTTTATGGTAGGTCAGTTTCGCTATTGATACTCGGTAAAGATCACTTTCTTTCGTCATTGACTCATCTTGCTGAATGTTAACTCAACTTTTGGTTTAGAGGAGGGGCTTTGCTATCCCTATTTCTCACTTATCACAGTTCTCACTTGTGAAAGCTAGTTAGATATCGCTATTTGTAGGGGAGGATGTCTAGGTGCAGGTATACTCCTTGCTTCCATTGATGAGTGATAGATACGTCACATTGTTTAAGATGTAGAACAGAACGGGTGGTTTTCGTCTTTAACAGATAATATAGTAGGTTATAGGCATCTGATAGCTACGTTTAGTTTGTCAAGGTAGCAATGACGTAAGAGTTCAAATGGAGAGGTTTGTAGTCAGTGCACTGTGAAGACGGTATGTGTAAGGTGATTTGCACCTGCACCATTTAAGAAAGGATTACAAATCATCAATCCTATGGCTAGTTATTAAGATGAACAAGGCTAGCGTTCAATTTTTGAAGAGTAAGAGTAGTCACACTCAGTAAGGAAAAACTATGGATAATCGACCTATTGGATTTTTAGATTCGGGTGTTGGGGGGTTAACAGTAGTGCGTGAATTGATGCGTCAACTGCCCCATGAGGAAATCGTGTATATTGGAGATTCGGCTAGAGCTCCATATGGTCCGCGCCCTGCTGAACAGATTCGGGAATATACTTGGGAATTGGTTCAGTTTTTACTAACGAAAAATGTTAAGATGATTGTTTTTGCTTGCAATACAGCGACGGCAGTCGCTTGGGAAGAAGTCAAGGCTAAGTTAGAGATTCCTGTTCTCGGTGTGATTTTGCCGGGGGCGTCATCAGCTATTAAATCATCAAAAACAGGAAAAATCGGTGTATTAGGTACAGCGATGACGATTCAATCAGATATTTATCGAGAAAAGATTCAAGCCCTTTCTCCTGACACTCAGGTAACGAGTCTTGCCTGTCCTAAATTTGTTCCCTTAGTGGAGTCAAACAATTACCAGTCGAGTCTAGCGAAAAAGGTGGTCTATGAAACCTTGATGAGCATGAAAGGGAAAGTTGATACAGTTGTACTAGGCTGTACTCACTATCCCTTGCTCCGTCCCATTATCCAAAATGTCTTGGGACAGGATGTGACCTTGATTGATAGCGGGGCAGAATGTGCGCGGGATATTTCTGTTTTACTCAATTATTTTGAAATCCACCATAGCCGTACAGCAGAGCACCCCCAGCATTTCTTTTATACAACAGCTAGTCCAAGAGCCTTTCGAGAAATTGCAGAAAATTGGTTGGAAAAAGACATACAGGTGGAGCATGTAACACTATAGCAGAAGAGATGTATGCTATACGGACGAAATGATTGGGACATCGGAACTTGGAAAGGTTTGAATCGTATTTCAGCCTGGGGAAATGAGAGCAGTGAAGAACCTGTCTTATTCAGTCGCATATTTGACAGCTTCATGCCATTTACTTTAAGAATTGGATGATAGAGGATGATCCGGATAGTGTTGCGGTGATTGTTGTGAAAAAAGTTTGGTGTTGGCCGTAACCGAGAGTTAATAAAGGATTGTTTTCGGCGGTAAAAAACGGGAGTTTAGAAACGATGACAGAAAAAATTTACGAATATAAAGATGCCAATGATTGGTATATTGGCAAATGGGATGAATGGAATGACCTGACTTACTTTGGTGATGAGGAAAATTATAAAGGGATTAGGACATGCTTTTATCAGCTGATAGAATCGCTATCCTTAGAGGGCTTGCAGGTTCATCTTGTGAAAGCTAGCTCTACTATCTCCTTTTTAAATTTTTTGATTCAAATCATCAACGAAGAGCTGGGACGTGACTTGTCCCTTGTCCAACATAGGGGTGCTGTCCTTGTACTAGAAGAAGAGAAGATTGTGACGATTTCATTGCCACAAGCAGGAGTAGATGTCAAGACCTTTTTTGGGAAACTCGATATGCTGACAGCTGTTGGGGATTCTATTTTAATTGCGACTAGAAATGAAGGAAAGACGGCTGAATTTCGCCAATTTTTTGCAAAGTTAGGCTACAAGGTGGAAAACCTTAACGATTACCCCGAGCTTCCAGATGTGGCAGAAACAGGTGTAACCTTTGAAGAAAATGCCCGTCTCAAAGCGGAAACCATTTCCAATTTGACTGGAAAAATGGTACTGGCAGATGATTCGGGGCTTAAAGTTGATATACTTGGTGGTATGCCGGGTGTCTGGTCAGCTCGTTTTTCAGGTCCTGATGCGACCGATGCACGCAACAATGCCAAATTGCTTCATGAATTGGCCATGGTCTTTGAAGCAAGTGACCGCTCAGCTCAGTTCCATTGTACCTTGGTTGTGGCAGCACCAAATGTGGACAGTCTTGTTGTCGAAGCAGATTGGGATGGTTATATTGCAACTGTTCCACAAGGAGAAAGTGGTTTTGGCTATGATCCGCTCTTTTTGGTTGGAGAAACTGGACGTACAGCAGCTCAGTTGACTTTGGAAGAGAAAAATAGTCTTTCTCACCGTGCCCAAGCACTTAAAAAATTAGTAGAGGTATTTCCGGTATGGCAAGAACAAAACAGCAAACCCTTGTAGTCATGAGTGATTCGCATGGTGACCGTGCCATTGTTGAAGAAGTAAAAGAACGCTATATGGGCAAGGTGGATGCGATTTTTCATAATGGAGATTCAGAATTGGATGCCAAAGACCCTGTCTGGGAGGGCATCTATGTAGTGGGAGGAAATTGTGATTACGATCCCGTCTATAAGGATCAGCTTGTAGTTCAGCTTGGAGATGTGACCGTAGCGCAAACGCACGGGCATCTCTACGGCATCAATTTTAGTTGGCAGAGGCTGGATTATTGGGCAGAAGAAGTAGGGGCGGATATCTGTCTTTACGGACATTTGCATATTCCTGATGCAACAGTGCGAGGTGCGACCCTCTTTGTCAATCCTGGATCCATTCGCCAACCACGCGGGATGATTCAAGAATGCCTCTATGCTATTCTCACGATTTTTGAAGATCGTATCCACATTGAATATTACAATCGCGCTCACAAAGTCTATGTGCCACTAACAAAGGATATTCCCAGATGATTACACGTGAATTTGAAACCTTTCTCCTAGCTCAGGAAGAAACTTTTTTGACCCCAGCCAATAAGCTGGCGGTAATTATTGATACGCACAATGTTGACCATGCCAAACTCTTGCTCAGCCACATGACCTACTCACGTGTTCCTGTTGTCACTGAGGATAATCAATTTGTCGGAACGATTGGATTGCGGGAAATTGTCAAATATCAAACTGAAAATGAATTGACAGAAGACCAGTTATATATGGATATTTCCCTGATTGTGAAAAAGGATGTTGCAACCGTTGGAGCCGATTATCATTTAGAAGAAGTGATGCGGAAATTGGTAGATCAAGCCTTTTTACCAGTTGTTGGTGAAAAAGGGGAATTTTTGGGGATTATCACCCGAAAGTCGATTTTAAAAGCTGTCAATGCCTTGCTTCATAATTTCACGTTTGGATTAAAATGATGAACGAAATGATAGATTACATGCAGGCTTTTTTAGCAACTAAAAACCTATCTGAAAATTCAAAGACTGCTTATCTTTATGATTTACAGCAATTTATCAAGCAGTGTGAGGGGAAACCCACCCCATCTAAGTTAGCTCTATACCAGATTTTTTTACAGGATCTAAAGCCCGCTGCCCAAAAGCGTAAGGTATCTACGGTCAATCAATTTTTGTACTACCTGTATGAACAAGGGCGAGTGGAGCGCTATTATAAGGTTAAAGTATCGCAGCAAGTTTTACCGCAGCCTAGGGTTGTTAGCTTGGAAGATAGGAGTTTTTTATGGATGGAGAGCAAGTATGAGGACGGACAGCGGATTGCACTCTTAATTGCCTATCTAGGTTTGTTGCCGAGTGAGTTAGCAGTCATAAAGCAAGCAGATATCGATCTGAATTTTCAGGTCTTGACCATTACAAAATCTGGTCAGAAGCGGGTTTTATCGATTCCAAATCAACTTCTTTCGATATTAGAAAGGAAAGAGGGAATATATCTTTTTGACAAGGATGGTTCTCCTTACTCGCGCCAATGGTTTTTCAATCGTTTGAGTGAATTTTTGGAGGAACAAGGAAAGTCGGAGTGGACGGCTCAGAAGTTACGGCAACAATTTATCCTTAGTCAATTACAGGCTGGAAAGGATCTAGCAGCAGTTGCTAAGCATCTAGGTTTAAAGACGATGATTAGTCTGGAAAAATACAAACATGGATATTAAATTAAAAGATTTTGAAGGACCACTTGATTTGCTCCTTCATTTGGTATCTAAGTACCAAATGGACATCTACGAAGTCCCGATTACAGAAGTCATTGAGCAGTATCTTGCCTATATCGCGACCTTGCAGGCCATGCGTCTTGAAGTTGCAGGCGAGTACATGGTCATGGCTAGCCAACTGATGTTGATCAAGAGCCGTAGGCTCTTGCCTAAAGTTGTTGAACAAGAGGATATTCTAGATGACCCTGAGCAAGAATTGCTATCGCAGTTGGAGGAGTATCGCACCTTTAAGGCGCTTAGTGAGAAATTAAAGGAACAGCATGATGAGCGAGCCCATTATTTTTCAAAACCTAAGTTGGAATTGGTGTATGATGATGTGACCTTGAACCAAGACAAGTCGGTGATTGATATTTTCCTGGCTTTCTCAAAAGTCATGGCTGAAAAGCAGGAAGAATTGCGGATGAGCCATACAACCATCGCTCGCGATGAATACAAAATCGAGGATA
The DNA here is from genome assembly GCF_004569635.1 of Streptococcus sp. LYSM12. Classification (GTDB taxonomy): domain Bacteria; phylum Bacillota; class Bacilli; order Lactobacillales; family Streptococcaceae; genus Streptococcus. The sequence goes on from NZ_SPOZ01000015.1 coordinate 51,851, forward strand.
TGATGGCGCAGGTTCGTAGTCAATTTCAGCCAGGAAAACGTTTGGTACTCCGGGAATTATTTGCTCAGAGCCACGATATGAATGAAGTAATTACGATTTTTTTAGCCACTCTTGAAATGGTTAAAAGTAAGGAGATTACGATGGAGCAGCCAGAAAATTTTGGAGATATTTACTTGATAAGGAGTGAAGATGAGCCGATTAGCTGAGATTGAAGTGCTATTATTTGTAGCAGGAGAAGAGGGATTGACGGTACGCAATATGGCTGAAATGCTTGATTTACAGCCGTCAGCTGTAGTACAACAGCTCGAAAAATTAATGGAAAAACATCAGGAAGACCCTCAGTCGGGGCTCGCCATTTTCGAGTCGTCCAATCGTTATAAACTGGTTACGAAAAAAGAGTATGCCGACCTCCTGCGCACCTATGCCAAAACACCGATGAACCAATCCATGTCTCGTGCCTTACTGGAGACCCTATCCATTATTGCTTACAAACAGCCGATTACAAGGATTGAAGTCGATAGCATTCGCGGGGTTAATTCAAGCGGAGCAATCAGTAAGTTGCAGGCTTTTGACTTGATTCGGGAAAATGGTAAGAAAGAAGTGTTGGGGCGTCCAAATTTGTATGTCACGACAGACTATTTCCTTGATTATATAGGAATCAATCATTTGGAAGAATTACCTGATGTGTCCGATCTTGATTTGGTTGATGAAGAAACCGAACTGTTTGTAGAAAGAAAAGAGATAGAAGAAGATGAGAATCAATAAATATATTGCTCATGCTGGAGTAGCTAGCCGTAGAAAGGCGGAAGAGCTGATTAAGCAAGGCTTGGTGACCATCAATGGTCAGGTTGTGCGTGAGCTTGGAACAATCATAAAATCTGGTGATAAGGTTGAAGTGGAGGGGCAGCCCATTTACAATGAGGAAAAGGTCTACTATCTCCTCAATAAACCTCGTGGTGTTATCTCAAGCGTATCAGATGACAAGGGTAGAAAGACAGTGATTGATCTCTTACCTCAAGTTACTGAGCGGATTTACCCTGTGGGACGCTTAGATTGGGACACATCAGGGGTCTTGATTTTGACCAATGACGGAGATTTCACCGATGAAATGATTCACCCACGTAACGAAATCGACAAGGTCTATGTAGCGCGTGTGAAAGGAATTGCCAATAAAGAAGTCTTGCGTCCCTTGACCCGCGGAGTGGTGATTGATGGAAAGAAAGCCAAGCCAGCTGTTTACAATATTCTTAAAGTAGATCCAGTAAAAAAACGTTCGGTCGTTGAATTGACCATTCATGAAGGGCGTAATCATCAGGTCAAGAAGATGTTTGAAGCCGTTGGTTTGCAAGTGGATAAGCTGTCGCGAACCCGTTTTGGCAATCTTGACTTAACCGGTCTTCGTCCAGGAGACTCTCGCAAATTGAATAAGAAAGATATCAGTAAGCTTCATACTCTTGCTGTTACGAAGAAGCCAAAAAAATGACCGCTATCTTGATTGGACTGGTGCGCCTTTACCAGCGCCTTATTTCGCCCCTTTTTCCTCCGAGCTGTCGCTACCAACCGACCTGTTCGAGTTACATGATTGAAGCGCTACAACAGCATGGACTCAAAGGCTTTTTGATGGGGATGGCGCGCATTTTGCGCTGTCATCCCTTTGTGGCAGGAGGAAAAGATCCAGTACCAGATACGTTCAGTCTGAGACGGCAGCGGATAGAAGAATGAGAGGGATTTCTCATAATATAGCCTAGGTCAAGATTATTTCAGCACTATGAAAACAGGGTATCAGTAAGTACAGGCTGAGGAATCCTTTGAAATGAACATCTAGCTGGGACGAACAGAATGATGACGCAATCTAGAAGAAAACGTAAAAACGTAGAGCTGTGCTGTTTGAAGTGAATTTAATCATCATGAGAAAAAGTTGAAAAAAATTAGGAATTTTCATTTATATTGCTTGACGCACGTAGTTGCTTGCGTTATAATAGTAACAAGACTTTCATTGATTTAAATCAAACCTGTTGTGATTTAAGTGAATGAAATCATCATTCACCATGCTGTTTGCTGAGCTTGACTCCGGGCAGTGTGGCTATTTTTTTGCAATGGAGTGAGTTTTGTAGTCTAGCCGTTTCGTTTCTTTTTAGTACTAGGCAAGGAGTCGCAGGTAGTACCGGAGTGCAGCAAGACGAGTGAACGAAGGAATAAAAATATAAACGAAATGACTATATCTGAAAAAGTATGAGGAAAGACGATGAATATTGAAGAATTATCTTACCAAGAAATGCAACCTCGTAATCACGTGGTCTTGTTTGAACCACAAATTCCACAAAATACCGGTAATATTGCCCGTACTTGTGCAGCAACCAATAGTCCGCTGCATATTATCAAACCTATGGGGTTTCCTATTGATGACCGCAAGATGAAACGAGCTGGTCTAGATTATTGGGACAAGCTGGATGTGCGTTTTTATGATAGTTTGGACGATTTTATGGTTCAGCTTGGAGAAAGCAAGGTCCATTTGATTTCTAAATTTGCAGAAAAGACCTATTCTGATGAAGTCTATGATGATGGCTGTCACCATTACTTTATTTTTGGGCGAGAGGACAAGGGCTTGCCAGAGGATTTTATGAGAAAATATCCAGAAAAAGCACTTCGGATTCCCATGAATGACGAGCATGTTCGTAGTCTCAACGTGTCAAATACCGTTTGTATGATGATCTACGAGGCTTTACGCCAGCAGGCATTTTCGGGATTAGACTTGGTTCATCAGTATGAAACGGATAAATTGAAATAGATCCTATGTCATTTAGTTAATAGGAAACATAGTGGCTAGAAGCTATCCGTTTGGGCTCCTCATTTTGACCCTTATATAGTCTTTTCGTTTACTTTTAGTACTAGGCAAGGAGCTGCAGGCTGTACTGGAGTACGGCAAAGCGAGTGAACGAAGTATTAAAAGATAAACGAAATGACGAGATTCTAAAAATTGTCGTGCCTGGTTTAGGGGCTATAGAGCAGAGACTTGCATCAGCAAGTCTTTTTTGGTATTATGGGAGATAAGTTAGTGGAAAAATTCACTAATGATACTCGTTAAATATCAACCTTTAACATCGATAACTTACTTAGGTGAACACAGTTTATCTTTTGTTTTGTTAGAGTCATTTCGTTTGTTTTAGTACTGGGCAAGGAGCTATAGGCTGTACTAGGGTGCAGCAAAGCGAGTGAACAAAGTGCTAAAAGATAAACGAAATGACGATACTTCGTGTGATCTTGATTTTTATAGAGTATAAGTCTTCGGGGCAGGGTGTAATTCCCGACCGGCGGTGATAGTCCGCGAGCGCAAGCTGATGTGGTGCAATTCCACAACCGACAGTATAGTCTGGATGGGAGAAGACGGAAAGAGATTGATTTGTAGCTCAAAATAGGAAAGTATATAGGGTATGTTCGTATGTTGAAGTCTATGATGACATCCATTTCCCACTTCTCTAATTTGTTAAAAATTGGAGGAAGAAGATGACAAATACACGCAAAATGGCTTTAATTGCCATTCTTTCAGCAGTTTCCTTTCTGCTCATGTACCTAAAATTTCCCTTGATTCCGTCAGCGAGTTTCTTGGAAATTGACTTTTCAATTATTCCTATTTTAATTGGAATGTTGATTTTAGACCTAGGATCGGCCTTTAGCATTCTCTTGATACGGACAGTTCTCAAGTTTTTATTCAATAATAATGGTCCGTCGACAGTGATTGGCTTGCCGATGAACATTGTAGCTCTCGCAGTTTTTATGACGGTGCTGTATGTAATGTGGGGGAAGAGGCAGACACTCAAGCATTATTTCATCGCTTCTAGCTTGGCTACTTTGAGCCTAACGCTGGTGATGATTGCTTTAAACTATGTTTATGCTATTCCAGTCTATGCAGCTTTTGCGAATTTTGATATCAGACAGATTTTAGGTGTGAACAATTATTTATTTGGTATGGTTTTGCCGTTTAATCTCTTAGAGGGTGTTATTTTTTCACTGGTATTTTATCTGGTGTATCGCGCAGGTCAGCCGATTTTAAGGAAATTGTAAAAAAATTAGAGTATACTTCTTGTATGAAAAATAGACAAATTTATGTTCGAAATGCTTCTTTTGTAGCCCTCTTTTTTGTGATTTTAGGATATATGGTGAAATTCTATCCTCAGCAATTAGCGGACTTTGATAGCAGTATTCAAACATTTCTGCGTGGGAATTTGCCTGCGCTTGCGACCTTGTTTTGGACCAATATTACCTTGCTTGGAAATGTGGCAGTTCTATTGCCAATTTGTTTAGTAACTGCCTTTTTTTGCTATCGGAAGAAATGGAAGATTGAAAGCTATTTTATACTCGTTAGTTTTGCGGTGATGGGAGTTTTATCTACAGCCCTGAAATATGTCTACCAACGCCCAAGGCCTAGTATTGAGTGGCTGATTGCTACGACGAACTACTCTTTTCCCAGCTGGCATGCAGCCTCCACCTTGATGATAGCAGGTGTCCTGGTTATCTTGCTTCAACAGCATCTAAAGAAGACTATTCTAAGGCGCTTCTTGCAGCTAGGATTGATTGTCCTTGCAATGCTGGTAGGGCTTTCTCGCATCTATGTGGGAGTTCATTATCCAACAGATATTATCGGCGGTTGGTTACTCGCAATCGCTCTGTTATACCTCTTCTTTCCATTTTATGATCGCTTACGATTTCAGTGGAGATTTCAAGGGAAACAGAAATAAAAAGAGTTGGACGCTACCATATAGTCTTTTAGTGGAGTACAGCAAGACGAGTGAACGAAGTAATAAAAACATAAACGAAATGACTATAAAATCAAAAAACGAACCAAGGTGGGGGATTTCTTCCCTATCTTGGTTCGTTTTTGTATCTGTTTTGTTGGCGAGTACTGGGTCTGCAGTCATTCAGTTTTAAACGAGCAAACTCGTTTCGGTGTTTGTAGGAATCAATTTGCGATTAAAAAATGGGTTCGTTTCTATTTGCAAATCATGCTGTAAAAATAGAGTACGGCAAAGCGAGTGAACGAAGTCATAAAAGATAAAGGAAATGACTAGAACATCTCTTGGTCTTAGCTTTTATTCTCCATTAAGTCCAACATTTTTGACCGGTTGTTTCTCTACTTGCTCTAGGGCAGTTTGAATGGTTTGTGCAAAGAGTGTCGCTCCCTCAACGATGGTGTCGTGATTGCTGCCATAGTGAATGTTATCTGAACCAGTCCAGATTTGTGGATTATTCTTGGCAACAGTATTCCAGTCAGCAATGGCAATGAAATCATATTTTTTAGCTAATTGTCGAGCATAGTTCGCATACTTTTCAGCAACAGGGTCACTGTATTGGGCGAAGTTACCATCATAAGGGGTGACGAGAATCAAATGGTGCCCGTTTGGAAGAATGGAGATGATTTTCTCAAGATCTTCTTCATAACTATAGGTAATATTCACCCCTGTAGCAATGACGACCTCTTTCATGAGTGCATGATTATCAATGTTATTTTGGAGAATCTCTGTCGCTTGGGAAACATTCCGACTACCTTGAGCATCTATAAAGGCATCTGGGAAAAAAGCATTTAATTGTTCAACTGAGCGTAATGTAACAGAGTCACCAATAATGGTTAGCCCCTCTGTCACTTCAAAAGAAGAAGCCTTTCCTTTTTGAGCAAGTTGTAGGGTTTGTCCCATACGATTATTGGATTGATAGAGGTTATTGATGAGCGATTCACGTTCAAAATTTCCCAATCGTGGAGCAAGGATACTAATCCCAATCGTAGCGATTAGAAAGATTGTAGCAGCAGTCCAAATCTGCTTATTATAAGGTTTGAGGTCGAACTCGACATTCCAGAATGCTCCCTTTTTTCCAGCCAGATACGGCTCGATGAGATAAAAGGAAAGAGTTGCAAATAGAATAGAGAAAACCAGAGTGACCAGCACAGCTAATGTATGGCTGAGCAACTGTGAAAAGATTGTATAGAAAGGCCAATGGAAGAGATAGATGCCGTAGGAAATGTTGGAGAAAAAAAGTAAAATAGCAGGTTCTTTCACTGTTTCCGTCTTTTCGTGTAGGATACGGGTGGCATAGATCATGATTGCAGTTGCTAAGCTTGAAAGGAGAAAACCAAACAGATAGGTCCAGATGCTATCAAATGGTAAGAAGAGGAGGAGCAATAGTTCAACGGCTAACCCTCCTAGAATAAGGCTTAGTGTTTGTTTTAAATTCCATTTAGTCATCGCCTTTTCAAATGGTCGGGTCAGAGTTTTCAAACCTGTTAAGCTGGCTAGTATACTTCCTAAGAAGAAAGGAAAGATATGGGTCCATGTTGCAAAATAAATGGTTGAGAAACTACTGACAAAGAAACTCGAAATGAACATAGTAAGAAAACTGATGACAAATAGACCGCTAGAGGTGAGAAAAATCATCCCGCGGAGCTGTCCGAGCGTCTTTGCCAACCGTGTCATGCCCCAGATAATCAGCGCCCAAAGGAGATAAAAATGAACTTCAATGGCAAGGCTCCAGGTATGGAGGAACAGGTACGGTGTGAATTGATTTTCATAAGAAGCACCGGCTAGGATTTCAAAGAAGTTAGTCATAAATCCTAGAGCGGCCATCAGTTGACGTCCGATACCAGCGATAAAGTCATTGCGAACCAGCAAGGCAAGTGGTGTTGTTACAAGAAGCGTCAGGACAACGGGTGGGAAAATCCGGTAGAAGCGTCGCTTGAAGAATCCTTTGAAATCAATGGCTTGATGTTTGGCATATTCGTCTAAAAATAAGGCGGTTGTCAGATAGCCAGATAGGGTGAAAAAGAGGTCTACTCCTACAAATCCACCAGGGAAAAAAGAGATATAGAAGTGGTAGAGCAAGACAAAGAGCATCCCTAGCACTCGTATTATTGAAAACCATTTAATTCGCATGTTGATAAATTCCTTGTTTGAATGTTCCTTCGTAGATGACCTTTGCTTCGGTGGTTAATTTTCCTTTGCCGTCAGCGATACCATTTTTAAACTCCCCCTCGTAGAACCAGCCATTAGCAGAGCGAAAGGTTCCTTTACCATTAAAAATACCATTTTTAAATTCCCCTTTGTACTCATCACCATTTTCAAAGATTAGGGTGCCTTGACCAGACATTTTGCCAGCAAGGACAGTGCCATGATAAGTGATTTTTCCATCATCTAGGCTCAATGTTCGCTTGGTTGGAATGCGTCCGAGAAAGACTGAAAGAGCGCAAAGGATGACGAGGACAATACAAATTTTTTCAATTCTTGGTCGTGTGAGTTCGTTTTTTAGATTCTTCAAATCAATTAGCTGAAGATAATGAATCATCTTGTTCATAAGATATTCCCTTTTCTAGTAGTTCTTTTATTTTATCATTTTTTAGGGGTAATAACAAAGAGTGTTTCTCCTAAATATGCTTACAAAAGACGATTTTTCCAGGCTAAGCAACCAGCAGTTACCATGCGATAGGTTTCTTCAAAATCTCCCGTATACCAAGGATCAGGCACGCTTGTTTCAGCAAACGGATAGATTTTAGCATGAAGTCTAGTTGGTAACATTTTCTTCAAATCGATGATATTCTGGCTATCCATACCGATGATATAATCAAATTCTTCCGCTATTTCTAAGTTAATCTGCCTAGAATGTTTATGAGAATCGTAGGGAATCTGGTAGTGTTGCAAAATATCTCGAGTGCCCTTGTGAATCGGATTGCCATGTTCCCATGATGATGTTGCCCTGCTTTCTACGATGAGCTGATCTGTTAGCCCTTTCATGACAAATTCAGCCATCGGGCTGCGACAAATATTTCCAAGACAGACAAAAACGATTTTTTTCATATCTTTCTCCTCCGGTATTCTTCTTCTATTATATCGCATTTTATTCTAAAATGGCCCTCTCATTTTATGTGAATGTTAAAACTTTTCTCATAAAGTTCTAAATGCTTGCAATTTTCATCGTCTTTATTTATAATGGTTATAAATAAGAGAAAGAAGGTAACTTTTATGATGAAGAAACTTTATCAATCACCAGCAGAAATTGCAAGCTTTGCAAAACCACAAGCAGAGCCAGAAACAAAAGCATTATTGAATCAAGCAGTCGCTGATTTGTCAGTTGCTCATTCTATTTTGCACCAAGTGCATTGGTACATGCGCGGACGTGGCTTTCTTGTATGGCATCCAAAAATGGATGAGTATATGGAAGAATTGGACAGCTATCTCGATGATATGAGTGAGCGCTTGATTACTTTAGGCGGAGCACCGTTTTCTACCTTGAAAGAATTTAGTGATAATAGCCAGTTGAAAGAAGTATCAGGCGACTATAGCCTGTCTATGGAAGTTCAATTAGGACGGGTTATAGAAGTCTTCCGCTATCTTGCAGGCTTGTTCCAAGAAGGGCTTGATGTGACCGATAAAGAGGGAGACGATGTAACAAATGATATTTTCAATGGCGCAAAAGCGAGCCTTGAAAAGCACATTTGGATGCTCCAAGCAGAGCTAGGACAAGCGCCAGGATTGTAATATAACTTAACACCCGTGGTGCTAGTTGATGTCAAAGTATACTAAAAAGCCCAAAAGAGCTATACTGTAAGTGACGAAACAGACAGGAGGTAGTTCTTTTGAGCCACTTACAGTATACTGCAAAATCCCATCATTTACAATGGAGTATAGCACAATTAACTCAAATATGTTCTCAATGTTATCGTGATTATTGTCCCAAATCAATAAAACATCGTAAAAATGTTGGCTTATCTAAGGTTTCTGATGTGTCACTTCTTGTTTTATTGTTACTTCAAGCTGAGTTAGGAATAACCTCTCAACGCCGTTTCTATAGAATCTGTCACCTTTTCTTTTGTGGAAACTTACTGGAGAGAAGTCGCTTTAATAGACGGACACGACAGCTTATTGGGGTGGTTCAACTCATTCGTCAAGCGTTGAATAAGCCAATCTCATCAGATACCATTGTGATCATGGACAGTTTTCCTATGCCTTTGTGCCAACCTATTCGCAATCACAAAGCGAAGGTTTTTAAAGGTTTAGCTGATATTGGCTACAATGCCTCTAAACACTTATGGTTCTATGGGTTTAAAGTTCATATGCTGGTCACATTATCGGGTGTTATGTTGAACTATGTTGTGACACCAGCTTCTGTCCATGATATTAAAGTCGTTGATGAACTGCTAGAAGGCTGTAAACAAACTGTTGTCCTTGCGGACTTAGGATATCTCAGTCAAGAGCTAAAAGATAAGTTGGGACATAAAGGTTATCATTTGTGGACGCCCTTGCGTCAAAACATGGTCGGCGCAAAGCAACATAACAACAGGCAGTTACTAGCATGGAGACGGACAATTGAAACTCGCTTTTCGGAACTTTGTTCTCTATTTGATATTGAGCAGACATTGGCTAGGGGACTATCTGGATTACAATTGAGACTTGAACAATTCATACTAGCTTATAATTTGAAGTATTTTGAAATCAACTAGCACCACGGGTAACTTAACATATATATACACGTGTAAAACCAGCACTATCTGATAGTGCTGGTTTTTTTGTGGTCATATGACATTTGTCATCTTTATCAATGACAAACCTATCTGGTGAGAGAAAGTAGAAAAGATTATACTAATGGTGTTCTAATTGGAGAATTGCAAAGGAGGTTAGGTAAATTGCAAGGTTTTTTGATAGGGCGAGTGGCTGCTCTTTTTGTGTTATAGTCTTTTAGTTTGCTTTTTGATTTTAGTACTGGGCAAGGAGCTGCAGGCTGTACTAGAGTGAGGCAAAGCGAGTGAATGAAGTCATAAGAGATAAACGAAATGACAATAACGGAAAATCGGTATGGCATCGGTAGCTTAATAGTAAACAGGGAGTTGAAAAATGACGATGATTGATGTGAAAGACATTTCAAAAAGAATAAAAGAAAGGCAGATTTTAGAGGGGATTTCCTTTAAAATCGGGGAGGGTGAATGCGTTGCCCTAATTGGACCAAATGGGGCAGGAAAGACGACCTTGATGTCTTGTTTATTGGGGGATTTGTTTGTTACAAGTGGTTGCATTACCATTCAGGAGCGTCAGGTGACGGACCCGACCTTAAAGAAAGTAGTTGGGATACTGCCACAGGAAAATGTGGTGCCTGCAACTCTCAAGGTCAAGGAACTGATTAGTTTTTTTCAAAGGATTTATCCCCATTCTTTATCCAATCAAGAAGTGGATGACTTGCTTTGCTTTTCTCCTGAGAAGAAAAATCAGCTGGCAGAAAAATTATCAGGTGGTCAAAAGCGTCTGCTGTCCTTTATCTTAATCTTGATAGGTCGTCCGTCCATTCTCTTTTTGGATGAACCTACAACTGCTATGGATACCTCAACTCGTCAGCGTTTTTGGGAAATTATCCACAGCTTAAAAGAAAGTGGTGTAACCATTCTCTATTCTTCGCATTATATTGAAGAAGTAGAGCATACGGCTGACCGAATCTTGGTCTTGCATAAGGGAAAGCTCTTACGGGATACAACCCCCTTTAAAATGCGCTCAGAGGAGCAAGAAAAACAATTTATCATCCCGAGAGACTACATGTTTATTGTTGAGGGGTTGGAAAATATCTATGGTATGGAAGTCAACGATGACCAAATCCGTTTTATGGCAAAAGATATGGAGGCAGTTTGGCAGGCCTTACAGGATGCTAACTGTCCGATTGCTGAGATTGAAATGACCAATAAAACGCTATTGAATACCCTATTTGATACTACTAAGGAGGAAGAAAGATGAAAGCTTTATTGGGGATTGAATATCTTTTAACAAGACGGAATTTGGCGAGCTTTATCATGGGAATTGGTATGCCTGTGCTCTTCTTTCTCCTATTTTCGGCTATGTTTGATACTTCTTATGGAGATGTGGCCGCCCTGACGAAAAATTATCTACTGACCATGACGGCTTTCAGTATGAGTAGTTTTGGTTTATTTAGTTTTCCGATGATATTGGAAGAGGATGTGAAAAGCCGTTGGTTTTTACAGATTCAACATTCCCCTCTTCCCTTATACCAGTACTATATCGTTAAGATATTAAGGGTCTTCATTTCATTCATTATTTCCATTGTGATTAATTTTGCAGTTGGAGCACTATTTCGAGATGTGGACATGACAGCAGAACAGTGGCTTGTATCAGCTCTTTTACTTCTAGTAACGAGTATGGTGTATTTAGCTCTTGGCTTAGCCTTTACGTTGCTCCATAATCAGCAAACGATGACGGTTGTAGCCAATGTGTTATATTTTGTGCTAGCAATTTTTGGCGGTAGCTGGATGCCCTATGAAAGCTTACCGGATTGGATGCAGGTGATGGCTCACTTTACACCGTCTTACTATGCCAATCAGTTGGTGCTTGTCTATGTCAATGAGAAAGTGCTACAATTTCAGTCTTTACTAATGGTCTTTCTTTATACTATAATAGTAGCAGGTTTAGCCCTAGTGCTAAAAAAGAAGCAGGAAGTGAGATAAGGTGACATTACTGAGCAATCTCAAAAAAATTCATACCATGTACTATGTATCTTTATTGTACCTGGTATTTCCTCTTTATTACTCTTTAAGAGGTGACTATCCATTTTACGTATTTATCATGACAGTGATGTTTGCAGTTGCCTATATCGGTGTGGTGGTGACGGAGCATTCCTTGAGGGTCAATATTCTCTGGCTCTATCTATGCTGTTATGTTGTCTTTATCAGTTTTATGGAGAGCCCTACAATCTCCATGTTTAATTTTTTCTTATCGAACCTCCTGACATGGCGTTTTCAGGAAGATAAGATAACAGGGTTTCGATACTGTAGCTTTTATTTAGTCTTACTTGCGACAGTGTATCCCATTTTACTGGCTCCGGATTTTTCCACACAAATTTTTCTCTTGACGATGAATATAATCTGCATTGGCATGATGTATGCGATGAAGCAATCGGTCAAAAGACAAAAAATAGAAAATGAATTGTTTGAAAAAAATGCTTCAATTAACCTACTTTTGGCTGAAAATGAACGCAATCGAATCGGACAGGACTTGCATGATACCTTGGGACATGTTTTTGCCATGATGAGTGTCAAGAGTGAGCTGGCATTGACGTTGATGGATTATGGCTCTTATGAACAGGCCAGGCAGGAAGTTCAAGATTTGTGGAATATTGGGAAAAATGCTATGCAGGAAGTGCGACAGATTGTTCAAGCTGTGAAGTCGCATCGTTTGGAAGACGAATTACAGATTTTAGGGAATATGCTAGAGTTAGCGGGTCTTAGCTTCACGGTTGAATACAAGGAAGTAGAGATGGGGAGGGAGCAAGAAGCTGCTTTGACCATGGTTTTAAGGGAATTGTGTAATAATTTAATCAAGCATAGTCAGGCAAGTAGCTGCCGTATTAAGCTGAACGAACAAGACGGCTGGATTCGAGTTTTAGTGGAAGATAATGGCATTGGTTTTGAGCAAGTGACAGGGGAGGAATTACACTCGATTCGTGACCGCTTGATTCGCTATCAGGGTAGAGTGGAGATTGTGTCTGCTAAACAGCCAACACAGATTCAACTGGGTATTCCGAAAGGGGAAAAATGAACATATTAGTCGCTGAAGATCAAAGCATGTTGCGCGATGCACTTTGCCAACTACTGGAATTACAAGACGGTGTGGCTCAAGTCTTTCCAGCAAAGAATGGCTTAGAGGCGCAAGCAGTGTTACAAAAGGAAAAGGTGGATGTTGCTATTTTAGATATCGAAATGCCTGAGATGACAGGGTTAGATGTTTTGGAATGGGCAAAAGAGCACTTTTTCAGCCTTAAAGTAATCATGGTAACGACCTTTAAACGACCGGGTTATTTTGAACGAGCAATCCGAGCGGATGCGGATGCCTATGTGTTAAAAGAACGCAGTATTTCTGAGTTGATGAGAACCATTCATCGTGTGTTTCAAGGACAAAAAGAGTATTCACCAGAGCTAATGGAGAGTTTTTTTACTAGGAAAAATCCCCTAACCAAGCAAGAACAAGTCCTCCTGCAAAAAGTCGCTCTTGGTCTATCAAATCAAGAAATTGCTGATCAGCTGTACCTCTCAAATGGGACGGTTCGTAACTACATGTCTACCATCTTCGGTAAACTCAATGCTGAAAACCGTATCGAAGCGACCAATATCGCCAAAGAAAATGGTTGGTTTTGACAGCCTAGTAGAAGATTATTAGGATATCTATCGTGGGGAATGTCTACATCTACCTTACGAAAGATGAAACTATCTTTTTTCACCTATTGCAATATTGATTAAGATTTGCTACACTTTTTTTATGAAGAAACTTTATGATGTGCAACAGTTATTAAAGCAATTTGGAATCATTATCTATATGGGGAATCGTTTGTATGACATTGAGATGATGCAGATTGAGCTACAGCGAATTTATGAAGCAGGGCTGCTGGATCGTTTGGATTATATGGAAGCTGAATTGATTTTAAGACGGGAACATCGTTTGGAATTAAAATATCGAGAGAAAAAGGAGTAGTAAATGCCAACACTTTATATCTTATTGTTGTTTGTAATTATATTAGGAGCTTGGATTGGTTTCAATTACTGGCGCTTGCGCCGGGCAGCAAGGGTGGTAGAAAATCATACATTTGCGGAAAAAATCCATGGTGGTCAACTGGTTGATTTACGTGAGCCAGTGGAGTATCGTAGAAAACATATTATGGGTGCCCGTAACATCCCTGCTCAACAGTTAAAACAAAGTCTTGGGGCTCTTCGGAAAGACAAGCCTGTTTTACTCTATGAAAATGACCGCGGTCAATTAGTCATGCAAGCAGCCCTGTTATTGAAAAAGAAAGGCTACAATGACATCTATATTCTGAGCTATGGTCTAAACGGCTGGGATGGAAAGGTGAAAATGAACTAGATGAATGAAAAGGAGCAGAGGTGCTCTTTTTCTCTATTTTTACAGATTAGTTTCGTGACAAGTATGCTATAATAAGAACTATGAGAATTATTTCTGGAGATTATGGTGGAAGACCACTTAAAACCTTGCCAGGAAAGACTACGCGTCCGACCTCAGACAAGGTTCGTGGCGCCATGTTTAATATGATTGGTCCTTATTTTGCGGGAGGACGTGTTTTAGATTTATTTGCAGGAAGCGGCGGCTTATCCATTGAAGCTATTTCACGTGGGATGACGCAAGCTGTTCTGGTAGAACGGGATCGGCAGGCGCAGGCGATTATTCGGGAAAACATTGCTATGACCAAGGAAGTAAGCAAGTTTCAACTCCTGCAAATGGAAGCCAAACAAGCACTACAGCTAGTGCAAGGTCCATTTGACCTGGTCTTTTTAGATCCACCTTATGCCAAGGAAACGATTGTAGAAACAATCACAGACTTGTGCCAGAAAAATCTGTTGGCAGAAGAGGTCATGGTAGTTTGCGAGATTGATAAGCAAATTCAGCTTCCAGAAGAAATTGCAGATCTGGGTATTTGGAAAGAAAAAATCTATGGAATTAGCAAGGTAGTGGTCTATGTTAGGTAAGATTGGACTTTTTACAGGATCGTTTGATCCCCTTACGAATGGACATTTGGACGTGATCCAACGGGCCAGCAAACTGTTTGATGTCCTCTATGTGGGTGTCTTTGTCAATCCGCACAAGCAAGGTCTATTTGCGAGTGAGGAGCGCAAACGCTTGATAGAAGAAGCAGTTGTTGAGATGCCTACGGTCAAGGTACTGATTGCTCAAGATGAGCTGGTCGTTGATGTAGCACGGAAACTTGGTGCAGACTATCTGGTACGCGGATTACGAAATGGAATTGATTTGGAATATGAATCTAGTTTTGATTTTTACAATCGTGAACTAGCCCCAGAAATCGAGACTATTTATCTGCTGGCGAAGCCTGAATACAAGTTTGTCTCCTCAAGTCAGGTGCGAGAATTGTTGCATTTTGGCCAAGATATTAGCCCTTACGTACCTGAAACGATTAACAAGGAATTACTGAAAAATGAATCAAAATAAAAAATTACATCTCGTTTTCTCGATTGTTGTGTCAACTGTCCTACTGTGGGTTGCGTTGCTGTTCCCACTTCCCTACTATATCGAAAGTCCTGGTGGTGCTTCGGATATCCGCACAGTATTGACAGTGGACAACCAGCAAGATGATAAGCCTGGCTCTTATAATTTTGTCTATGTACAAGTCAAGCCAGCAACAGCCGTCCAGCTCTTATTTGCAGCTTTTGATTCCCATTCAAAGATTATTCCCAAGGAACAGCTAGCAGGTGGTGCAGATACGGAGGAATTTTACCGCATCAGTCAATTCTACATGGAAACCTCGCAAAATATGGCCAAATACCAAGGCTTGACGTTGGCAAAGAAAGAGACATCTTTGGAATTTTTTGGAGTATATGTCCTCAATGTAGCTGATGATTCCACCTTTAAGCATATTCTGAATATTGCTGATACAGTAGTAAGTGTTAACGGTAAAACTTTCAAGAGTTCTCCTGAATTGATTGAATATGTCAGTGGATTAAAACTTGGAAGCGATGTGAAAGTTGGTTATTTGAGTGCTGGTCAAGCCAGGACTGCAGATGGAAAAATTATCAAGTTAGCAAATGGGAAGAATGGGATCGGGATTGGTCTCGTTGATCATACCGAGGTTAAAAGCAGTGAGCAGATTGATTTTCAGACGGGTAATATCGGAGGTCCGAGTGCAGGTTTGATGTTTACGCTCGCCATTTATACTCAGTTGGCAGATCCGGATTTGCGGGACGGTCGCATGATTGCGGGGACTGGAACGATTGAGCAAGATGGTTCAGTCGGTGATATTGGTGGGGCAGATAAGAAAGTTTTATCTGCAGCGAAAGCAGGAGCAAGAGTTTTCTTTGTGCCTAATAATCCTGTTGATAAAGAGATTTTGAAGCAAAAACCAGATGCTAAAACCAATTATGAAGAAGCGATGGAGGCCGTAAAAAAAGATCATCTTGATATTGAAGTTGTACCTGTTACTACGGTCAAGGATGCTATTGACTATCTAAAGAAAACAAAGAGCCAGTAATGTACTGACCCCCAAAAGTTGGACATAATATTTTAAGTAAAGGATTTAGTTCTATATTGTACAGGACTAAGTCCTTTTAGTTTTATTTTGATACGTTTATTATTGTAATAATCAATGTAATTTGT
>NZ_SPOZ01000016.1 GCF_004569635.1 Streptococcus sp. LYSM12
TATTGAGTTTTACAATACACGACGCTATCAGACCAAATTAAATAACCTGACTCCTATAGAATTCAGGAATCAGGTTGCTTAATATCTTTTATTATTTGACTGTCTACTTGACAGGGAGCCGTTCATATTCCAACCTTTTTAGTCATTTCCAAAGATATGTTGAGCGAGGCGTTTTCCAGTCGGAGTAATGGCAAGTCCACCTTCTGCTGTTTCTCGAAAGGCAGTGGGGAGGCTAGATCCAACTTGGTACATGGTAAGAATGACCTCGTCTGCAGGAATTTTTGACTCGATACCGGCTAGTGCCATATCAGCTGCAACGAGCGCATAACTTGCCCCCATGGCATTTCGTTTAACGCAAGGAACTTCAACGAGTCCAGCGACAGGATCACAAATCAGACCGAGCATGTTTTTGATGACAAGGCAGATAGCCTGGCTCGCTTGAAAGGCATTCCCACCTGCGGCTAACGTGAGTGCTGCAGCAGACATGGCTGCTGCAGATCCCACCTCAGCTTGACAGCCTCCCTCTGCTCCAGAAATTGACGCATTATTTGCGATGACCAGTCCAAAGGCTCCTGCGGCAAAGAGAAAATCAAGTTGTTCTTTTTCTGTTAGTCCAAGTTTATCAATAGCTACCCCTAAGACAGCAGGTAAGCAACCAGCAGAACCAGCAGTTGGTGTGGCACAGACCAATCCCATTTTGGCATTTAATTCATTCACAGCGATAGCATTGCGAGCGGCAGAGAGAATCGTTTTGTCTGATAGGGTTTTACCATACTGGATATAGCGTTCGAGTTTGGCTGCATCGCCTCCTGTTAGCCCAGATACAGATTTACTTTCGGATAGACCATCGATAATAGAAGATTTCATAACTGTCAAGTTTCTTGACATAATTGTCACTATTTCTTCACGAGAGCGCCCTGTGAGTTCAATCTCAGTTGCAATCATGAGTTCAGCAATGCTTCCTGAAAATCTTTCATCAGCCTGCATGATCAGTTCTTTAATTGTATAAAACATAGTTTTCTCTTTCTAGTTAAAGAAGTTGACATTGTGTAAATGTGGAATTTCTTCAATTTCAGCGATGGAGTCACCACATTGTCTAGAATCGACTTCAATAATCATAATCGCTTTTTCTCCAGCACTTTCACGGGTCACATTCATTTGTGCGATATTGATGTCATATTTTGAAAGAATATCTGTCACTTTTGCAATCATTCCAGGAACATCTTGATGGACAATGATGATAGTTGGTGTATTCATATTGAGGTTCACTGCAAAGCCATTTAGTTCAGTTACCTGGATATTTCCTCCACCAATAGACACACCTGTTGCAGAAATGAATTTGTGATCATTTTTGATGATAATGCGGGTCGTATTTGGATGTGGGGCATTGCTGTCCTTCTTGATTTTCCAGTAGACCTTAATTCCTCTTTCGCGGGCAATATCAAGAGAGTCTGGAATACGAGAATCATCGGTATCCATTCCTAAGATACCTGCTACCAGAGCAACATCTGTCCCATGCCCCCGATAGGTTTTGGCAAATGAATTGTAGAGTTGAAATTCGACCTCTGTCGGTGTTTCTCCAAAGATTGATGAGACAATTTTTCCGATGCGGACAGCTCCTGCTGTATGGCTAGATGACGGGCCAATCATGACAGGTCCAATAATATCAAATACAGATTGAAATTTTAAATTTGTCATAGGTTTTCCTTTAGTTTTTCTTATCTGTATTATACCAGATAAAGGTGGGAAAATCTGCTTCTTGATTTTATTTAAATAGAAAATGCTTTGGGATATGGTATAATACTGTCTGTGCCGTGAGGTACTTCAAAATCGACCTTCAATCGTTTTTTGAAAATAGCAGATACTCTATAAAAATCAGCATCTGACTAGCTTTTATACTTGAGAATTGTAAAAGGTTGGAGATAGGATAATAAGGCTCTTCTCCTCTAAATCAAAGGTAGAACAGAAGTTCAGTAAGGTGAGCTAATGACAGAAAAAGTTGATTTTTGGCGAGTATAAGGTTAGGGTAAAAGTATCTAACCTTGTGGGAAGTGGGACTATAAAATCAATTTCTCAGAAATCATGATTGTGCCCTACTCCGTAGATTAAATTGATGGGAGAATAGATAATGGATGATAACGCAAAGATACGTGTCGTCGTTGGGATGAGTGGAGGGGTTGATTCCTCTGTCACGGCCTTGTTGCTAAAAGAGAAAGGCTATGATGTGATTGGTATCTTCATGAAAAACTGGGATGATACAGATGAAAATGGCTTTTGTACGGCGACAGAAGACTATAAAGATGTGGCAGCTGTTGCGGATCAAATTGGAATTCCGTACTACTCTGTTAATTTTGAAAAAGAGTATTGGGACCGAGTGTTCGAATATTTTCTTGCTGAGTATCGTGCAGGACGGACACCAAATCCAGATGTCATGTGTAATAAGGAAATTAAGTTTAAAGCTTTTTTGGACTATGCAATGAATTTAGGAGCTGATTACGTGGCGACAGGCCACTATGCTCAGGTCAAACGAGATGAGAACGGTGTAGTTCACATGTTACGTGGTGTGGATAAGGGGAAGGATCAGACTTATTTCCTTAGCCAATTATCACAAGAGCAACTGCAGAAAACGCTGTTTCCTCTAGGACATTTGCAGAAGTCAGAAGTCCGTGAAATTGCAGAAGGTGCAGGTCTTGCGACAGCTAAGAAGAAAGATTCGACAGGGATTTGTTTTATTGGTGAGAAGAATTTTAAAGCATTTCTCAGCCAGTATCTGCCAGCCCAGAAAGGACGCATGATGACTGTTGATGGTCGAGATATGGGCGAGCATGCAGGACTCATGTACTATACAATCGGTCAGCGTGGGGGACTTGGTATCGGTGGACAAATTGGTGGCGACAATGCCCCTTGGTTCGTTGTTGGAAAAGATTTGTCGCAAAATATTTTATACGTAGGTCAGGGATTTTACCATGAATCATTAATGTCAACGAGCTTGACAGCTAGTCAAGTTCACTTTACACAAGCCATGCCTGAAACCTTTACACTGGAGTGTACAGCTAAGTTTCGCTATCGTCAACCGGATAGTAAAGTTACAGTAAAGGTCAGAGGGGACAAGGCAGAAGTTATCTTTTATGAACCACAGCGTGCTATCACACCAGGTCAAGCTGTCGTTTTCTACAATGGAGAGGAATGTCTAGGTGGTGGCATGATTGACTTGGCCTTTAAAGATGGAGAAGTGTGCCAGTACATTTAATTTGAAGTAACAAGTATAAAAATCCTCATATTACACTATCATTCTATTGAAAAATAAAGAAGTTTTTGCTAAACTGAATCTAGCAATATTCATGATGGTCAAAGCTCATGGGAATTGTACGTCTTTTGGTGTACAATTTTCGAGGGTTTTGGCTCTTTTTGTGTAGAAATGAGGTATGGTGTGGATGTGCAAACAAAAAACGAGTATCGGATTTTGGATGCTTGAACGATAAAGCGGACTATGAAACATAACAAACTCTTTCTTGCCTGCTCTTGAGAACGGTAAGAATACTACACGGATTGGTTTGGTTATCAAAGTTGAGGGCTTCCCAGAAGCTGTGTTTATTCGTGAAAGAGAGTTATTTAGTTTATCTTTTACTACTTCGTTCACTCGCTTTGCCGTACTCTAGTACAAGCTGCAGCTCGTTGTCTAGTACTAAAAGACTATAGCGGAAGACTTGGACCTTGTTGTAGCAGTGAAACCCGTAGACTTTACTTTTGAAAAATAGTTTACAGAAGTTGACAAGAAATGGTTGATTTTCATGCCCTTGAATAAGTGTCGGGTGGACGTAGAACTCCTTTCTTATCAGTTAGTCCACACCATTTATTCGGCAACGGTTGACAAGTTTGTCAACATAGATGTAGTTATGGTTTTTTACACACTCACCAAATTTCGTCGGAAAATATTGAATAGATTTGATTAAGGAGATTGAGGAGATGACAGATAGATTTACAGAAGAATATGATGTAATTGTAATTGGTGCAGGACATGCTGGTGTAGAAGCAGGTCTTGCAACCAGTCGTATGGGGTGTAAAACCTTGCTTGCGACAATCAACTTGGATATGGTGGCCTTTATGCCTTGTAATCCATCGATCGGTGGTTCGGCGAAGGGCATCGTGGTTCGCGAAATCGATGCCCTTGGTGGTGAAATGGGTCGTAATATCGATAAGACCTACATTCAGATGAAAATGTTGAATACAGGAAAAGGGCCTGCTGTGCGAGCTTTGCGAGCTCAAGCGGATAAGGCAAAATATTCGCTAGAGATGAAACGGACGGTCGAACAGCAGGAAAATTTGACCCTGCGCCAGACCATGATTGATGAAATTTTAGTTGAAGAGAACCGAGTGATTGGGGTTCGGACAGCAACCGACCAGTATTTTGCGGCAAAAACCGTGGTGGTGACAACGGGGACTGCCCTGCGTGGCGAAATTATTATCGGTGATTTGAAGTATTCGTCTGGTCCAAACAATAGCTTGGCCTCTGTCGCTTTGGCAGATAATTTGAAAGATTTGGGACTTGAAATTGGGCGGTTTAAAACAGGAACTCCGCCTCGTGTGAATGCGCGAACGGTTGACTATGCAGCGACAGAAATTCAACCTGGAGATGAGGAGCCGAATCATTTTTCCTTTTTATCAAAAGATGAGGATTATTTGAAAGAGCAGATTCCGTGCTGGCTGACCTATACCAATGTGACTAGTCATGAAATCATCAATAGCAATCTGCATCGTGCGCCCATGTTTTCAGGTGTGGTAAAGGGGGTTGGACCGCGCTATTGTCCCTCTATTGAGGATAAAATCGTACGCTTTGCTGATAAGGAACGGCATCAACTATTCTTAGAACCTGAAGGGTACGACACGGATGAGATTTATATCCAAGGTCTTTCAACCAGTCTTCCAGAAGATGTGCAAAAGGACTTGGTTCACTCTATCAAGGGGCTTGAAAATGCTGAGATGATGCGGACAGGCTATGCGATTGAGTATGATATGGTTATGCCACACCAATTACGGGCTACTCTTGAAACCAAGAAAATTTCGGGATTATTTACTGCAGGCCAGACCAACGGGACTTCTGGTTATGAAGAGGCTGCTGGTCAGGGAATTGTTGCAGGAATAAATGCAGCACTTAAAGTGCAGGGCAAACCTGAATTGATTTTGAAGCGTAGTGATGGGTATATCGGTGTGATGATTGATGATTTGGTGACCAAGGGAACGGTTGAGCCTTATCGTCTTTTGACCAGTCGGGCAGAATATCGTTTGATTTTGCGCCATGACAACGCAGATATGCGTCTCACAGAGATTGGTCGTCAGGTTGGTTTGGTTGATGATGAGCGCTATCAAGTCTTTCAGATTCACAAAAATCAATTTGAAAATGAAATGGCTCGCCTGGCTTCAATCAAATTGAAGCCAGTTAAGGAAACCAATGAGAAAGTTGTTGCTATGGGCTTTAAACCCTTGACCGATGCGTTGACAGCCAAGGAATTTATGCGTAGACCTGAGGTAACCTATGCGGATGTGGTTCAATTTGTCGGAGCAGCAGCTGAGGAGTTGTCTGATAAGACCATTGAACTGATTGAAACTGAGGTCAAGTATGAGGGCTATATCAGTAAAGCCTTGGATCAGGTTGAGAAGATGAAGCGTATGGAAGAAAAACGGATTCCAACGGATATTGACTGGGATGATATTGATTCGATTGCAACAGAAGCTCGTCAGAAATTTAAGCTGATTGCTCCTGAAACGATTGGACAAGCTAGCCGTATATCAGGAGTCAATCCGGCAGATATTTCCATTCTAATGGTTTACTTAGAGGGGCGGAGCCGCTCTATTTCAAAGAATAAGATGAGCAAGAATGAGTAAAGGTTGGACGGTTGTCTGATCTTTTTTATTTTGAGTAAACTATAAGGACCTGCAAGCGCTAAAGCTGGAATAGTCGCCTTTTCTAAGAGCAACTCAGTTGTAACTACTACCCTATAACAATCAACCTCTAATCGGGAATTGTGAAAGGCTGGGGGTATAGCTAGCTCGGTCAAACTGCAGTTCACTAGGGTGAGCAAATGACGGAAGAAGTTGATATTTGACAAGTATAAAATGGTTGTTTCTTTCTTTTTTAGGTTCGAGGTTCAATTTTGCATCTTAGTGGAAACGGAATGACGATTTTTCTTTTACCTCGAGGTATAACACTTGTAAATACAGGTTCTATTTTTCTGCCTAGGAATACAGGTATTTTGTAAACTCTGTTTGGAAATAGAAGCTAGCATTTTCAGCGGTTTTATGGTAAAATGGCAAGCAGAGGTTAGTGATGAAAAAATTTCGATTTTCAACGATTCATTTTGTGATGATTGGGGTAATCCTTTTTGGATTATTAGCGTTCATCCATGGTTTATATCCTGAGTCAACAATTACCTATTTATCTATATTTGTAGCTTTCTTTTTGTTGATATTACTTTTTATTTTTCAAAAGCATTCCTACGAAGTGAGTGAGGTAGAGCAGATTGAGTATTTAAATGCTCAAGCGGGTTCTGGGCTGATGCGTCTTTTGGCTCACATGCCGGTCGGGGTGATTAGAGTTCGTTTAGAAAATAATCAAGTAGAGTGGTTTAATCCTTACGCAGAACTTCTTTTTGTCAAGGAAGACGGAGAATTTGATCAGCAGAAATTGCGAGAAATCATTGAAGCGGGCTTGGATGAGGACAGAACTTATGTTACGCTTGCTGACAAGCGTTATGCAGTCTATGTCGATTCTGAGCAAGGGCTCTTTTACTTTTTTGATGTCTCGACAGAATATTATGCCACTTCTAATCTAATCGGTAGTAGACCCGCAATTGGGATTATTTCTATTGATAATTACGATGAACTAGAAGATACCTATTCCGATTCCCAGATTAGTCAGGTGAATAGTTTCTTGGCTCAGTTTGTGTCTGATTTTGCAAATGAAAATGGGATTTACTATCGCCGTGGGACCATGGATCGCTTTTATTTCTTCACAGACTATGCGGTTTTAAAAAGATTGATTGAGGATAAATTTTCAGTTATCAATCGTTTTCGTGAAGAAGCTAAACAGCTGGACTTGGCTTTGACCTTGAGTATGGGAATTGCCTATGGGGTCAATAATCATCAACAGATTGGTCAGATTGCCCTACAAAATCTCAACATGGCTGAGGTGCGCGGTGGTGATCAGGTTGTTGTCAAAGAAAATGATGAGCGTAAGCAACCCCTCTTTTTTGGCGGGGGATCTGCTTCGTCGGTTAAACGGACAAGAACCCGTACTCGCGCGATGATGACAGCTGTCTCTGATAAGTTAAAGACGGTCGATGCGGTATTTGTCGTTGGACACCGAAATCTAGACATGGATGCTCTGGGATCTGCTGTCGGAATGCAGTATTTTGCACAGAATATCATGAATAATGCCTATACTGTCTATAATGAAAAGGACATGGGAGCCGATATTCAACGTGCGATTCAGAAATTGAGTCAGGAAAATTGTTCCAACTTGATAACCGTTGAGGAGGCGAAAAAGCAGGTAACAGCACGATCGTTATTGATTATGGTTGATCACTCCAAGATTGGTTTGACCTTGTCGAGAGAATTTTATGACTTGTTTAGTCAAGTAGTCGTGGTTGACCATCATCGCCGTGATGTAGACTTCCCAGACAATGCAGTTTTAACTTATATTGAAAGTGGTGCAAGTTCTGCAAGTGAGTTGGTAACAGAGCTGATCCAATTTCAAAATGATAAGCATCATAAGCTCAATCGAATTCAGTCCAGCCTTTTAATGGCAGGGATTATGCTAGATACTAAGAATTTTACATCTCGTGTGACGAGTAGAACCTTTGATGTGGCTAGCTACTTAAGAAATCGCGGTAGCGATAGTTCAGAAATTCAGCAGATTGCTGCAACAGACTTCAGCGAATATCGCCAGATCAATGAGTTGATTTTAAGAGGCCAGAAGACCTCTGAGCATATTGTTATTGTTTGTGGTGATGAGGAAGCTGTCTATGACAATATTGTTCCAAGTAAGGCAGCAGATACGATTCTTGAGATGGCTGGAATTGAAGCAGTATTTGTCATTACGAAAAATATCAATGACTATGTTGCTATTTCAGCGCGGAGTAGGAGCAAGGTCAATGTTCAGCGGATAATGGAAGAGATGGGCGGAGGCGGTCATTTTAGTCTTGCAGCAGCTCAGATTCACGATCAATCGCTCGAACAGGTTCAGGCAAGATTACGTCAAGTGATTCAGGAACAATTAACAGAAGAATAGGAGGAGTTCTCATGAAAGTTATTTTTTTAGCAGATGTTAAAGGCAAGGGAAAAAAGGGGGAGATTAAAGAGGTTCCAACAGGTTATGCCCAAAATTTTTTAATTAAGAAAAACCTTGCCAAGGAAGCGACCAACCAAGCGATTGGTGAATTGCGCGGGAAACAAAAGTCTCAAGAAAAAGCACATGCTGAGATGTTGGCCGAGGCAGAAGCTATCAAAGCTACATTAGCAGAAGACGCAACACTTGTGTCTTTTGTCGAAAAAGTAGGTCCAGATGGGCGGACTTTTGGTTCAATTACGAGCAAGAAGATTGCTGAAGAATTGGAAAAACAATTCGGTATCAAGCTTGACAAGCGCAATATTCAATTAGATCATCCGATTCGTGCAGTTGGTTTGATTGATGTACCTGTTAAAATTTATCAAGATGTGATAGGTGTCATTCAGTTGAGCATCAAGGAAGCTTAGTGGAAACGCACAGAGATAGGAGGTGAGAATCTTGGCAGAATTAGATGAATTGCGTGTGCAACCGCAGGATATTTTAGCGGAGCAGTCGGTTCTCGGTGCGATTTTCATTGACGAGGGGAAGCTGGTTTTTGTCCGTGAATATATTGAGGCCGCTGATTTCTTCAAATATGCCCACCAGTTGATTTTTAAAGCCATGATTGCCTTATCTGATCGACATGAGGCCATTGATGCAACGACGATGCGCAACCATCTGGCTAACCATGGTGATTTGGAAAATATTGGTGGACTCAGTTATTTAGCCGAGGTCATCAATTCGGTGCCGACTTCTGCCAATGCGGAATACTATGCCAAGATTGTTGCTGAAAAATCTAATTTACGCAAATTAATTGCTCGTTTGACAGAATCGATCAACCAAGCCTATGATGGTGCGGAAGAATCTGATGAAATCATTGCGCGTGCAGAAAAAGCCTTGATTGATGTCAGCGAAGGGACTAGTCGGAGCGGTTTCAAACAGATTGAAGATATTTTGAATATCAACTTTGAAAACCTTGAACTTCGTTCGCGCCAGACGTCTGATATTACAGGAATTGCGACAGGCTATCCAGCCTTAGATGCTATGACGACGGGTTTGCATGAAGAAGAATTGATTATTCTGGCAGCTCGTCCTGCGGTCGGAAAAACAGCTTTTGCTCTAAATATTGCGCAAAACATTGGTACAAAATTAGGCAAGACGGTTGCAATCTTTTCTTTGGAAATGGGGGCAGAAAGTCTAGTTGATCGGATGCTAGCTGCTGAAGGGATGATTAACTCGCGCTCTATTCGTACAGGTCATTTGACAGATGAGGAATGGCAGAAGTTAACCATGGCGCAGGCTAATCTGGCCAATGCCAGTATATATATAGATGATACGCCAGGTATTAAGATTACAGAGATTCGTTCTCGCTCCCGTAAATTAGCACAGGAAACAGGGAATCTAGGTTTGATTTTGATCGATTACCTGCAGTTAATTACAGGAACCGGTCGGGAAAATCGTCAGCAGGAAGTTTCTGAAATTTCACGACAATTAAAAATTTTAGCCAAGGAATTAAAAGTACCTGTCATTGCCCTCAGTCAGCTTTCGCGTGGCGTGGAACAACGCCAGGATAAGCGACCTGTCTTGTCAGATATTCGAGAGTCAGGGTCAATCGAGCAGGATGCAGACATCGTTGCATTCTTGTACCGTGATGACTACTATGAACGTGGAGAGCAAGAAGACGGTGGCATTCCCAATAATACCGTTGAGGTTATCATTGAAAAAAACCGTTCAGGAGCGCGTGGGACTGTTGAGTTAATGTTCCAAAAAGAGTATAACAAGTTTTCAAGCATTTCAAAGAGAGAGGATGGATAAGAATGAGTGATGCATTTACAGATGTTGCGAAGATGAAGCAAATTAAAGAAGATATAAAAAACCACGAGGGACAAATTGTTGAATTAACCCTTGAAAATGGTCGTAAACGTGAGAAAAACAAACAAGGTCGGATTACCGAGGTATACCAATCCCTCTTTATCGTGGAATATCAAGATCCCAACAATACCTATGTGGAATCCTACACCTACTCGGATGTGCTAACGGAAAAGATTTTGATTCATTACTTGAATGACGGGATGGGGGAATAAGTTCTTTCAAAAAAACTTCCTAATGCCTCAGTGTTTGTTAGTTTGAAACACAAAGGTAATATCATTGATGAATTTCAGTGATACTAGGATGTTCATTTAACAGATGACTATCTTAATAATCTGGGGGGAGAGCCAGAAAGAGGCAGGAGAGTTGTTAGAACGCGTATTCTATGAATATTCTGTTCCTGAACTGACAGAGCTTC
The DNA here is from genome assembly GCF_004569635.1 of Streptococcus sp. LYSM12. Classification (GTDB taxonomy): domain Bacteria; phylum Bacillota; class Bacilli; order Lactobacillales; family Streptococcaceae; genus Streptococcus. The sequence goes on from NZ_SPOZ01000016.1 coordinate 10,611, forward strand.
AAAAGATAGAAGGTGTGAAAGTTGACGTTTCTTTTCCTAGAGATAGGGTCTGACAACGGATGATTGCAATCACCCCTAAAACGACTGATTTTATAGTCATTTAGTTTATATTTTTATTATTTCGTTCACTCGTCTTGCTGTACTATTGAGAAAAGTTACACTTTTCTTATCTGTCACTTGAAATAGTTATCAACTATTTCAACTACCTGCGACTCCTTGCCTAGTACTAAAAAGAAACGAAACGGCTATAAGAAAATTTCACAGGCTGTTGGAGATGGGAATTTGGAAATGTTAGGAGATATTGGAACACACTCCCTAAGCGACTATGCAATAATATAGGACATTCTCGGATTAAAAAAGTAAGGAAGTAATCCTTGCGATCAAAAAAATAAAAAGGCTTTACAAAGCCTTTTTTCTATGCTATACTATCTTTCGTGTGAAATAGCAGCAGAGAAATATGAAGCTCGTCAACAGGTACTTTGAAATAGAAGTAACCTTAGCTGTTTAGGCGAAGGGTATCTGCACGAATCAGGATTTCTCAAAGACTATTTCCATAAAATACATTTTATGGAGGACATTATTATGTCACGTTATACAGGACCATCTTGGAAACAAGCACGTCGTCTTGGTTTATCACTTACAGGTACAGGTAAAGAGCTTGCTCGTCGCAATTATGTACCAGGTCAACATGGACCAAACAACCGTAGCAAGTTATCAGAATATGGCTTGCAGTTGGCTGAAAAGCAAAAACTTCGTTTTTCCTACGGTGTAGGTGAAAAACAATTCCGTAACTTGTTCGTACAAGCTACTAAAATCAAAGGCGGAATCCTTGGTTTCAACTTCATGCTTCTTCTTGAGCGTCGTTTGGACAACGTTGTATACCGTTTAGGTCTTGCAACTACTCGTCGTCAAGCACGTCAATTTGTTAACCACGGTCATATCCTTGTTGACGGAAAACGCGTTGACATTCCTAGCTACCGTGTTGAAGTTGGTCAAGTGATTTCAGTTCGTGAGAAATCATTGAAAGTTCCTGCAATCCTTGAAGCTGTTGAAGCAACTCTTGGCCGTCCAGCATTCGTATCATTTGATGCTGACAAACTTGAAGGATCATTGACTCGCCTCCCAGAACGCGACGAAATCAATCCAGAAATTAACGAAGCACTTGTCGTTGAATTCTATAACAAAATGCTTTAATTTCAAAGATTATCTTTCAAAAAGCCTACTTTGGTGGGCTTTTTTGCTGCCATAAATACATCATTTCAGAGCGTCTTTGGTCTGTAGAAAAGTTGTTATAGTCATTTCGTTTACTTTTAGTACTAGGCAAGGAGCTGCAGGCTGTACTAGAGTACGGCAAAGCGAGTGAACGAAGGAACAAAAGATAAACGAAATGACTATATAGCCGTTTCGTTTATTTTTAGTACTAGGCAAGGAGTCGCAGGTAGTTGAAATAGTTGATAACTATTTCAAGTGACAGATAAGAAAAGTGTAACTTTTCTCAATGGTACAGCAAGACGAGTGAACGAAGTAATAAAAAATAGAAACTAAATGACTATATACTCGACCACCATCACCTTTTTCCGTCGTTTGTTCATCTTGCGGGACCTCCCTTTTACCTTTTCGTTTAGAGGAGGCTAGCTTGGCCATTCTTATCTCCAATCTTTCACCATAGAGAGTTGCAAAAGTTCGTCAGATGTTGATGGGTATAGAGTGGGGGATGAATGATTGCCTCATTTCAAGTAGCAGCCTATCCTGTTTGAGGAAAAGGTGGGCTTTAGGCAGTAAATTTCGGATAGTTGATGTCTTTACTTATTTTTTGATGTCATCAATGGATACGGATAAAAGTCTAGATTCATTACTTGTGAAAAATTTTACAAAATTGTTGCAACTGTTTCTCAAATAGGGTACAATAGGACGGTAACCAAAAGAAAAGGAGACGGTTTATTATGAAGAAGAGAGTTTGGCTAAGTGCCTTACTTAGTTTGCTTGCTGTAGTTTTTTTGATTGCTTGTGGAAGTAAAGCAACCAATACAGCAGAATCATCAATTTCTGCTTCATCTTCTAAAGAAGATGCAGTTTCAGGAGCATCAGAGAAGGTCTATACAGATCCAGCAGAATTGAAAGATAGCTATGATGTTGTCATCATCGGTTCAGGTGGTGCAGGTATGGCTGCAGGAGTTTCTGCCCATGATGCAGGAGCGAGTGTAGCTATTTTTGAGAAAATGGGAGAAGTCGGAGGTAATACTGCGAAGTCCTCAGCAGGTATGAATGCCTCTCAAACAAAATTCCAAGATAAAGAAGGAATCAAAGATTCAAACGATAAGTTCTATGAAGAAACCCTTAAGGGTGGTGGCGGAACAAACAACCCAGAGTTGCTTCGCTACTTGGTAGATAACTCTGCTTCTGCGATTGACTGGTTGGATGGAATGGGAATTACCCTCAGCAATATTACAACCACTGGTGGTATGAGTGAAAAGCGTACTCACCGCCCAGCAGACGGTTCAGCCGTTGGTGGTTACCTTGTAACAGGTCTTTACCACAACTTGGTAGAGCGTAAAATTCCAATGTTTGTCAATGCAGATGTGACAAATCTTGAGGAAAAAGACGGCAAGATTTCAGGGATTGAAGTAGTAATTGACGGCAAAACCAAAAAAGTTGCAGCAAAAGCAGTTGTAATTGCAACGGGTGGTTTTGGTGCTGACTTAGATAAGGTTGCACAGTTGAATCCAAAATTAAAGGGTTACGTCACAACAAACCAGCCGGGATCAACTGGTGACGGTATTGCCCTTGCAGAAGCAAAAGGTGCCGCAACAGTTGACATGGAACAAATCCAAATTCACCCAACTGTAGAACAAGAAAAATCTTACTTGATTACAGAAGCAATTCGTGGTGAGGGTGCTATCTTGGTTAACTCAAAAGGTGAGCGTTTCTTTAATGAATTGGAAACTCGTGATAAGGTTTCTGCAGCAATCAATAGTTTAGAGCCAAATTACGCTTATGTAGTCTTTGATTCAGCCTTGAAAGATCGTGTAAAGGCTATCGCTCAATATGAGAAAAAAGGTCTTGTGAAATCAGGTGATACGGCAGCAGATCTTGCAAAAGCTATCGATGTTCCAGCAGACGCTTTGCAAACAACCTTGGATACATGGAACAAGGCTGTTGCAGATAAAAACGATTCAGCTTTCGGTCGCTCAAGTGGTATGGATCATGCTCTAGATACAGCTCCTTACTATGCAATCAAAATTGCACCAGGGGTACACCATACAATGGGTGGTCTTAAAATCAATACCAATACAGAAGTATTGAATAAAGAAGGTCAAGTAATCTCTGGTCTTTACGCAGCAGGTGAAGTTACAGGAGGTGTTCATGGGAACAACCGTATCGGTGGTAACGCTGTTGCAGATATTATCGTATTTGGTCGTCAAGCAGGTGAACAATCTGCCAAATTTGTGAAACAATAATCTATGAAGAAGCTGAGGGAGCGATACCCTTAGCTTCTTATTTTTATAGTTAGTCATCAATTAACTGCCGTTATCCCTACCGCTCGTTGCTTATCCCTGTAAAAAAGAAAATGTGAATGCCGATACCAAGGAAATAGAAGATTGTTCGGAGGATAAACAAACCTACTGGTCGAATTCTGAAAGGAAAAGCTGTGATTGCTTTGGGTAGAAACGTCATTGGTGATGTATTGCAACCCTTTAAGAAATAAGAGAGTATAGTCATTTCGTTTATCTTTGATTACTTCGTTCACTCGCATTGCCGTACTCCAGTACAGCCTGCAGCTCCTTTCCTAGTACTAAAAGTAAACTAAAAGACCATAAAAATAAGGATAGAAAACTCTTTGTATCCACAAGTTATCCACAGATTGTGGATAACTTGTGGATAGCGTGTAAGGGAAGTGATGAGTCTTGAGCTATTAAAGATTTTTGTGGGACAAGTAAACCTGCCATTTTTTAGTCGGGAATCTGCAGGAGGTAAATGGACACACACTTCAGTAGGTAGGGATGGATATGCCGACTGTTCAAAAGAGAATGGGAAATTATTTCGCAACTAATTAAGTGAGAATTTCTATAGAGGATTTGTAAGTATTAACGGATATTTGATCATAAATGTTGGTCAAATATGGAGCTTCTTTCGTGTTAAACAAAGTTATCAACAGCAACTTTCCTAAAATTGTGGTAAAATAATAAAAAATTTGTCAGCTGAAACTGGCAAATAGTCGTTGATAGGGAGTAGGAGATGACCTTATTAAGTATTGCAATTCCAAGCTATAATGCAGAAGCATACCTACAGTATGCAGTGACATCACTGGTCGTGGGTGGCGATCAGGTAGAAATTTTAATTATCAATGATGGCTCAAGCGACAGTACACAAGAAATCGCTGAGCAGCTGGCTGCTAAGTATGCCAATGTCCGGGTCATTGAGCAAGAAAATAGGGGGCATGGTGGTGCGGTCAATACAGGCATTCAGGAAGCCCAGGGACGCTATTTCAAGGTGGTAGACAGCGACGACTGGGTGGATACCAGAGCCTATCTTAAGATCATTGAAACCTTAGCCAGTTTAGAAGAACACGGGCAGTTAGTTGATGCTTTCATTTCAAATTTTGTCTATGAAAAAGAAGGACAATCTCGCAAAAAAAGCATGGATTATCAGAATGTCCTACCGACGAACCGGATTTTTACATGGGATGATATCGGTACTTTTTCAAAGGGTCAATATATGATGATGCACTCGCTCATTTATCGTACAGACTTGTTGAGAGAAGTAAATTTGGTCCTACCAGAGCATACCTTTTATGTAGACAATATTTTCGTCTTTACCCCATTGCAAGCAGTTGAGACAATGTATTATCTACCAGTGGATTTTTATCGTTATTTTATCGGTCGAAATGACCAATCGGTCAATGAATCAGTTATGATTAAGCGAATTGATCAACAGCTCAAAGTCAACCGGATTTTGGTGGATAGTTTGGATTTGAATGCGATTCACCAGCCCGATTTGCGTAGCTATTTACTCAATCATGTGGAAATTACGACCATCATTTCTTGTGCTTTGCTCAATCGAGGTGGAACGGCTGAGCATATGATGAAAAAGCAGGAATTGTGGCAGTATATTCAAGAACACAACCCAGCCCTCTTTAAGATTGTTCGTAGCGGGTTACTAGGACAGTTGACCAACTTATACGGCTATCCAGGACGGAAGATTTCAAATGCTGTTTACAAGATTGCAAAGAGTATTTACGGATTTAATTGATAGGAGATAATCGTGCAAGAATTAGGAAAGACAGGTCTAGGGGTATCACGGATCGCCTTAGGTTGTATGCGTATGGCGAGCTTAGACGACAAAGCAGCGCAGGCAGTTGTAGAAACAGCCTTGGAACAAGGTATTACCTTTTTTGATCATGCTGATATTTATGGCGGTGGTGCATCAGAACGCCGATTTGCAATGGCTATGAAAGGGTTAAAAGTAGACCGTGAAGCTATCATGCTCCAGTCCAAGTGTGGCATTCGTAAAGGGTACTTTGATTTTTCAAAAGAACACATTGTAGCTTCTGTAGATGCGATTCTCTCGCGCTTAGAAACAGATTATCTGGATGTCCTAGCTCTGCATCGTCCAGATGCTTTAATGGAACCAGAAGAAGTAGCAGAGGCTTTTTCAGAATTAAAAGCAGCAGGAAAAGTTCGCTATTTTGGTGTCAGCAATCAAAATACCTACCAGATTGAGTTACTCCAATCCTATCTGTCAGAACCCTTGGTGGTCAACCAGTTGCAGTTGTCACCTGTCCACACTCCACTGATTGATGCAGGCTTGCACGTCAATATGAAAGAAGCAGCTGCAATAGTTCGAGATGGTAGTGTCCTAGATTATTGTAGATTGAAAAAAATGACCATTCAGGCTTGGTCACCGTTTCTGATTGATTTACAAAAAGGGACTTTTATGAATCATCCAGACTATGGTCGACTAAATCAGACCATAAGTCGCTTGGCAGATCAATACCATGTTTCACGTGAAGCAATCGTTGTCGCTTGGATTATGCGTCACCCCGCCAAGATTCAGACAGTTGTAGGTTCGATGAATCCAGCGCGGTTAGAAAAGATTGCAGAAGCAGAAAAGATAGTGCTCACTCGAGCAGAATGGTATGAGATTTACACTAGCGCAGGAAATAGTTTACCTTAAACAAGCCTATAATAAGAGGAGCGAGACCAAGGCTTTTAGCTCCTTTTCTATCGAGCAAGGATTTTCGAGAAAATTCACTCGAATTGTTCCCGATTTACCTGCTTTTGTGATAGAATAGTTAGGGTATAAACTAGGAATAGATGGAATGCGGAGGTGTCTAGTTTTCACTTCGGTTTTCCAAACTATCAAAGAGAGGAAAATATGAAACGTTCGATGTATGCAGGATGTGTTCGGAAAGAACATATGGGTCAGGAACTTACTTTGAAAGGCTGGGTTAGTCGTCGTCGTGACTTGGGTGGCTTGATTTTCATTGATTTGCGAGATCGTGAAGGAATCATGCAGTTGGTCATCAATCCCGAAATTGTATCAAAGGATTTGATGATACAAGCTGAGAAGGTGCGGAGTGAATTTGTCCTTGAAGTAACAGGTCAAGTTGTAGCGCGCGAACAGGCAAACTCTGCTCTACCAACAGGTGAAGTGGAGTTGCAAGTGTCTAACCTAACAATTTTAAATACAGCTAAAACAACACCGTTTGAAATCAAGGATGGAATTGAAGCGAGCGATGATACCCGTCTTCGTTACCGTTATTTGGATCTGCGTCGTCCTGAGATGCTCGCCAATTTTAAATTGCGAGCTGCGGTAACACATAGCATTCGAAATTACCTGGATGAACTTGAATTTATCGATGTAGAAACACCGATGTTAACCAAGTCCACACCTGAGGGAGCACGTGATTATTTGGTGCCAAGTCGTGTCAACAAGGGGCATTTTTATGCCTTGCCACAAAGCCCACAGATTACCAAGCAGTTGCTGATGAATGCGGGTTTTGATCGCTACTACCAAATCGTGAAATGCTTCCGTGATGAGGATTTGCGAGGGGATCGTCAACCCGAGTTTACACAAGTTGACTTGGAAACCTCATTTTTGTCTGAACAAGAAATTCAAGATCTAGTAGAGGGGTTACTTGCCCGTGTTCTGAAAGAAACCAAGGCAATAGAGGTGAGCTTGCCGTTCCCGCGTATGAGTTACGACCATGCCATGAATACCTACGGAAGCGATAAGCCGGATACCCGTTTTGATATGTTCTTGCAAGATTTGACACATCTTGTCAAGGATGTTGACTTCAAAGTCTTTTCGGAAGCGATGGCTGTCAAAGCGATTGTTGTCAAAGATGCTGCAGATACCTATTCACGAAAAGATATTGATAAATTAACGGATTATGCCAAACAATTTGGAGCAAAAGGTCTAGCCTGGATTAAAGTTGTAAACGGAGAGTTGACAGGTCCGATTGCTAAATTCTTGACAGATATTGCAAGTAAGTTGACAGATACTTTACAGTTGTTAGATAATGATTTAGTCTTGTTTGTCGCGGATGAATTAGAAGTTGTAAACAATACCCTTGGAGCTCTTCGGACTCGTCTTGCAAAGGAACGAGGTCTGATTGACGAAAGCAAGTTTAATTTCCTTTGGATTGTTGATTGGCCGATGTTTGAATGGTCGGAAGAAGAGGGTCGCTTTATGAGCGCTCACCATCCATTTACACTTCCGACAGAAGAATCAGCTCATCACCTGGAGGGTGATTTGGCAAGTGTTCGTGCAGTTGCTTACGATATTGTCTTAAATGGTTATGAGTTGGGTGGAGGAAGCCTGCGAATCAATCAAAAAGATATGCAGGAGCGCATGTTTAAAGCACTTGGCTTTAACGCTGAACAAGCTCATGAACAATTTGGTTTCCTTTTGGAAGCCATGGACTATGGTTTTCCGCCACATGGTGGGCTAGCGCTTGGTTTGGATCGCTTAGTGATGCTCTTAGCAGGTAAGGATAATATTCGTGAAGTTATTGCCTTTCCTAAGAATAACAAGGCCAGCGACCCGATGACCCAAGCCCCAAGTATGGTGGCTGATAGCCAATTAGAAGAATTAGCACTTCATATCCAAACAACTAATGAATAGGTATTTTAGAAAACTTCGAATTCAGTTTTTGAGAAGGGCTAGACGGAATCGTTTTTGGTCTGTTATCTCAAGTGTTTCACGGGAGAGGTATGCCGAGCGTATCTCAGGCTCCATTATCTACGGGATTTTGTCCAGTATAGCCGTTAACTTCTTTTTTCAGTCGGGAAATGTTTACTCGTCAGGGGTGACAGGAATTGCGCAGATTATTTCTGCTATTTCTGTCACCTATTGGGGGGTTAAAATTCCCCTTGCGCTGGTTTACTACGGCTTGAACCTCCCCTTGCTCATCATTGCTTGGTATAAGATTGGTAATAAATTTACTATTTTTACCTTTATCACGGTTACCTTTAGCTCTTTCTTTATCCAGTTTATGCCTCATATTACCTTGACGACAGATCCAATAGTCAATGCGATTTTTGGAGGTCTTATGTTGGGAACAGGGATTGGATTTGCCCTCCGTAACAACGTGTCAAGCGGTGGAACGGACATCGTCAGCATCTTGATTCGGAAAAAGACAGGACGTCAGGTAGGGAGTACTTCTTTCATTATCAATGTCTTGATTATGTTTGTAGCAGGTATTACCTTTGGCTGGAAATATGCTCTTTATTCCATGATCTCCCTCTTTGTGTGTAGCCAGATGACGGATGTGATTTATGTCAAGCAAAAACGTATGCAGGCTATGATTATCACCAGTCATCCCAATCGTGTCATTAAGATGATTCAAAAGAAATTGCACCGGGGCGTTACCATTATCAACGGTGCAGAGGGTGCCTACAATCATGAACAAAAGACCGTCTTGATTACCATTATCACGCGAGCTGAATTTAATGATTTTAAGAGCATTATGAAAAAGACAGATAAGACCGCCTTTGTATCTGTCGCAGATAATGTCAATATTATTGGACGCTTTGTAGAAGCTGATGAATAGTGAGATGTTAGCTATAAATTGACAAACACAACATATAGATTATATAATGGTATATGTAATCTATATGTTGTGTTTTTTTGAATGGAGAAGAGATGAAGAAAGTATATCTTGTTTATATCAGTTTGAGTGGAAATACGGAAAGTTTTGTGAAACGCTTGACAACCTTTTTACAGTTTCAGTCCGATCTGCAGGTGGAGCAGGTTCATGTGAAGGACTTGGTCAAACAGGACATTCCATTTTATGAACTTGATGCACCTTTTGTGGCTTTTTTACCGACCTATTTAGAGGGTGGAAATGGTGTAGATAATGGTGACGTTGAGATTCTAACGACACCGTTGGGGGATTTTATTGCTTATGGCAACAATGTGGCGAAATGTCTCGGTGTTGTTGGATCTGGCAACCGTAATTTTAATAACCAATACTGTCTAACAGCTAAGCAATATGCTGAACGCTTTGGCTTTTCAGTCCTTGATAATTTTGAACTCCGTGGTCTTACGAATGATATTGAGCGGGTAGGGAAAAAGATTATAGACTTGGTCTAGTGCGGCGAGATAAAAAACTCAAATCAGTTGAATACTGGTTTGAGTTTTTTTGGATTATTAGGCGTTACTTTCTAAGATACACATACTCTGACCTGCGATGATAATCTGATGACGATCATCGACCATTGGTGGGAAAGTAAAGCGGACGATTTGATTCGCTTCTTTTTCATAGGTGAAATCACTATTTGAGAAGTTGATAAGAAATTGAATTTTCTCACCATTTGATATGACCGTGTAGCGCAGGACATATTCTGTCAACCAATAAAAGTCGCACGTTTTTTGAATCGTTGCATAATTGCTCTGGCTCAAGATTGGGTGTTCTTTACGAAAGGCAATCAAGTCACGGATAAACTGGATATGTTCGCGATAGCGAACTGCCCGTGTCCAATCAAGGCGGTTAATACAATCAGGGATATTATAGGTGTTGTCGATTCCATCCTTGGTACGGAAAAATTCTTGACCACTGTGGATAAAGGCCATGCCTTGCGAAATGAGGATCAGTTGGAGTCCGAAGCTGGCGGCACGTTTTTGCTGATGCAGTGACCAGTTAGGATTTTCGATGTGGAAATAGTCAAAGGCAGTTGCATTATCATGGCATTCAATGTAGTTGACGGATTGTGTCGGACTGAGGAAGTGGCTGAAACGGCTCCCTGTCAGCAAATGCTGGATTTTCTCATGGAGTTGTTTCTCCACCAAACTTTGTGGGTCCAGCAGGACTTTTTTGATAGTATCGCGGTAATCATCGTTGAAAAAGCCGAACGTTGGTAGCTTTTCAGCATTGTATTGGTGGGCTAGCTCGTCAAAATCAAGGGCAGTTGCCATTTTCCAACCCTCGCCATAGAGATAAATATTGTCATGAAGTGCACTTAATTCTGCTTCAATTTGATTCATAGTTTCCACATCAAGAATCCCCATGAGGTCAAAGCGGAATCCGTCAAATCCATAGAGCTTGGTCCACTGGCGGAGGGATTGCTTGATATAGTTGCGAACCATGCTGCGTTCGCTTGCTACATCATTTCCACAAAAGGTACCGTCTGTACGAAGCCCATTTTCTTGATAACGATAGAAATATCCAGGAACGATGCGCTCAAAGGCATACTCTTCAGCATGGTAGACATGATTGTAGACAACGTCCATAATGACGCTGATATTGGCATCGTGGTAGGTTTGAATGGCTGTTTGCAATTCGCAAATTCGTACGTAAGGATCGTCTGGTTGGCTGGCAAAAGAGCCTTCGGGGACATTGTATTGTACAGGGTCATACCCCCAGTTATACACAGCTTGTGGATAATTTTCATCTACACTTCCAAAATCATAAAGAGGCATGAGTTGAATGTGGGTCACACCAAGCTCTTTGATATAGTCTATCCCAAGTTTCATCTCTTTTTGTTGAGGAGATTCTGTCAATCCAAGGAACTGGCCGGCATGCTTGAAACCTGCGTCTGCTTGTTGGGAGAAGTCACGAACACTCATTTCATAGATGATAGCTTGTGCAGGCGGTAGCTGGGTGCGCGCACGGCGGGGGATTGAGAGTTTAGCAAGATTGATGACATAGCTATCTCCTGCGTTGGCTTTAGAAGAAAGTGCGTAAGGATCGTGGACAGAAATCCATTGTCCATTGACCTTGTGGAGGTAGTGGTAACTGGCTCCGTCTAAATCGCCCGCTACCGCCACCTGCCAGACCCCTTTTTCTTGCTTTTTCATTGTGTAGGGTGTGCCGTCAAGGATTAAAAAGACTGCTTTTGAAATTGGAGCCCAGAGTTTGAACTGGGTTTCAGTAGGGGTGTAGTGAGAGCCTAAATCTTGACCGTCATAGGTAAAGGTCTGCTCAAATAGACGAGAGCGGACAATGTGTCCATAAGCTAGTTCAGATGTGTTTCGATCTTGATCATAAATGATGTAGTCGCTTGTTACATTGAGCTGGTGAAGACTAGAGAGGTGATAGATGATTGTTTGTTCTTGCTCAATACGGTTTTGGAGAAGGAGTTTTTCTTCTCCAAGCTCAGATGTAATAGTGAAAATCATGTCTGGATGATCGAAGCGTTTTTCAAGAAGAACTCGAATGCTTGTCTCGTCATCAAGATAGGCTTTAAATTGTCGTAAGGCCATGAGCCAAAGGCTCCTTTCTAAAGTTCAGTAATGGTGTGCTGAATGACACGGCGATAGCAAATCTGTTTGTCTTCCTTGCTATCATTGATAATTTGAAGTAGGGTATCGCATGCGACACGTCCTAATTGAATGGCATGAACATCTACATAGGCATCAATTGCGAGTTTTGGTTTGACAGAGTCAAAGGAAATGATTGGTAGTCGCGCATTGACTTCATTAAGATAGTGTAAGATTCCCTCTGCTACCATAGTATCGGTTGTGACAATAGCGTCTGGTTTTTGCTTCATGAGTTTTTTCATAACCTTGTAACTACTGTCCTCTAGGAGGAAGCCAGAGCTGAATTTGACCTTGCTGTCATCAAGAGGGATATGATAGGCTTTGAGAGCTTTTTTATAGCCCTTATAGCGGTCTTGAGATACCACAAGTTCCTTGTTTCCGGCTACAAAAGCGAGATTTTTATAGCCTTTTTGGATGAAATAACTGGTTGCTTCAAAGGCTGCTTGGATATTGTCATTATCTACTAGTGAGATAAAAGGGGAGGCAGCTTTTCCTAAGATGAGAAAGGGGAAATTGTGCTGAATTGCCAGTTGTACCAACGGATCATCCGGTTTGGAGTAAAGGAAAATCAATCCATCAACTCGTCTGCCGTATACCATTTGGGAAATGGCTTCTAGCCGCTGTTTTTCATCTTTTCCAGTGCTGATTTGAATAGCATAATTATGGTCAGCTGCTACCTGTGAAATACCGCGTAAAGCAGTTGGGAAGAATGGATTTTGATAGAAAATATCCGAATCATCTGGTAGGACTAGCCCAATCACTTGGGTGTAGCTACTAACTAAGCTGCGGGCGTTAAGATTGGGATGATAGTTGAGTTCTGCCATAGCCTTGCGGACGCTATCTTTGGTCTTTTGGCTAATAGCAGAGCTGTTTTGAATGACACGAGTGACGGTTGAGGGAGAAACCCCCGCTAATTTTGCAACATCTTTGATGGTAGCACGCATACAAACCTCCTAAGCATAGTCCCGAAATTTTGTGGTGAAAAAGACCCAGAGTAGGACAAGTATAAACAAGACATTTTGCACGGTCATGACGGTTGTCACCGTTTGACCAAAGAGACCGACAAAACAAGCTATCATTGTTGGTAAACCAAGACAGTTGAGAGCTAGATTGTAGCACTCTTTGACGGATTGTAGATGAAAGAGTGCAGATTTCTTCGTCAGATAAAGGAAGAAAGTGGCTCCAAGAACAATAAATAGCAGATTAGCGCCCAAGAGGCAGGTGGAAATGAGAGTAAGAGTGAGACTAATCGGAAGCCGATTTTGCTGGTACCAAGCCTGCGAAATCGTAGCTGTTAAGCTTTGTTTATCTTGGAAGCTATCGGCATTAAAGCCTTGATAAGTCATGTCAACCAAGGTCGTTTTACCTTTCCGAACGGTCAGCTGTTCAGTAGCGAATTGATAGGTGAAGCCAGTTCCTTGAGGCACCTCTTTACCGAATGTGACATCTTGATGGTGCCTTGATCCTGTATAGGTCAACTGTCCGTTTGCAAACTGGCTATGCTGCGCTAAATCCATCACGACTTGCTCTGTCAAGGGGGCATAAATTCCGTCAATGAAATTCTCTAGAGGGTAGGTGGTTAGCTGAGTGGTTTGTAAAGAGGAAGGAATGACCAAGAGAGCAATCAGAAACACAGTTGTAAACAAGCGCTGCCAAAGGGTCATGGCATGACGATTGGCAAACATTTTTTGCGGTTTTATCATGCTTGAAAAATAAGAAAAGGGATAGGGTAACATAGGGACCTCGTTTCTGCTGTCTGTTTGATTGGAATATTCGTTTTCTGCTGAGCGATGTTAACGTTTCCATTTTTTGAGCCTTACAAGTGCATATAATCAGTAGTATCTTTGGGTTTTAGATTTCAAAGATGCTTCTCTTAGTTATTTTTTCACTCTTGGTAAGAGTGCTACTTGCTGCGAAAATACAATCGTTAAGCCCATTCGGGATGTTCTTTCTCTAAGCTGAAAAGCAAGGATATCAATGAAACGTCATTGTCAGTATGTTCACTCGGCTTCCTCGTACTTGTTCATCACTGCGACTATAAGAAAAGGTGGGACAAAGACTATCCCTTGTCACCACCACTCGTTAAACCAGATACAAAGTTCTTTTGGAGGAAGAAGAATAGGGTACAGATGGGTAGAGCAATGAGAATTGCACCAGCTGCGAAGTATGCGATTTTCAAGTTTTTCGCGTCGTTGACAAAGGTCTGAAGACCAACAGCAACGGTATAATATTCTTTCTCACGAAGCAAGAACTTAGATAAGATGTAATCGCCAAACGGTCCCATAAATGCCCAGAGAGCTTGTACTGCAATCATTGGACGAACGAGGGGAAGAACGATTTGCCAGAAACGTCTGAAGTGTCCAGCACCGTCTAGTTTTGCTGATTCATCAAGAGAAATTGGTACCGTATCAAAGTAGCCTTTCATCAACCATGCGTTCATAGGAATTCCACCACCGACATAAAGGAAGATGAGGAACCAGCTTTGGTTGAGGGCATTGAGCATCAAGGCCATGACAAAGAAGGCTGTAAGGGCAGCCATGGTTGGCACCATTTGGATAATCAAGAAGAAGACCAAACTTTGTTTACGAGCGAGGAAGTTGTAACGACTATAAGCGTATCCTGCTAGTACCACTATACTGGTTTGGACAATCATTGTCAAGAGAGCAATGACTAAGGTGTTGAGATACCAAGTGCCATAGAGGGTTTCGCTGAAAAGTTTGCTAAAATTCTCGAAAGTAAAGTTGGTATTTCCATCCAACTTGAAAGCCACAACGTTGCCGGATTTGAAAGCAGAGGTAATGGTAATCAGGAGTGGATAGATGATAACAACAGACAAGACAATCAAATAGAGATAGGTCAAGGTCTGACTGAGACGACGTTTAAATTTTACGGAAAGTTTCATCTTACACATCCTCCATGTCAAATGCATTTAATTTTTTGAAAGCAATCATGGAGATACTGATGACAATCATCGAAATGATCAAGGTCACGGCTGCTGCCATTGAATATTGAGGAGATGTTCCTGTGGTCAATTTATAAATCCATGAAATGAGGATATCTGTTGAACCAGCTCCCCCACCAACACTGCCCGGTCCACCATTGTTAAAGAGGTAGATAATCGAGAAGTTATTGAAGTTGAAAGTGTATTGGCTGATGAGCGTTGGTGCAGCAACCGCAAGAATCATTGGGAAAGTGATATTGCGGAACTTCTGCCAAGGGCTAGCCCCATCAATATAAGCTGCTTCGTACAGATCGTTTGGAATGGATTGCAAAATTCCTAAGGTCAATACGTAGATATAAGGGAAACCAAGCCAAGCCTGCATCATAATCAAAGCGACTTTTGTCCAGAAAGGGTCTGTTTTCCATGGAATGAGGAAGTTGTCAATAAACGGTAAGAATTTGCTCAAGAATGGGAGGACCTGCGTGTTAATCGCACCGACACTATCGTTGAACATGTTACTAAAGGTCAAGATTGTCACGAAAGCAGGAACTGCCCACGGAAGCAAGAAGATAACACCGAAGAGGCGCTTCCCCTTGATAAATGGCTGGTTGGCTACAATGGCTGTCAAAATACCAATCACAATTTGTGCGGTTGAGGCACAAAGAGCCCAAATGATGGTCCACGACAAGACAGAACCAAAGGCACTACGGAAAGTGCTTAATTGCCAGATGTTAGAGAAGTTTGCTAACCCTACCCAGTCTAACAAGGAACCCGGTGGTAAATGCTGGAAGTCGTAGTTGGTAAAGGCAATTAAGAGCGTTACTACAACAGGGAAGATAATCGCAAAAGTCATTGCGATGTAAGAAGGAATAATCAAGAGATAAGGAAAACCATTCTCGTAGATATTTTGAACCATTCCTTTTAGGCTTGTAGTAACAGGAATGCCACTGTTCCAACGTTTTGCGGTGTCCTTTGCATCTTTCAGGTTTAAGATATAAAAGAAAAGATAGACTGCAATGATAATGAGGTGGAAAGAGCCACGAATCAGCATAAAGAGGGAGTTATCGCGTCCGCGTTGGCTTCCAAGTGTGATAAGATTGGCAATCTCTCCAGAAGCAATGGTGATTAAGTAGAGGAGAAAAGCAATGGCTACTCCGAGGAAAATCCCCCCTTTTGCTTTTTGTTTGTTATACAACTGTCCAAGACCAGGAATCAGGGACAAAAGTAGGGCTTTACTAGGATTTTGTTGGGTCATCCTAAAATTTCCTTTCTAGTAAGCGATAGTTGAGTATCTGTTTTGAACAAAAGAGGTTGGGATTAAGTTCCCGACCTCGTTCATTTTTATCGATTGAACTGTTTGACGCATATCCATCGTCAGGGAAGTGATGAGGGATACCTGAGCCTAGAACTCAAAAAGCGAGGATTATCTAGCCTGTAAAATACTGCTACAGCAACATTTTGCTAGAAGATATCAGCTCTATTTCCAAGGTCAACAGCATTACTAGAGCTATTGAACTAGCTTTGCTAGCTCCATTTCTAACTTTCATAAACGTTGTAAGGCATGAACTGTCAGGGAAGTGATGGTTCATATCAAGTTTAAAAACTGGAGAGTAAGGGTTAAAATAATCCTATAGATTATTTTAACCCGAACTTTAGAAACAAAGGAGTGAGGAAAATCGAGACCTTTTCTAGCTATTTCTGTTTCATTCCGCCGTCAGTCAATCTACTTACTGCTTATTGGCCGTATTTTTGTGAAATAGTATCTTGAATTAATTTCACAGCATCGTTTGCAGCTGTTTTTGCATCTTTTTTACCGCTTGCAGCTTCAAAGAGCATATTGGCAGCTGGTTCCCAAACTGTACTCATTTCAGAGATGTTTGGAAGTGGTTGTGCAGAAGTGAATTGGGCTACAACAGCACTTGTCAATTCATCGTTTTTGCTGACTGCATATTCACGAGCTTCCGTATTTGCTGGAACTTCGTTTGTCATATCGTAAAGTGCTTTTTGTTGTTCGGTTGAAGTCAAGTAGTCCACGAAGTTTTGTGCCATATCAGGATTTTGTGATCCAACTGGGATAACCCACGCCTTACCACCACCAAATGCTTGGTAATCTTTTCCGTTTGGAAGAGTTGGAATCGTTGCAACACCATAATTCACTTTTGCCTCTTTGTAAGAAGCTGCTTGCCATGGTCCATCAATGATGGCTGCTGTTTTACCCTCAGTGAATTGTGTTTTAATCAAGTTTGCAGCAGCAGATGTATCTTGCAAACCTTGAGGCCATTGACCATACCATGTTTTTGCATATTCGATGGCTTTGATTGCGCCGTCATTGTTCAAACCAATATCTTTTGGATTTGTACCATTGTCACCAAAGACATAGCCACCATATCCAGCCAGCAGACCATAAGTATAGTAGAAGTTTGTCCAGTCAGCAAGGAAAGCAGTTGTTTTACCGTTTTCACCTTCAAAGGCATATTTGCTGTCTTTTGCCATTGCTTCTAAGTCTGCAAATGTTTTGGGTGCTTCTGTGATAAGATCCTTGTTGTAATAAAGAACGAGCGTTTCAATCACAGCTGGCGAACCGTAGACTTTTCCACCGTTTGTTACGAGTGCTTTGGTAGTGTCATCTGTCATGCTCGTTTCAGCAAGTTTTACCTCTGACAACTGACCTTCTGAACCAAGGCTACCGACACGGTCGTATGGAGCCATCATCACATCAGGGGCGGATCCTGATTGGTTGTCAAGAGAAAGATTATCAAGTCCTCCGAGAGCGTCACCTGTTTTGACTGTAACTTTGACACCCTTATCTTCTTCAAACTTTTTAGCTGCGGACTCAATGTAGTCTTTGTATCCTTGGTCAACATAGACAGTCAGTGATTTTCCGTCAGCAGATGAATCATTAGAAGCTGATTTATTTGAAGAACAAGCAGCTAATACGCTTGTTGTGGCAGCAAGAAGAGCAACGCTCTTGAGCAATTTGTGTTTCATATTATCCCCTCCAAGAATAAATATAATAAGGTGAGAAACGCCTGCATACAGCGAAAACGTTTGCTTTTGATATTATTATATCTCAAAATGAATGCGTTTGCAAGTCTTTTTATCAAAAATTTTTAAAATTTCGAAAGAATATGTAAATTCTCTAATTTACGGATAAAAACAGAGAAAAGAGAGATTATTTTTGAATAAGCCTTGATTTGTGAACGTTAACATTATATAATGTTAGCGAGAAAACGTTTGCGGTTAAAGCTGCAAATAATGACTACATTATTCAAAAGGAGTTAGTGATATGAAAGAACGACAAAGTGGAGTCTTGCTCCACATCTCCTCCTTACCAGGAAAATATGGAATTGGAACCTTTGGGCAGTCAGCTTATGATTTTGTTGATTTTTTGGTGCGCACTAAGCAGCGTTATTGGCAGATTTTACCATTAGGAACAACGAGTTATGGGGATTCGCCTTATCAGTCTTTCTCAGCTTTTGCGGGTAATACTCATTTTATCGATTTTGATTTCCTAATAGAAGAGGGATGGCTAGAAGTTCATGAAGTAGAGGGGATTGATTTTGGAGAGAATCTGACAGAAGTGGATTATGCCAAGATTTTCCATGGTCGCCGTCCAGTCTTAGAAAAGGTAGTTGCTCGTATGAAAGAGCAAGGATTACCAGTGGACTACCAGACTTTCTTAGAAGAACAGGCTTCTTGGTTGGATAATTTTGCGGAATATATGGCAATTAAGGAGCATTTTAATCTCAAAGCCTGGACAGAGTGGGAAGATGTGGCTGTTCGTAGACGAGAAGAAGTGGCTTTAGCCTCTTATCGTGAACAATTAGCAGACAGAATCGATTATCACCGTGTGACCCAGTATCTGTTCTTCCGTCAATGGCATGCCTTGAAAACTTATGCCAACGACCGTGGTATTGAGATTGTTGGAGATATGCCAATTTATATCGCAGCAGATTCATCTGATATGTGGGCTAATCCACAATTCTTCAAGACAGACGAAGAAGGACGTCCAAGTGTTGTGGCGGGTTGTCCACCAGATGCCTTTTCAGAAGTCGGTCAGTTATGGGGCAATCCAATTTATGATTGGGATAGAATGAAAGCAGATGGTTTTTCCTGGTGGATTGCACGCTTACGTGAGAGTTTTAAATTGTACGATATGGTGAGGATTGACCACTTTATCGGCTTTGCTTCTTTCTGGGAAATTCCAGCCGGTGAGGCCACGGCTGTCAATGGCTCTCGCATCGAAGCACCTGGTTTTGAATTATTTGCAGCTATTAAAGAAGCTTTAGGTGATTTGAATATCATTGCCGAAGACTTAGGTTCGGTGACCGACAAGGTGATTGAATTGCGTGAAACGACAGGTTTCCCTGGTATGAAAGTGTTGCAATTTGCCTTTGATCCGTATGGAGATAGCATTGAAATTCCGCACAACCACCGCCACAATGTCGTTGCGTATACTGGGACGCACGATAATAGCACCATTCGTGGCTGGTATGAAAATGAGGTCAGTGATGAAGCTAAGGCATACTTAGATTCCTATAGCAATCGTCATCCTGATGAGTCTATCAACCATGCCATGCTCCGCATGTTATTTGGTTCAGTTGCCTTTATGGCTGTTGTGACCATGCAGGATTTACTCGAGTTGGACGCTTCAGCGCGAATGAATTTGCCCAATACACTAGGTGGCAACTGGACCTGGCGCATGACAGCGGAGCAGCTAACTCCAGATGTAGAAGCTAATTTGCGGGACTTAACGATTACCTACCGCCGTCAGAATGTGAAACACTTAGAAAATAATGAGAAGAATCGTTAGTAAAAAACAGTAGGATAACGATTACATTTCTTGAACACAGACGGAGAAAGCGCTCTAAAATTTCTGAAATTTAGTTGACAAGTCAGAAATAGAGGAGTATAATCAACTGTAACAACACAATCATACAAAAGGAGATAGTGCTATGAAAAAACCGATTCATTTATATATCTTAGTAGTATTGTCAGTGATTTCTACTTTGGTTAAGGTGTGGATGACATTTATTCTTAAATTTAACGAAGAGAGTATGAGTGCAGCCTTTGATGCTGAAACAGTCAATTCGTTAAGAACAGCTTTTGCCTTTGAGACAAATCTGGCGAACAAAGTTCTCGTTATCATCTTATTTGCACTTCTTGTTCTAACAATAGTCTTTCTTTTCCAAAAGAAAAACCAGTATGCTTCCTATAGCTATATTGCTTATCTTTTTGGCACTCTCTTGCGTTCAACTTATTTTTACATTGGGGAACACATTTTAATGAATTATATCATAGGCATCGTCTTCTTTGCGATTTTCCTCGGCGTAACTGTCTTCTTCTTGCTTCATAAGCCAAAAGAAAAACCGTCTGTGGCACAGACAGCTACCGATATTTAACGAACAGAAAACTCCTTGAACATTCAAGGAGTTTTATTTGTTTACATTTTCTCAGGAGCTTCAACGCCAAGAAGCCGAAGGGCTTCTTTTAGGACGATGCCTGTCGCATAGGCCAAGGCAAGGCGGCTATCGCGTTCAGGGCTTTCATCAAGAATGCGGGTGTGTGCGTAGTATTTGTTGAAAGCTTGGGCAAGGTTGATGGCGTATTTTGCAATCAAGGATGGGTCGTACTTGTCTGCTGCTTTTTCGATGACGTTTGTGAAGTGCTGGAGATGTTTGATAATCTCCCAGCTTTCTGTATCGGTCAACTGGTACTGGTTGTCAACAGCAGGTGCGAAGTTAGCCTTGTAAAGAATGGATTGGATTCGTGCGTAAGCATATTGGACATAAGGTCCAGTCTCACCTTCAAAGGATACCATGGCTTCTAAGTCAAAGTCATACCCGTTTTCGCGATCTGATTTGAGGTCAAAGAATTTCACAGCACCAATTCCAACAGCTTCTGCGACTGCTTCCTTATTTTCCAAGTTCGGATTCTTTTCTTCGATTTGGCTGAGGGCACGAGAGACAGCTTCGTCAAGGGTTGGTTCTAAGAGGATGATATTGCCTTTACGGGTAGACAATTTTTTCTTATCTTTTGTTACCAGACCAAAGGCAATATGGAGCATATCATCGCTCCAGTCAAATCCCATTTTCTTAAGAACAGCTTTTAACTGTTTGAAGTGATTGGCTTGTTCTTGTCCAACAACATAGATATTTTTCACGAAGTGGTAATGCTCTTTGCGATAGAGAGCTGTTGCAATATCGCGAGTAATGTAGAGGGTTGCACCGTCTGATTTCATGATGAGGGCTGGTGGCAGATTGTAGTCGTCAAGGTCGACAATCATCGCTCCTTTTGATTCTAGCAAGAGGTTTTTCTCTTTAAGAATCTCAATCCCTTGGTCCATTTTATCGTTGTAGAAAGCTTCTCCTTGGATATAGTCAAAGCTAATGTTTAGCTTGTCATAAATCCGGTTAAACTCGACCAAACTCTCATCGCGGAACCATTGCCATAGGGCAAGAGCTTCTGCGTCACCGTCTTCTAGTTTCTTAAACCATTTGCGTCCTTCTTCATCCAATTCAGGATGTTCGTCGGCTTCAGTATTGATGCGAACGTAGAGTTTGAGCAATTCAGAGATTGGATTTGCTTCAACAGCAGCCTTATCTCCCCAACGTTTGTAGGCAACGATTAAGAGACCAAACTGCTTACCCCAGTCACCCAAATGGTTGATACGAAGTGCTTTGTAGCCTATTTTTTCATAGATGTTTGCAAGGGCATCTCCGATAACGGTAGAGCGCAGGTGACCAACAGAAAAAGGTTTTGCGATGTTTGGGCTGGACATATCAATCGTGATGTTTTCTCCCTGACCACGATCTTGTTGTCCATAGTGTTCTTTTTGTTCGATGACCTGGGTCAAGGTTGTGTGTGAAATGGTAGCCTTGTCTAGGAAAAAGTTGACATAAGGTCCAGTTGCAACCACCTTTTCAAATCCCTCAGTGTCAAGCTTTTCAACGATAGCAGCAGCAATGGCTTGAGGTGCCTTGCGTTCGACTTTTGCTAATGAAAAAGCTGGGAAAGCAATGTCTCCCATTTCAGATGATTTTGGTTTTTCTAATAGTGCGTAAATGGTTTCTAGATCGAGACTAGGAATGGTCGTTGCCAGTTTTTCAGCAACAAGCATTTTTTGATTCATAATAAACCTCCAGACTTATTCACTCTATTTTAACATATTTCTGCCTTTACGCATGAGAAAACGGCTAAAATTTGTTATAATATTCATAATGTATCGAGTTAGTTAGAGGTAGATGAGTGAATAAGGCAGAACGACAACAGTTAATTCAAACGATGATTCGTCAGGAAAAGATTCGAACTCAGGCGGAAATCAAGCAGGGGCTCGAACGGCACGGAATTTCTGTGACCCAAACTACCCTGTCGCGAGACTTGCGAGAGTTGGGCCTGGTGAAAGTACATGAAAAGGGAAGTTCCTATTACAGCTTACCAACGAATGAAGCAGAAGTGGCTTTTAGTCAGTTACTGGCCCAGTATGCCTATAAAGTAGAGCGGGCAAGCTTTATTTTAGTGCTTCATTCGGAATTGGGAGAGGCAGCCTTAATGGCAAATATCATTGATATTGAAAAGCCTGCGACCATTTTAGGGACCTTGGCAGGTGCAGATACCTTGCTTGTCATCTGTCGTGATGAAGAGGCAGCTAAGCAGGTCGAAGTTGAGATAAATTCTTATTTGGATTGAGAGGGGCGAGATGATAAAAGAAAAAATTTCACCCGGTATGCAGCAGTATCTGGATATAAAAGCTAATTATCCAGATGCTTTTTTGCTATTTCGTATGGGTGACTTCTATGAATTATTTTATGACGATGCGATAGAGGCGGCACAGATTTTAGAGTTGGCCTTGACTAGTCGCAACCGCAATGCGGAAAATCCGATTCCAATGGCAGGTGTACCTTATCATGCGGCTCAGCAGTATATTGATACCTTGGTTGATTTAGGGCATAAGGTGGCGGTCGCAGAGCAGGTGGA
Organism: Streptococcus sp. LYSM12; assembly: GCF_004569635.1. GTDB lineage: Bacteria > Bacillota > Bacilli > Lactobacillales > Streptococcaceae > Streptococcus. Next base: position 33,292 of record NZ_SPOZ01000016.1, read on the forward strand.
AGATCCAAAGACAGCCGTTGGGGTTGTCAAGCGGGAAGTGGTACAAATTATCACTCCTGGAACCGTTGTGGACTCATCAAAGATTGGCTCTGAGAGTAATTTTTTAGTTGCTATTGAGCGGCAGGGAGTAACCTACGCTCTGTCTTATATGGATGTAGCGACAGGTCAATTCTTTGTGACCAGCTTAGATGATTTTATGAGCTTGTGCGGTGAGGTTCGCAATTTGCGGGCGCGTGAGTTGGTCATTGGCTACCAACTATCAGAAGAGGAGGAGCAAATCCTGACTAGTCAGATGAATCTTCTCTTGTCTTATGAGGATACGGTGGCAGATGACGTTCAGTTGATTGATGCCTCTCTGATTGAAGTGGAAAAAAATGCCGCAGGAAAGTTGCTTAGCTATGTTTTGCGGACGCAGTTGCGTGATTTGGTGCATTTGCAAAGGGTCCAACACTATGAGATTAAGGATTATCTGCAAATGGATTATGCAACGAAGTCCAGCCTTGATTTACTGGAAAACGCTCGGACAGGGAAAAAACACGGTAGTCTTTATTGGCTCCTTGATGAAACTAAGACAGCTATGGGCTTACGCTTGTTGCGTTCTTGGATTGACCGTCCCTTAATTGATCGGACGAAAATCGAATCACGCCAGCGTGTTGTGCAGGTCTTCCTTGATTACTTTTTTGAACGTAGTGACTTGATTGAGGGGTTAAAGGGTGTTTATGACATTGAGCGCTTAGCCAGCCGCGTTTCCTTTGGTAAAACCTTGCCTAAAGATTTGCTGCAACTGGCTCAGACATTGGCAAATGTTCCTGCGATTAAGAACATTTTAGAGCAGATAAATGAGCCGGCTCTTGCCCCATTGATTGCAGGGCTAGATTCTATTCCAGAACTGCATACTCTGATTAGCGAAGCGATTGATCCAGAAGCACAGGGCTCGATTACAGACGGCGACATTATCAAAACGGGCTTTGATGCGACTTTAGATCAATACCGTCTGGTCATGCGGGAAGGGACAGGCTGGATTGCTGAAATTGAAGCCAAGGAACGGGCAAATTCAGGCATTAACAATCTGAAAATCGACTACAATAAAAAAGACGGATACTACTTCCATGTGACTAATTCAAATCTTCATAATGTTCCAGACCATTTTTTCCGTAAGGCGACTTTGAAAAATTCGGAGCGTTATGGCACAGAGGAATTAGCGAAGATTGAAGGACAGATGCTGGAAGCACGGGATGAATCGGCTCATCTAGAGTATGAAATTTTCATGCGTATCCGCCAAGAGGTGGAAAAATACATCGGTCGCTTACAACGTTTGGCACGGGTCATTGCGACCATTGATGTGCTTCAATCCTTTGCGGTTGTAGCAGAGAATCAGCGCTATGTGTGTCCGCATTTTACAGATAGTCGCCAGTTGACCATTGAGCAGGGACGGCATGCAGTCGTTGAAAAAGTCATGGGCAAGCAGACCTATATTCCCAACTCGATTGTCCTTGATGAAGCAACCAATATGCAGCTGATTACAGGACCCAATATGAGTGGTAAGTCTACTTATATGCGCCAGTTAGGTATGATGGTTATCATGGCGCAAATGGGGTCTTATGTACCTGCAGAACATGCGACCTTACCGATATTTGATGCTATCTTCACTCGGATTGGGGCAGCAGATGATTTGGTTAGCGGTCAATCTACCTTTATGGTCGAGATGATGGAGGCTAATAAAGCAGTTCGTTTGGCTAGTCAACGTTCATTAATTCTCTTTGATGAATTGGGACGCGGGACTGCGACCTATGACGGAATGGCACTAGCTCAGTCCATTATTGAATATATCCATGACCGTATTGGAGCCAAGACACTTTTTGCGACCCATTATCATGAATTAACGGACTTGAGTGAAACCTTGCTTCATTTGGAAAATGTCCATGTTTCGACTTTGGAAAATGATGGTCAGGTGACCTTTTTACATAAGATTGCAAAAGGACCAGCTGATAAATCCTACGGGATTCATGTGGCGAAAATTGCTGGTATGCCTGATGATTTGTTGAAGCGTGCAGATACTATTTTGAAATACTTGGAAAACCAAGTTCAAGTACCACAGGAAGTTGAGAAAGTAAATCAGGCAGAAACGGTGGGACAATTAGATCTCTTTACGGAGCAACATCCAGCACTAGAGCAGTTAGCGACACTTGATGTTTACAGCATGACCCCGCTTGAGGCCATGAATGCTTTAGCGGAGCTAAAGAAATTACTGTAAGGGCAGAAAAAGCGAAGAAACCTATCGTTTTCACGAATCATCTGAATAGGGCTAAAACGGTCTATTCCCAGACCGTTTTAGCCCCCCGCATAGCTCCAACAGGCAGAGTGGTGCCTGTTGGAGGTTGGAATTGAAGCCAACGAGTTTGCATCAGTCGTAGAGGTCAGATGTGGAGTGGGAAACACGAACAAATACGACTAAAAAGCTCCACTGGAGCTTTTTAGTCTGCTCCCTGAAAAAGAGCAGCATGTCATTTCCAACCGTCAACGGCATGATAGCTATTGAAGCCATCAACCACTGTGTCAACGTCATTCGGTTCATAAAGTGAGAAAGCTGGGACTTTTTGTCCATGGAGTACGGCAAAGCGAGGTAACGAAGTAATAAAAGATAAACTAAATGACTATATCTTTTAATTGTTATAGGTTTAATGGGTGTGTTTGCCTTGGGGCTACAACTGATGAAAGGTCAAGTTGACTACAGCCTGTTAGTTCCTGTTATAGGAATGTTAGGAGTTGGAATTTCTTTCAGAATTTTGCATCTAGCTTATCAGCAAATGAAGCACATGGCGGGTGTTGATGATGAATGCTAGTTTAGAAAGGTATAGTAGGGACTCCTACCTGTGGGTTAAACGATGGACTTTATGGTATAATAGGGTCATTAGAAAGGCAGGAATAGATGATGGCAACTATTATTGAATTACCAGAAGTCCTAGCCAATCAGATTGCAGCAGGAGAAGTCATCGAGCGCCCGGCTAGTGTGGTCAAAGAATTGGTAGAAAATTCGATCGATGCAGGTTCTACCCAAATTAGCATCAGTATTGAAGAATCAGGACTTAAAAAAATTGAAATTAGCGACAATGGGGAAGGGATAGCGCCTGATCAGGTATCACTGGCTCTCCGTCGTCATGCAACCAGTAAAATTAAAAGTCAATCCGACTTGTTCCGCATTCGGACCTTGGGTTTTCGTGGGGAGGCTCTGCCGTCTATAGCTTCTGTCAGTAGGATTCGGATTGAAACTGCGACAGAAGCAGCAAGTCATGGCCTTGTCCTTGAGGCAGAAGCAGGGCAGGTAACGGGAGAAGAGGCCATGAGTCGTCCTGTCGGTACACGAATTGCTGTGGAGGACTTGTTCTATAATACACCTGCACGGCTCAAGTATGTGAAGAGCCAGCAGGCGGAATTATCCCATATTGTGGATGTTGTCAATCGGTTGAGTTTAGCTCATCCGGAGATCGCGTTTAGTTTAATCAATGAGGGGCGGGAATTGATTCAAACAGCGGGTACGGGAAATCTCCGTCAGGCTATTTCAGGTGTTTACGGTATCGCATCCGCTAAAAAAATGGTAGAGATTGCCGCTGAGGATTTAGATTTTAAAGTGTCAGGTTATGTGTCCTTGCCAGAATTGACGCGAGCCAACCGCAATTATATCAGTATCTTTATCAATGGGCGCTACATCAAGAATTTTTTACTCAACCGTGCTATTTTAGACGGATATGGAAGCAAACTCATGGTGGGTCGTTTTCCGTTAGCTGTGATTGATATTCAGATTGATCCCTACTTGGCGGATGTCAATGTTCATCCAACTAAGCAGGAAGTGCGGATTTCTAAAGAAAAGGAATTGATGGCTCTCATCCGTGAGGCAATCGCAGCAGCGCTCAAAGAGCAAGACTTGATTCCAGATGCCTTGGAAAATCTTGCTAAATCAAGTACCCGAACCAAGGTCAAGACCGAGCAAGTAACCCTTCCCCTAAAAGAAAGTAATCTGTATTATGACACGGTTCGGCAGGATTTCTTTGTCAAGCCTCAAACGATTTCTGAAGAGACCAAGGAATTTGAAGCTGTCAAGCAAATTGACGAGAAAATGGACACAGAAGTTGACAAATCAGTCAACATTAAATTTGCCCAAAGAGAAGAAATTGTAGTAGATGACGTAGAACATCCAAGTCTCGGGAGAAAAGAAGTCGCAAAATTAGCTGACCGATTAGAAAATGAGGAGAGCTCAACCTTTCCGGAATTGGAATATTTCGGCCAAATGCACGGGACCTATCTGTTTGCTCAAGGTAAGGCAGGACTTTATATCATTGACCAGCATGCAGCCCAAGAACGGGTCAAGTATGAAGAATATCGTGATAGTATTGGAAATGTAGACAGTTCTTCTCAACAGCTTTTGGTTCCTTATATCTTTGATTTTCCAGCAAATGATGCTCTGCTGCTCAAGCAAAAATTGGAAGCCTTGTGTCAAGTTGGTGTCAACTTAGAGGAATATGGTGTTCACCAATTCATTCTGCGGGAACACCCGATTTGGATGAAAGAAGACGAGATTGAGTCAGCGGTCTATGAGATGTGTGATATGCTTTTGTTAACAGATGAGGTATCCATCAAGCGTTATCGAGCAGAACTGGCGATCATGATGTCTTGTAAACGGTCGATTAAGGCCAATCATTCCTTGGATGATTATTCGGCTCGGCATTTGTTGAGCCAATTAGCGACCTGTAAAAATCCTTATAATTGTCCGCACGGGCGACCAGTTCTTGTTCATTTTACAACGTCAGATATGGAGAAAATGTTCCGACGCATTCAGGAAAATCATACCAGTCTGCGCGAACTAGGTAAATACTAAAGAGAAAGAACATATGTACGATTATATCAAAGGAATATTAACAAAAATAACTGCCAAGTATATTGTGGTTGAAGTAGGGGGGATTGGTTTTACCTTGCAAGTTGCCAATCCCTACACCTATTCGGGATTTATGCATCAGCAGGTAACGGTTTATATCCATCAAGTCATTCGAGAAGATGCCCATCTCTTATATGGATTTCGGACAGAGGTAGAAAAATCAGTTTTTTTGAGCCTGATTTCTGTTTCAGGGATTGGTCCGACAACGGCTCTAGCTATTATTGCAGTTGATGATAATGATGGTTTGGTAGGGGCAATTGAACAAAAAAATATTACCTACTTGACCAAGTTTCCAAAGATTGGCAAAAAAACAGCCCAGCAAATGGTGCTAGATCTGGAAGGCAAGTTTGTGCTTTCCAATCAGACAGAAAGTCCAAGCTTGGCTGTGGAAGAATCGGCCAATACTGCTCTTGATGAAGCAATGGAAGCAATGGAGGCTCTGGGATATCGTCCAGCTGAATTGAAGAAAATCAGGAAGTTCTTTGATGGAACAACAGATACGGCTGAAAATTATATCAAGTCAGCCCTCAAGATGTTACTGAAATAGGTGGAAAACGAATGAAACGATGTGGCTGGGTCAAAGAAAGCAACCCCTTATATGTAGCCTACCATGATCAAGAATGGGGGCGAGTGGTTAAAGAAGATCAACCCCTTTTTGAACTCCTCTGTTTAGAAAGTTACCAAGCTGGCCTATCTTGGGAAACCATTCTCAATAAGCGACTAGCTTTTCGCCAGGTTTTTTATGAATATGATGTGGAAAAAGTTGCACGAATGACCGACCGTGAATTGGACAAGCTACTAGAAAATTCAGCTATTATTCGCCATAGAGCCAAGATTTTTGCTACTCGGCAGAATGCTCAAGCCTTTCTTGAAGTTCAGAAAGAATATGGTACGTTTGCAGAGTATCTCTGGTCTTGGGTTAACTTTACACAGATTGACAATCTTGTAAAGGATTATCGACAAGTTCCTAGCAGGACAACCTTGTCGGAGCAATTATCTAAAGACTTGAAAAAACGAGGTTTCACCTTCGTTGGACCAGTCTGCATATACTCCTACATGCAGGCGGCAGGCCTTGTCAACGATCACGAAGTGGCATGCTTTGTCCATTAATATAGTTTTGGAAAAGCATGTTAGCATGGACTGCCGTAGGATTTTAGCTCGACAGTTTTTTCTGACTACTGTAAGCTGAGGAGGAACCATGACGATAGGTCAAGCGATTAGAAGCGGGGCATTCTTACGATCCTCATGAATTTTTTGTTGGTAGAAAGAATTATTTTCGGAATGTATATGTATCTATTGTTTTGAAAAAATATTTTCAATATTGTTACTTTATTTCTTTAAAGAAACAAGCTAATATGGTAGAATGGATACTTAGGTGCAAATTTACTGATTGTTATGCCCTCTCAGTGATAGCAGAGTAAATTTTTCTAAACAATCTTTATTATTTTTATGAATAATAATAGGATTTTTTATAGAGGGAGGTATTTTTAGAAATAGGGATTTTATCCTTATTGGATAGTCTATTTCTTTTTTGTTGCGATTTTGAGAGGGATAGCAGCAGAAAATGAAATGTTTAATATAGTAGAAAGTAACACATTATGAAGGAGAAATAATGAACAAAGGTACAACGAAAAATGTTTACACTTGGTTAAGCTTGTTGTTGCTCTTTATCGGTCAAATCGTGCCACTAGGTAGCCTGAAAGTCTCTGCTGCTGATTCGGGAGACTACAGTTATGAAGCCTATGTGAAGCCTACAGAATATACAGACTACAGTAATCCTATCTATGTCAGAAATATAGCAACAAGTGAAGAACGAGTTGTTTACTGTTTTAATTACCATTCTGAATGGCCGAATAACGAAGGAACAACCCCTTATCCTAAATATAAAAAAGAATTAGGAAATGCTGATAATTTTGCTGAGTTAGCGACTTCAGAAGCATTGACAGGTGCTGATTTAGAGGCGGCCATTTTAAAAGTTATTTACAATGGTTTTGGAAATGATGCAGCTCGTTTACAAGCAAAATACGGTCTAAGTAACGGTGTTTTCCGTCGGGTGACCCAATACGCTATCTGGTATTTTACAGATCATACGGATTTTCCATCTGCGGATGTATCACCAATCACTAACTTTACAGCTGAAGAAAAGCTTGTATTTAAAGCTTTGATTGGTCAAGGCGATGCTTTGGAAACTCCACCGGCAAATTCAACCTTGGAAGTCTATCGTACAGACGGATCTAAGCCAAATAACGACAGTGCCAAGGCAAAATATCAAAATCTTCTTGGCGGTCATTTTGTAAGCAAAGACACAGGAACAGATGTACCAGTTGTTAAGAAAAAAATTTCTATTTTTGCAAAAAAAGTCTGGGATAGGGCAGACGACGTTGCCAATAAACCAGAAATTAGCTTTCAGTTGAAAAATAAACAAACAGGTGAAGCTGTTGGTGAAGCTAAAGTTATACAAACTCAAGCTGGACAGAGTGAAGCAACTGTTCAATGGGATGACTTGGCAGGAGAAGTTTCTGACTATACCGTTGAAGAGCTAACACAACTGGATGGATATACTACATCACCTACTCAAGGAAGTGGTACAGAAGACAATCCATTTACCATTACAAATACGAAACGTTCTACAGTTCCAGAGTATGTTCAGACTATTCAAGTAAATAAAGCATGGACAGGAGAGGGTCTCCCAGCAGCCAAACCAGATGTTTATTTTGCTCTTTATAAACGGACAAACGGGGCTGAATCACTGGTAACAGCTACGGATGTTCCGGCTGTTAAAGTGAACCCACAAAAATGGCAAGGTAGTCCAGTTGTGTGGAGAAATATCTATGCTCCTGGTCAAGACCAAGTAACAGGAGCTACCATTGAGTACTTCGTTAAGGAAGTTAATGCAGACGGTAGTGACTGGTCTGCACCAAATTACTTAGCTCCTACTTCAACATATGCGCTTTCAGGAACAAACTCATTGGTGTTTAACTTTACAAATACATACCAACCAACAGCTCCGAAACCGACGACCCATGATGTTGTTATCAGTAAGACAAACCTCGGTGGCCAAGAAATTGCGGGAGCACAAATCGAAATCCGCAAAGGCGATCAAAAAGTCGAAAGTTGGACCTCCGAAGCGGATAAGTCCCACACTGTGAAGTTGGAAGCAGGCGAGTATGTCTTCCATGAGGAAGCTGCACCAGCAGGATACTTGAAAGTGACAGATATTACATTTACTGTTGACGATGATGGCAATGTGACTGTCAAAACAGATACGACTACAACAGAAAAATCAAAAACAGAGGGTAACAAGCTTACTGTCGTTGATGAAGCTGAAGTTGTAAAACCGGTGACCCACGATATTATTATCAGTAAGACAAACCTCGGTGGCCAAGAAATTGCGGGAGCACAAATTGAAATCCGCAAAGGCGATCAAAAAGTCGAAAGTTGGACCTCCGAAGCAGACAAGTCTCACACTGTGAAACTCGAGGCTGGTGAGTATGTCTTCCATGAGGAAGCTGCACCAGCAGGATACTTGAAAGTGACAGATATTACATTTACTGTTGACAACGACGGCAATGTGACTGTCAAAACAGATACGACTACAGCAGCCAAATCAAAAACAGAGGGTAACAAGCTTACTGTCATTGATGAAGCTGAAGTTGTAAAACCGGTGACTCACGATGTTGTTATCAGTAAGACAAACCTTGGAGGCCAAGAAATTGCGGGAGCACAAATTGAAATCCGCAAAGACGGTCAAACAGTTGAAAGTTGGACCTCTGAAGCAGACAAGTCCCATACTGTGAAATTGGAAGCAGGCGAGTATGTCTTCCATGAGGAAGCTGCACCAACAGGATACTTGAAAGTGACAGATATTACATTTACTGTTGACGATGATGGCAATGTGACTGTCAAAGTAGATACGACTACAGCAGCCAAATCACAAACAGCAGGAAATAAATTGACTGTCGTTGATGAAGCTGAAGTTGTGAAACCGGTGACTCACGATGTTGTTATCAGTAAGACAAACCTTGGAGGCCAAGAAATTGCGGGAGCACAAATTGAAATCCGCAAAGACGGTCAAACAGTTGAAAGTTGGACCTCCGAAGCAGACAAGTCCCACACTGTGAAACTCGAGGCTGGTGAGTATGTCTTCCATGAGGAAGCTGCACCAGCAGGATACTTGAAAGTGACAGATATTACATTTACTGTTGGCACCGACGGCAATGTGACTGTTAAAACAGATACGACTACAGCAGCCAAATCACAAACAGCAGGAAATAAATTGACTGTCGTTGATGAAGCAGAGTCTCAACCGGTTGAACCAAAACCAACCCCTACTTCAAAAGAAGAGGCGCCAACACAAAACGGTGGTACGAATACGACTACTACGAAGAAGATTTTACCACGTACTAATTCAGAAAATGCGACCATCTTAACAATGGTTGGTTTCGGATTATTAGTTGTACTAGGTTTCTCTTATTTGAAAAAAGTAAACGACTAAGTCGTTGTATGTAACATGAAGACACTAGGTTTCTAGTGTCTTTTTTATGTCTATGTTATAATAGCACTGTGAGTGAATATATTGCATTTAAAGAACCGTTTGGTTCTTTTTTGTGTTATGATGGTATCATGAAGTATTCGAAAAAAATCAAAGACAAACATATTGAAGATGGGCAAAAATCTTGGAAAAAGAAACATGGCTGTTGAAGATTGGGAATAAAGGGAGTGGGAAAGAACTTGATAGGTCAAAAAAAGAGTTGGTTTTTACCTTATTTCCTGCATTCTAGCTTCAGGCTGAAACGGTCTATTCCCAGACCGTTTCACTCTCCCCGCATAGCTCCAACAGCATGATAGCCATTGAAGCAAGTAACTACTGCGTCAAGGTAATTCGGTTCATAAAGTGAGAAAGCTGGGACTTTTTGCCCAACCTCGTCTTGGTTTGAATGTGATTTTTGTAGCATATTACGAATAATAAGATGAGGAGGTTTACATGAAAGCAGAGTTGATTGCAGTTGGGACTGAAATTTTGACAGGGCAAATCGTGAACACCAATGCTCAATTTTTATCGGAAAAATTTGCCGAAATGGGTATAGATGTCTTTTTCCATACCGCAGTGGGAGATAATGAAACGCGCCTCTTGTCTGTTTTAGATATTGCTAGTAAGCGCAGTGATTTGGTTGTTCTCTGCGGTGGATTAGGACCGACTGAAGATGATTTAACAAAACAAACGTTGGCCATTTTTTTAGGGAAAGAATTGGTCTTTGACCAGGTGGCCTTGGATAAATTAGACCGCTTTTTTGCAAGCAGAAAAGGTCGGATTCGGACTCCGAATAATGAACGACAAGCCCAGTTAGTAAAAGGAAGTACCGCACTCCACAATCCAGCAGGTCTAGCAGTGGGTGGTTTGATTGAGCAGGATGGTGTGACTTATATTGTCTTGCCTGGTCCGCCTAGCGAATTAAAGGCCATGTTTACAGAAAGTTTACAGCCGTTGCTAGTTCATTCAAGCGAGAAATTGTACTCTCGCATTCTACGATTTTTTGGAATTGGTGAAAGTCAGTTGGTAAGCATTTTAGCTGATTTAATTGAAAATCAGACAGATCCAACTTTGGCACCTTATGCCAAGATAGGAGAGGTTACCTTGCGTCTATCTACAAAGGCTGAAGAGGAAGCCACAGCCAATCAGAAATTAAATCAATTAGAGCAAGCAATCCTAGCTCGAGAACACCTTGCTACGTGCTTATATGGATATGGTGAAGATAATAGTTTATCTAGGATTGTAGCTCGTGAATTAGAAGTACAGGGTATTAGCTTTGCAGTTGTAGAAAATGTAACGGCTGGAGCATTGCAAGCTGACTTGACACTTGCTTTACACAGTTGTCACCTATTTGCAGGTGGTTTAGTTGTTAGAGATGAGATGATAACTGCTAAAAGAGCAGAGGAGCTGTCACGTTTTATATGTAAAGACCTAGAAGCAGGTTTAGGTCTAGCCCTGTTAGGGCAAGTAAAGCCAGAATCTCAGATTGATAATGTTGTGGCAAGCTATTTTATTGCTATTTGTTTGAATGGTCAAGTGACAGTCACGGAAGTTGATTTAGGTGGTTATACAGAACAACACATGCGTCACATTGCTTGTTTACATGCCTTGAATGTTATGCGTAATATTTTGTCAAACCGTAAAGTTTTGCTATAATGGGTTAAGAAATTAGAAGTAGAGGAGAAAGAAAGTTGGCAAAAAAGTCAAGTAAAAAATTAGAGGACATTACTAAAAAATTTGGAGATGAGCGTAAGAAAGCTTTAGATGATGCTTTGAAAACGATTGAAAAGGATTTTGGTAAGGGGGCAATTATGCGCCTTGGAGAGCGTGCTGAACAAAAAGTGCAGGTTATGAGCTCAGGAAGTTTGTCTATTGACATTGCCTTGGGAGCGGGTGGTTATCCGAAAGGACGGATCATCGAAATCTATGGTCCAGAAAGTTCGGGTAAGACGACAGTGGCTCTCCATGCAGTCGCTCAAGCGCAAAAAGAAGGTGGCATTGCAGCCTTTATTGATGCAGAACATGCACTTGATCCCGCTTATGCCCAAGCCCTTGGTGTCAATATCGACGAATTGCTCTTGTCTCAACCGGACTCTGGAGAGCAGGGACTTGAAATCGCTGGTAAATTGATTGACTCAGGTGCAGTTGATCTTGTGGTTATTGACTCAGTTGCCGCTCTTGTTCCGCGTGCAGAGATTGATGGTGAGATTGGCGATAGTCATGTTGGTTTGCAGGCACGTATGATGAGCCAAGCGATGCGTAAACTATCTGCTTCTATCAATAAAACGAAGACGATTGCCATTTTCATTAACCAACTGCGTGAAAAAGTCGGAGTGATGTTTGGGAATCCTGAGACAACTCCTGGTGGGCGTGCGCTTAAATTCTACGCATCTGTTCGTATGGATGTACGTGGAAATACCCAAATCAAAGGTAGTGGTGATCAAAAAGACACCAATGTCGGAAAAGAAACGAAGGTTAAAATTGTTAAAAACAAGATTGCTCCTCCGTTCAAGGAAGCTGTTGTAGAAATCATGTACGGTCGAGGTATCTCACAAACAGGCGAATTAATTGAGATTGGTAGCAATCTGGGGATCATAAAAAAAGCTGGTGCTTGGTATTCGTATAACGATGAGAAGATTGGTCAAGGATCAGAGAATGCCAAAAAATACTTGGAAGATCATCCAGAAGTATTTGCGGAAATTGACCGCAAGATCCGCGTTCATTATGGTCTAATCGATGATCCAGAATTAGCTGAAGTTGTTGAAAAGACAGAAGTTCCAGCAGACATTCAAGATGTTGTTCTTGATTTAGACGGTGGGATTGAATTAGAAGATTAGAAATTGAGAGGGGCTGGGATTTTAGAGAGTGGCCATCATCCCCCCTCTTTTTGCATTCAAACACCCCCAATTTGCGAATGTTTTTGTTATATTTTACAAAATAATGAGATGAAAAATGAAAAATAGGTCTTTAGACTGAAGCCTTTCTGTGGTATAATGGAGTATAATTTGTTTAAGAAAATGTAGCAAAGGAGAGACTACATGATTAAAATTTATACAGTTTCAAGTTGTACAAGTTGTAAAAAAGCGAAAAATTGGCTTAATGCTCACCAATTATCATATAATGAGCATAATTTAGGAAAAGAATCAATCAGCAAGGAAGAGATTTTAAATATCCTAACCAAGACAGAAAATGGGATTGCAAGTATTGTATCCTCTAAAAATCGATATGCAAAAAATCTTGACTGTGACATTGAAGATTTAAGTGTTAATGAAGTGATTGAATTGATTACAGAAAATCCACGTATTTTAAAAAGTCCTATTTTGATCGATGAAAAACGCCTTCAAGTAGGCTATAAAGAAGACGACATCCGTGCTTTTCTACCTCGTTCTGTACGCAATGTGGAGAACGCACAAGCTCGTTTACGTGCAGCTCTATAAAGGAGAGCACATTAATAGAGGGAAAAGTTTGATTTTTCAAGTCAAACTTTTTTGTTTCAATAAGGTGTGATAAGAATAAAATGATGTGTACAAAAGTTTGTGAAATAGGCCGTAACATAGGGGCGAATCATTGATAGTACAGAGTAAATATGGTATAATAAGTTAATAAGGAAAGAAGGTGTAAGTATGGGATTCACAGGAGAAACTGTTCGTTTTCGTTTGGATGATGTCAATAAACAAGAAATCAGCGAAACCTTGACAAATGTGTACCGTTCTCTTGATGAGAAAGGTTACAATCCAATTAACCAAATCGTGGGATATGTATTGAGTGGAGATCCAGCTTATATCCCTCGTTACAATGATGCGCGTAATCAAATTCGTAAGTATGAACGTGATGAAATCGTAGAAGAGTTGGTGCGTTTTTACTTGAAGGGAAATGGGATTGACCTTTGATGAGAATAATGGGATTGGACGTAGGTTCCAAAACAGTTGGAGTAGCAATTTCTGACCCTCTTGGTTTTATAGCGCAAGGATTGGAAATCATTCCGATTGATGAGGAGAAGGGCGAGTTTGGCTTTGAGCGTTTAACAGAGTTAGTTCAACAATATAAGGTTGATACATTTGTTGTAGGCTTACCGAAAAATATGAATAATACCAGCGGACCACGTGTGGAGGCAAGTCAGGCTTATGGTGACCGTTTGGTAGAATTATACGGTCTACCAGTCAAGTATCAAGATGAACGTTTGACAACAGTAGCTGCAGAGCGCATGTTGATTGAGCAAGCAGATATCAGCCGTGGCAAGCGAAAGAAAGTCATTGATAAGTTAGCTGCACAGCTCATTTTACAAAATTATTTAGATAGAACATTTTAAGGAGTAACACATGGCACATAACCACGAACATGATCATAACCATGATGAACGTGAATTTATCACTTTAGTAGATGATAATGGAAATGAAACCTTATTTGAAATTCTTTTGACTATCGATGGTCAAGAAGAGTTTGGTAAAAATTACGTTCTCTTAATTCCTGCAAGCGCAGAAGAAGATGAAAATGGTGAAGTTGAAATCCAGGCATATTCATACATTGAGAATGAAAATGGGACAGAGGGTGATCTTCAACCAATTCCAGAAGATGCAACAGCTGAATGGGATATGATTGAGGAAGTCTTTAATAGCTTTATGGAGGAGTAAAATAGCCCAGTGGGCTATTTTAGCTTCACTCTACAAGTTTTAGACTAGGGGTTTGCCCAGTGGGCTATTTTAGCCCTGCCCCTCGAAATTTAGATAGGGCAGGTAGTTGGTAGTGGACGTTTTTAGCTTCATTCTACAAGTTTTAGACCAATAGTTTGTTCAGAGGACGTTTTTAGCTTTACTCTAAAAGCTTTAGACTAAGGGTTTGCCCAGTGGGCTATTTTAGCCCTGCCCCTCGAAATTTAGATAGGGCAGGTAGTTGGTAGTGGGCGTTTTCAGCTTCACTCCAAAAGCTTAAGACCAATAGTTTGTTCAGAGGACGTTTTTCAGCCTCATTCTAACAAACTTAGAACGAATGCTTATGTCCAGAACAGGAATGCGGATAATGTACTGCTAAAGAATAATAGAAGATACGAGAGTGGTATACCATATCTCGTATTTTTTATTTTTAAAGTGTTTGGATCTGATATGCAACAAAAGCTAAGAGTTTCATTTTGGCAGTGTTTGATACTTTTCACCTTTGGAAGAATACCAATGCAGGGTTCAAAAATGATTTTTTCATAGGGAGTTGACTTTTTAGGACGGAGAAATTCGTTATTAAATATTGGTCAAATATAAACGTTTCCGCTGTGATATAGTCATTTCGTTTATCTTTTATTACTTCGTTACCTCGCTTTGCCGTACTCCAGTACAGCCTGCAGCTCCTTGCCTAGTACTAAAAGACCATACTTTGTAAACATCAACTTTAAACAGCTCTTATCTTAGATTTAACTCATTTACTGGGCATTGGCTCACTTTCTGAACTCCAGCTCTATCTTGGCTTTGGAGGGCTATCCTTATCTTTTAGCAAATTGTGAATGCTAGTCGGACATTGGTTTTTACAGAGTATCCATTCGTTTCATCGAATGAGGGAAATAGAATAAAGATAAAACATCAGCCTTAATATCGTACTTCCTCACGACTTAATAAACTATCAAAAGAGAAGTTTTGATAGTTATTGAGTGAAAGAAAGTTGTCATACTTTATTATTTTTGGTATAATATATAGATATTTCTAGGAGAGTGAAGAATGAAAGAGGAAGGATTTGGAGATAAAGTTCGTAGGCTAAGAGAGGAACGTGGCTGGACTAGAGAACAGTTTTGTGATGAGGAGCAGGATTTAACGGTACGACAGTTGACGCGGATTGAGTTAGGTATATCAAAACCAACCTTGACAAAAATATTTTTTATTGCGCACCGTTTGGGCTTATCTCTGTTTGAAGTGATGCCCGACTATATTGATTTGCCTGATCAATATTTAAAACTCAAGTATGATATTTTGCGCACTCCAACCTATGATCAGCTCGATTTGATTGAAAGGCGCAATGCGAAGTCGCTCGAAATCTATGACCACTTTTACGATATGTTACCAGATATCGAGCGGCTTGCCATAGATGCACTACAGTCAACCATTGATGTGTTGGAAACCCAATCAGATATTTTTGGTAAAGATATCATTGAAACCTATATTCCTCGAATAGTATGGAAGCAAAAATACGATGTGAATGATTTACTGATCATTCATCTCTTTATTGAACATACTTACTTGTCAAGGATGACAAAGTGTTCAGCGAGCAGAAGAATGTTTTTAAAGCTAGTGTCAGAGTTACCTAGACAAGTAGTGGTGATGGAGCCGGAGGAGCTTTTTGTTCTGCGAAATGTCATCTTTGCTGCTATCCGTGTATTAGGAGCAAAGGGAATCTGTGAACCTATTCCAACCTTATTTCAAGGGATTCATCATATCATGCAGATTACACAAGATTTTCAAAAATACCCGATTTTTAGTATGTTACAGTGGAAATATGAGCTCTTGGTACACCGAGATGTCCAACGTGCTTATAGCTATTGTGAAGAAGCAATCATTTTTGCGAAATTGATGGGAAATCAGCATCTGATGGGACAACTGCATGACCAGTGGCGGATTGATACACTTGATACCTAAGTGAAAAATGTTTAGAATAAACCTAAGTAGGATACGGTCTTGCTCGAAAAGAGTTCAGGTCAATCAACATGCAGCTGGAGAAAGATTAGATGCTTCCAAATGAGGCTGCAACACTTTATAAGTGAAAGGCAAGTCAGGGAGGAATACAGAGTGCTCAGACTTACAGAGATTAAAGACAGGCATCTTCTAGGTTCATCTGACAGAGAAAACCTACATCCTCCCCTTTGGTTGACGTATCGTTTGATAGTTGCTTATGGTATAATCGGAGTTGGTACACCAAGGATAGGGGAGGGAATGAAGTGAACATCATCGAATATTTCAGTACAGATAATAAAGCATATTGGCTTTCAAAGATAAAAGAAAGTGATTGGGGGGCAGGCCAGTTTCTATATGAATTATTAAAAAACCAGAAGTCAAAGGAGTATATTGGTGAAAATACAAAGGTGCTTCTGTTGGTAGATGGAGAAAATCTGATTTCTTTTTGCACCTTTGCTGAAAAGGATGCGATTCAACCAACAGAATTGACACCGTGGATTGGGTGGATATATACTTTTCCGCATTATAGAGGACATCGTTATGTTGGAAAGTTGTTAAGCCATGCTGAAGCATTGGCAAAAGCAGATGGAATGAATAGTATTTATATTTCAACAACTCATAATGGACTATATGAGAAATATGGGTATGAATTTTTTGAAATGATGAAAGATATGCGCGGAGAAGATTCAAGAGTATATGTAAAATATCTATAGTGTCCAATTCGCATAGAAAAAAGGGAAAATAAAAGGATTTAGAAACAGAGATCATTTGTTAATCAATGGATAAATGAACTCTGTTTTCTTGCTATTTCTGGCTTAAGTGAGTCCGATTAGGAAGTGAAATCAATCCAGATGCGTATTTTTCTTGATTTCTTATGACAAAGGATCATCTAACAGATTTTATGACATTTTTGTCCTGTTGATTTTTAGTATGGTCTACTATACTAAGATTATCAAGAGAAAGGGAGGTAAGAATAATGAGACCAATGCATCCTGTTGCTACTGTTGACTGGTCAGATTGGTGGGTGAAATAACCCATCATTTTTTTGATTTTTTAACGGAAAGTTGCTACTATGGAAAAAGCATGGAGGTAGAAATGACAAGATTAGATAGATGGTTGCAAATGAAGCAGGGACAGGTTTATCGTTATAAGATAGAGAAAGTACAGTATAGTCTAGATTTGTTGGGACATCCCGAGAAAGCTTTGCCCGTTGTTCATGTAGCTGGCACTAATGGAAAAGGTTCTACCATAGCCTTTTTAAAGAACTTACTAGAATCGCAAGGTTTTTGTGTTGGAGCTTTTGTGTCTCCGCACATGGTAACGGTTCATGATCGTATTTGTGTTAATGGCGAGCCCATTCCAGACGCTATTTTTCAAGAATTGCTAGAGAAGATTTTCGTGTTGGAACAAGAAGTGGAACGAGTCTACGAGCCTTTTCGGTATTTTGAGGTACTGACCTTGGTCATGTTGCTCTATTTTAAGGAGCAAGCGTTGGACTTTGCCCTGATTGAGGCGGGGATAGGTGGTTTGCTGGATACAACCAATATCGTAGAGCCTATGGTGACGATTATCACCTCCATCGGTTTAGATCACCAAGATTTACTCGGTTCTCGCATAGAAGAGATTGCAGAGCAAAAAGCAGGTATTATAAAATCGGGAGTTCCGATATTAGTCGGTCCTGTGGATTCTGTAGCTCTTGAAATTTGTCGTAGAAAGGCAGCCCTCTTGCAAGCACCGATTTATTGCGAAGGAGTCGATTTTTCCCTGACAGATGGCTTATTTACAAATAAGATGAGTAGGCTTGAAGGACTTAGGCTAGGATTGGCGGGTCAACATCAAGAAGAAAATGCAGCTCTTGCTTTGCAGGCTTTTCATTTACTCATGGAAGAACGCAAATTGCCAATAGAGCAAACATTTGTACGACAATCCTTGGAAATAACAACCTGGGCAGGACGTTTAGAAAAAGTCGGGCAGCAGGGACAGATTTATTTGGACGGAGCTCATAATCTTCCAGCCATTGAACGCTTGGTGGAGTTCATACAGTCTCTTTCTGAGCACAGGGTAACCATTCTCTTTTCAGCTTTAAAACGAAAGGATTTCAGAGAAATGTTGGGGTATATCCAAAAAAGGATACCGCACGCTGAGTTGATATTAACCAGTTTTGCCTATGATGGCAGTATGGAAGAAAGGGATTGCCTAGATGAGTTACCCTACGTAGCAGATTATGTACAATTTATTCAAAAATGGGAAATGAATGCCAAAGCTGATGAGTTATTATTTATCACAGGTTCACTCTACTTTATTTCAGAAGTTCGGAAATATATAAAAATAGTCAACACTCTCTAAAAATGTTTTCGCTTTACGAATAAATAGGTATGACAGACGAAGAAATAATGATTTTTTTGAGGAGTTAAGAGGTGAATTCATCACCGTTTTCAAGAGTGAGGGTGCTCTGTTTTGATTGTGTATCTTCGAAATAAGAAATGACAGACGGTGTACTTTTTGTTATAATAAAATGAATTGTGTAAGGAGAATCCAATGACAGAGACAGAAGTGACATACAGTCGTTCAGAGAGTTACTCAAGACGCGGTCGTCGTGTTCATCAAGAAAGGCAGCCGCTATCCTTTAATGAAGATTTTCAAAAAAATATACAAAAAACCAAGATAATCCCCTCCTTATTGTGGAGTGTAATCTTGAGTCTTCTTAGCGTTGCGAATCCGTTTTTAACCTCGTTTGCTACGAATATGCAGTCACAGGATTTGTATGCAGGCTTTGCCATGCATGCTGGTCAGAATCCTTATGGACAATTTTTTGGTACGAGTGGGGTCTTGTATTATTTATTGGTGTACGTTGGTTCCGCATTCGGGACGACAGTAGGCCTTGTTTTCTTACAATGGCTTGCCTTATTTGTTGCAGGTATTTATTTTTATAAAATTTGTAACTACATCAGCCAATCAAGTCGTGTGGCTGTGAGCTTACAGCATTGGTTTTACCTGTTTATTATAGCGTTGAATAGTGGGGGTGTCCAAGCAAGTTTATTTGCACTACCGTTTGTTCTGGCTGGTTTGTGGTTTGTACTGCGTTATGTTGAACGAGCAACTCGTGATGAAGGATTCATTTTATACGGCATTTACGCTGCTATTGCTTTTATGATTTATCCTAAGAGTGTCTTGCTATGGGTGGTGTCAGCTGTTGTATTGACCGTTTACAATGTAGCACAGCGTCAGAAAGCAAGAGGTGTGTATCAAGCCTTAGCAACCATCTTTGGTTTTCTTCTTATCGTTTATTCGGTGGGGTATTACACTTTTGTAGAGCAAGTCTTAGGGGCTGCCATCCAACAGACATTTTTTTATGAGTTTTCTTTGAAGATTTCAGATAATCGTCTGGTTTGGACCCTTATTCAAGTTTCTTTGTTCTTACTTTTGTCGGGATTTTTAAAGAATCTGTTTTATTTATTGCTATCAATGGGACAGGGGAAATTGGTTTATTTTAAGAGTCTCATTGTAGTGGCTTTTGTCTTGCAGCTCTTATTTCTAGTAGCAGGTGGACGATTTGAACAGAGTCATTTGGTGCTGCTTTTACCATATGGTTTTATCATGGCCTTACTGGGACTTTCGTCTATCACTGAAAATGAAGCATTACTTGCTAAAAAGATGAGTCATTACTCTTACCTCCAATCTCATATCTATCTGCCATTGCTAGGGCTTTTATTACTCTTATTGGTGAAACCGGCTGTTGCCTACTTTATTGTTAGTGATGTGCTAAAGGATCGCCAAGAAGTGGCTTACTATATCAAGGAGCATTCGCAAAGTTCGGATAAAATTTATGCCTGGGATGATAGCGCTCAGATATATCTTCAGAGTGAACGCCTATCAGCAGGAGAAATTTTGACAGCTAGTCCTTATTTAGATACGAAGACCAATCAGGATGGTCTTGCCTTTGATTTAAATAAGAATGAGGCGCGCTATATTGTCGTCAATACGCAGCTTCCACTTTTTGATAGCATTCAATCAAATTTAGAAAAGAATTACGAAGAGGTAGAGCTAGAGACGAGGCAGCTCGCTGTATATGAGAAAAAAGAATAAAATGATTGCGAAAGTAATCATTTTTTAGTGGGAGAGGTATCTATATATTGTGTTTTTGAAGAAATAATAAGCAAAATGATACTAGATGTTGATTTTATATTTGTGAAGTGATACACTAGAGAAAGACGAATACGCAATGAAAATCAAAAGCAGGCTGAAAGTAGTTGATAACTATTTCAAGCGGGGATAAGAAAAGTAATGACTTTTCTCACTAGTTCACCGAGTCAAGCTGACGAAGCATTGTTTTAATTTTTGAAGAGAATCGGAAAGGAGAGTGAAATGTTGGTAGAAACAAAACAGATAATAATGCCGGATATTCTTGTTCTAAAGCGAGACGGACGTGCTGTTACATTTGATGCAGATAAGATTTTGGGAGCGCTTGGTCGAGCGAGCAATGAGCTAGAGCATCCTTGCTCAAGAGAGAGGCTCCAACAGGTTGTAGAGGCTGTATTAGCTGAGATTAGTCGTCGTTTTCATCAGGATATTCAGATTTATGAAATTCAGACGATTGTTGAGCAAGAATTGCTGAAAGCTCACCTGTATGAATTAGCAGAAGTCTATATTCAGTACCGAACCAAGCGGGATTTTGAACGTCACCAAGCCATGGATATCAACTTTACCATTGAAAAGCTCTTGACTAAGGATCAAACGGTGGTCAATGAAAATGCCAATAAGGATAGTGATGTTTTTAATACTCAGCGTGATTTGACAGCTGGTATTGTTGGAAAATCCATTGGTCTCAAACTATTGCCAGCCCATGTGGCTAATGCCCATCAAAAGGGAGATCTTCATTTTCACGATTTGGATTATAGTCCCTATACGCCGATGACTAATTGCTGTTTGATTGATTTCAAGGGTATGCTGGCCAATGGCTTTAAGATTGGCAATGCCGAGGTAGAGAGTCCAAAATCCATTCAGACGGCTACTGCTCAGATTTCACAAATTATTGCCAATGTTGCTTCAAGTCAATATGGTGGTTGTACGGCAGATCGGGTAGATGAGTTACTAGCCCCTTATGCAGAGCTGAATTATCAGAAGCATTTGAAAGAGGCAAGCCAGTGGGTTTTGCCTGAAAAGCAGGAAGACTACGCACGTGAAAAGACCCAAAAAGATATTTATGATGCCATGCAGTCGTTGGAATATGAAATTAACACCTTATTTACCTCAAATGGGCAGACGCCCTTTACGTCTTTGGGATTTGGATTAGGAACTTCCTGGTTGGAGCGTGAAATTCAAAAAGCAATTTTGCGGATTCGAATTGAGGGCTTGGGCAGTGAAAAACGGACAGCTATTTTTCCTAAGTTGATTTTCACCCTGAAACGGGGGTTAAACTTGGAAGAAAGTAGCCCCAACTATGACATCAAGCAGTTGGCCTTGGAATGTGCGACCAAGCGGATGTATCCAGATATCTTGTCTTATGATAAGATTATTGACCTAACGGGCTCATTTAAAGCGCCGATGGGGTGTCGTTCTTTCTTACAGGGATGGCTAGATGAAAATGGGGAGGAAGTCAATTCTGGGCGAATGAATCTTGGGGTTGTGACCCTCAATCTTCCTAGAATTGCCATGGAATCTGGAGGTGACATACTCAAGTTTTGGGATATTTTTGAGGAACGGATGGGAATTGCTAAAGATGCTCTGGTTTATCGCATGCATAGGGTCATGGAGGCACGTCCAGCTAATGCTCCGATTCTCTACCAGTATGGAGCTTTTGGGAATCGCTTAGCTAAAGATGAGGAAGTGGGAAAACTCTTTATCAACCGCAGGGCAACGATTTCTCTAGGCTATATTGGCTTGTATGAAGTTGCTACTGTTTTTTATGGAGGCGCTTGGGAGACAAATCCAGCTGCCAAAGAATTTACGCTGGATATAATTCGTGTCATGAAAGAGCAGGCAAGTGTCTGGTCAGAGGAGTATGATGTCCATTTTTCGATTTATTCGACACCCTCTGAGAGTTTGACAGATCGTTTTTGTCGTTTGGACCGGGAAAAATTCGGTATGGTCAAGGACATTACGGATAAGGACTATTATACGAATTCATTCCATTATGATGTGCGTAAAAATCCAACGCCTTTTGAAAAATTAGCATTCGAAAAAGCTTATCCAGAGGCAGGTGCGACAGGAGGCTTTATCCATTATTGTGAATATCCTGTCTTGCAACAAAACCCTAAGGCTTTGGAGGCCGTTTGGGATTTTGCTTATGACCGTGTAGGGTATCTGGGAACGAATACCCCGATTGATCGCTGCTATCCATGTCATTTTGAGGGTGATTTTACCCCGACTGAACGGGGATTTAAATGTCCAAATTGTGGCAATACAGACCCTAAAACGGTTGATGTGGTCAAGCGTACCTGTGGCTACTTAGGTAATCCGCAGGCGAGACCTATGGTCAACGGTCGTCACAAGGAGATTGCTGCGCGTGTCAAACATATGAATGGCTCAACGATACATGTAAAAGGAGATACAAATGGGGAAATACCAACTAGATGATAAGGGAAAAGCTCTTGTCGAGCGGTACCACGAAAAATATTCTAAGGGTGGTATGAATAAAAAGGATAAGATTGCCCAGTTAAGGGAACAATTTTTGAAAAAACAAGGGAAATAAATGATAGAGGGAGGGCATTGGTCCTCCCTCTATCATCAGGAGGAAACGATGGAATTGAGAAGACCAACTCTAGCAGATAAAACAGCCATTTTAGAGATGATAGAGGAATTTCGTAGCATGGATAGTCCTATGGATGGTTTTTGGGGTGAGGAGGATTTTGACTATGAGAGCTGGTTAGAAAGAAATGTGACTGCGGAAATGGGAGTGGGGCTCCCAGCGAATGTTGTTCCGTCAATCCAGTATGTCTCCTTTGATGATAGCAATCAGTCACTTGGTTTTTTGAATTTGCGCTTGAGTCTTAATGAATCCTTGCTACAGCACGGAGGTCATATCGGCTACAGCATTCGTCCGAGTGAGCGTGGCAAAGGCTATGCCAAGGAACAGTTATATCTTGGCTTGTTAGAAGCAATGTCTAAGAATATTTCCCGTGTACTAGTGACCTGCCATGTGGGGAATGAAGCTAGTCGTCGTACTATTCTGTCACAAGGTGGACAGTTGGAAAATCAAGTTGGGGAAACGGAGCGCTATTGGATTGATGTGGAGGAGTTATGAATAATCCGAAGCCACAAGAGTGGAAAAGTGAAGAGTTGAGCCAGGGACGAATTATTGATTATAAGGCCTTTAATTTTGTAGATGGAGAAGGGGTGCGCAATTCTCTCTACGTTGCAGGCTGTATGTTCCATTGTGAGGGCTGTTATAATGTCGCGACATGGTCCTTTAAGGCGGGTATTCCTTACACAAAGGAGTTAGAAGAACAAATACTACAAGATCTTGCCCAGCCATATGTACAGGGATTGACTTTGCTAGGTGGGGAGCCGTTTTTGAATACGGGCATTCTCATTCCTTTGGTTCACAGAATTCGTAGGGAGCTACCTGACAAGGATATTTGGTCCTGGACGGGGTATACTTGGGAAGAAATGATGCTAGAAACACCTGATAAATTGGAATTGCTACGTCATATTGATATCCTGGTCGACGGACGTTATGACCGAACCAAACGCAATCTTATGTTGCAATTTCGTGGTTCGAGTAACCAGCGTATTATCGATGTGCAGAAATCTCTTTCACAAAACCAAGTTGTCATTTGGGAGAAACTGCGGGATGGAACGAGCCAATATGAGCAGATAAGACGGGATGAACAATAGACTACGATTTGTGATATAATGGGAACATGATGTTTGTAGGGAAATCTGATAGATAGATTGTCCAGTGTAACTAGTTATACTCAAAGAAAATTAACATTAGACGAGGAAACGTAATTGAAGGTAGAAGGCTGTTCCTTTACATTTTAAAGGAACAGGCTGAAAGCTTCACTGGAGCTTTTGACTCATCAAGTTAAGTTGATAAAGTATCCTTTTGATTTTCAAAGAGTAGTTAGATGAAAGAAGAGAGAACATGTACGATTATCTGGTTGTGGGAGCAGGTTTGTCAGGAGCGGTGTTTGCCTATGAGGCGACCAAGCGTGGCAAGAAAGTAAAAGTGATTGATAAGCGAGGCCACATTGGAGGTAATATTTATTGTGAACTAATTGAAGGGATTAAGGTTCATAAATATGGAGCACATATTTTCCATACATCCAATAAACGGATTTGGGACTATGTAAATCAATTTTCGGAATTTAATCATTATATCAATTCTCCTGTAGCCAATTATCAAGGGAAATTGTATAATCTGCCTTTCAATATGAATACTTTCTATGCCATGTGGGGAACTAAGACTCCGCAAGAAGTCAAGGAGAAAATAGCAGAGCAGACTCAGCATTTACAAGATATAGAACCGCGTAATTTAGAGGAGCAGGCTCTGAATTTGATTGGGAAAGATGTCTATGAAATCCTGATCAAGGGCTATACGGAAAAGCAATGGGGACGGTCTGCGACGGATTTGCCACCTTTTATTATCAAACGCTTACCGGTTCGGTTTACCTTTGATAATAATTATTTCAATGACCGCTATCAAGGAATTCCAGAGAAAGGCTATAATGTCATCATCGAGAAGATGTTAGAGGGTATTGAGGTCGAGTTGAATGCAGATTTCTTTGAAAAGAGATTGGATTGGGAAGCCCAGGCTCAAAAGGTTGTCTTTACAGGGATGATTGACCAGTACTTTGACTACAAGCATGGGGAATTGGACTACCGGGGGCTTCGTTTTGAACATGAAGTGCTTGAGACGGATAATTATCAAGGGAATGCTGTAGTGAATTATACTGAGCGAGAAGTACCTTATACTCGGATGATTGAGCATAAGCATTTTGAATTTGGTCATCAGGAAAAAACAGTTGTCACTAAAGAATACCCAGTTGATTGGCAAAAGGGTGAGGAGCCTTATTATCCGATCAACAATGCAAAAAACAATGCCATTTTTGCCAATTATGCAATGGAGGCAGAGGCAATCAAGGATAGGGTCATTTTCTGTGGGCGTCTAGCAGACTACAAATATTACGACATGGATCGGGTCATCGAGCGGGCGCTCGAAGTGGTGAATGCTGAGTTTAATGCTTGAATGTGACTGATGTAGTTTAACCCTAAAGGTAGCCACAGTTGTTATCGGCTACAGTCGAAGTAGCTATGTTTTTAATGACTTAGATGATTGAGAAAACGTTGTTTTCCGACGAGCTTCGATTGCGTTAAAAAGGCAATTTGGCGAACGCCCCATAACGGAGTATATTGAAAACGTTCCAACGTCGATTTGACTTTGGAACGTTTTTTCTATTTTTATAGCCGTTTCGTTTATTTTTAGTACTAGGCAACGAGTCGCAGGTAGTACTGGAGTACAGCAAGACAAGTTAACGAAGTAATAAAATATAAACTAAATGACTATAAAAGGTTTTTCTAAGTGGCAGGGCTTAGTCCTGGGCAATACAGAATTAAATCCTTACAATAATTATTTCTACAACTTTCGGGGGGTGGAACAAAGCGGCGCCCAGCCTCATCCCGTCCTCAGCAACAAGGTACTTATTGCCGGGGATACCACTACGGCAGAAGTAGCCTTTTAGCTCACTACGTTCGCTTTCTCTTGAAAACTAGTTTTTGATTTTACAAACATTTGCTATTTTTGAAATTAGTTAAGTATTACTGAAATGTTTCATTTATAAAACATTAGGTAAAACAAAATACAGCATAACAAATCGAAAGAATTCAAAACAACTAATAAATAGAAGAATTTTTTTCTTTTTTTCATGTATATTATTTATAGAAAAAAATAAAATGATATAAAAAAGTATAAAATTTGACAGGAAATAATGCAAAATAGTCCAAAACATCAATATTTTTCCTCCTATTGTTTAGTATAATAGCACAAAGATATTGTAAGCGCAAATATTTTATTTAGGATGGTCTTTCATGAAAATGAGTATAAGGGGAACTTTAGCATACTTATGGCAGTTATTTGTTGGCAAAGAAAGTTGATAGTTGGGTGGTCGCAAAAATATTAGGTCATAAAGATATTCAGCAGTTGATAGAAACGTATGGACATCTTCTAAAAGAAATTCAACAGGCAGAATTTGAGGAAGTAAGGCAATATTTAAAAGTGTAATAAAGAAAGGTAAAAGAAAATTAGAAGTAGAACAAATTTGCTTATCACAAGCAAAAAAGCCTTGCGGGACAAGGCTTACGGAGTGATGCGAATATCCTCCCTGTAGGGATCGAACCTACGACCCACGGATTAAGAGTCCGCTGCTCTGCCAGCTGAGCTAAGGAAGGAAAAGAAAATGCTGTATTGGTACCGGTGATTCAGGAATTGTATTGATCCCGCACAGTAAGTAGCAGGTGGGTAACTCGTTTCTAACTTCAGTCGCTTCCGTGTGAGACGGCCTGCATACTGTTAGAAAGCTCTTGTTTCCCTAGTAATACAAAAATAGTCGGTCAACACATAGGTATGAATTCGTATACCACAGCAGTTCTTATCTATGTACTTATCTTACCATATTTTGAAAAAAAATCAAGAGAAAATTGACAAAAAAGAAAGCGTTCTCTAAAAGAGCTGTTTCGTTTCCCTGTCAAGGCTTTGGTGCCGTCTGTTTTTTTAATTCCCTAATTTTTTCTTGAGTTAGCTTGAGAGCCCGCTCGTATTTGCCAGTTTCATTAGCTTTGAAATAGTGCTGATGAAGGAGTTTATCAGGTAGGTATTGTTGATCCACCCATTTTTCAGGGAACTTATGGGGATAGAGATAGTCTTGGGCATTGCCTAACTCCCTACTTCCCTTGTAATGGCCGTCGCGGAGATGCCTTGGAATTGGCAGATGTCCATTTTTCTTAAGATCAGCCAGAGCCTGATCGATAGCTAAATAGGCGGAATTTGACTTAGGAGATAAAGCAAGGTCAATGACGATATTGGCAATGGGAATGCGGGCTTCTGGAAAACCGAGTTTTTGGGCAGCTTCAAGAGCAGCCATGGTATGGAGTTGGGCGTCGGGATTGGCAAGCCCGATGTCTTCGTAGGCGATGACCATGAGGCGTCTGGCAAGACTTGGTAAATCGCCGGCCTCAATCAGACGAGCAGCGTAGTGAAGACTAGCATTGACGTCGCTTCCTCGGATTGATTTTTGAAGGGCAGATAGAACATCGTAGTGTCCGTCTCCATTCTTATCCATCGTGATGTAGCTTTTTTGGAGGCTATCTTTCATGGTATCGAGTGTGATGTGGCGAATCCCTCTAGCATTTTCAGGAGTAGATAGGACGGCTAATTCTAAGGAATGAAATGCAGAACGCAAGTCTCCATTTGTATTAGTTGCAATGAAATCAAGTGCATCATGATCTACTGTAACAGGAAAGTCAAAACCGCGTTTAGAATCTGAAATCGCCGTCTGAACGGCTGCTTTGATATCGTCGTTTGAGAGAGGTTCTAGCTCAAAAATTTGAACGCGGCTACGAATAGCAGGTGTCACGGAGAAGAAAGGATTCTCTGTAGTCGCACCAATCATGATGAGGTGGCCATTTTCAAGCAAGGGGAGTAAAAAATCTTGTTTGGTCTTGTCCAAGCGATGAATTTCATCAAGTAGTAGAACCAGACCTCCAGAGAATTTGGCTTCCTCTGCAATTTCTTGGAGACGTTTTTTGGTATCAACGGTAGCGTTAAAAGTACGAAAGACGTACTTTGATGTCCCTGCAATGGCGCTAGCAATACTGGTCTTGCCAATCCCTGGTGGACCATACAAAATCATGGAAGACAGACGATTGGCTTCTACCATGCGGCGGATAATTTTTCCTTCACCGACCAAGTGGTTTTGCCCAATGACCTGATCAATCGTTTTGGGACGCATTCTAAGAGCAAGATTGTCAATCATGCGATTTCGTCCTTTCTATCTTTTTAGCTAGTTTTATGTTACACTTATCTATATATTCTACCATAAATAATGTAAAGTGAGGCAAGATGAGTAAGTACGGATTTTTAGATGTATTGGATCAGAAAATGGAGCAGGGATTTCCCTATGATTTTGAAATGGAGTGGGACAAGAAAAATCATTCGGTAGAGGTTGCTTTTTTACTGGAAGTAGAAAATAAGGCGGGTATTGAAACCGTAGATGATGAGGGAAATACAACGACCGAAGATATTTTCTTTGAAGAAGTAGTCTTGTTTTACAATCCTTTGAAATCAAGGGTCAAGGAAGAGGACTATTTGGTTGCCATTCCGTATGAGCCAAAAAAAGGTCTATCTAGTGAATTTATCGCTTATTTTGTTGCATTTTTAGCAGAAACGGCAGAAAAGGGATTAGATGATCTCATGGACTTTTTAGCAGATGATGAGGCAGAAGAATTTGCTATTGCTTGGGATAAGGAAGCATTTGAAGCCGGTAGAGTGAAGTTGGCAGAAAGGGACTTTTTCCCTTATCCGAGGTATTAACCAAGAAATCGGTGAGTAAAGGAGTGGAGAGACGATGTGGCAGGAATTACGGGTGCAGTTTGAGCGTCAGGGAGAGGAGATTGTGTCCAATCTCTTGATTGAGCTAGGTGCGCAGGGTGTTGCGATTGAAGATACGGCAGATTACCTAAACAAGGAAGACTTGTTTGGTGAAATTGTGCCTGAAAAGGAGCAATCGGACTTGGTTACGATGATTGCTTATTATCCAGAGAATCTAGCGATTGAGTCCATTAAAACAGCCTTGTTGGCGCGCTTGGATGAGGTCAGTGACTTTTTAGACCCCGGTACAGTTCGTTTGGAGGATCAAGCCTTGGATGAGGAAGATTGGGCGGATAATTGGAAGAAATACTATGAGCCAGCACGGGTTACTCATGATTTGACCATTGTGCCATCGTGGACGGACTATGAAGCGACAGTAGGTGAGAGGGTGATTTGTTTAGATCCTGGGATGGCTTTCGGGACTGGAACGCATCCTACGACCAAGATGAGCCTGTTTGCTTTGGAGCAAGTATTGCGAGGTGGCGAGCGTGTTCTTGATGTGGGGACTGGAAGCGGGGTACTTTCGATTGCGAGTTCGCTTCTTGGGGCTGGTGAAATCCATGCCTATGACCTTGATGAAGTTGCGGTGCGTGTAGCTCAGGAGAATATTGACCTCAATGTCCATGCAGAAAATATTACAGTGCAGACAGGGGACTTGCTTCGTGGTGTAGAGCTAGAAGCAGATGTTATTGTGGCCAATATCTTGGCGGATATTTTGGTGCATTTGACAGATGATGCCTATCGCTTGCTCAAAGATGAGGGCTATCTCATCATGAGTGGGATTATTGCGACCAAGTGGGAAATGGTTCGAACAGCAGCTGAATCAGCAGGATTTTTCCTTGAAACTCAGATGATTCAAGGGGAATGGAATGCGGCTATTTTCAAGAAAACGAGAGACAGGTCCGGGGTGATAGGAGGCTAGATGCAACAGTATTTTGTAAAAGGTAGTGCAGGTAGGAATTTGGTGATTGAAGACAAAGATACTATTAAGCACATGTTTCAAGTCATGCGGTTGGCAAAAGATGACCAAGTAATCTTGGTTTTTGATGATGGTATCAAGCGCTTAGCACGTGTGGTTGACGAAAAAGAATACCGTTTTGAAGTAATGGAGAAATTGCCAGATCAGGTCGAATTACCAGTAGATATTACGATTGCTTGTGGTTTTCCCAAGGGTGATAAATTGGAATTTCTCGTTCAGAAAACGACTGAGTTGGGAGCAAGCCAGTTCTGGGCTTTTCCAGCAGACTGGTCGGTGGTCAAATGGGACGACAAAAAGATTATAAAAAAGACTGAAAAATTGCAGAAAACTGCCCTAGGAGCAGCCGAGCAGAGTAAGCGTAATCGAGTGCCTGATGTTAGCTTATTTGCTAGCAAGTCAGATTTTCTTGGAGCGCTTGACCAGTTTGATACTGTTTTCATTGCCTATGAAGAGTCTGCTAAAGTAGGGGAATGCTCGACCTTGGTAGAGGTTCTGTCAAATCTCAGGGGCAGTGAAAAAATTCTTTTTATCTTCGGTCCCGAGGGCGGACTGTCTCCTGCCGAAGTCATACAATTTGAAACCAAGGGGGGCTACAAGATTGGTCTTGGTCCACGGATTATGCGAGCAGAAACAGCTCCACTCTACGCTCTAGCGAGTGTTAGTGTCTTGAAAGAGTTGATGTGATACTTCTTTATAGCCGTTTCGTTTATTTTTAGTACTAGGCAAGGAGTCGCAGGTAGTACTGGAGTACAGCAAGACGAGTGAACGAAGTATTAAAAATATAAACGAAATGACTATAACAATCAGCTTTTTTCTGTCGTTTGTTACCGTGCTAAATTTCAACTCGACCGTCGGTTTTGTTGCTTCGTCAGATTGTGCCGTTTAGAGTATTAGGCAGGAATGGATAGTCACTCGAAATTGGTGGCTATTTTATTTTGGAATTCACTATAAAACAAGTAGCCTGAGATGCTTTCATTTATATAGGATAGCGTTCAGTCCTTGGTTGATGTGGTAGGAGGATAAGGATTGTCATGGATAGATTTAGATTGTTGATTCGGGACAAATGCACGAACGTTTTTTAGGGTGAAGCCTGTGTTTTTTGAATTTTAATAGTCCTTACTTTCCCTATAGGAACACCTTGTATAAACCGTTTGGTTCAGAAAGAAAGGTGCGGAAATGTTAAGTTCCTATGTTTGTCAGGTACTTTGGCTCTTCTCGCCTTTTTCTTTTGGCTTGAAAGTGGTAAAATAGTAAGAAACAGTTTGAGAATGAGGAAGACAAGATGAAAGAAATCAATCTAA
Source organism: Streptococcus sp. LYSM12 (assembly GCF_004569635.1). Lineage (GTDB taxonomy): Bacteria > Bacillota > Bacilli > Lactobacillales > Streptococcaceae > Streptococcus. Next base: position 64,266 of record NZ_SPOZ01000016.1, read on the forward strand.
CAGGAGAAGATGTCATTGATCTGACGGCTCAGTATATGCCGGAAGAGGATGTGGTCTTTGTACGCAAAGCCCTGGATTATGCTCTTGAGGCTCATAGTCAGCAATTTCGCAAATCAGGTGAGCCCTACATCATCCACCCGATTCAGGTAGCTGGGATTTTGGCGGGTTTGCAGCTTGATGCAGTGACGGTTGCTTGCGGTTTTTTGCATGATGTAGTGGAAGATACGGACGTTACATTAGATGAAATGGAAGCGAAGTTTGGTTCTGATGTTCGGATGATTGTAGATGGGGTGACGAAGCTCGGTAAGGTTGAGTACAAGTCACACGAAGAACAGTTGGCTGAAAATCACCGCAAAATGTTGATTGCCATGTCTAAGGATATGCGTGTCATCTTGGTCAAGTTGGCGGATCGTTTGCATAATATGCGGACTTTGAAGCATTTGCGCAAGGACAAGCAGGAGCGTATTTCACGTGAAACAATGGAAATCTATGCACCGCTTGCTCATCGTTTGGGGATTTCTTCTATCAAGTGGGAATTGGAAGATATGGCCTTTCGCTATTTGAATGAGGCAGAGTTTTACAAAATTACGCACCTCATGACTGAAAAGCGTAGGGAACGGGAAGCCCTGGTCAATGAGGTAGTTGATAAGATTCGCGCGTTTGCGAGTGATCATCATCTCCATGGTCATATCTACGGTCGTCCGAAGCATATTTATTCAATCTATCGAAAAATGCACGATAAGAAGAAGCGGTTTGACCAGCTATATGATTTGATTGCTATTCGGTGTATCATGGAAACGCCAAGTGATGTTTATGCTATGTTGGGCTACATCCATGAGTTATGGCGTCCGATGCCAGGTCGGTTTAAGGATTATATTGCGAATCCTAAGGCAAATGGTTACCAGTCAATCCATACGACGGTCTATGGTCCAAAGGGACCGATTGAGTTTCAAATTCGGACTGCAGAAATGCACCAAGTGGCAGAATATGGAGTGGCAGCCCACTGGGCTTATAAGCGCGGTGGAAAGGCTACAGCTAGTCAACAAGAGCTTAAATGGATTACTAATTTGATAGAATTACAGGCAGATGCTGGTGATGCGCAGACCTTTGTCGATTCTGTCAAGGACGATATTTTCACTGAGCGGATTTATGTATTTACACCAGACGGGTCGGTCAGAGAGTTGCCTAAGGACTCGGTTCCGATTGATTTTGCTTATGAGATTCATACGAAAGTTGGAGAAAAAGCGACAGGTGCTAAGGTCAATGGTCGTATGGTTCCCTTGACTACCAAATTAAAAACAGGGGATCAAGTTGAGATTATCACGAGTGCTAATTCCTTTGGTCCAAGTCGCGATTGGGTTAATCTGGTAAAAACGCATAAGGCTAGAAATAAGATTCGTCAATTTTTCAAGAATCAAGACAAGGAATTGTCTATTAACAAAGGGCGTGAACTAGTTCAGACCCTCCTGCAGGAAAATGGCTACGTGGCCAATCAATACTTGGATCGCAAGCACTTAGATGATGTATTGCAGAAAACGAGTTATAAAACCGATGAGGCGTTGTTTGCAGCGGTTGGTTTTGGTGAAATTTCGGCTATGTCCATTGTTAACCGCCTGACGGAAAAAGAACGGCGGGAGGCAGAACGTGCCAAGGCTAAAGCTGTTGCAGATGAATTGGTCAACGGTGGTGAAATCAAGCAGGATAATAAAGATAGCCTCAAAATTCGCCACGAGGGTGGTGTTGTGATTGAAGGAGCGACAGGGCTCTTGATTCGCCTTGCCAAGTGTTGTAATCCAGTTCCAGGTGATGAAATTACGGGCTACATTACGAAAGGACGTGGTGTGGCGGTTCATCGGACGGACTGTATGAATCTGAAAAGTCAGGAAAATTATGAAGTCCGCTTGATTGATGTATCTTGGGAGGATGAGCCATCCAGTAAGGAATATATGGCTAATATTGATATTTATGGTCTCAACCGCTCTGGGCTCCTTAATGATGTCTTGAAAGTCTTGACCAATTCAAGTAAGAATATTTCCTCTGTCAATGCTCAGCCGACCAAAGATATGAAATTTGCGACCATCCATGTGTCTTTTGGGATTTCAAACCTTGCAACCTTGACTAGCCTTGTCGATAAAATCAAATCAGTGCCAGAAGTGTACTCTGTTAAACGAACAAATGGGTAGGTGAGTAAATGAAAATCGTCATTCAGCGGGTAACAGAGGCTGCAGTCAGCATCCAACAACAAATTCACGGACACATTCAACAAGGCTTGGTTCTCTTGGTGGGGATTGGACCGGATGATTGTCAAGAGGATGTGGACTATGCGGTGAGAAAGATTGCCCATATGCGGATTTTTTCGGATGAAGAGGGGAAAATGAATCGCTCTGTTCAGGATATCGGAGGGCAAATCCTGTCTATTTCACAGTTTACTCTGTTTGCGGACACGAAAAAGGGCAACCGTCCAGCTTTTACAGGAGCGGCTGCGCCAGATTTTGCTAAGAAACTCTATGAGGAGTTGAATCAAGCCTTGGGAGTGTTTGTTTCTGTTCAAACAGGTGTTTTTGGAGCAGATATGGAGGTTTCTCTTATCAATGACGGCCCTGTGACTGTCTTGCTAGATACAAAAAATAAATAAGATGAAAAAGACCTGAACAACCATGTAGTGAACGAGGGCTCAGGTCTTTTATGTTGCTTCGATATACAATTCATTTGCAATGGCAAAGGGGATAGCAATGGTTGCTTCCTTGTATTGAATGAGAATGTTTTGGGTAAAGGTATCAATTTGTTGCACAGTAAAATGATCATTCAAGGCGAGATTGATTTGTTCAAGGAATTGAAGTAGAGGGAACGAATCATTCATCCGCACCAAGCGGTAGCTTCCAAGTTCTGTGACCTTGTCGAGAGTATCCTGGTACTGTTCCTCTAAGAGGTGGTCTTTGAGGGGAATGGTGCCTCCATGCGGGCAAGTCTTGGGAGAGCCCAGAAAGCTATCTAATTGATCGATGAAGTAGTCTGAAACGGTGTGTTCAAGGACTTCAGCCTCTTCATGTAATTGGTGGCTGGTATAGCCAAGATGTTCAAGGAGAAAGACCTCAATCAAACGATGCTTGCGATAGAGACGGGCTACCATGTTTTGCCCGAGAAGTGTCAACCGATAGCCCGCCTGTTTATCTTTTTGAATCAGACCTTCTTCAATCATTCGTTTCGCCATTTCAGTGACAGCAGGTGGAGACACTTGCATCCGTTGTGCAATTTCCTTGTTGGTGATTTTCTTTTTTTGCGTACTAATTTCATAGATACATTTTAGATAATCTTCTTTATTAGGGGTCATCTGGAGGTCCTTTCTTGTCTTCCATCTAGTATAACAAAAATTTAAAAGAAAAGTAAACCTTATGGATTTTATATAAGATACGAGGACGTATAGAAAGCTGGATTGGAGGATAAAGACAACGACTTACTGCTGTGATGAAGTGTATAGTAAAATGAAGTAAAAACAGTACATTTGTGATATCATGTTTTTATGGCATATTCACTAGATTTTCGTAAAAAAGTCCTCGCATACTGTGACAAAACTGGTAGTATTTCTGAAGCATCTGCTGTTTTCCA
>NZ_SPOZ01000017.1 GCF_004569635.1 Streptococcus sp. LYSM12
TCAATGTCCGCAGAGCACCAAATACATCAGGCGAAATTGTAGCTCAATACAAAAAAGGTCAAACCATCAAGTATGACCTAGTTATTATTGATTTAAACGGATTTGTTTGGATTTCTTATATTGGTGGCAGCGGAAAGCGCAACTATGTCGCTACAGGCGCGACCAAAAACGGAGAACGTTTCGGATCTGCTTGGGGAACTTTTAAATAATATAGCTACACCCGCTCAGGAAACTGGGCGGGATTTTTTTGTTTTTATTGAATATATCGCTTGCATAAAGTTTGTACTTATATTATTCTGATTACAGATGATATACGAAATGGAGGAAGTATATGACAGCAGAAATCGCTATATTAAACAAACATGGTGTAGCTCTAGCAGCAGATAGTGCAGTTACTATTACTAATGGTAATGCTTCTAAAACATATAATGCAGCTAATAAGCTATTCTCTTTTGGTAGTGCTCATGATATAGGTTTCATGATTTATGGAGATGCTGATTACATGGGAATTCCTTGGGAGATAATTTTTAAAGAGTATAGGAGAGTAAATAAGCAAACCGTTTTTAAAACGATTGAGGATTGTGCGAATCAATTTATTGATTTTGTAAAACAACCCAAATTCAATAATCCTGAAATTGCTAAAGAACAGATACAGGCAATGATGTATCGAGCTTTAGTGACCCTTACGGAATATGCTGGTGAAGATATTAATGCTATTCAAGCACAAAGCGACAATCACGAGATTGATGACGGACAGATTGTAGATATTATAAAAGAAAAAATTGAATCAATGCGCAGAGAATGTATTGATAGGCGCTTTTTTAAATGCGATATCGAACCTGAAACTTTTTTGGGAGACTTCCAAGGCTTTTGCATTGACATACTGACTAAACATTTTAAGTTGCCATTTGAAGAATTTTTAAATGACTTTTTGACATTTATGTATGAGTTGGTTATATATAGAAATATGTTTGAAAGTATATCCGGAATTGTAATTTGTGGATATGGCGAGGATGAATTATTCCCTTCGTTAGTTTCTTATGAACTTAGTTTTTCGTATAATGAAAGGTTGAAATTAATAAAAAAAGAAGAAGTAGAGATATCTTCAGTTGGATGCACGGCTTCTATTATCCCTTTTGCACAATCTGATATGATTTTAACTATCCTAAAGGGAATGGATCCAGCTATGGAACTAGCGGTTAGCGACAAAATTAGAGAAAGTTCGTTGACCTCAGAAGAGAAAGATAGTATAATTAACTCAATAGCCGATACCCAAAAAGAAAATTTTATCGACCCTATACTAAATATAGTAGGTATGTTGTCCATTGACGAGTTGGCTAATATGGCGGCTACACTAGTTAATTTAACGTCATTCAAGCGTCACTACACCGATTCCCTTGAAACGGTGGGCGGACCGGTAGATGTTCTGGTTGTGACTAGAGGAGACGGTCCTATATGGATAAACAGAAAAGAGTATTTTGATATCAATAAAAATATTGATTATCAATTAAGAAAGAAGAGGTGTAGATTATGATGATGTATGCAAATACTTTTTTTACGATAGAACGTGATGTGAACAAAAGTGAAAAAAAGCCCGCTTTACAGAAGTCTCAACCTGCGACTACTATAAAAGACACTTACACAAGTATAACAAGGGATGACGTAGAATTAGAAATTTTAAACTTTGATAAACTTATTGTGAACACGGTGAGATAACAAATAGGTTGGTTACACTGTACCCAATCCTAAAATTTTTCATAATCTCCTGCACCAGCTGTAACGCTGGTGTTTTTTGCGTTATATTTGCTGATGTTTTAGAGGAGCTTTTTGGGGTGTTGATGGCTATTAACTTTTCGCCCAAAATTCACCCAAAAAAATTATAAAATGAGATAAAATAACATAAAAAGAAAGACGATAAACGCAGTAAAATCAGTTTATCGTCTTATTATGGTTTAGTCTAAAAACACTTGTATTGTTCTTTTGTAATCATACCTCTATTGTAACGCAAAATACCCTCTCTATCAAGAAAATAGAAAGGGGTGGGGAAATGGTTTGTTCCACTAGACGGCTGAATGTTTGAACAGCGAATAGGTAGCGTGGTGGATATAGTTAGCGACCTGGGGATTATTCATTGTATACAGGTGGATTCCTGCTACATCTTGTGTTACCAGGTCAACAATCTGGTCAATGGCATAGGCCAGACCTGCGGCTTGTAAAGATTCGGGATCGTGTTCATACTTATCTAAAATTGCTCGAAACTTCCGTGGCAAACGGATATTGTCACAGGTGTGGAACAAGCGGAGCGCCTGATTACGATTGATAATAGGCATAATCCCTGCAAATATCGGGACCTCAATGTCTGCTAGTTGGCATTTTTCCTGAAAATCGTAAAAGATATCATTGTCAAAAAAGAGTTGGGTAACAAGGCTTGAGCAACCGGCAGTCACTTTTTTCTTGAGGTGTTTAATATCTGAAATCTGATTTGGCGAATCGGGGTGACTTTCCGGATAACAGGTTCCAACAATATCAAGATGTGGGGCCTTATCTTTAATAAAGGAAATCAAATCTGTTGCATACTGAAAATCGTTCTGCGGTGCTACATCAGGAATACTATCTCCACGCAGGGCCAAAATTTTAGTGACTCCAATCTGATCAAGGGCTGTTAAGATGTTTGCTACCTGTGCTTTGGTTAGGTAAAGAGCAGGTAGGTGGGCAATAGTGGGAATTCCTAATTCGTTGTGGATATAATTCGCTAATCGGATTGTCGTTTCTTCAATGTCGAATTTGTGATTGCTTGCAGTGACGCTGATAAAGTGGGGGAGCTAAATCCTGCATATTGTGAAGAGCAGAGAGGATTTTTCATTGCCTGCAGTGGGATTTGGCGGAAATACTTCGAATGAAAGACGAGGAGGATGCACCATTGTTTTATCCTGTCTATATGAGTAGGAGAGGAGAAAACGAGGGTTCTCCTTGTCTATTGCTTGATTTTTTGACGAGCAGCTTTAGCAGCTTTTACTAAACGGCTCAGACTTTTTCGGGTTTCCTTGATACCGCGAGTTTTGAGACCGCAATCTGGATTGATCCAGACTTTATGGCTTGGGACCTTAGTGAGAATAGCTGTGATAGCGTGGTCAATCTCACGTTCAGCTGGTATGCGTGGTGAGTGAATATCGTAAACCCCAGGTCCGACCTGCGTTTGGAAGTTTTGTGCCTTTAATTCGTCTAGAATCACGAGGTTGGAGCGGCTAGCTTCAAAGGAGATAACATCTGCATCCATATTGTCAATGGCCGGGATAATATCGATAAATTCGCTGTAGCACATGTGGGTATGAATCTGTGTATCAGGTGCCACTGTTGAGTGTACCAAGCGAAAGGCTGGAATAGCCCAGTCTAGATAATCCTCGTACCAGTCGCTCTTACGCAGTGGTAGTTTCTCACGTAGCGCGGCCTCATCAATCTGGATAATCTTGATGCCAGCAGTCTCTAAATCATGCACCTCTTCTTTAATGGCAAGTGCAATCTGCAAGGTCGATTCCTTGATTGAAATATCTTCACGAGGAAAAGACCAGTTGAGAATGGTAACAGGACCAGTCAGCATGCCTTTGACGGGTTTAGCTGTTCTACTTTGGGCATAGCTGGACCATTTGACGGTAATCGGCTGCAGGCGCGTAATATCTCCCCAAATGATTGGGGGTTTCACTCCCCGCATACCGTAGGATTGAACCCAGCCATTTTTACTAAAGAGGTAGCCAGATAGGTTTTGCCCGAAGTATTCTACCATGTCATTGCGTTCAAATTCACCGTGAACGAGGACATCAAAGCCGACTTCTTCCTGCCAGTTAATCCAATCATCAATCTGTTTCGCGAGAAATTCATCGTATGCTTGGGCAGATAGTTCCCCCTGGTGGAATGCAAGTCGGCTGGCTCGAACTTCTTCTGTCTGTGGGAAAGATCCGATGCTCGTTGTTGGTAAGACTGGTAGCTTGAGGCGCTCTGCCTGTAATTTTTCACGTTCTGTAAAAATTGGAAAGCGGCTATAATCTTCTTCTCTTAAGTCTGCAATACGAGTCGCCAGTGCTGCATTTTTTCCAACTCGCTCTGCTTCAAACAAGCCCTTGTTACGTGCTAAGATATCAGCTCCACCATTTGCTAAAATTGTATCCAAGTCACAGAGTTCTGCTAGTTTTTCCACGGCAAAAGCAAAATGTTGCAGGATGCTTGTGTCCAATTCTTCATTTTCTGTTGTAAATGGCACATGTAAAAGTGAGCAAGAGGTGTTGAGGACGACACGGTCGGCAGGTACTTTTTTTAGAATGGCAAGGCTCTGTTCGTAGTTATTGCGCCAGATGTTTTTTCCATTGACAATACCTGCGTAGAGGACCTTGTCTGTTGGGAAACCTGTTGAGACAAGGTCCAGCGTCTTTTTTCCTTCAACAAAGTCAAGCCCCAAGCCATCAATTTGTAAGTTAATGAGGTCTGAATAGACATCACGCACATCTCCAAAGTAAGTTTGGACAAGGACAGACAAGCCTTTCTTATCTGCCAATAAATTGTTGTAAATTTCTAAGAAAAGTGCCCTTTCCCCAGCAGATATATCCTTGACCAAGCTCGGTTCATCTAGCTGAATGGTATCAGCACCCAGTTCTGCTAGTTTTTCAAAGATCACTTGATAGGTCGCGACAATGCTTTCTACAAAATCGGTAGCGACAGTGCCTGCTTCATAATCTGCTAATTGTAAGAATGTAAATGGACCGATAAGAACAGGGCGGGTGTGTATACCTTGTGCTTTTGCTTCTGAAAATTCGTCAAAAATCTTGTTGGAGGCAAGCCTTACCTGGGTATCTTTTTCAAATTTCGGAACGATGTAGTGGTAGTTCGTATTGAACCACTTTTTCATGGGGAGGGCTCTAACATCACCTTTTTCTCCTTGATAACCACGAGAAAGAGCAAAGTAGCATTCTAGCTCGGTCAAATCTAAGTCCCGCACTGCTTTAGGTACTACATTGAGCAAGAAAGCTGTATCAAGGACATTATCATAATGCGAGAAGTCGTTACTTGGAATCTCTGTGATCCCTGCTTTTTTGACCAAGTTCCAATGCTTGCTACGGAGATGTTTAGCTGTTTCTAGCAACTCTGCTTCATCAATTTCTCCTCTAAAGTATTTTTCAGTTGTAAATTTTAATTCACGAAATTCGCCCAGACGCGGGAAACCAATAATTGTTGAGACCATAAGATTCCTCCAAAATGTATTCTTGACACTATCCTAGCAGAAAATACGCTATTTGTATAATTGAAAATGTTTAGGGAATGGTATAGTTTTTGGAAATGGATAGCAGTTTTTATCACAGAAAATAGACTATAGAGGAGGAGAAGTTGCAGGGATTACTAGGGTTAGACAGGGTGGGGGGTAAGGAAGTAGAGCTTCTATGGCTGGATGATAAAAATTTCAAAAGAGCTGATAAAAGATTCATATTAGACACGAAAAGAAAGGAGTGATACGATAGAAAACAAAGGAACGTAAAAGAGGTGGCGCAATGAAGAAAGTGATAGTGGGAATTACGGGAAATGAAAAGGAAATGCCCTCCATTTATGGCTTGACCTATGTTGCGGTAGTGCGAGATTTGACCGAGGGAGTGACAGTAGCAGGAGGTTTGCCGATTGTGATTCCAATTGGAACACCCGATTTGGCTAAGGATTATATCGATAGGATTGATAAATTGATTCTTTCAGGTGGTCAGAATGTTAGTCCGCATTTTTATCAGGAGGAACAAGCAATTGACAGTGATGATTATTTGCTGGCGCGTGATCGGTTTGAGCTAGCTTTGATTGAGGAAGCTTTGAAACAAGGGAAGCCGATTTTTGCAGTTTGTCGAGGTATGCAGCTCTTAAATGTAGCTTTGGGTGGTAGTTTGCAGCAGGAAGTAAGGCATCATTGGCAGGAGACATTAAAAGGAACCTTTCATGGCTTGCAAATTCGTCCGAATAGTCGGGTCAGCCAGCTTTTTCATCAGGATAGTCAAATCAATTCTTTTCATAGACAAAGTATCAAACAGTTGGCTCCTGATTTGCAGGTGACGGCGCGTGATCCACGTGACGGAACTATTGAAGCAGTAGAGGGTCGAGGTGAATTATCGGTTTTAGGAGTACAGTGGCATCCGGAATTTCTATGCAGGGATTGTGAAAGCAATCGCCAGTTGTTTGACTATATTGTTCATCAGTTGTGAGATATGAGAGGGCCTTACTCGTGTTAGGTTCTACTTTCAACAGTCTTTCTAGACTGTTGAAGCAGCAAAGCCAAATAGTCGGTCGAACAGAAGCGGAACGCTTCGTCATGCTCCCTTATGCAGGAGCCAGCTAGGTTTGTCACATACAAAGTGAGCAAGCAGCTAGCAATCACTGACTTGTAGACCAGAAGTTTTTGCTATTTCGTTTTGAGATTTAGGCAGGTGGCTAGGTTCATCACCAATGAAATACAGGGAAGAGCCAGATAGCTGTCGCTCTATCTATTTTTATATCATCCTGCTGGACATTTAGCCTCTTGGGCAGGACTTTGTCCAGGTAATCATGAGAGTGCTGGTAAGAAACGAAGCACCAAGATTTGACATGGGAATACCTATTTGAAGAAATGCTTATGTCAAGCAGCTTTCGCCGCTAGGAATCCAAAAGGAAGTCCCTTAGCAGAACGATTTTATAGTCATTTCGTTTCTATTTTTATTCCTTCGTTCACTCGTCTTGCTGTACCATTGAGAAAAGTTACACTTTTCTTATCTGTCACTTGAAATAGTTATCAACTATTTCAACTACCTGCGACTCGTTGCCTAGTACTAAAAATAAACGAAACGGCTATATCAGATTCAAAGTCGGCGTGGTCCACAGAAAGCAACGATTGCCCTAGCACCTCCATTATTAAAAATAGCCTATATACTTTTGAAAGAACAAATGGCTTACTCTGAATTTTTGGCACAGAAAAAGACTACTAGAAACGAGCTAGTAGCCTAACTATAAAATTTTTTCGCTTTGATGATGTCACAGGGAGGGAATTTTGGCATTCTTTCTAGTTTTCGTATAAAAGCCCAGCTTTCTCACTTTATGAACCGAATGACATTGACGCAGTGGTTGTTTGCTTCAATGGCTATCGTGCCGTTGAAAGGTGGAAATGAACTGTTGTTCCTTTTGTTTTAAGGGAACCAGGCTAAAAAGCTCCACTGGAGCTTTTTACTGTTCCCCACTCCACATCTGACCTCTGCGACTGGTGCGAACGTGTTGGCTTCATTTCTAACCTCCAACAGTCACTACTCTGACTGTTGGAGCTATGCGAGGGGGTGGGAGTGAAACGGTCTGGAGATAGACAGTTTCAGCCCTAAGCTAGAATGCAGGAAATAAGGTAAAAACGGAACTCTTTCTCATGTGTTTTGAGTTCTTTCCCACTCCCCTTGTTTTTAAGATGAATTAGAGGGAATTGAGCCGTTACAGGACAACTGTAGGGAGATTTTATAGTCTGTTCGTTTATCTTTTACGACTTCGTTCACTCGCTTTGCCGTACTCCAGTACAGCCTGCAGCTCGTTGCCTAGTACTAAAAGTAAACGAACAGATTATAAAGTGAAAGGTAGATGTTTGGAAAAGGTCAAGGGATCTTATTTTTTTAAAAATGGGGATGGGGTATCTTGTTTCTTTAGAGGCATGCCTCTAAAGAAACAAAGGTTCGGAAAATGCAACGACATGCGTTTGCGATGATTTTTGGTAGAACTATGGTAGAAGACTACAAGTGTTCGTCTTTATAGGGATGTAGCCATCATTGCTTATAGATCAAAGACATCGTTTAGATTTTCAGCTAGGGTTGGATGAGTAAACATTTGGGTTTTAAAGTAGGTATATGGAATCTTATTATCCATCGCAACAGTAATGATATTGATGATTTCTTGAGAGCCGTCAGCAAAAATAGTTGCGCCAAGGATCTCTTTTGTTTCTGTATGAACGATTACCTTAAAAGCTCCACGTAAATGATTGTTAACGTGAGCTCGGGGCATGCTGGCTACAGGTATTTCTTTTACACTGTAGGGGAGCTTTGCTTCTTTCGCTTGCGCTTCTGTCATTCCAATTTGAGACAGGGACGGAGTAATGAAGAGAGTGCTAGGAATGTTTTTCCGACTTTCTAATGTGTAGTCTCCTGCTCCTGTTAAATAGTCATAAACAATACGAGAATCATCAAGGGAAACATAGGTAAACTGCGGTCCACCATTTACATCTCCGACGGCAAAGACACCTGGAACACTTGTTTCACAATGTTTATCGACTTGAATTGCTCCACGTTCAGACAACTGAATGGTGGTGTTTTCTAATTGCAATGGTGTAACATTAGGTTTTCGTCCTGTTGCATAGAGTAGGGCATCAAAATAATAGGTTTCACCTTCAGTGACAACAACAACCTTATTATCTTCATTTTTTATTTCAGTTGTTCGAATATTTTGCAGAAGCGTAATGCCGTCTTCGCTTAGATATTGTTTTGCTAAGTGGGCGATAGAAGGTTCTACGCGTGGCAAGAAAACGTCGAGTGCATCAAGGACAGTAACCTTGCTACCTAATCTATTATAAAGACTGGCAAATTCTAAGCCAATATTCCCACCACCTAAGATACCTAAAGTTTTTGGTAATTCGCTTAACTGTTGAATTTCTGTCGAATCATAAACATGTTCGCTGGTTGTTAAACCTGGAATTGGAAGGATATTGGAAGTTGCTCCTGTGTTGATAATGATGATTTCTGCAGTAATCTCTTGTCTACTATCTCCTGCGACCATTTCAAGCACCTTGTTTGAAAGGAAATGCGCTTCTGCATCGAAAATATCTACACCTTTGTCTTTAAGAGTCACATAATTTTTTTTATTTAAGCGCCCGACAATAAGATCTTTTTGTGTAAATACTTCGTCAAAACTAAGGTTATGTTCTGCAGCTACAAGTAGCGTTTTAGTTGGGATACAGCCGATATTGATGCAGGTCCCACCGTACATGGACTGACTACGCTCGATAAGAGCAACTTTTTTTCCTGCGTTAGCGAATTTAGCCGCTAATGTCTTTCCTGCCTTGCCAAAACCAATGACAACCATGTCGTAATGTAACATATAGATTCCTCCGTTTTTTATTACCTGCATTATATCACTTCTCATTAAAAAATACAGATTTTTGCTACGGAGTAGATCGATTGTTGAAGTGATTCAATCTGCCACAGAATCGGTCGTTGTATTCGTCCATTTTGCCAATGATTTATTTGTCAAATTTATCATTGAAATTCAGGTGTTGATTGTTATAGATTCCTGACAATCTATAATCGGATAGCTAGGTGGAAACTAGCTTATTTGTTAAGCAAATCATAAAGAGAATGTAAAATAGAAAATAATTGACAGAAAATATAACATAGAATGTCACATTTTCAAAATATTCCGAATGGAATTTTAGCGATAGATATTGACAGATTTGAAAGGGAGGGGGTAGAATGAAAGGGAATATAAAAATGATTACAAGGAGAAATGCATGTTTCCAAAAAGCAAACAAACATTTTCAATCCGGAAGTTCTCGGTAGGTATTTGCTCGGTCCTTCTTGCTAGCACTCTCTTGGGGACGGTGTCTCCAATTAGGCAGGCTGTGTTTGGCGGTGAGATAATTGTTCATGCTGATGAAGCAACAGAACTCACTATCACAGAGTCAAGTGTAGGGATTGGTCTAGAGAACCTTACAGTGACTGTGACAGCGACATCTGGAGCTACTTTTACTGTCAAAGTAGCTGGTCAAACCCATACGTTGACAGAAACGCCAAAAGGTGATGGGACATCTACGTATGAGTTGACTACTGCGCTTAATCGGACTACTTTTATTCAGGCAGTTGAGTTAAGCTATAACTTTAATGGTAAAGAAGGCCAAGCGACCTTTGATGAATATGTCAATTTGCAAGAAAAACTAGCAAGTGGTGCACAAAAGCGTATCACAAAGACAAACTCTAATCCATTGACGGAAGAAGAAATTGCCCAAATCAAGCAAAATATTGCAAGTATGTATGCTGAAGCTGGCTATCCTATTTCTGATTTAGCAGCTATCGGAGTAGATGTGGCAAATGACAGAGTAACGGTCCAGACTAGCTTTGAGACAGATACGTTTTGGAATCTTTCCAAAGGGTATACAGGTGTTTATAGATTGAGGAACTTTATTCAGTATCAGAGCAATGTTCTTCAAAAGAGAACTGTTAAGCTTTCCAATATCCGTATAGGTGGTGCCTTTTATGCTCCAAGAGGTGGAAGAGCGACTCTCGCTTACGGTGATCAAGTGTTCCCGATGCAGTTTATATTTGGCAACTATACATTGATTGACCGTAAAGTCGATAAAATGATTAGGGATACAACTGTAACCTTTAATTTGAAAAAACAGGATGGGACGACTGAAACTAGAATAGTTGATGTGACGGACGGCGATGCGAATCGTGTACCGATGCATGTCCAAGCCGAGGATTTCTTCAAAGCAAATCCGATTAAGAAATTATCTGTAGCAGATAAGGCTGCTCCTTTGACAGAGGAACAAAAAGAAGCAATTAGAGAAAATATTCAGAAAGCAGTAGATGCTTCACCATTCAAAGATGAAGTCACGCAACTAGTTACGGTTGACAACGGTTTTATTCTTAACTTTAAGAATCAGGTCTTATCAGATGGCACAATTGTATCTTACGACTATTATATTTCTGCTTCTGACCTAACCCAAATGACTGCTCGAGTGACAGGTAAAGTTAAGGTTTGGGATAACGCTGATGCACGTCAATTTAGTACAGGTTTGTTGACAAATTCACAAGGATCAATTCCAAATGGACAAACTGAGTTACGAGGTTACACCAGTGTTCCAGTGAGATTGCTAGATGCGTCAGGAAATGTACTCCAAGAGGTCAACTCAGGTGTCAATGGTACAATGGGCGATTTCTCCTTTGATGAAGTTGAAGACGGTACCTATTACATCGAAATTGGCAAAACAAATGCTAGCGGTGTCCCACATGAGGTACTGGATCTGCCAGCCTTGCAAGAATTTGGGATACCTTTCCAAAATGCTAATCGCTCAAAAGCTATCACGGTTGAAAATGGTCAGGTAACCCTTAAAGATCAAGTAGAAATCGATCAGTATGGAAATCCTTCGACGGATGACGCAGGCAATACAACACCAATTCATACAGTGTTATTTGCGGTTGTTCGTCAGCCTTACGCTTTAAGACTGCATACAGATGCCGGGTCCTTTGTATTGAATGGTGCAGATGGAAGTCTATTAGACTTTGGCGAAACGCTAACGTTATTTGAAGGTGGCTTGGGCTACTTTGAGCAAGAAGGAAATAGATTTGCAAGTTTACACGGCGTCCTTTTCAATGATAAGCCAAATAATTTGATCAATGCTTTGCCAGAGCCTGCGTTGAGCGATGCAGACAAAGCCTATGGTTATCAGTTTGTTGGTTGGCGTATTGATGATGCCATGAAGGAAAAATACCCTGAATTGGATGGTCAATTATTTACGACAGAGGAAGTCTTGGATATTACCGCAAAAGGTGATATTGATTTGAGAGCCACATTTGCTGTGCCAAGGCATACAGTGACCTTTGCGACAGACATAGATAAAGGATTGATTCGTAATGGTGCAAGTGTATCGGTTGAGGTGGAAGGAAATACGACAAAAATTTCTGCTATTGCCAATAACACCTTGCCAGAGCCTGTTGCCAAAGAGGGCTATGAGTTTGTCGGTTGGTTCGTTGATCCAACAGCGAATGTAGTGGACAAGGATACGATTTTGAACACCGTGGTGAATAGAGATCTTGTCTATTATGCCAAATATCGTCCAGTGGCACAGGAAGTAACGTCAGAACCAATCATCAATCCGGTTATCGAAAATAATACAACTGTAACAGGTGTAGGAGTTGCTGGTGCAACGGTAACAGTGACTTTCCCAGACGGTAGCACAGTAGATGTTGTCGTTGGAAAAGACGGTACCTGGTCTGTTCCTGCTCCTGCCCCGCTCACACTCGGTCAAGTAGTTTCTGCCAAACAGCTAGAAGAAGGGAAAGCGTCAAGTGTTTCAGTAGATGCGACGGTTGTTCCTAAAGCAGCAGAGGTCTCAGCGAATCCGATAATTGATGCTATGTTTGTGGGGAATGTAGCAGTTACTGGTAAGGGTGTTCCGGGCGCAGCGGTTATTGTAACCTTCAAAGATAGGACGCAAGTTACAACAACAGTTGGAACTGATGGTACATGGGCTGTCCAAGTCCCAGCAACAGCGACACTTGTAAAGGGTGATCATGTTTCTGTCACACAGATTGAACCAGACAAGAACGTTAGCTCAGCCGTTGATGGAACTGTTCTTGCACCAAACGAAAAGGGTGACAAAGGCGATAAGGGCGACAAGGGTGATAAAGAAGAGAGCAAGGATAGTGATGAGCATGTAAGTAGCAATGGTGGAAACACTGGCTCAACCACCGTCAAAGCTAAAACGGTTCTTCCTAAAACAGGGACAGACCGCTCATATCTTGCAGCTGCAGGCTTGATGACTCTCAGTGGCTTGCTTGCCTATGGATTCTTTAGCAAGAAAAAATCAAAAAGCGAAAACTAAAAAATGTCTTCCACCTTGCTTCTATCTCCGCCTAAAGAGATAGAAATAAGAACTGTGAAAGGGAGTGGGAAAGAACTCGACAGGTCAACATACCTTATTTCCTGCATTCTAGCTTCGGGCTGAAATGCTCTATTTCAAGACCGTTTCACTCCCATCCCCGCATAGCTCCAACAGTCAGAAATAGTGACTGTTGGAGGTTGGAAATGAAGCCAACGAGTTCGCATCAGTCGTAGAGGTCAGATGTGGAATGGGAAACACCAACAAATACGAGTAAAAAGCTCCAGTGGAGCTTTTTAGCCTGCTCCCTGAAAAAAGAGCAGCAGTTCATTTCCCACCTTCAACGGCATGATAGCCATTGAAGTCATCAACCACTGCATTAACGTCATTTGGTTCATAAAGTTAGAAAGCTGGGATTTTTCCCGGCCTCTTTTTTATATAGATATAGTCTTTAGTACTAGGCAAGGAGCTGCAGGCTGTACTAGAGTACAGCAAAGCGAGTGAACGAA
Source organism: Streptococcus sp. LYSM12 (assembly GCF_004569635.1). Classification (GTDB taxonomy): domain Bacteria; phylum Bacillota; class Bacilli; order Lactobacillales; family Streptococcaceae; genus Streptococcus. The sequence goes on from NZ_SPOZ01000017.1 coordinate 13,126, forward strand.
GTAATAACAGAAAAACGAAAGGACTGTAAAAGGTTGTCAGGTACTATAAGGCTAGTTTTTGGGTTACTACTTCTTCCGTTTTGTATAAGCTGCATGTTGAAAATAGGGTATAGCCTACGGCTATACATTTTACAAAAACTATATAAAAAATTTTTAAGAGTCACATAAGATTTATATATTGGTCAAATGTTTGCTCCTGTGATAAGCTATGTATAGTTTATAGATGAAGGAGTAAGACATTATGAAATTGAAAAAACTAGTTGGTTTAGCAACTGTTGCAGTTGCCTCATTTGCAGCCTTGGTAGCATGTGGTTCAGAGGTAGAAACATCAGACAAGGTTCTCCATGTCGGCGTGATGAGTTTGAGCGATTCGGAAGAAGCGCGGTGGAATAAGGTTCAAGAGCTTCTTGGTGATAAGGTGAAATTAGAGTTCACTCAATTTACAGACTATTCACAACCAAATAAGGCAGTTGCTGAGGGGGAAGTAGACATTAATGCTTTCCAACACTACAATTTCTTGGAAAATTGGAATAAGGAAAATGGAGAAGACTTGGTAGCAGTCGCTGATACCTACATCGCTCCGATTCGCCTATATTCTGGTACAGCCGACGGTAAAAATAAATATAAATCTGTCGATGAAATACCAGACGGAGCTGAAATTGCAGTACCAAATGACCCGACAAATGAAAGCCGAGCCCTCTATCTTCTTCAATCAGCAGGGTTGGTTCAACTGGATGTATCTGGTACAGAATTAGCAACGATTGTCAATATCAAAGAAAACCCTAAAAAGTTGAAAGTAACAGAGTTGGACGCGAGTCAAACAGCGAGTTCACTTCCATCCGTTGCAGCAGCGGTTGTCAACAATACCTTTGTACTTGAAGCAGGTCTGGATTATAAAAATGTTCTTTATAAAGAACAAAAAGATGAAAATTCACACCAATGGTACAACTTGATTGCAGCTAAGAGTGATTGGGAAACATCACCGAAAGCGGATGCGATTAAAGAATTGGTGAAAGCATTCCATACAGATGAAGTGAAAAAGGTTGTTGAAGAGTCTTCTGACGGTATGGACGAACCGCTTTGGTAAAAATACAAAATGCTGTGGTTTTCCCCATAGCATTTTACATTCATGCTCTTAGAAAATCAATATGATCTACTTTATCTTGCTGAATGACTGAGAAACCAATCCATTTTTCTTGTCTGATGCTGGGAGTGGATGCATTCATTGTGATTTAGCAGTCTTGATTTCTAGGTTTGAGCTAAGCCAGTTCACTGGCTGTAGGTAGGCTTTCTAGTTTCTAGGCTCGGTGTGAACTCATCCACAGGATTTTCCTCACTTTCTAGTTTTTAGGCTCAGGGTACACCAATCCACTGGATTCGTTTACATCTCCAGCCCTTGAGATAGGTCAAACTGTTCATATTTATCATATTTTATGGGAGTGGTGCTTTTGTTCTAGCCTTTTCCTTGCGGTTTTGCAGATAGTCTGATTTTGATGTTCTCTGAGTATAAAAAATAGTTGATGACAGCAAGCATGGTATAATGAGAACTGGTATAGTTGGTCACGTTTCTAGTTATTCAGCTTCTATTTGCTAGGATATCAACTCGTCTTGTCTAACTTCAATTATAGCTGGACTCGTTGTTTAGTAGGAAATGAAAATGGAAAGACTATCTGTCAGGATTGATCTAAAAGGAGAAACAATGTCAAGACAAGCAGAACAAATTAGAAAATTTGAAGAGGATAGGCTGATACAAGCTTATTTTGAAAAGCTGAAGGTGTTGATTGGCAAGAAATCAATTTTTGCGCAGCAGATTGGGCTTTTGGATGTGGCAACTTATTTGACAGAAATTTTTGAGGAAGCAGGGGCTGAGGTGATTTTGGACGATAGCTATGCAGCCCCCTTTGTTATGGCAACCTTTATCAGTCCTGTACCAGATGCTAAGACCATCATTTTCTATCATCATTATGATACGGTGCCAGCTGACGATGATCAGATTTGGACGGGTCAGCCTTTTGAAGTCAGCATACGAGACGGCTATATCTATGGCAGAGGAGTAGATGATGACAAGGGGCATATCATAGCCCGTCTGTCGGCTGTTCAAAAATACCAAGCTGTACACGAGTTTTTACCAGTCAACATCATTTTTATCATTGAAGGTGCTGAAGAATCGGCATCGGTTGATTTGGATAAATACTTGAAAAAATACCAGGCTCGCTTGACTGGAGCTGATTTGCTCGTCTGGGAGCAAGGGGCGCGAAATGTTTTGGGGCAATTAGAAATTGCAGGTGGTAATAAGGGGATTGTGACCTTTGATATGGCAGTCAAGAGTGCGGACTTGGATATTCATTCTTCATATGGTGGGGTTATTGATTCGGCTAGTTGGTATCTCATGGCCGCTCTGCAGTCTATGAGAGATCGAGACGGATGTATCTTGGTAGATGGCATTTATGAGAAGATACAAGAGCCAAACGAACGTGAGTTGGCCTTAGTTGAAGAGTTTGCGTTGATAACAAGTAAGTCGGTTACAGATCTGTATGGCTTGACTTTGCCGCCCTTAGTTGCAGATAGAAAAACGTTTCTAAAGCGTCTCTTCTTTGAGCCATCTCTAACGATTGAGGGCTTTTCTACAGGTTATCTAGGTCAAGGAGTGAAAACCATTATTCCTGCTCAAGCTACCGCTAAATTGGAAGTGCGCCTAGTACCAGGTTTAGAGCCACACGATGTCTTGGACAAGATTCGCAAACACTTGGTTACATACGGTTTTGAAAAGGTCGAAGTAACCTTTACCCTAGGGGAAATGAGCTATCGTAGTGACATGTCTGAACCAGCTATTATCAATGTCATTGAGCTTGCAAAACGCTTGACCCCAGAGGGAGTGGCAGTGCTTCCGACCTCGCCTGGGACGGGGCCAATGCACACGGTCTTTCATGCTCTAGGTGTTCCGATTGCAGGATTTGGACTTGGAAATGCGAACAGTAGAGACCATGCAGGAGATGAAAATGTTAGCATTGCAGATTATTACAGCCATATCGAATTAGTAGAGGAGTTAATTGCAAGTTATGAGTAAGGAAATTATTACACTAGACCATATCAATGTAATCTTTCATCAGAACAAACGCATTATTGAAGCGGTAAAGGATGTCACGATTCATATTGAGCAAGGCGATATCTATGGGATTGTTGGTTATTCGGGAGCTGGTAAATCAACCTTGGTTCGGGTGATTAACCTCTTACAGAGACCAACTACTGGTCGTATTTGCATCAACGATGATGTGATTTTTGAGGCCAGTAATGTTACCCTAAATGCCCCTCAACTGCGGAGCAAACGTCGTGAAATTGGAATGATTTTCCAACATTTTAACCTCATGTCCCAGATGACAGCTGCTGAAAATGTTGGTTTTGCTTTAAAACATTCTGGCTTATCTAAAGAAGAAAAGAGAGCTAAAGTGGCAAAACTTTTGGACTTGGTTGGCTTAGCAGACCGTGCAGAAAATTATCCCTCCCAACTATCTGGTGGACAAAAGCAACGTGTGGCTATTGCGCGCGCGCTTGCTAATGATCCCAAAATATTGATTTCTGATGAGTCAACATCTGCCCTGGATCCTAAAACTACCAAGCAAATCCTGGCTCTTTTGCAGGAATTGAATGAAAAATTGGGTTTGACCATCGTCATGATTACTCATGAGATGCAGATTGTTAAGGATATTTGTAACCGCGTAGCGGTCATGCAGGATGGACGATTGATTGAAGAGGGATCTGTTTTGGAGATTTTTACACATCCCACAGAAGCACTGACGCAGGATTTTATCAAAACAGCAACAGGAATTGATGAAGCCTTGGTTAAGATTTATCAACAGGATATTGTCAAACATCTGCCAGAAGATAGTCTCTTGGTTCAGTTTAAATACGCTGGTTCTGCGACAGACACGGCTATTATCAATGATTTGTACAAGACTTATCATGTATCGGCTAACATCTTGTATGGTAATATTGAGATTTTAGAGCATACGCCTGTTGGGGAAATGATTTTGATCTTATCAGGACATCAGGAACAGATACGTAAGGCCTTGACAGCCGTTACTACGGCCAATGTAGAGGTGACGATTTTGAAAGGAGAAGACTAGGATGAATGACTTACTTTCGTGGATTCAGACCAACCTCCCTCATGTTTACAAGATGGGTTGGGGTGGTCAGACCGGTTGGGGAACCGCTATTTATAGTACTTTTTATATGACCTTTGTTTCCTTTGGAATCGGAGGAGCCATGGGTTTAATCTCAGGTTTATTCCTCGTTTTGACAGGACCGAGAGGGATTGCAGAAAATCGTTTCGTCTTTTGGATTTTGGATAAGGTAGCCTCTATTTTGCGTGGGATTCCCTTTATTATTTTGCTTTCTGCCATTTCGCCTGTTACAAGAGTGATTGTTGGAAAGTCAATTGGGATGAATGCGGCTCTCGTGCCACTTTCTCTCTCAGTCTATCCTTTTTTTGCCCGTCAGGTTCAAGTGGTTCTTTCAGAATTAGACGGGGGAGTGATTGAAGCTGCTCAAGCATCTGGTGCGACTTTTGCTGATTTGGTTATGGTTTATTTCCGTGAGGGTCTGCCAGACCTCATTCGGGTGACGACCTTGACTCTTATTTCCCTTGTTGGGTATACCGCCATGGCTGGTGCCATTGGGGCAGGTGGACTGGGGCAAGTAGCACTTTCCTACGGCTATCTACGCTCAAATGACGATGTCACTTTCCTTGCCACTTTCCTCATCTTAATATTTATCTTTATCATCCAATTTGTCGGAGACCTTATTACTCGAAAAATAAGTCATAAATAAGATACAAGGGCGTTTAAAATTCGTAGGAAAATAGGAAATTGGCGCCGTGTCGCAGGACACAAGGCAATTTATCTTTTTCACACAGTGCTTAGTCCGAGTTCAATTACATTAAGATACGAGGACGTTAAAAGCACAAAGTGAAAATAGGAAATACGACGCAGAAGCACCTGCTTCTAGGCGTAATTATCTTTTTCACATAGTGTTTAGTCCGAGTTCAATTATACAAGATACGAGAGCGTGAAAAGCATAAAGTGTACCCAAAGGGCATCCATATCTGTAACCAAGCATAACCTGTAACAGATATGGCCAACTAGAAAATCTGACGAGTAAAAAAACTCCAGTGGAGGTTTTCAGCCTACTTCCTAGGGAGCATTTGCTCCGCAGCCGTCTATTTCCCTGCCATACCTTTGGAGCTAGGAAGATTTATACCTAAAGGTAGCCACACCTGTAAGCAACTAAAGTTGCAACAGTTGCGTCTCTTTTTCACACAGTGCTTAGTCCGAGTTCAATTATACAAGATACGAGAGCGTGAAAAGCATAAAGTGTACCCAAAGGGCATCCATATCTGTAACCAAGCATAACCTGTAACAGATATGGCAAACTAGAAAATCTGACGAGTAAAAAAACTCCAGTGGAGGTTTTCAGCCTACTTCCTAGGGAGCATTTGCTCCGCAGCCGTTTATTTCCCTGCCATACCTTTGGAGCTAGGAAGATTTATACCTAAAGGTAGCCACACCTGTAAGCAACTAAAGTTGCAACAGTTGCATTTCTTTTTTACATAGCTCGTAGGCTGTGTCCAATTAAACCAAGATACCAAGCCCGTAAAACTCAAGGTAAAAATAGGCGGCCGAACAGAAGTTGCTGGCAACTTCGTTTTGAGACCCCGACGAGGATAGCTAGGCTAGTCCCAAACGAACGTGCAGGGACTTGCCAGATATCTACCGTCAAGCGACCGAACAGCAGTAGCTTGCAGCCCCCGACGAGGCTAGCTAGGCTCGTCGCAAACGAAAGTGCAGGGACTTGCCAGCTAGCTATTGCTAAACAATCAAAGCAGGTTGGCTCGCAACCAGTGAGATTTGCTCTCAAGGAGAACCACCGCTGTAAGCCGTTAAAACTAAATATCTGCTCCGAGCTATTGCTTATGTCCAGGTCGTTGTCTTGATGAACATCTGGACGTTTACGGAGGGAGATAGGGTAGCTATCAACAGGTAGATATAATGCAGCTGGAGACGGATAAGAGGAGCTAGAAAGTTATAAATCCCTATGAATTTTTAATAGACAGCAAGGGAATTTTTTGCTATACTATCATGTAGGAAAGAGGGTCGCTCTGGATACAGCCTTTAGCGAGTTTGGGAATGGTGGAAGCCAGACAGGAGTAGGAGTGATTGGCGCTTTCGGCATCATTTTTAAGAATGAAATGAAGTAATAAATTAGGGTGGAACCGCGTTTCAACGCCCCTATGGAAACATAGGTGTGTTGGCGCGTTTTTTGATAGGGTTAGACAGTTTTAAAATGGCGATCATATTTTTGTATGAAACTACCCAAGGTTATAAATTCGTCAGATCTTATCTGTAAGGGATACTGTTTAGATAGTCTTTTCGTTTGCTTTTAACTAGGCAATGAGCTATAGGGCTGTACTAGAGTATACGATAAAGCGAGTGAACGAAGTAGTATAGTCATTTAGTTTCTATTTTTATTACTTCGTTAACTCGTCTTGCTGTACTCCAGTACTACCTGCGACTCGTTGCTTAGTACTAAAAATAAATGAAACGGCTATAAAAGATAAACCAAATGACTCTACTTGAACTACTGTAGGCTCATTGCCATGACAGATGAGCTAAACCTTGTCCATACTGTTTTAGCTTTCTAGTAAACTTGACGGTTTAAGCAACAGAATGACCTAGCTACTATACTAGTTTCAATCTCAAACAATAGCGTTTTAGATCTGAGCCATGTCAAAAAACGAATAAACGAATATATATGGAGGACGAAAATGTCAAAAAAACTTACTTTCCAAGAAATTATCTTGACATTACAACAATACTGGAATGAGCAAGGCTGTATGCTAATGCAGGCCTACGATACAGAAAAAGGGGCAGGAACCATGAGTCCCTATACTTTCTTGCGTGCTATCGGCCCTGAGCCATGGAATGCAGCTTATGTAGAGCCAAGTCGTCGTCCAGCAGACGGTCGTTATGGAGAAAACCCAAATCGCCTTTACCAACACCACCAATTCCAGGTGGTTATGAAACCAAGCCCAAGCAACATCCAAGAATTGTATTTGGAATCTCTCGAACGTCTGGGCATCAATCCTTTGGAGCATGATATTCGCTTTGTAGAAGATAACTGGGAAAACCCGTCTACTGGGTCAGCTGGACTAGGCTGGGAAGTTTGGTTTGACGGAATGGAAATTACCCAATTTACTTATTTCCAACAGGTCGGAGGTCTTGCGACAGATCCTGTTACTGCTGAAGTGACTTATGGTTTAGAACGCTTGGCTTCGTATATTCAAGAGGTGGATTCGGTCTATGATATTGAGTGGTCAGCTGGGGTTAAATATGGAGAGATTTTCCTCCAACCAGAATATGAGCATTCTAAATATAGTTTTGAAATCAGTGACCAAGACTTGTTACTAGCCAATTTTGAGAAATTTGAAGTAGAGGCAAGAAGGTGTCTTGATGAGCATTTGGTTCACCCAGCTTTTGACTATGTATTGAAATGTTCACATACCTTTAACTTGTTGGATGCACGCGGTGCGGTTTCAGTAACGGAACGGGCAGGCTATATCGCACGGATTAGAAATTTAGCGCGCGTGGTTGCAAAGACCTTTGTTGCAGAAAGAAAACGTCTTGGTTATCCCTTATTAGATGAAGCAACACGGGCAGAATTGTTGAAAGAAGACGAGCTTTAATATGCTCTTGAAAAATCAGCTGATTTGCGGTTGGAATGCGTTTCAAAGAGGGGATTTTTGAAACTAGTGATAGAACTCTGCAGAAATGGTTGCTAGCATTACATAGGCTAGTATTGAAAAGAAAGGAAATGAATACGGGCTAGGGACGATTGCAAAAAGATAGACCTGACCTAGATGCTTGCTTCTTCGGTCAGTTTCCCATTTTGTTCTGGTTGGTTTAATGCCCGTAGGTATCATAATTATGACGAAAAATTTACTGGTAGAACTTGGTTTAGAAGAAATTCCAGCTTATATTGTAACGCCTGCTATGGCTCAACTTCGAGACAAAATGGCGCAATTTTTGATAGATAACCGTTTGGATTTCAAAGACATTCAAATGTTTTCAACGCCTCGCCGTTTGGCGGTTCGAGTGAGCGGTTTGGCAGAGCGGCAGGAGGATTTGACGGAAGATTTCAAGGGTCCAAGTAAGAAAATTGCCTTGGATGCTGACGGTAACTTTACCAAGGCCGCAGAAGGATTTGTCCGCGGGAAAGGTTTGACAACTGCAGCGATAACTTTCCGTGAGATTAAAGGGGAAGAGTATGTCTATGTAACCAAGCATGAGCAAGGAAAAACAGCCAAGGAGGTTTTGGCAGGTATTCCAGAGGTCCTTGCTTCATTGACTTTCCCTGTTAGCATGCACTGGGCTTCAAATAAATTTGAATACGTTCGCCCGGTCCATACCTTAACGGTCTTGCTAGATGATGAAGCGCTTGATATGGACTTCCTCGATATTTCCTCAGGTCGTATCAGTCGTGGTCATCGTTTCCTAGGTCATGAGGTAGAGATTACGAGAGCTGATAGTTATGAAGCTGATTTGCGCAAGGAGTTTGTTATTGTAGACAGTGACGAGCGTGAAAACATGATTGTGACACAAATTAAGGCGATTGAAACAGCCCAAAATGTAGTCGTTGAGATTGATCCAGACTTGCTTAATGAAGTCCTAAACTTAGTTGAATATCCAACAGCTTTTATGGGAGCGTTTGACGCTAAATATCTTGAGGTTCCAGAAGAAGTATTGGTCACTTCAATGAAAAATCACCAACGTTACTTTGTTGTTCGCGATCAGGCTGGTAGGCTCTTGCCAAACTTTATTTCTGTTCGCAATGGAAATGCAGCATTTCTTGATAATGTCATCAAGGGAAATGAAAAAGTTTTGGTAGCGCGTTTGGAAGACGGAGAATTCTTCTGGCGTGAAGATCAAAAATTACAGATTGCAGATTTGATAACCCGTTTGAAAACGGTCACTTTCCATGAGAAAATTGGGTCACTTCATGAGCATATGGCACGCACGGCTGCAATTAGTAGTCTCTTAGCAGATCAAGCTGGACTTTCTGATGAGGAGAAAAAAGATCTTTCTCGTGCAGCAGCGATTTACAAGTTTGACCTCTTGACTGGTATGGTAGGTGAATTTGATGAATTGCAGGGGATTATGGGGGAAAAGTACGCTCTTCTTGCAGGTGAAACGCCAGTCGTTGCGGCGGCTATTCGTGAGCACTATTTACCAAATAGTGCAGAAGGGGACTTACCAGTAACAAAAGTAGGAGCAGTCCTTGCTCTTGCAGATAAATTAGATACGATTTTGTCCTTCTTCTCTGTCGGATTGATTCCAAGTGGTTCTAATGACCCGTACGCTCTTCGTCGCGCGACCCAAGGTGTGGTAAGGATTTTGGAAGCCTTTGGTTGGAACATTGCCATTGATGAATTGATGGAAAAACTGTATGCTCTTGAGCATGATAGTCTTGTCTACGAACATCAGGCAGAAGTCCTTGATTTCTTCCGTGCTCGTGTGGAAAAAATGATGGACAAGAACGTGCCAAAAGATATCGTGACTGCCGTTTTGAGCAGTAGCCATTTTGTAGTGAGTGACCTGCTAGAAACGGCTCGTCTCTTGGTTGAAAAAGCTAAAACGGCTGCCTTTAAACCAGCTGTTGAAAGCTTATCTCGTGTCTTTAACTTGGCTGAAAAAGCAGAGGCAGGTCTTGTAGTTGATCGCAACTTGTTTGAAGGTGCAGAGGAAAAGATATTGGCAGAAAGAGTTGAGCAGATTGCCCTTACTGCAGATTTGGCAGCGAATATTGACCAACTCTTTGCTCTTCAACCAGTGATTGATACTTTCTTTGAAAATACCATGGTCATGGTTGAGGATGAAGCTGTAAAAAATAACCGTCTGGCCGTGCTTGCTGCCTTGATGAATAAGGCGCAACAGGTTGCTCGGTTTAACCAAATCAATACCAAATAGGAGTAACGATGGAACAAGCAAAAATTGATCGGATCAATGAATTGGCTAAAAAGAAAAAAGAAACGGGCCTGACAGACGAGGAATTAAAAGAACAAGCAGCCCTTCGTGAAGAGTATATCGAGGGATACCGTCGCAGTGTCCGTGCCCATGTAGAGGGGATTAAAATCGTTGATGAGGCTGGAAACGATATAACACCAGAAAAACTCAAACAAGTGCAGCGAGAAAAAGGCTTGCACGGTCGTAGCCTAGAGGACCCAAATTCATAAAAACAAAGGGAAAGCAACCAAGGTTTGATGCCCTTTAAGACTGGTAAAAAACTCTTGAATAATCAAAAGGCTTACGATCAAGTTAGTGAAAACAGCGATCGTAAGCCTTTTTTACTAGAGTCAGATACTATATTGGGCTATAAAGTTAAATGTTTATATGCTATATAGTCATTTCGTTTATCTTTTATTACTTCGTTCACTCGCTTTGCCCTACTCTCTAGTACAGCCTGCAGCTTGTTGCCTAGTACTAAAAGTAAACTAAAAGACTATAGTGCGTATGAAAACCGAAAGACGAAAAAACACTAGCGTATGCGCTGGTGTTTTTAGATATTTCCTTCTTGCAATCTTCTCCTTAGAATAATACTGCTAGGAATTAAGACTATGACACTGCCAATCCAGGCAGCAGGGTTGGCAGCAGCAACACCGTAGAAACCAAAATAAGTCAGACCGATAATAGCGACACCAGCCCGCATGACTAGTTCCATAATCCCTGCAAGAGTTGGAACAAAACCCTTTCCAAGCCCCTGAATGAAGCTACGAAGGATAAAGAGGATAGACAAAATCCAGTAGCAAGCCCCATTAATCATGTAATAGGAGAGGGCTAAATGATAGACTTCTGTACTAGCATTTGCAAGAAAAAGGCTTGAGAAGAAGCGATTGGCAGCGACGAGGACAATCGCAAAGGTGATGGCCCAAGCAATACTGATGAGGACAGAGTTTCTCAAACCCTCTAAGATTCGCAGATAGAGTTTAGCACCGTAGTTCTGAGCGGTAAAGGTAGAAATAGCTAAGCCCAGATTGATCATCGGAAGCATGGCAAGCTGGTCGGTCTTGCTAGCAATAGCTTGAGCTGCAATCGCATTCGTACCCAGTTGGTTGAGCATAACCTGTAGGGTAATAGCTCCAATGGCAATAATACTTGCCTGAAAAGCCATAGGAAATCCCAGTTGAGCATGTTTGAGGAGATTAAGCTTATCTAGTCTGACTTCTGCCCACTTGACATGGAAATAAGGGACTTTTTTATAGATATAGACTGCCAGGTACAGGACTGAAAAAGCCTGAGCTGTAATTGTTGCTAGTCCTGCTCCAAATACACCCAATCCGACATTTAAAATAAAGAGAAAATCGAGAACAATATTGATAAAGCAGGCGATAATAAGGGCAATTAGCGGTGTGGTTGAGTCACCGAGACTGCGGATGAGATTGGACAGATAGTTAAAGAGGACAGAGAAAATAGTTCCACCGAAAATCGCTAGTAAAAACTGATGCGAATGCGGTAGCAATTCCTCTGGGGTCTGCATAAAAATGAGTAGTGGTCGTAGGAAAGAAAGTGCTAAAATAGTCAAGAAAAGACTCACACAGAGGGAGTAAAAGAGACCGTGGACAAAGCTTTTTTTGATACCATCGAAATCATTTGCTCCAAATCGTTGGGCAGTTACAATAGTCAATCCACTCGTTAAGCCTTGTGCAAATCCGAGAATGAGAAAGACGATGCTGCCAGTTGCTCCGACACTAGCAAAAGCGACTTTACCAAGTGTGTGTCCTACAATGATGCTATCTGCAAAATTATACGTTAATTGAAAAAAGCTTCCAACTAAAAGTGGCAAGGTAAAGCGCAAGATTACACGAATCGGCTTTCCTTGGGTTAAATCCTGCATAAAAACTCCTTGGAAATAAGAGAGAAGAAGCGAATATTAGGGTTGCTGTAAGCTGAGGGGCTAGAGTTTATTGGTGTATTCCTCAAAGTGATCGACGGTATGGTTGTCGGTTACAGCCATAATCAGTTCTTGCTCGTTAAAAACATAGTCGGGTGAAAATTGAATTGTCAATTTATGAGTTGTTGCATCGCGGTAACCAATAATATTGAGATTGTAATGCTGGCGTAATTGTAGCTGAGCGAGGCTCTTACCAATCCATTTTTGTGGTGCATGAAATTCAATGATGCTGACATTGCCATCTAGCTCAATTAAGTCAGTCGTGTCGCGATGGAGGAGGTGTTTGGCAAGGGAAATCCCGGTTTCTCTTTCTGGAGAAATGACGCGATCAGCCCCGATTTTTAATAGCACTTCCTTGCTTGTTTTACTCTTGACTTTGGCGACGATTTTAGGCACATTTAGAGCCTTGCAATGGAGGACAGCAAGGACACTTGATTCTAAGTTGCGTCCTGTTGCAACGACCACCGTATCACAACGGTCAATCCCTGCTGCTCGCAGCAAGTCCTTGTCTGTAATATCGCCTACTATACCTTTAGTTAAGACAGTTTCCAGCTGATTGATACGTTCAGCATGATTATCAATAGCAATGATATTACAATTATAGTGGTGCAAGGTTTTAGCAATGGTGGTTCCAAAGACACCAAGCCCCAAAATTCCGATAGTTTGAGTCTTCATCATCATTATCTCCTTTTAAATTAAGATACAAGGGCGTTTAAAAAGCGAATGAAAAATAGGAAATATGACGAGTGAAAAGCTCCAGTGGAGGTTTTCAGCCTACTTCCTAGGGAGCGTTTGCTCCGCAACCGTCTATTTCCCGCCTCCAAAGGTATGCTTCCTTTAGAGCTAGGAAGATTTATACCTAAAGGTAGCCCGTAAGCAAATAAAATTTGCAACGGCTTCGTCTCTTTTTCACTAGAATTTTAGCCCTCGTTCAGTTACATTAAGATACGAGGACGTTAAAAGCACAAAGTGAAAATAGGAAATACGACGCAGAAGCACCTGCTTCTAGGCGTATTTATCTTTTTCACACAGTGCTTAGTCCTTGTTCAGTTACATTAAGATACAAGGGCGTTTGACACGAGTTTCACTCGTTTTATCTCCCACCTTCAACAGTCTTTTTAGACTGTTGAAGCGAGCAAAGTAAAAATAGGAGGTTGACGAAGAGTCTGTAGACTCTAGGAAACCTATACCTAAAGGTAACCACACCTGTAAGCAACTAAAGTTGCAACAGGTGCGGTTCTTTTTTACATAGCTCGTAGGCTGTGTTCAATGAAACCAAGATACCAAGCCCGTAAAACTCAAGGTAAAAATAGGCGGCCGAACAGAAGTTGCTGGCAACTTCGTTGTGAGCCCCGACGAGGCTAGCTACCGCTAGATAATCGAAGCAGGTAGGTTTACGACCAATGAGATTAGTACCTGAATATGCAAGCAAATACCTTTTGCGAAGACGTTTCGTCTAGCGAGGTCTTCTCTTTTTTACACAGAGTTTAGGGCGGGTTCCGTTAAACAATCATAGATGATTTTGCATATTGTATGGTTTCTTCCTTGGATAATTTCCGAGCAGAAAGACTGATTAAAATCGACATGGGACCAATTCGTCCAAAGAACATAAGCGCCATGATAATGAGTTGCCCTAGTTGAGATAATTCAGGGGTTAGATTGGCAGTTACCCCAACGGTTGCTAATGCTGACATGACCTCGAAAATCAGAAAGAGCATAGGTTTGTGAGGATCTGTCATGCTGATAGCAAAGAGGCCGATGATAAAGACCATGATAAAGACGATAAAGGTCGCAAAGGCCTTTTGAATAGTGACAGCATCAATCGTTCTTGCCTTGAAATTGGTATGGGGTAGACCGATAATCTCGCGTCTCGCATAGAGAATGAGGGTGAGAAAGGCTGTTATTTTTATCCCACCAGCTGTTCCGCCAGGTGCTCCACCAAGCATCATTTGAAAGGTATAGAGTAAGAGGGTTACGGGATTGGCTTTTGTATAGTCAATCGATGCAAAACCTGCAGTCCGCATGGTAACAGTCTGGAAAAAACTAGCTAAGACTTTTTGTGGAAAAGTCAATGAGCCAATAGTTGCAGGATTTTCATATTCAGTTAAAAAGGTTAAGATCGTGCCAATCAAGAGGATGAGACTGGTCATGGTGAGGACAACCTTAGTATGAAAACTGAGTTTTCGAAAACTCAAGCGCTTTTTAATTTTGGTCTGCATGTCAAACCAGACAGAAAATCCAAGCCCTCCCATGATAATGAGAGCGGCAATGGTCAGATTGACCAAGGGATTGGTAGCATACTTGATTAGGCTGGTTGAACCAAAATTGTCAAAACCTGCATTACAGAAAGAAGAAATGGCTAGGAAAATTGAAGAAAAAATCCCCCGTTGCCAGCCGAATTCTGGCACGAATTGGAAAGAAAGGCATATTGCCCCTAGCGCCTCAATGATAAAGGTAAAGCCAAAGACAGACTTGATAAAGCTGCGAAAGTGTTTGGTTTCTGCTAAGCTAAAGCTTTCTTGTAGGGTAGCCATATTGATAAAGCTGAGCTTTCGACCACCTCTTAGGGCGAAGAGTCCGATAAAGCTAATGAGGCTCAGCCCTCCAATTTGAATCAGTAGCATACAGATGATTTGGCCAAATGTATTGTAGGTTTCTGCGACAGGCACTGTGAAGAGTCCTGTTACACAGACCATAGAGATAGTAGTAAACAGATGATCCCAGTACCGGGCCTCAGAGCTAGCGAGCTGCGAAATCGGTAGAGATAATAGGAATGAGCCAATCAGGATAAGACCCGCAAAGCTTAGGACAATCCGTTGGCCTGGTTTTAATGTTAGACTAAACGTAGGCATAACTCTCTTTCATAATTAGGATATGAGGATATTGTAGCACAAATTGCCAAAAATAACAGAAAAACCTACCTAATTTGGTAGGAAAAGAGTACTTATTTCCATTCAGCTAAAATGATTTGGTTGTAATAGCGGAGTGGTCCGACTTTTTGCAACAAATAGTTAGCAGTTAGACCGACCAAAAATCCAGAAAGAATACCGCTAATAGACAAAATAGGAAGATAGTTGAGAACGAGTAACGATTGAGCAATCCAGGAAAAGACCAGAAGTTGACCGATATTGTGAAGCATTCCTCCTAGGATAGAAATCCCGATGGCGCTGACCCTCTGAGGACCTAACTGCTTAGCGGCAAGCATTCCGATATAGCTAAGAGTAACTCCTGCAAAGCCGTATAGAAAGGTTGAAAAGGTACCGCCTAAAAAGGTTGAAATTAGTAGTCGGATGCTGACTACTTTGACACTGTCCTTAGCAGGGAGAGTAAAGATGGCAATCAAGCTAATCAGGTTTCCAAGCCCTAATTTTGCTCCAGGAGCAAAGGAAAAGGGGGTTGGAATCAGTCTTTCAACTAGAGAAATGACAACGGCCTGGGCAGCTAGCATTGTGATAAATAGTAATGTTTGATGTTTTGAATTCATAATCGTATCTCTAATCTAGATGGGTAGAAAGTCCTTAGGAGTGGGATAATACTCTCTAAAAATCAACATCTGACTAACTTTCATAACTAAGAATTATGACAGGTTGGAGATAAGGGTGGTAAAGCTCTCCTTATTTCTAAACTTTTCTAAATTGCAAAGTAAATGGAGCTTTCGTAGGGTGAGCTAACGATGTCAGATTTTAATTTTTGATGAGCATAAGATTGCTCAATCCTTTCTACTTCCATTATACTATCCGTTTTTTTAAAGATATGCAAGTCTTTTCGTAAAATTGTTTACCAAAAGCGAATTATCCAATTGTGCAATCTCTGTAAAAGGTGTATAATAGACTTTGTTAAAAAACAGACAAACTAATCGGAGGTTATGTGTTGGCTAAAAATATTGTAATAGTAGGTGCTGGTTATGCAGGGATTTCTGCAGCGCGCTTACTCGGAAAAAAATTCAAGAAGAACGACGATGTGACCGTTACCTTGATTGATAAAAATTCATTCCATACATATATGACAGAGTTGCACGAAGTAGCAGCTGGTCGCGTGGAAAAGGATGCGATTAAATATGATTTGAAACGCATTTTCAACAAGTATCCAAAAGTTAATTTGGTAACAGATAAGGTTGTTGAAATTGATTATGACAAAAAAGAAGTGATTGCAGAGCACCAAACGCTTCCATTTGATTATCTATTGCTTGCCATGGGTGGGGAAGCCAACGACTTTGGTATCAAAGGTGTAAAAGAAAATGGCTTTACTCTTTGGTCCATTGAAGCGGCAGAGCGTCTGCATGACCATATCGTTGATTCATGCTACCGTGCAATGCGTGAACATGATGAAGAAAAACGCCGTGCTCTCCTTACTTTCACCGTTATCGGTGCAGGGTTCACGGGTATTGAAATGATTGGTGAACTGATTGATTGGGTTCCAATCTTGGCACATGAATTTAAACTAAACCCAGCAGAATTCTCTCTCAAAGTGATTGAAGCAATGCCTAATATCTTGCAGATGGTCACTGAGAAAGAGCAGGTTAAAACCCGCAAATATCTTGAGAAAAAAGGTGTTGAATTAGTACTGGGTGACGGAGTTGCAGCTGTTGAAGCTGACAAATTAGTCCTCTCATCTGGACGTGAAATTTCAACCCACACTTCAATCTGGACAGCAGGTGTGCAAGCTAATAGTGATGCTAGCGAATTTGGTATTGAAAAAGCGCGTGCAGGTCGCTTGGTTGCCAATGAATACATGGAAGCTAAAGGAAAAGAAAATGTCTATGTAGCTGGTGACCTGGTGTACTATGAAGAGCCAGGAAATGATGGCAAACCGACACCACAAATCGTTCAAGCTGCTGAGCAAACTGGACATACTGCTGCCCAAAATATTATCGCAGCAATTACAGGTGGTGAAAAACATAGCTATAAAGGGAAATACGATGGCTTCATGGTTTCAATCGGTTCGCGCTATGGTGTTGCTTTCTTGATGGGCAAATACCATTTGTCAGGCTTTATGGCGATGTTCATGAAGCACATGGTTAACTTGCTGTATTTCTTTACCATTCGTAGCTTCTTCTACATGGGGTCGTATGTCCGCCATGAATTCTTTGATATTAAAAATAAACGCAATATCTTTGGTGGTCATACATCAGGTAAAGGAAATCTACTTTGGTCTGCTCCTCTACGTGTCTTCTACGGCTCTGTTTGGCTCTATGAAGGGGTTAAGAAAGCCTTTGGTCTCTTTGGTACTACCTCATGGTTAGGAGATCAAGTTGTCTTCCCATTCCCATGGTTAGCAGATCCTGTGTCAGGAGCATCTGCTGCTGAAGCAACGTCAAGTGCTTCTCAAGCAGCGACTGAAACTGCACAAGCTATCTTTGGACTTAGCTATGCTTACGGTGAGCAACCAATGACAGTCTTAGATGGTATGCCAGATTGGTTTGCTTCTATCATGCAGTTCATGATGCCAAACCAAGAAGTGGCCCTCTTTATGCAAAAATTTATGACGATTGCTGAAATCGGGATTGGTCTTGCCTTGATTGCAGGAGCTTTCGTATGGATTGTCAGCGCGGCAACGGTTGCCTTGGTAGTCATGTTTAGCTTGTCAGGTATGTTCTACTGGGTTAATATTTGGTTTATTCCAGTTGCAATCTCGTTGATGAACGGTGCAGGACGTTCCTTTGGTCTGGACTACTGGATTATGCCATGGTTGGGTCGTTTTCTCGATAGGAAAATCTATGGTAAACCCAAGCATATTTACACTTTAAAAGACAAACGATAATGAATAGTGGTTCTTAATTCCATTATCATTGAATACAGTAAAAATGATAAGGACTATTCAAAAAACAGGATAAAAGTTTTGCTGAATAGTCTTTTTTCTATTGTGAAGTAGGAGAATTGTGGTACATCAAATTTGGGAGAATCATCCAGAAATACAAAGAGGTTTAGAGCAAGTCAAGCGCATTATGCTAACGGAGATGAGGGTGGTGCATCTTGCTGTGCGTGAAAAAATTGTGGAATACATGGAAGCACCGGGAAAATACTTGCGTTCTGGTTTGTGCCTGTTATTTGCCCAGGCTGTGGATGGACAAATAAAACCGGAGAAACTCTATTTTGCTGCCTATGTGGAGGTACTTCATCTTGCGACCCTTATCCATGATGATGTCATTGATGAGGCGGATATAAGACGTGGGATTGTAGTTGCTCATCGTCAATTTTCAAATCGAATTGCTATCTATGCAGGTGACTATCTCATGGCTTATGCAGGGCGATTATTAGCCAAGGGCATTCGTCTAATGCAGCTTGAAAAAGATGAGTTAGGATCTTTCAATGAGAGATTGCTGGAGGGGATTTTAGCAGGAGAGCTGGCTCAGTTGATGAACCAGTTTGATACTAGCATGACTATGAAACGTTACCTCAAGCAAATTCAAGGAAAAACAGCATTTCTATTCGGCTTGGCCTGTCAGTTGGGAAGTTTACAAAATGGAACACCTCTCAAGCAAACCTCGCCTGCTTTTCGGGCCGGTCGTTCTTTTGGTATGGCTTTTCAATTACGAGATGATATGATTGATTATCAGTTGACAGCTCAAGAATCGGGCAAGCCTGCTCGCCAAGATATCCAAAATGGCATTTATACAGCCCCACTTCTTTTTGCGATTGAAGAGGATAAGAGCATTCGTCAAGATTTAGTTTTCCTCATTGAGTCCAAAGAAGAGGCGCTGGTGAGTCAAATAATTGATAAAATCAACCGTACCAAGGCTAAGGAGCAGACTAGAGCTTTGATGCAGGCCTATTTGTATAAGATGGAGCAGCAGCTTGCTTTGTTAGAAACGGGCAATCGGTCAGTAGACTGGAAATGGTTGCTTGAGGCAATGTTGGATTCGTATGCTTGAATTAATAAAAAGGATTTTATGTTTCATTTTACGTTAAACATTGGACATTTTTGTCAGAAAGGTATATGATTGTAGAAGTAAGAAAACGCTTCAGTTTTAATAGGCTGAGGTAAGAAAAAGGAGTATTATTACATGAAAACAACAAGAGTCATGTTGAAAAGTGTTGTAGTTTTAGCGGCTACGTTTGCCTTGGTAGCATGTGGTGCGAAAGAAGACAAGAAAGACACTGCGATGTCTTCATCTGAAACAACCATGTCTTCTTCAGCAGCAGAAACCAAAATGATGGCTGAATTGAAAGACGGTACCTATTCAGCAGAATCTGCACCTGATGAACGTGGATTTAAGATTGTTCACACAATCACTGTTAAAGACGGGAAAATCACGGAGTCTAAGTTTGACTACGAAGACAAAGATGGTAAAATGAAGTCTGAAAATGAAGAATACAACAAAATGATGAGTGAGAAAGCTGGTATTTCTGCTAAAGAAACAATCGAAAAATTAAATGCTGCATTGGTTGAAAAACAAGATGTTGCAGCTGTTGAAGTTGTTTCTGGTGCAACTCATACTTCAGAAGACTTCAAGAAGAGTACAACCGCTCTCCTTGCTGCAGCTGAAAAAGGCGATACTGCAAAAGTGATGCTTGACAAATAATCTGGCATAAAATAAAAGGAAATGAGGCTGGGACAAGAGTACCGGCCTCATAAAGTTGTATAGGATGAATTACTTGACGTATATCAAATAGTAGGGGGAGTGGGAAAGAACTTAAAACACATAAGGAAGCGTTCGGTTTTTACCTTATTCCCTATAGGGCTGAAACGGTCTATTCCCAGACCGTTTCACTCCGATTTCCGCATAGCTCCAACAGTCAGAGTAGTGACTGTTGGAGGTTAGAAATGAAGCCAACGAGTTCGCATCAGTCGTAGAGGTCAGATTTGGAGTGGGAAACAGGAACAAATATACTCTCCGTAAGTTTCATTTCCAACCTTCAATGGCATGATGATAGCCATTGAAGCAATCAACCGCTGCGTCAAAGTAATTCGGTTCATAAAGTGAGAAAGCTGGGACTTTTTGCCCAGCCTCGAGTTAAGAGCTGCGTAAAAAAGAAATGAAGCCGTTGCAAATTTTATTTGCTTACGGATACAGCTACCTTTAGGTATAAATCTTCCTAGCTCAAAAGGTATGGCATACCTTTTGAGGCGGGAAATAGACGGTTGCGGATTAAGCGCTCCCTAGGAAGTAGGCTGAAAACCTCCACTGGAGCTTTTCACTCGTCGTATTTCCTATTTTTCATTCGCTTTTTACCCGCCCTTGTATCTTGTGTAATTGAACCCGCCCTAAACTCTGTGCGAAAAAGATAAATTTTCCTAGAAACTAATGTTTCTTCGTCAAATTTCCTATTTTCGCTTTGAGTTCTTTACGGGCTTTGTATCTTGATGTAACTGAACTCGGGCTAAAAGCTCGGAAAAAAGATAAATACTCCTAGAAGCAGGAGCTTCTTCGTCGTCTTTCCTATTTTTCATTCGCTTTTTACCCGCCCTCGTATCTTGTGTAATTGAACCCGCCCTAAACTCTGTGTAAAAAAGAGAAGCCTTTGCTAGACGAAACGTCTTCGCAAAGTTTCCTATTTTTACCTTGAGTTTTACGGGCTTGGTATCTTGTATAAAGGAGAAAGAAAATATGAAATGGAAGTGGCTAGCCATTCCTTTACTCATCTGTAGCTTTTTATTAGGAGCTTGTCAGTCTAAGTCAGCAGCCAAAAAAAGTTTGCCTGTGATAGAAAACCCCTTGATTCGGACGGAGAGTTTGCTCCATACAGTTGTACAGATTAGTATTTATCATGAGAATCAGGAAGAAGCCATGGAAGAGGGGCTTGCCTATGTGAAAGAGATGGAGAAGCTTTTATCAACAAATCTCGAGGGTTCTGATATTTATCGTATCAACCATGCGGCAGGAAAAGAAGCTATCAAGGTTGACCCTCGCACATTTGAACTGATTGAGCAGGCCTTGGCAATGGGGATGAAGAGCAATGGACGCTTTGATGTCTCGATTGGTGCGGTCAACACTCTCTGGAAAATTGGCTCAGAAGATGCCCGAAAACCTAATGATCAAGAAATCAAGGCAGCTCTACCTCATATCAACTACAAAGATGTCCAGTTGGACAAGAACAACCAGACGGTTGCGGTAAAAGAGGGGATGATGTTGGAGCTAGGTGCTATCTCAAAAGGATATATCGCGGATGGTTTGAAGAAATTATTTGCCAGTAAAGGGATAACAACAGCGATTATCAATCTAGGTGGTAATGTTGTCGTTATGGGAAGTTCACCTGCCCACAAGGAAGGCTGGAAAGTTGGTGTTCAAGATCCTGATGAAGTACGGGGAACAGTAGTCGGGTCAGTCTATGTGACGGACGGATCGGTTGTAACGTCAGGAATTTACGAGCGTTATTTGGAAGTTGATGGCGTCCTCTATCACCACATCCTTGATCCGGAAACAGGCTATCCAGTTGAGAATACACTCTCAGGTGTAACAGTTTTTACAAAAACCTCTACTCAGGGAGATGCGCTATCCACGACGCTATTTCTTTTGGGAATTGAGAAAGGACGAGAATTTATTGACCAGTTACAGGATGTAGAGGCGGTCTTTATTGATAAAGATCGTGGCATTCATTTAAGTAAGGGACTAAAGGATCGTTTTGAATGGAGTAATAAGGAGTATCATCTTGTCAATGACTAATGAAAAGGGGAGAATTACCCTGCCTATTTTTTTAGAATTTATTGAATTACGAACCAAGGTTGCCAGTGTCTTTCCCATGCTTCTTGGAATTGTCTGGGCCATCTACCGCTACGGTGTCTTTAATGGTTTCAATACCCTGCTCTTTGTTTTAGCTGTTTTGACGTTTGACATGTGTACGACAGCTATCAATAATACCATGGACTATGTCAAGGCAAAGGATCAGGTCTATCGCAAGGAGCATAATGTCATCGGTCGTAATCAGCTTGACTTTGGACAAATGGTACAGATTATTTTTCTTCTCTTGTCCTTTTCGACGGTGCTTTCGCTGGTTTTAGTCTGGCGGACGGATTTGATATTATTACCGCTAGGAGCTTTATGCTTTTTGATAGGTATCTGTTATACTTTTGGACCAATCCCTTTATCACGGATGCCACTAGGTGAGATTTTTTCAGGGGTTACCATGGGATTAGGCATCTTTTTCCTCGGTGTTTTTGTTCAGGCACCGGACTTGCTTTTAGTCAGTCGCTTTGTAGGCGAATGGTTTCAACTGCAGCTGGCTTGGGAGAAATGTATTGAGATTGGTCTGATGAGTCTGCCCTTGATTTGTTTGATTGCTAATATTATGCTAGCCAATAACTTGTGTGATTTGGATGAAGATATTCGCAATCATCGCCATACGCTAGTCTTTCATATTGGACGACAAAAAGGGCTCTTGCTCTATACCTGCTTAGCCATATTGCCGTGGTTCTTGTGGTTGCTTTACCCCCTTTTTGGTTTCTTGCCATTTTGGGCTTGGTTAGGCTATGGTGTAGCAGTCTTGTCTTATAGAAGCTTGGGACATTTTTTGGAAAAACAGGTCAAACGTGAAACCTTTGTCGAAGCTGTAAAAAGCTTCATTCTCTTTTCACTTATGTATCTTCTGGTGCTGATTGTGGCTTGTCTTGTCTAGCAAAAAAAGAGTGAGAGAAGCGTGGTTTTGAAGCCGCGCTTCTCTCACTCTTTTTTTGTTTAAGATGCGAGGGCATAAAAAACAATTGTACATCTGTATCTGTCATCATTTTAGAGCCAAACTCCTCTTATTAGTTAGTACAAGAACTGGTAAAAGGAGGCTGGGCATTGTTCCCAACCTCCTTCTAAATAGGCAAAATCAATTCTTCCTCGTCATCGTTTTCTTGATCCTCTGGAGTTCGGATTTCGATGATGAGATTGTGGGGAAGACAGACTGCAATTTCGCCTGATTTACTAATCCAGCCGGTATTAACTGCGATTTGGTCAGGGCTGTTGTCTTCTTTGTCTCGAATGCGTTCTCCATCAACCTCGATGATATTGTACTGGCCAGGGTTGGGATAGTAGGTCACTTCCTTGTGGGGTGTACTTTTTGAGAGTTTGAATTCTTCGACAACTTCACCATTGATCCGGATAGAAGCAATTAGATAGGGTTCTTCTTGTTGATATTGACCGCTTGCGTAGGTAATGATAGCTGGTACAAAGGATAGGAACAAGGTCATCCCTACTAAGATAAAGTCAAACGGTCTTAATTGATGTAAAATATGTTTCATTCCAACCCTCATTCTATCAAGAATAAGAATATTGTAAAGGAATTTCATTGCTTTGTAAAGATATAAGGGCGTTAATACGCGGTCGTAGCTCGAAAGCTTTCAGATTTTCATTCGCTTTTTACATGCCCGTGTATCTTAGTGTAATTGAACTTGAGCTAAGCATTTTGTGAAAAAGAGACGCACCTGTTGCAACTTTAGTTGCTTACGGATACGGCTACCTTTAGGTATAAATCTTCCTAGCTCTAAAGGTATAGCATACCTTTGGCGGCGGGAAATAGACGTTTGCGGAGCAAACGCTCCCTAGGAGTAGGCGGAAAACCTCCACTGGAGCTTTTCACTCGTCGTCTTTCCTATTTTTCATTCGCTTTTTACCCGCCCTTGTATCTTGATGTAACTGAACTCGGGCTAAAAGCTCGGAAAAAAGATAAATACTCCTAGAAGCAGGAGCTTCTTCGTCGTCTTTCCTATTTTTCATTCGCTTTTTACCCGCCCTTGTATCTTGATAAAAATAGTTTTCCGTCTCTTTTTGGGATAAAATGTGGTACAATAGTAAAGATATGATGAAGGAATTTAACCATACAACCGTTTTATTACATGAAACCGTGGATATGCTAGCAGTGAAGCCTGCTGGTATCTATGTGGATGCAACCTTGGGTGGTGCAGGTCATAGTGAGTATTTATTGAGCCAGTTGAATGAAGAGGGGCATCTCTATGCCTTTGATCAAGATGAAACGGCTATTTTGAATGCCCAAAAACGGTTGGCTCCTTATATTGAAAAGGGAATGGTGACCTTTATCAAAGATAATTTCCGTCATCTAAAAGTTCGTTTGAAAGAGCAGGGTGTAGAGGAAATTGACGGTATTTGTTATGATTTGGGTGTGTCCAGTCCCCAGCTAGATGAGCGAGAGCGTGGATTTTCTTATAAAAAAGATGCGCTACTTGATATGCGAATGGATCGCACAGCGCCCTTAACTGCTTATGAAGTGGTTAATCAATATGACTACCATGATTTGGTGCGAATTTTCTTCAAATACGGAGAAGATAAATTTTCCAAGCAAATTGCGCGTAAAATTGAACAAACAAGAGCTAAGCAGCCGATTGAAACGACGACTGACTTGGCAGAATTGATTAAATCAGTCAAGCCCGCTAGGGAATTGAGGAAAAAAGGACATCCAGCCAAGCAGATTTTCCAGGCTATCCGCATTGAGGTCAATGATGAATTAGGTGCGGCAGAGGAGTCCATCCAGCAGGCTATTGACCTGCTTGCAGTAGACGGTAGAATTTCGGTTATTACCTTTCATTCTCTGGAGGACAGATTGACCAAACAGTTATTTAAGGAGGCCTCCACAGTTGATGTGCCAAAGGGCTTGCCTTTTATCCCTGATGAGTTAAAACCTAAAATAGAATTGGTCAATCGCAAACCAATCTTGCCAAGCGAAGCCGAATTAGCAGCCAATAATCGCGCTCATTCTGCCAAATTGCGTGTGGCAAAAAGGATATACAAATAGGTAAAGGATATGTTACAAGATCAACGAAAAGACGCGACCATACGCGTTATTAGTGAAAAAATCAAAACATTTTCTCGAGTGGAGAAGGCCTTTTATGGCAGTATCGTCTTGTCTGGTCTGACCTTGGCTGTTGGGATTGTCTTTATGCAGACCCGCTTGTTACAAGTACAGGCAGAGATGGCTCATGTCAATCAAGAAATTAACAAAAAGCAAGTGGAAATCGATGATGCTGAACAGGCTGTCAATGAGCTGATTCGAAATGCCCGCCTATTAGAAATTGCGGACAAGGCTGGTTTGACGTATAAGAATGATAATGTTGGAGTAGCAGAATAATGTCAAAACGCAAACAACAATTATTACGGTATGTTTTAAAGAAACGCTATATTCCGTCACAAAATCGTCGGAGAGTGGGACAAAGTCTCATTCTTCTGACGGTTTTCATCTTTTTCATTTTTTTAATTAACTTTGCAATTATTATCGGAACAGATAAAAAATTTGGTGTTGACTTGTCAGACGGTGCAAGAAAAGTGCATCAGATAGAGGTGACTGTTCAAGCTAAACGGGGAACGATTTATGACCGAACTGGCTTGCCGATTGCCAAAGATTCAACGACCTATACGGTCTATGCGATTATTGATAAGGAATACGTATCTGCTTTAAAAGAGATTTTGTATGTTGAACCTCGTCAATTTACGCAGGTCGCACAGATTTTAAATAAGCATCTAGGGCTTGAGACAGATTATGTCATGCAACAGTTAAATCAGCCCAAGCTCAAGCAGGTTTATTTTGGACCGTTAGGAAAGAATATTTCCTATAGCACCATGACGGCTATTCAAGAGGAGATGGAGGCAGCAGGTATCAAAGGAATTTCCTTTGATACCAACCCAGGTCGCCTCTATCCAAACGGGAATTTTGCCTCGAGCTTTATTGGTTTGGCCAATCTAGTTGAAGATAAGAATGATGGGAGCTATCGACTAGAGGGGCAAAGAGGAATGGAGTATGCCCTCAATGGTATCTTAGCTGGTCAAGATGGAAGAATTGTCTACGAAAAAGATAGCCGCGGTCGAATTGTTCCTGGAACAGAGAATATCAAGGAAGCCAAGATAGACGGTCAGGATATTTATACAACAATTTCAGCGGATCTTCAGCGTTCTCTGGAAACCAACATGAACGTTTTCTTTGATAAGACCAAGGGAAAATATGTTAATGCAACGCTCGTGTCTGCCAAGACAGGTGAGATTTTAGCTACGACGCAACGACCGACCTATAATCCAGATACCAAAGAGGGAGTCGCCGACAAGGATATTTTGCAGCGCTCGCTCCTTTATCAAGAAAACTTTGAACCAGGTTCTACTATGAAGGTCATGACCGTTGCTGCTGCGATTGACAATGGGACCTTTGCACCGAATGAATATTATAACCGTTCGGAAATCCAGATTGCCGACGCCACCATTCGAGATTGGGATGTGAACGCCGAAGACATCTATGCTCCATTGACGTTAACCTACGCACAAGGTTTTGCCCTTTCAAGTAACGTAGGAATGACCATTCTGGAACAAAAAATGGGCGATGAGCGCTGGTTGAACTACCTCGCAAAATTCCGCTTTGGCTATCCGACTCGTTTTGGAATGGAGGGGGAAGAGGCTGGGGGTCTGCCAGAGAATAATGTTGTATCAGTTGCAATGACTTCCTTTGGTCAAGGACTTTTAGCAACTCAAACCCAGATGTTACGTGGTTTTAGTGCTGTTGCAAATAATGGCGTCATGCTAGAGCCTAAATTTATCACAGCACTCTACGATTCCAATACTGGTTCTGTACGCTTATCTAAGCCGGAAGTTGTGGGGAAACCCGTATCAGAGAAAGCTGCTGCTGACACTCGTCAATACATGATTGGTGTCGGAACAGACCCGCAATTTGGAACCTTACGCTCGTCTGGTGGAGCAGTGATTCAAGTAGAAGGATATAACATCGCAGTTAAATCAGGGACGGCCCAAATTGGTAAGGAAGATGGGACGGGTTATATGGAAGGACCAAATGATACTATCAACTCTGTTGTGGCTATGATTCCAGCTGAAGAGCCAGAGTTTATCATGTATGTGACCGTTCAACAACCGGAAAGTTGGAGTGTTGTTTATTGGAAAGATATTGTCAATCCAACCCTCAAAGAGGCTATGCAATTAAAAGATAGCCTCAATCTGACGACGCCTGCCCCAGCTCTTACTACTGTTTCAAAAGAGACAGAGTATAAGTTGGATGACGTGATTGGTCAGCAACCAGGAGTGACAGCTGGGATTTTGCGTCAACGATTAGTACAACCGATTATTCTGGGAAATGGTCCAGAGATTAAGAAAGTCTCTGTTGATAGCGGCTCGAATTTAGCAGCCAATCAGCAGATTTTACTACTGACAGATCAATTCACAATGGTGCCTGACATGTATGGATGGACGAAAGAGAATGTGGATATTTTCGCTGAATGGACAGGGATTGAAATAGAATATAAGGGTTCTGGCTCGATTGTCCTCGGGCAGAGTGTTGCCATCGGTAGTGATTTAGAAAAGACAAAAAAAATAAGAATTAACCTAGGAGATTAATATGTATTCTGTAATCATAGCAGGATTGCTTGCCTTAGTAGCGACGATCCTATTGATTCCAAGATTTATTAGATTTTATCAAGCAAAACGGATTGAGGGACAGCAGACTCATGAAGATGTCCTCCAACATCAGTTTAAAGCAGGTACACCGACCATGGGGGGAACTGTTTTTCTATTGGTAACCATTGTGGTGACCGTTCTTTTTGCCCTCCTTTCAAATCGGTTGACCGGGGCAGTGCTTGCTATTCTCTTTATCTTATTAGTCTATGGAATCATTGGGTTTTTGGATGATTTTCTAAAGGTTTTCCGCAAGGTCAATGAGGGTCTGAATCCCAAGCAAAAATTAGCCTTGCAGATCTTAGGTGGTCTTGTCTTTTATCTGGTTCACATGCAAGGATCCGGTAGCGGAATGCTCAATCTGATGGGGTATCCACTTCATCTCGGTATCTTTTATATCGCTTTTGTTCTCTTTTGGTTGGTTGGATTTTCCAATGCGGTCAATTTGACAGACGGGATTGATGGTCTTGCTTCGATTTCAGTTGTCATTAGTTTGTCAGCCTACGCAGTCATTGCCTTTGTTGACCGTAAATTTGATATTTTGTTGGTTTGTGTGACCATGATTGGAGCCTTGATAGGATTTTTCTACTACAATCACAAGCCAGCCAAAATCTTTATGGGAGATGTGGGAAGCTTAGCGCTCGGTGGCATGTTGGCAACGATTTCGATTACCCTGCATCAAGAATGGACCTTGCTTTTTATCGGTCTGGTCTATGTCCTAGAAACCTCTTCTGTCATGCTTCAAGTCAGCTACTTCAAGTACACCAAGAAAAAGTTTGGTGAGGGTAAGCGCATTTTTCGTATGACACCATTTCATCACCATTTAGAGCTAGGAGGCTTGACGGGTCAGGGTAAAAAATGGAGCGAGTGGAAAGTTGACTGCTTTTTGTGGGGAGTTGGTTTGATCATGAGCGCACTTGTTCTTATTATTTTATATTGGTAAAGCTTAATGAATATCAAACAGCAGTCAAATGCTGTTTTTTTTGTTATAATAGGGAGAAGTAGAAAAAGAGGATACTATGAAATTTACAGAATTTACCTTAAAGCCTTATATTCAAGAAGCGCTGAGAGAATTGGGATTTGTCACGGCGACAGAAGTTCAAGAACGTTTGATTCCAATCGTCTTGTCAGGACGTGATTTGGTTGGGGAATCAAAGACAGGTTCTGGGAAGACCCATACCTTTTTGATTCCGATTTTCCAACAATTACAAGAAAATCTCAATCAGGTGCAGGCAGTGATTACTGCTCCCTCGCGTGAGTTAGCAAGGCAGATTTACCAAGCTGCACGTCAGATTGCCCAGTGTTCAGATACGGAAATTCGTGTAGCCAACTATGTCGGAGGAACGGACAAGCAACGCCAGATTGATAAGTTGCAGGCCAATCAGCCCCACATCGTCATTGGAACACCAGGGCGTATCTATGATTTGGTCAAATCAGGTGATTTGGCTATTCATAAGGCGACAACTTTTGTGGTGGATGAGGCCGATATGACCCTTGATATGGGTTTCTTGGAAACGGTGGATCGCATCGCATCTAGTCTTCCCCAGAATTTGCAATTCATGGTCTTTTCAGCGACTATTCCGCAGAAGTTGCAGCCCTTTTTAAAGAAATATTTGACAAATCCAGTCATCGAGCAGATTAAGACGCAGACGGTGATTGCCGATACGATTGACAACTGGCTGATTTCGACGAAAGGACAGGATAAAAATGCCCTCATCTTGGACATTACCAAGCTGATACAACCTTACTTAGCCATGATTTTTGTCAACACGAAGTCACGGGCAGATGAATTGCACAGCTTCTTGAGAGCCAACGGTTTGCGCGTGGCAAAAATTCATGGGGATATTCCACCGCGGGAACGTAGACGGATGATGAATCAGATCAAGAATCTGGAATTTGAATACATTGTTGCAACTGACTTGGCAGCGCGGGGGATTGATATTGAGGGGGTTAGTCATGTCATCAATGATGCTATTCCTCAGGATCTGTCTTTCTTTGTACATCGCGTAGGACGGACAGGTCGTAACGGGTTACTAGGAACTGCCATTACCCTTTATCAACCGAGTGATGATGCAGATATTCGTGAACTTGAAAAACTCAACATCTGCTTTGTGCCTAAGATGATTAAGGCTGGTGAATTCCAAGACACCTATGACCGTGACCGCCGTGCCAATCGGGAAAAGTCAAGAGAGAAATTAGACCTTGAAATGATTGGCCTGGTCAAAAAGAAAAAGAAAAAAATTAAGCCGGGATATAAGAAGAAAATTCAGTGGGCTGTTGATGAAAAGCGTCGGAAGACCAAGCGAATTGAAAATCGTGCCAAAGGACGGGCAGAGCGTAAAGCCAAGCGCCAAACGTTTTAAATCAAGATACGAGAGCGGTTAAAAGCCCAAAGTGAAAATAGGAAATCTGACGCAGAGTTATTAAACTCTAGGAAGATTTATACCTAAAGGTAGCCACATCTGTAAGCAACTAAAGTTGCAACAGTTGCGTCTCTTTTTCACACAGGGCTTAGCTCGAGTTCAATTAATCAAGATACGAGAGCGTTAAAAGCCCAAAGTGAAATAGGAAATCTGACGAGTGAAAAGCTCCAGTGGAGGTTTTCAGCCTACTTCCCAGGGAGCGTTTGCTCCGCAACCGTCTATTTCCCGCCTCCAAAGGTATGCTATACCTTTAGAGCTAGGAAGATTTATACCTAAAGGTAGCCACATCTGTAAGCAACTAAAGTTGCAACAGTTGCGTCTCTTTTTCACACAGGGCTTAGCTCGAGTTCAATTAATCAAGATACGAGAGCGTTAAAAGTCCAAAGTGAAAATAGGAAATTTGACGAGTGAAAAGCTCCAGTGGAGGTTTTCAGCCTACTTCCTAGGGAGCGTTTGCTCCGCAACCGTCTATTTCCCACCACCAAAGGTATGCTATACCTTTAGAGCTAGGAAGATTTATACCTAAAGGTAGCCAGACCTGTAAGCAATTAAAGTTGCAACAGTTGCGTCTCTTTTTCACACAGGGCTTAGCTCGAGTTCAGTTAATCAAGATACGAGAGCGTAAAAAAAAGCGACTGAAAAATAAAAGCCTGATACAGTGTTCGATGAACATAAGGAAGTCTGTCTTTGAGGCAAGCAAGATTCGTTATACGTGAAATGAGGGGGAACAGCTAGCTACCGTTTGGCATCCACCTAATGAAATGGAACCTAAAGGTGGTCACAGCTGTAACCGGTTAAAGCTGGAATACCTGTGTTTCATGCTATCAGAGAGTGGTAGAGTCATTTCATTTATCTTTTATTCTTTCGTTCACTCGCTTTGCCGTACTCTAGTACAATTGCCTAGGACTAAAAGCAAACGAAAAGGCTCTAGCACGAATGTCACTTCCTAAAAACAAACGATGGCAAGTGTCAGAGGTTTCCTTGAATGGGAGTCGTGAGCTGTACAGATTTTAATAAAGTGAAAGAAATAGGAAAACAGATGTTACAAATGATACTGGGCCTTTATATGAAGAGCTTGTTGATTGCAGCAGTTTTGATGATTTTGGCTAGCCTAGGTTGGTTCTTATTCCGCCTAATCAAGAAAAAAGACAGAACCATGCAAGAACGCCAAGAAGTTCTCTTTGATTTATTAATTATCAACGTGATGACCATTCCCATTTTGTCTTTTGGGGTTGTGGGCATCTTGCTAATGCTAAGAGTATAGAAAGAAGGAAAGAAGATGTACGATACAATTATTATTGGAGCAGGTCCTGCAGGGATGACAGCAGCTTTGTATGCTGCACGGAGCAATCTAAAAGTGGCTCTTTTAGACCGTGGCATTTATGGTGGACAAATGAACAACACTGCAGAGATTGAAAATTATCCAGGTTATGACCATATTAGTGGTCCTGACTTGGCTGAAAAAATGTTTGCACCGCTTGCAAAATTTGGTGTCGAACACCTCTATGGTCAGGTAGTCCGTGTGGAGGCAGAGGGACCTGTCAAGCGTGTGGTAACAGAAGATGAAACCTTAGAAGCCCATACTCTTGTCCTTGCTATGGGGGCTCAACACCGTTTATTAGGAGTGCCTGGAGAAGATACTTACAATAGTCGCGGTGTGTCTTATTGTGCTGTCTGTGACGGAGCTTTCTTTCGCGGACAAGACTTGCTGGTGGTAGGCGGTGGTGATTCTGCCGTTGAAGAAGCCCTTTACTTGACCCAGCTTGCAAATACTGTAACCATTGTACACCGCCGTGATGAATTGCGTGCCCAAAAGGTCATCCAAGAACGTGCCTTTGCCAATGATAAAATTCGGTTTATCTGGGATAGTGTAGTTGAAGAAATCAAGGGTGACGATATCAAGGTGCAAGAAGTCTTGATTAAAAACGTGAAGACAGGAGAAGAAACAGTTCATACCTTTGGTGGTATTTTCATCTACGTAGGACTTGATCCGATGACGGAGGTGGTAGCAGACTTGGGTATTACCGATGAACAAGGCTGGATTGTGACCGATGAGCAAATGGCAACAAGTCAACCAGGTATCTTTGCGATTGGGGATATTCGTCAAAAACAGTTGCGCCAGATTACAACGGCAGTTGGAGATGGGGCGATTGCTGGTCAGCAAGTGTACCATTACATTACTGAGCATGTGAACTAAGGGAGAAGAGATGTTTCATATCCAAGATATTCAAAAAAAATCAGACGGCATTTCTTTTGAAGAAACCCTTGAACTCACGGCTGAGTTGATGGAACGAAATGCTGATATTCTAGCCGTTTCCCCCATTAAGGTGGTAGGACAGGTCAGTTTTGAAGCAGGATTCTTTCTTCTGAACTATCAAATGACCTACGATATCACTCTCGCTTCAAGTCGCTCCATGGAACCAGTCCTTCTTTCCGAATCTTTTCCAGTGCAGGAAATCTTCGTGGCAGATGAACAGGCTTTGAAAGCCCAAGATATAGTGGAAGAAGACTTGGTACTGGTCGTTGAAGAAGATGTGATTGTACTTGCAGAAAGTGTAGCAGACAATATCCTCTTACAGATTCCGCTCAAGGTTTTGACACCTGAGGAAGAAGCAGGTCAAGACCTGCCGTCAGGTCATCATTGGACTATGATGACAGAAGAGGAGTATACGACAGTAGCTCAAGAAAAAAAGGAAGCAAATAGCCCCTTTGCCCAATTACAAGGGCTTTTTGAAGAAGAATGAAATTGACAGAAAATTGGAAAAATCTTGTCAATGGGTCAATTTCATTGTATAATGAAAAGGATATTAAGAAATAGGAGTAAAATATTCATGACAAAAGCAAATTTTGGTGTTGTGGGAATGGCTGTTATGGGACGCAACCTTGCACTTAATGTAGAATCAAGGGGCTATACTGTTGCAATTTACAATCGTTCAGCAGACAAGACAAAAGACGTTGTTGCCAGCAATCCAGGAAAAAAATTACTTCCAAGTTACGATGTAGAAAGTTTTGTACAATCAATTCAGAAACCACGCCGTATCATGCTTATGGTGCAGGCAGGTCCTGGTACAGATGCGACCATTCAAGCATTGTTACCACATCTTGATGAGGGAGATATCTTGATTGACGGTGGAAATACTTTCTATGAAGATACCATTCGTCGCTCGAAAGAACTTGCAAATTCAGGTATTAATTTTATCGGAACAGGAGTTTCTGGTGGTGAAAAAGGAGCGCTTGAAGGTCCGTCGATTATGCCAGGTGGACAAAAAGAAGCCTATGATTTAGTGGCAGATGTTTTGGAAGAAATTTCTGCTAAGGCTCCTGAAGACGGTGCACCATGTGTGACGTATATCGGCCCAGATGGTGCAGGTCACTACGTGAAAATGGTCCACAACGGTATTGAATATGGTGATATGCAGTTAATCGCAGAAAGCTATGATTTGATGCAACATTTGCTTGGTCTTTCTGTTGATGAAATGGCAGACATCTTTACTGAATGGAACCAGGGCGAGCTTGATAGCTACTTGATTGAAATTACTGCAGACATCTTAAAACGCAAGGACGATGAAGGGCAAGAGGGGCCAATTGTTGACTACATTCTTGACGCAGCTGGTAACAAGGGAACTGGTAAATGGACGAGTCAATCATCACTTGATTTGGGTGTGCCATTATCATTGATTACAGAATCTGTATTTGCTCGTTATATTTCAACCTACAAAGAAGAGCGTGTACATGCCAGCAAGGTCTTGCCAAAACCAGCCGAGTTCAAATATGAGGGAGACAAGGCTGAGTTGATTGAAAAAATTCGCCAAGCTCTTTACTTCTCTAAAATCATGTCTTACGCACAAGGTTTTGCTCAATTACGTGTAGCCTCTAAGGAAAACAACTGGAACTTACCATTTGGGGAAATTGCGAAAATCTGGCGTGCAGGATGTATTATCCGTGCTCGTTTCTTGCAAAAGATTACAGATGCCTATGGGCGTGATGAGGATCTTGCCAACCTCCTTTTGGACGAGTATTTCCTCGATGTAACAGCCAAGTATCAACAAGCCGTTCGTGATGTGGTAACCTTAGCAGTACAAGCAGGTGTTCCTGTCCCAACATTCTCAGCAGCGATTACTTACTTTGACAGTTACCGTGCTGAAAATCTACCTGCTAATCTCATCCAAGCGCAACGTGACTACTTTGGAGCGCATACGTACGAGCGTAAGGATAAAAAAGGAATCTTCCATTATTCATGGTATGATGAAAAATAATCTATGGTAAAAAAAATCTTAATTGCAGGTCGTGAGCGTAATCTATCTCATTTTGTGTCCATGGAGTTGCAAAAAAAAGACTATTTAGTCGACTATACTTCTACGGGAAAAGAAGCGCTCCAACTTGCCCATGAGACAGATTTTGATTTGATTCTTATGAGCTTTCGTCTGTCAGACATGTCTAGCCATGAATTAGCAACAGAATTGATCAAAATGAAGCCGACTACAGTCATGATTGTGGTCGTTGATAGTGAGGATGTAGAAAAGTATGGTGCGGATATCCAACGTTACGCCGTTTCTTACATCATCAAACCTTTTATCATCAGTGATTTGGTTGAACAGGTGACCTCTATTTTTAGAGGACGGGATTATATTGATGAGCATTGCAAGCAGGTTAAACTTCAAGCTGCCTATCGGGATTTGAAGATTGATTTTCAAAATCGGACAGTCACTCGTGGTTCGGAGTTGATAACCTTGACCCGCAGAGAATATGACCTCCTTGCGACCTTGATGAATAGTCAAGAAACCTTGACCCGAGAACAACTCTTAGACCGGGTTTGGAAGTACGAAGCTACGGCTGGGACCAATGTTGTAGATGTTTATATTCGTTACCTGCGTGGGAAACTAGACCTACCAGGTCAAGAATCCTATATCAAAACCGTCCGCGGTGTGGGCTATGCCATGCGGGAGGAATAACATTAAAAGAGGAGTGAGGTTCATCGAGATGTTCTAGTCTCGTTTGAGCTCACTTTTTTATTTCTAGTGTTTCATACTCATCTAACACCAACGTCTTCCAGCCTTTCCTCACCTTGTGGAATGGTCGTTCTACCTTTGGTGTAGAGGAGGCTAGCTTCCCTATCCTTATTTTATAGTCATTTCGTTTATCTTTTATGACTTCGTTCACTCGCTTTGCCGTACTCCAGTACAGCCTGCAACTCGTTGCCTAGTACTAAAAGTAAACTAAAAGACTATAAAAGGTTTAGTTCCATTTTTTAGGGTTCACCTAAACGCCTCGGCGCAACGGTTGATTGCTGCAATGGCTACCCTGTCATTGAAAGTTGGAAATGAAACGCTGTTCCTTTTGCATCAAAGGGAATAGGCTAAAACCTCCACGCAGCTTTTCACTCGTATTTGTTCACTTTATCCACTCCACACCTACCCTTATCAACTTGTGCGGGGACGGGAGAAAAATGGTTTGGGGATAGACTGTTTCAGTCCGAACCCAGAATGTATCGTCATTGATTTATCTTTCATGACTTCGTTCACTCGCTTTGCCGTACTCTAGTACAGCCTGCAGCTCCTCGCTGCCTAATACTAAAAGCAGACTAAAAGACGATAAGCAATGAGGAACAACGGCTACCTGTCGCGCTCCTTTCGTCAGATGTTGATAGGATACCATGCAGTGGACGAGACGGGTCCTTTAGCTTAGCCTAGCATGGTAGTTGCTAAGGACAGTATGATGAAACCTTAGATTCGCAAATGAGGATTGGAAATTTTTAACCGTTCGGTAAATGCTTGGAGGTTAGGTGCAGAGATAGGGGTTTCTTCTTATTTCCATGAGTTGGCTCAGGAGCTACTTCGTTAGAAATTGCATGTTTATGTAGATGACGCTTGCAGGGTTATCATTTCCAGACTTTTTCTTCAAATTATGCTATCATAGAAAGGATTAGGATAAAGAGGAGATGAAAAGATGAAGCGGAGTTCATTTAAAGAGAAACTGCTGTTGATTAGCTTTGGAGCCTTGGTTTTGTTAGCAGTGTTAAACTATTCAGATATTTACAGCACTATCAAGGTCTTGCTATCTAGCATGCATGCCTTGTTCATCGGGGCGATTTTTGCCTTTATTTTGAACGTTCCGATGAAGAAGCTAGAAGACGTGATTGAAAAGGTGTCGTTTCTGCGAAAAAGCAAGCGTTCCTTGGCAATCATCGGGGTCTTGATTGTTTTTAGCTTGATTGTGACAGGGGTAGTGGTGATTATCTTGCCAACCTTGGTTTCAACCGTGTCCGAGTTGGTGTCGGTTACCAATCAGGCCATTCCAAAGCTTATTCAAACCTTGCAGGACAGTGGCTTCTTGTCTAGCAAATTGGGCAGTCGCTTGAACAGCTACGTAGCTCAGTTTACAGATTGGTCTAGGTTATCAGGCTTTGCTGCAGCTTTTCTTGCAAGATTGGCTAATAATGTGACTGTTATTTTTTCAAATATCCTGACCTTAATCATGGCTTTCTTTATTACCTTAAGTATCCTTGGGAGCAAGGAACATTTGCAAGACATGACAGGGAAGTTGCTGTATGCTTTTTTCCCTAAAAGAGTGGTGCGTATCATTGTCTATATTGGAGAGGTTATTATTGAAACTTATGATCGGTTCTTGATGAGTCAGATTATAGAGGCGGTCATTATTGGAGCCTTGGTCTTTGTTAGCTATTCTATTTTCTCCATTCCTTATGCGGGAATGGCAGGGATTTTATCAGGAGTGCTGTCGTTTGTACCGTACATTGGTCCTTTTTCTGCCTGTATCATTAGCGCCCTCTTTATATCCGTACAAAATCCTTGGTTGGCCCTCTGGTCAATTATTCTTTTCCAGCTTATTCAGTTGATTGAAGGAAATGTCATCTATCCTCGAGTGGTGGGACAATCAGTTGGCTTACCTACCCTTTTTACCCTTGCTGCAGCCTTAATTGGTGGAAATTTATTTGGCTTGTTGGGCATGGTCTTTTTCACCCCTATTTTTGCAGTGATTTATCGCCTTGTGCGAGAATGGACTTATGCAAGGCTTGAGAAAAAACAAGATACGAGGGCGTGAAGCAACTCCTAGACAAAATAGGCAATGGAAGCAGGTTGTCTTGCAACCGATGAGATTGGTCTTTTTGTTAAAGAGTAGTAGCCCGCGTTCAATTACATCAAGATACAAGGGCGTGTAAAAAGCGAATGTACCCAAAGGGCATCCGTATCTATAAAGCAGGCACAGCCTGCAACAGCTACGGTAAAAATAGGAAATACGACGAAGAAGCTCCTGCTTCTAGGAGTATTTATCTTTTTTCCGAGCTTTTAGCCCACGTTCAATTACATCAAGATACAAAAGCCGTAAAGCGAGCAAGATAAAAATAGGAGGTTGACGCAGAGTCTGTAGACTCCAGGAAACCTATACCTAAAGGTAACCACACCTGTAAGCAACTAAAGTTGCAACAGTTGCGTTTCTTTTTTGCACAGCTCGTAGCCCGGGTTCAATGACACAAGATGTGAATCCGTGAAAAAATGACTGTCCCCAGTACGACCTGCGACTCGTTGTCTAGTGCTAAAGTAAACGAAACGGCTATAGAAGCTATGAAACACAGGATATTTGACGTAGGAGCTACATATGAAGTTACAGAGAAAACTTCTATTCAGTAGTTCCAAGAGCTAGGATAGCTAGTCTGTAAGTGGCGAAAGCTGAACAGTTGTGCTAGGTTTTAGCCGTATGTGATCGCTTATATAGAATGGAAGCTGGACTTTTGACTGGCATTTGATGAAGTAAGAAACAAGGGACGTAAGAACAAGGGCTCCCCCGAAGATAGTTAGGCGATGAGCTACGAATACAGGATATAGTCATTTCGTTTATCTTTTGTTAGGTCGTTCACTCGCTTTGCCGTACTCCAGTACAGCCTGCAGCTCCTTGCCTAGCGCTAAAAGTAAACTAAAAGACTATAAAAAGAAACAAGAAGAGTTTAGGGTGGATCTCTAGCTCTTTTATATAGAAAGAATGAAAGATGTTATCGAAACTACAAAAATCTATCTATTGTATCCTGCAGGGCACGATTGGTTACGGAGCCCGCTTGCTTTTTCTGCCCCTAGTTGTGGCTACGTTAGTATTTCAGGCGGTCATCTATTTGCCTTACAAAGAATGGGTCGGACTCAGCTTCAGTGGTGTTTGGACAGCCCTGTCTGTACTACTTGTTTGCTTCGTCGGCTGGCTATTATCTAAGTTCCGGAGGACCTTATCCTGTCGTCAATTATTTATCCTCTTGTCTGCCCTTTATGTATTGGCAGGTTTCGTCTTACTCTTTTCTCTACCAGCTCAATTACGAGATGATGCAGCTTCAGTCTGGAGGGCAGCTTCTTTGTTAAACAAGGGAGATACACGTTTTTTACAGGCAGGAGCTTATTTGAATCGCTATCCTCATCAGTTGGGACTCGTCAGTCTGGAGCGGATAGTGCTGTTCGTGTTACCGCGAGCAAGTGTGCGGATTTTTTATTTTTTAAATCTGTTGGCTATCCTAGGGATTAATTATGCGAATTGGAAATTAAGCGAAGAGCTGTTTGGAAAAGAAAGGGTCAGCTGGTATACGATTCTGGCTCTCTTTGCCTTTTTACCCCAATTTTTTAACATGTTCTTTGTTTATGGTCTGGTATATGGTCTCTGTGCAGCTAGTTTTGGTCTTTTGTATTTCTATCGCTATTTGCAGGAACAACATCTCCAATCTGCTCTCTTGGCTAGTCTATTTTTGTCTTTATCGTACTGGATTCGGAATAATAATAGTATTTTGCTAGTAGCCGTGGCGGTGATCTTACTATTAGAATGTCTACGTCGTCGCAAGCCTCTGTTACTTGGACTATTGCTTCCTCTTCTAATAGGTTCCCTTGGATTAAATAAGGCAACGGTTTACTATTATGAGAGAATGGGACAAGTTCATTTTGCTCCAAACCCCAAGATAACATGGCTGGCAATGGGATTACAAGATACCCAAACAGAGCTCCGCCAAGGAGGTTGGTACAATAAATATGTGAGACAGGTCTATGATCGCTATGAAGGAGATGAGGAAAAAATTACGCAAGCCGCTAAGCTAGAGATTACGAATCGAGTGCAGGACTTTGTGGAGACTCCGAGCTATGCTGGGCGATTTTTTCTGAAAAAATTTGTGACGACTTGGACAGAATCCACCTTTCAGTCTATTTGGTCAGGACCAAGTAAACTCCAACAGCGTCCGCTGAAAGGGGAGGGAATAGAGAGTCTTTATCATGGCGGTCTAGTCTATCGTTTATTTTACCATTATACCCATGCTTACTTAATTTTGTTGTATGGAGGAGCTTTGGTATTTTTAATGGTAGCATCTCCTTGGAAGCGTCTGCCGATAGAATATTATGCTTATGTCTACTGGGCAGGAGGGGTGTTGTTTCACTTATTGTGGGAGACCAAGAGCCAGTACGTTTATCCCTATGTTTTTGTTATGCTTCCGTTTGCTGTGAAAGGTTATCAAGAAGTATGGGAATGGTGGTTGAAAAATAGCAGAAAAGGCTGATGAATAGAGCCTTTAGAAACTATTCTTAGAACTTTTCTTGCAAGGAGCGAGTTGGGTCTTGCTCCCTTTTATTATCCTGTGAAATATGATACAATGAAGTCATCATGATAGAATGGGAGAGATAGTATGCGTTGCTCCAAATGTACCAGTATAAAATCAAGTGTTGTTGATAGCCGTCAGGCAGAAGATGGAAATACCATTCGCCGTAGAAGAGAGTGTGAAAACTGTGGTCATCGCTTTACCACTTATGAACGCGTTGAAGAAAAAACCTTGGTTGTCGTGAAAAAGGATGGAACCCGAGAACAATTTTCCCGTGAGAAAATTTTTAATGGAATTATTCGCTCTGCCCAAAAACGCCCCGTTTCCAGTAGTGAAATTGAAGAAGTGGTCAATCGGATTGAGCAAAAAGTTCGTGCCCATAGCGATAGCGAAGTTGAAAGTGATTTGATTGGAAATCTAGTGATGGAAGAGTTGGTTGAGCTGGATGAGATTACCTATGTCCGCTTTGCCTCTGTCTATCGTTCCTTTAAAGATGTGGGCGAATTGGAAAACTTGCTCAAACAAATCACCAAGGGCAGCAAGACAAGAAGATAGGACAGCACATGAAACCAAACGATCTATATTCTTACATGCGAAAGAATGCGATAAGTCCTAATTGGCTCAGTTTTATTCTCTGTTATCAACCAATTATTGGGCAGGATGCAGCAGCGGTCTATCAATTTTTGTGGGCTGGCTATGACCATGGGGCAGGTAAGTATGCCCTTAGCCGAATTTTAAACCATGTCAATATGGGTCTTAATCGCTTGGAAAAGGCGTTAGATGTACTGGGAGCCATGGGCTTGCTTGCTGTCTATCAAAAGGACAATGCTATTATTTTTCGCTTGATTGAGCCCTTAGCAAAGGAAGCCTTTTTGAACAATCCCCTCTATCAAAAACTCCTGACCAAGAAAATCGGAGAGCCGGCAGTTGAGGAATGGACGGTTTCAAGACCAGTATCAGACACTGAGGTAACCAAGAATTTTTCAGATGTTTTTACCATTGATGGGGAGCTTTCGATTCCTCCTCTTGCTGCACCGAGTTTTGATTTGCAGGCTTTTAAGACCATGATGGCCCGCGATCAACTGCGGTTTCAAAATGAGACAAATGATGTGATTGCTCTGTATCACTTGGCTGAAACAAATGGCTGGGACTGGCTACAGACTTATAAAGTTGCAAAAGAAACAGCTCATGCTCATGTGATTTTAATCAAGCGTATGGAGCAAAAGGTGGAGGCAGAACCTGTCACTACTAGTCTGACCAACCAGGAGCAGGTCATTGTACGTGAAAGTAAATCCAAGACTGCACTCGAGTTTTTAACGTTTTTAAAAGAAGCGCGCAAGGCGGCAGTCACCATGTCAGAACGCAAATGCTTGCAGCAATTAGTAGACTTGGGCTTATTGGATGAGGTCATCAATGTAATTGTCCTTTATACCTTTAATAAGGTTGATTCGGCTAATTTACAAGAGGCCTATGCCTTGAAATTGGGGAACGATTTTTCCTACAAGGAGATTCGAAGCGCAGAGCAGGCAGTCTATCATTTGCGAGAGAGTAAGAAACCAAGTCACAAGAAGCAGACTAAGCAAGCGCCAAAGAGCAACGTACCTGAGTGGAGTAAGCAGGAAGTGAAAACCGAGCAGACAGCAAAAGGTCAAGCCGAACTAGCTGCACTCTATCGTGAATTAGAGGCCATGGAAATGAGAGGAGAGGGATAGATGAAAGCTATTCAAGACAGGGTACCTCAAGGGACTGAATCAGAAAGAAAGTCTTATCAAGAGCTCTATCAAGAGATTATTCGGGATAAGGAAGTAGCTGATTTTATCTATCAGCACCAATTAACAGAGGAAGAGATTACCCGTTCGATTTCCAAGTTTTTTGAATATGTAACCGAGCGTAAGAAATTTCTTCATCAAGATGAATCCTATACTGCGGTCGGTTATCAACCTCTTCTCATCATGAATGAGGGGTACGCAGATGTGTCCTATTTGGAGACGGCTGAATTGCTTGAATACCGCAAGGCAGAAGCGGTTAAAAATCGCATTCAGCTGATTAATCTTCCGGCTCATTTGAAAAATATTACGATTGCCGATGTAGATCTCACAGATGAAAATCGTGTAGAGGTCACAAAAGCGATTACTGAATTTGTCAAACAGGTCGGTCAAGACAACAAGGGACTATATCTCTATGGAAATTTTGGTGTTGGGAAAAGTTATCTGATGGCTTTTCTAGCCAATCTTCTATCCAAGACCCACCAGCTGTCTACCACTATGCTCCATTATCCAACCTTTGTTGTTGAGATCAAAAATGCTATTGGAGAGGGTTTGGTGAAAGAAAAGATTGATGTGATTAAGACAGCCCAAGTCTTGGTCTTAGATGATATTGGAGCAGAACAACATAGTTCATGGGTACGTGATGATGTCCTTCAGGTCATCTTGCAGCATCGAATGCAGGAAAACCTGCCGACTTTCTTTACCTCGAATTTTTCCTTTGCAGATTTGGAACGGCACTTTGCAGCGGGTCGCTCAGGAGATGAGACTTGGCAGGCCAAGCGGGTTATGGAACGCATTCGATTTTTGGCCACTGAACTACAGTTAGGAGGGATGAACCGCCGATGAATGACATCATTGATTTAATGTTAGCACATAGTTCCGTCCGTAGATTTACTGATAAACCGATTTCAGATGAAGATTTGAATGCGATTATTAGTGCAGGTCGTGCGGCTTCGACTTGGAAAAATTTTCAGTCCTATTCGATTGTAGTGGTGCGTTCAAAAGAAAAAAAAGAAGCCTTGTATACCTTAACGCCCCAGCCTGCAATAGTAGAGGCAGATACGATTTTGCTCTTTGTAGGTGATCATAACCGGGCGAGTAAGGCTGCCGAACTGCATCAAACAACCTTTGATGCCAAAGGAACAGAAAATCTGTTGATTTCCTCTGTTGATGCAGCACTAGCTGGACAAAATGCAATGCTTGCAGCCGAAAGTTTGGGGTATGGCGGTGTTTTTATTGGCATGATTCGCCATGAAGCAAGAGGCATCGCAGATTTGTTTAAATTGCCGGCTTACACCTATCCTGTGTTTTGCATTGCACTAGGAAAGCCCAACCAGCATTTTCCAGTCAAGCCACGTTTACCGCAAGAAGCTATCGTCTTTCATGAAGAATATCAAGAACAAGGTGTGGAGACGATTCTTACTTATGATCAAATCCAATCAAACTACGCAGGCGATAGACAGAAAGAAACGTGGTCTGAACGTTTGGTTGCCCAGTTTGGTCAGGCAGAACACCCAGAAACAAAAACACTTTTGAGAGAAAAACATTTATTGTAGAAAAGGAGGAGCAATGGCTCTACCAACTATTGCCATCGTGGGGCGTCCTAACGTTGGAAAATCGACCTTATTTAATCGGATTGCGGGCGAGCGCATCTCTATTGTAGAAGATGTAGAGGGTGTAACCCGCGACCGTATCTATGCAACAGCTGAGTGGCTCAACCGCCATTTTAGTATTATCGATACGGGAGGAATTGATGATGTTGATGCGCCCTTTATGGAGCAAATCAAACATCAGGCAGAAATCGCCA
This sequence comes from Streptococcus sp. LYSM12, assembly GCF_004569635.1. Lineage (GTDB taxonomy): Bacteria > Bacillota > Bacilli > Lactobacillales > Streptococcaceae > Streptococcus. The sequence continues at coordinate 56,012 of NZ_SPOZ01000017.1, forward strand.
TGAGTGAAGCAGATGTCATCGTCTTTGTCGTCTCAGGCAAGGAGGGTGTGACAGACGCTGATGAGTATGTAGCGAAAATTCTTTATAAGACCAATAAACCTGTTATTTTAGTGATAAACAAAGTCGACAATCCTGAAATGCGTAATGATATCTATGATTTTTATTCTTTGGGATTGGGAGACCCCTATCCAGTATCATCTGTTCACGGGATTGGTACAGGAGATGTACTTGATGCCATTGTGAACAATCTACCAGTTGAGATAGAAGAAGAAAATTCAGACATGATTCGGTTCAGCTTGATTGGTCGTCCAAATGTTGGCAAATCAAGCTTGATTAACGCTATTTTGGGGGAGGAGCGTGTGATAGCTAGCCCCCTTGCGGGTACGACCCGTGATGCGATTGATACGGCCTTTACAGATAGCGAGGGTCAAGAATTTACCATGATTGATACCGCTGGTATGCGCAAGTCTGGAAAAATCTATGAAAATACTGAGAAATATTCTGTCATGCGTGCCATGCGTGCCATTGACCGTTCAGATGTGGTGCTCATGGTCTTGAATGCTGAAGAGGGGATTCGCGAGTATGATAAGCGGATTGCCGGATTTGCTCATGAAGCAGGAAAAGGGATGATAATCGTTGTGAACAAGTGGGATACCCTTGAAAAAGATAATAAGACCATGCAGAATTGGGAAGCAGATATCAGAGATCAATTTCAGTATTTGTCTTACGCGCCGATTATCTTTGTGTCTGCCCTAACCAAACAACGCCTGCACAAGCTACCAGCTATGATCAAAGAGATTAGTGAAAGCCAACAGACACGGATTTCATCTGCTGTCTTGAACGATGTGATGATGGATGCGATTGCGATTAACCCAACGCCGACGGATAAGGGGAGACGTCTCAAGATTTTCTATGCGACTCAAGTAGCTACCAAGCCTCCAACCTTTGTCATCTTTGTGAACGAAGAAGAGCTTATGCACTTCTCGTATCTGCGCTTTCTTGAAAATCAAATCCGCAAGGCCTTTGTCTTTAAAGGGACACCAATTCATTTGATTGCTCGTAAGCGGAAATAACCTTGATAGACAGCGAGAGGGCTAGCAGTTCCCACTCTTTATAGTCATTTCGTTTCTATTTTTATTACTTCGTTCACTCGTCTTGCTGTACCATTGAGAAAAGTTACACTTTTCTTATCTGTCACTTGAAATAGTTATCAACTATTTCAACTACCTGCGACTCCTTGCCTAGTACTAAAAATAAACCAAACGGCTATATCATCATCAAAAGGCACATCTTTTAAAGGTGTGCCTTTCTCATGCTTTCTAATTTTCCGTAACCATGGGACAATCATCAAGGTTCATCTCTTCGTCTGGGAAATTGATATCAATCACATATTTTTTACTCGTTCCCTGAACGGTTTTAATCTTCACATTCCATCTGGGATGAAATACCAAGTGTCCATTCTCCAGTTCAATCGTCAAATGGATTTCATCATAATTCTTTGAAAGAAAAGTGACTCTTCCCCTCTCTTCATCACAAAAACATGCCATTTCTGCATGGTACTGAAACTCAAATTCAAATAATGTAGCTGTTTTAAACATCATCTCTCTCCATCTATTTAGAAATAATATTGCCATTACCGTCTAAAGAGCCTACTCGTCAAGGACTTCTTTCGAACAATCTATATTACAAGTTTTGGAAAATACCCATTTTACTATAGGATAACACAATACCCTATTCAATACAAGTCTTTTTTGAAATCGTTTTTCTAAGTTAATAGATAGCTGGGCTCTTTTATGCCAATGCTATTTGTTTGCTGCCTTATTCTAATCAATGACTTTTTCAGATGATTCCAGCAATGACCATAGTTTCTACTTCAAACTATCCATGAGTGTTTCTACAGGCTTCGTCAGTAATCTTTTTTAGAGAAATGGTAGGGCAGTCTTTCTTTTCTGTAAAAATGACGGTAAGAGCAGAAGCATTATTGCTCAATCTATGCTATAATGAAGAGATAGCATAAAGGAGTATATATGGGTCGATTGATGCCAGGGTGGATTCGTCAAGAGGGAATTCTGCTCTATGAAAGAGGACAAGTAGCGTTTAAACAGTTAGAAGCTAGACAGCTCTTTTTTAAGATTGAAGAAGAGGATTTTTGCTTTTCTTTAGAAGAAACGAAGTTGTCTTGTAGCTGTGATGTTTTTCCCCAAAAGGGCTACTGTAAGCATCTGGCTGCGACTGAATATTTTTTGAAAAATGATGCTGAGGGAAAGCTCCTGGAAGAACAACTGTCTGCTGATAAAGAAGAGCACGAAGAAACGATCCGCAGAACTTATTTTGGCGGACTGTTTCTAGATGATCTGTTAGAGGGGATGCAAGAAGTCGGCATTCAGTATCATCTAGCAGTTGAAGGGCAGATAATGCTCTTTGACCACAATATTGATTGGACCTTGAAGATCCAGCGTGGTGCTGAACCAAGAGCCTATATTATCCGTGATATTGGTGCTTTCTTGCAGACCTTGAAAAAGGGAGGCTACTATCAGATTGGGAAGCAATACTATGAAAAGATTACCTTTGAGCAGTTTGATGCAGCTAGTCAAGACCTAGTGACCTTTTTGTGGCGCTTACTTCCTAGCAAGAAAGTGGAGAACTTGGAGATATTGGTTCACTATGGGCGCCATCTACGTCTGCCACTCTCTAATGTTGAAGAGGGGTTGGATGTTTTGAAACAACTGGAGTCTTTTGAGTTTCAATACGATATGAATACTTATACAGACTTGCAAGTGCTGCCATTTGATGCTCATGCTGACTGCTATTTCTTTGAAGTGGTGGTCCACCAATACATGATTGAGTTGCGGATTCACGAACAGCCTTTTCGGGAACTGTTCAAAGGGCGTTATCTATTAGTGGACAATCGCCTATACTATTTAGACAGGAAACAAGAGCAAATTCTAACGATGCTCAAGGCACTGATTCCAAATGAAGCTGGAGAGAAAACGATCCAATTTGATTTTCAGGATCAAGAACGTTTGGCTCTAAGTTTGTTAGAGTTACAGCGGGTCGGAAATATAAAGGCTCCCAAGCGTTTTATCATTCAAGATTTTCGACCTCAATTTGATTTTTCATTGCAAGCTGGGGGTGAGATGGAGCTGCGCTTAACCTTGGACTTTGACCATAGACAGGTGACGAGTAAAGAGGCTTTAAATCTCTTACCCTTTTCTTATCATTTCCAACATTTGGCGCAGGTAGAGAAAGTCATACAAAAAGCAGGGTTTCAAGGAGACTTTATTGCTCGGCATCCAAGGCTTCAGCCTGCAGAATGGTATGGTTTTTTCAGTCAGACCCTACCGACATTTCGCGCCCTAGGTCAGGTGGTGTTATCGAGTGAATTAGAAGAAATGATAGTTGATACGCAGCCGACAATCAGGGTGGAAACGAGAGGCTCCCTGCTTGATATATCCTTTGATTTTACAGGGATTGCCGAGGAAGAAATTGAACAAGCAGCAACTGCCTTATTGGAGGAAGCAACGCATTTTACCAGTCAGACAGGAAAGGTCTTGGTCTTTGATGAGGAAACAAGGCGTTTGAGTCAGACCTTGCAGAGTTTGCGTGCTCGATATCAATCAGCAGGACACCTATCACTTGATAGCTTAAGCTCTTACCAATTAGCCCAGACTTGGGCTGGAAAAGATGCGGTTCATTTTTCTAAGGATTTTCAACAAATGGTTTATGATTTGGCGCATCCAGAATCCTTTGAATTACCTGCATTACAACTGACAGCTGAATTGCGGGACTATCAGCGCTTAGGTGTGAAATGGCTATCTATGCTAGATCATCATGGTTTCGGTGGTATTTTAGCCGATGATATGGGATTAGGAAAGACCTTACAGACCATTGCTTTTTTAAGTAGTCATCTGAGAGCCGATGCAAAGGTCTTGATTTTAGCCCCGTCGAGCTTGATTTATAATTGGCAGAGTGAGTGCCAGACTTTTGCACCCGACTTGGATGTGGCAGTGGCCTATGGGAATAAGGAAAGGCGGGCGGAGCAGATTCGTGCAGGACATCAGATTATCATTACTAGCTACCATTCTTTCAGGCAGGATGTTGAGATGTATCAGCAGAATCGTTATGATTACTTGATTTTGGACGAAGCCCAGGTCATGAAAAATGCCCAGAGCAAGATTGCCCAGCTTTTGAGAGAGTTTGAGGTAGGAAATTGCTTTGCCCTTTCCGGTACGCCGATTGAAAATCAACTATCAGAATTGTGGTCTATCTTCCAAATTGTGCTACCAGGGTTATTGCCTAAGAAAACAAAATTTGCCAAATTGTCAGCCCAAGAAGTCGCGCGTATCATCAAACCCTTTGTCCTTCGTAGGAAAAAAGAAGATGTACTTCTGGAATTGCCAGATCTCCTAGAAATCAATGTCTTAAATGAATTGACTGATGAGCAGAAAGTGGTCTACTTGGCTCAGTTGAAGCAAATGCAGTCCACCATTATGGCTGCAAGCGAAGTGGAGATTCAACGCAAGAAAATGGAAATTTTGGCAGGCATTACTCGTCTCCGCCAAATTTGCGACACCCCAGGCCTCTTTATATCAGATTATAAGGGAGACAGTGGTAAGGTAGAGAGTCTGAGACAGCTCTTGGTTCAACTCAAAGAGGGCAATCACCGTACCTTGATTTTCTCCCAATTCAGCACCATGTTAGACATGATTGAGGGAGAGTTAGAGGCGCTAGGGATTACGAGCTATAAATTGACAGGTTCGACCCCAGCCAATCTCCGTCAAACAATGACAACTGCCTTTAATGCAGGGAGCAAGGATTGCTTTCTTATCTCTTTGAAAGCAGGTGGTGTAGGGCTCAATTTAACAGGGGCAGACAGCGTGATTCTGGTTGATCTATGGTGGAATCCAGCCGTAGAAGCCCAGGCCATTAGTCGTGCGCACCGCATGGGGCAAACAGAGAAAGTCGAATGCTACCGTCTGATTACCCGTGGGACTATTGAAGAAAAGATCCAAGCCTTGCAAGAAAGCAAGAAGCATTTGGTGACGACTGTTCTTGATGGCAATGAAAGTCGTGCTAGCATGACAGTCGAAGATATTCGGGAAATTTTGGGAATCTAAGAGTCCTTTCGTACTAGACAAAAGGAAAAAGATAGTCAAAGCACGTAAGGTATGATATAATAGTCGTTTGAAAGGAAGAGCGTATGGTGAGAATGCAGACAAGATTTCCCCTAGTAGCTGATGATGAGTTAATAGTGGGAGAAAATCCTGAAATGAGATTATACGATGAGGGTGACTTGATTAGTAATATCAAAGGACCTTATCAGGACAGGGAATTTGGACAAGAAGGAGCTAGTCAAGTTACTTCCCAATATAGCAGAGAAGAACGTGGAACAGAAGAAGCTTTGTTGCCACCGCTTTTTGAAGCAACTCCAAGTCCTTATTCTCGAAGAGATCGCTACCACAAGCCAACTTCTCAAGGAACAGTTGCACCACAAGCCAAGACGCAAGGGCAGTTGGCGCGCGAAACAGCGCGTGAAGATTTGAAGAAGAAGCGTTCGGCCTCTTATTTACATCCAGAAAAAAAACGCCATATCCTACCAGAAAAGCAGCCGATAACGGCTCCTTTGGTCAAACCGCCAGTATCTCACTTGACTGCCTTGGCTAATCGACTACAGCAGACAGAGTATATCTTGGCAGATATGCCAACGGTCTATTCTTTGCAAAAAGAAGATCGGGAACAAGAGGTGCCAGTCAAGAAAAATTCCTACGACTTTTTGAAGAAAAGTCAGGTCTACAATTACCCCGAACGCAAGGTTCAACGCGAGCGTCGCCTAGCACAAGAATTAAATCTAACACATATGGAAGAGGAATTGGAATGACAAAAACCTATCATTTTATTGGGATAAAGGGTTCAGGAATGAGTGCCTTGGCTTTAATGTTGCATCAAATGGGACACAAGGTTCAAGGAAGTGACGTTGAGAAATACTATTTTACTCAGCGTGGTCTTGAGCAAGCAGGGATTGAAATTTTACCATTTAGTAAAGCAAACATTACTGCTGATGTCGAATTGATAGCAGGAAATGCTTTTCGCCCAGATAACAATATAGAGATTGCCTATGCAGATGCTAATGGTTTCTCTTATAAACGCTACCACGAGTTTCTCGGTCAATTCATGCGTGACTTTACAAGTTTTGGAGTGGCAGGAGCACACGGAAAAACGTCAACAACAGGTCTTTTAGCACACGTCATGCGTAACATTACGGATACCAGCTACTTGATTGGGGACGGGACAGGGCGTGGTTCAGAAAATGCCCAGTATTTTGTATTTGAATCAGATGAATACGAACGTCATTTCATGCCCTACCACCCAGAATACAGTATCATTACCAATATTGATTTTGACCATCCCGATTACTTTACCAGTGTAGAAGACGTCTTTCATGCCTTTGATGATTATGCCAAGCAAGTGCAAAAGGGCTTGTTTGTTTATGGTGAAGATGAGCAACTGCGCCGTATTACAGCAACTGCACCGATTTACTATTACGGCTTTGGCGAAGACAATGACTTTGTAGCCTATGATTTGCAGCCATCAACGACGGGATCGCAATTTAAAGTCCGCCATGCTGGGCGGGAATTAGGTCAGTTCCAAATTCCGACCTTTGGTCGTCACAATGTCCTGAATGCGACAGCTGTTATTGCGAATTTGTTTGTTGCGGAATTTGATTTGAAGTTGGTAGCAGAACACCTCAAAACCTTTGGAGGAGTGAAACGTCGCTTTACGGAAAAGATTATCAATGGTACGGTGATTATTGACGACTTTGCGCATCATCCAACTGAAATTATTGCAACCATTGATGCGGCTCGTCAAAAATACCCAAGTAAAGAAATCGTGGCTATCTTCCAACCGCATACCTTTACGCGAACCATTGCCTTACTGGACGAATTTGCCCTTGCCTTGAGCGAGGCAGATGCGGTTTATCTAGCCCCGATTTATGGTTCAGCCCGCGAGACAGATAATGGTCAGGTCAAAGTTGAGGATTTGGCGGCTAAAATCACCAAAAAAGCTGGAATTATATCGCTTGAAAATACCTCCCCATTGCTCGATCATGACCATGCAGTCTATGTCTTCATGGGAGCAGGAGATATTCAGTCATACGAGTATTCATTTGAACATCTACTCTCCAATCTATCTCATAATGTTCAATAGGGAACAGAGGCTGGGACAATCGTGCCGGCTTCATCACGTTTTATAGCAGGGATGATTTGACGTATCTAGCAGATCAGATTGTTAGAGAAGCGAAGATAATAGAAACGTTGAGATGACGCCCTTGTTTTTTGACGACATGATTCAACCCTACCGAAGAATAAACAATATTTCCTATATGGAATAGGTGTGTAGTAGAAAGAGGAGACCATGCAGATTAGGTATACAAGGCCCGAGGATCTGGAAGAGATTCATACGATTGAAAGGGCTAATTTTAGTCCAGAAGAACAGATTGCAAAAGACGTTCTAAGCTTTTATCTAGAACACGAGTGCAAGACCTGCCTAGTCATGGAAGATGAGGGAAAAATAGCAGGCTACATCTTGACACTTCCGACCGGACGGGCAACCGTAACGGACGACTTATTTGGACGACTTGAGCCAATGGTGGGTTCGTTGCCGTACTTGGCCATTGTTAGCCTTTCGGTGGCAGAGGTTTACAAGGGACAAGGTGTGGGCACCTTGTTACTAGCAGCTATCAAGGAGCTTGCCGTCCAAGGAGATTATCGTGGAATTAGTTTAACGTGTAAAGACTATCTGTTGTCTTACTACGGGATGTATCAATTTGAAGAGTTGGGCATTTCTGAATCCCAGTTTGGCGGCAAACTGTGGTACGATATGTACTGGAAATGTCCATGATGTAATAGCCTGCTTGATTTTGTAGCGCTTTTAAGATATAATGGCTTGTAACTGTTTGAAAGGAGCTTTCTAGTGACAAAAGATGCACGTGAAAAGGATGTGCAATCTTCTAGTTTCCGAGATAAAATCTTACGCAAATTAGAAGAGAACAAAGGAACATCTGTTTCAGAAAGAGCTGATTTTCTTGCTGATACTTCAGAGTACCAATGGATGGAAGAGGACCTAGCAGATACAGTGGCTCTTTATCGCCCATCATTGACAGAAGCTGTTAGCAAAGACAAAGAATTATTGGAAGATACGCTTATCTCACCTGACACTAGTAGAAATTCTGAGGATACTCAACCTGATATGAAACGAAGACGGGACCGAAATCGGAAAGCGCAGGATACTGTGGCTAAACGAATTGTGAAATTTGTGATGACAGCTGTTATCCTCTTGTTGGTGCTTACGGGAATTGCCGTTTGCTTCTATCTCAAATCAAGTCTAGAGCCAGTAGATGCGCGGGCAACGGAAATGGTTCAACTAGAGATTCCCGAGGGTTCTTCTACAAAGGAGATTGCTCAGATTCTGGAAGAACACCAGCTGATTAAAAATGCAATGGTTTTCAATTATTATTCAAAACTAAAAAGCTATAACAACTTTAAAAGTGGGTTCTACAATTTAAGTCAGTCCATGTCTGTGGATCAGTTGGCCAAAGCTCTGCAAGAGAGCGGAACTGCGGTAGCGCAGGAGCCAATTGCAGGAAAAGTGTTGATTATAGAGGGATATACAATCAAGCAAATCGCTCAAGCACTCACAGATAATGTTCATACGTCTGATAAGGAAGATAAAACGCCATTCACCGAAGAAGCCTTTCTTGAAACCATTCAAAATGAAGAGTTTATCAATCGAATGGTGGCGACCTATCCAAAATTATTGGCAAGTTTGCCTGCTTCAAATAGCGGTGTCAGATATCGCTTGGAGGGATATCTGTTCCCAGCGACCTATGACTATTCGACAGATACAAGCATGGAAGAGTTGATTGAACACATGATCGCAGCCATGGATGATCGTCTCCAGCCTTACTACGATCAGTTAGCAGCTAAGGGTCTTGATGTTAACCAACTATTGACCGTGGCATCACTCGTTGAGAAAGAGGGAGCAACGGATGAAGATCGACGCAACATCGCTAGTGTATTTTTTAATCGCTTAAATATTGGCATGCCACTTCAATCGAATATTGCGATTTTGTATGCAATGGATAAGCTAGGGGAAAAGACGACCCTGAAAGAAGATACAACGATTGACACCACTATTGATTCCCCTTATAATATCTATGTGAATACTGGTTTGATGCCTGGTCCAGTAGATAGCCCAAGTTATTCTGCGATTGAAGCAACTTTTGCTCCCAACAAAACGAATCATTATTATTTTGTAGCAGATGTAACGACAGGCGCTGTTTACTTCGCTACAACAGGTGAAGAGCACAATCAAAACGTTGAAAAATATGTCAATAGTAAACTAAATAATTAGAGCAACCGCTCGGATAAAATTATGTGGTTTTCCGCATAATTTTGTTTTCATTACAGAATGTAAAGGAAAAGGAAGAAGAAAAAGAAGATGGCTGAAAAAACATATCCAATGACGATTGAAGAAAAGGAAAAATTGGAAAAAGAATTAGAAGAGTTAAAGCTCGTTCGTCGCCCTGAAATTATTGAGCGCATCAAGATTGCTCGCTCTTACGGAGACTTATCAGAGAATTCAGAGTACGAAGCAGCAAAAGATGAGCAAGCCTTTGTTGAAGGTCAAATCTCTATGATTGAAACCAAGATCCGCTATGCAGAGATTGTCAATAGCGATGCAGTAGCAGCAGATGAAGTGGCGATTGGTAAAACTGTAACAATCCAAGAAGTAGGCGAGACAGACGAAGAAGTCTATATGATTGTAGGAGCAGCAGGTGCAGATGCGTTCGCCAATAAGGTTTCAAATGAAAGCCCGATTGGACAAGCTCTCATTGGCAAGAAAACAGGAGACGTTGTCACTGTTCAGACCCCTGTTGGGAGCTATGATGTGAAGATTTTAACTGTTGAAAAAACAAAATAAGGCAACTTGACAGATAGAACGATAAAAGAGAGGGTGCGGATGTATCCTGCTTTTATTTTTGTAAAATGATGTACCAATATATTGATACATTATAGGCTTTTAGTATAGTCGTTTAGTTTATAAACAGTATTCTAAACTTTCATATACAGACTTTCCAGCTCTGAGTAGATTCCGAACCTTGTTTTTGAGATTAGCCCAATATTGTTCAATCGGGTTAAGTTCAGGAGAATAGGGAGGTAATGGAAGAAAATAATGTCCCTTGGCTATAGCAAGCTTATCCAATTTCGCTTTAGGATGGAAGCTGGCATTATCCATCACAATAAGATGTGGCTCTGACAAAGAGGGTAAGAGCTGTTTATCAAACCATTTGGTAAAAAAGGCGCTCGTCATACTGT